>JAKSCK010000265.1 GCA_022360655.1 Spirochaetales bacterium | reverse complement strand
CAACCGTTGGTGCACTAGGTTGTGTTGTCTCCATGACCTATTCTTTTCTTTCAACACCTGTATCTTGCTCACCCAGTATCTCTTCTTGAGCCACCTTAAATCGCCTGCTTTGCAACTTGATGCTTTGTCCATGCAATGCGTTGGAAGTTGTGTCCTTTTGGACTGCTTCTTTCTGTCCTCCTTGTGTTCCCTTCAATTTCCTGCAAAGTGTGTGGCCCAGTCAATGCTTTAATCCAGATACCAACCCAGAGCAACTGGGCAGCTGAGCAAGCTTGTAAGCACATCATGCACTGAATTTGCACCTCAACCAATCACACTGGTGCATAATGGAACCCAATTTGAGTTGCAAACACTTGTCTGCCATGATGTAGATTGGCACCATATTGCTTACAGTTGCTGAAAAATGCTCTAGTGTACCAAGGTTATATGGGAATTGAATCTCAACAACAACAACAAGAAGTGCATCCCTGATGGGGTTGAAGTTACTCCCAGGTCCACATTCTCGCATCACCTACCATTGCTTCATGGTTGATTTCTGGAGGGCTGGTACAGATTCTGTTGTTCGACCGTTAACCTTGACATACTCGACCTTGTGCCCCCTCACAGTTGACCTGTCTTGCCCTTCTTCCAGCGATAGTGAAACAACCAGTCCCTAGGTAATTTTGTAGAGTTTGCTCCTGCATCAGCTGTTGTGTTCACCACGTATTTCAGGGCATCGTACAAAGCGACGATTTGAGCAGGTGACAGGCCACCGGCTGGCTGGTCTGGATGAATTCTTGGTTGGTAAAGGACTTCATCAGCAACCGAGTTTCCAACTCCAGCTGAGAAACGTTGTTGTGTTGTCAATGACAATGAAACATTAATCAATACCTGGAAAGCAGGAAGCTATACCTTGAAAACTAACGGTGACAGAATCAAGAGAACACCAGCACAGGCTGCCAATGCTGTGCCTAGAGGTGCATCTGGTAGCCGATAATGTGGACACTCAGCATTCAAGTATCAGGTCGAAGCACAGATCCTCAAGGACTTTATCCAGACTGTCAGAGACAAATTAAAATTGTACCTGATCCAAGAGCAATGCCTTCATTTTGGTACTATAGCCCTGCACCATGTCAAAGAGTTCTGAGACGGTTGGAAGGTTCAACAGTGGGTCAAAACCAAGGCTCTGCAGTGGTTCACAGTTTGGGGGACTGTCAACGAGCTTGAGGCGTCTAAACCGCCTTAGGTCTGTGAAAGCGATTTCTGCGCCATCTTCAAACTCAGCATGTAGTTTCCAATGATGTGGAGGCCAATCAGTGTTCCTTGCACTGCCAACAACAACACATGAACACAAAGAACCATTTCACCCATTTGGCATGATCCAAGGTACCTGGGACAGCTGCTGTGACACAGGTTGGAGAGGACTCTTGTTCAGCAACCTTGGAACATGGCACGCAGAGTATCTGCGACACATTAGTGTCTTAACACTCATCTTCTGTCCTCATTTGCGATCTATCCCAACACTATACAAAAGTTTGCAAAATAGCTGGGTGGTGCTCATCTGATCATGCACTGTGCTGATGTAGGAGGATAGTCAAGAGCAAGAATGAACCAGATTCGCTTTTCCATAGTGAATGAATGCTGGGTTATGTGAAT
>JAKSCK010000111.1 GCA_022360655.1 Spirochaetales bacterium | reverse complement strand
TGTGGTGTTCCCAAACTGGATCTTCCTGCAAAGCGCCCTCTTCCCAGTGATACAGAATGGGGCGAAGACAAGTGGAATCCTGACTATCGTACCAATCGACGGGTTGTGACTGAGGAAGGTTCAAGTCCCTGTAAGGCCGAATGTCCTGCTCACATTGGAATTCAGGGTTACATTAAGCTGGCAGCTCAGGGCCGATACACAGAAGCCTTGGAACTGATCAAAAAGGAGAATCCCTTCCCTGCTGTCTGTGGCCGGATTTGTCCCCGTTACTGTGAATCCTCTTGTACTCGAGGAGATATTGATGATCCCATTGCCATTGATGACATCAAAAAGTTCATTGCAGAACAAGATCTGAATGGTAATCATCGCTTTATTCCCAACAAAGCCCATGACTACGGTAAGAAAATTGCTGTGGTGGGAGCCGGTCCTGCAGGTCTTTCCTGTGCTTACTATTTAGCAGTGGATGGCTATCAGGTCACCGTCTTTGAAAAACAGAATGTTCCTGGGGGAATGTTAACCTTAGGAATCCCCTCCTTCCGTCTGGAAAAAGAGGTGGTGAATGCCGAAATTGCCATCCTCCAGCAACTGGGAGTTGAAATCAAAACTGGCGTGGAAGTTGGTAAAGATACCACCATTGCCAAACTCCGAAGCCAGGGATTTGAAGCATTCTATCTGGCCATTGGGGCCCAGGCAGGACGCAAACTCAATATTGAAGGTGAGGATGCTGAAGGAGTCATCACTGGTGTGGATTTCATCCGAGATGTGAATCTTGGAACAGCAGAGAAACTCACAGGTTCAACAGTGGTGATTGGTGGTGGAAATGTGGCCATTGATGTGGCTCGTAGCGCCGTTCGATGGGGTGCCACCTCAGTGGAGATGCGCTGCTTGGAAAGCCGCCAAGAAATGCCTGCTCTTGATGAAGAAGTGGAAGAAGCTCTGGAAGAAAACATCATCATCAACAATGGATGGGGACCAAAGAGGATTCTTGTAGAGAATGGAAAAACCACGGGTGTGGAATTTGCCAAATGTCTGTCTGTCTTTGATGAGAATGGTCGCTTTGCTCCAGTCTTTGATGAGACCACCAGTGAGGTGGTTCCCGCTTCCCATGTTCTCATTTCTGTTGGTCAAGCCATGGACTGGGGCACACTCCTGAACGAAAGCAATGTCAAACTCAACCCCAATGGAACCGTTCAGGCCAATGAAAAAACCTATCAAACGTCAGAGGCGGATGTTTTTGCCGGTGGTGATGCACTGACTGGACCTAAATTTGCCATTGATGCCATTGCTCAAGGAAAAGAGGCCGCCATCTCCATTCATCGTCAGGTGCATGGTCACTCCCTGGTTCTCGGACGGTTGGATAGAGATTATCGTCCCTTGGACAAGGCTGAATTGGACCTTGGTGGCTATGACCGACTCCCCCGTCAAACCGCAGCACATCAGAAGGACACCACCCCATTGAGCTTTGCGGATGAACGGGGCGTGCTCAGTGCCGACCAAGTGAAGGCTGAAACAGAGCGATGCTTGGGTTGTGGTGCCACCACAGTGGATGTGTACCAATGTGTTGGTTGCGGAATGTGTGTTTCAAAATGCAAGTTTGATGCCGTGTCATTGGTTCGGAAATACGATGATGTGAATAAAGAACTGTTTGATATGCGTCCCGCCATTGTGAAAAACATGGTAAAACGTCAGGTAAAAATTGCCATCAAGAAACCAGTGCGTGCTGTGCAAGCCGCTTTCAGTGGCAAGTAGATCAATCTTACCTCAAGAGCTAACAAGCTCTTGAGGCTCCCCCTCCATCATGCTCCCTCCAATGCAGGGGGGAATAGGAGGAGGGGGTGTGAGCCTTAACAGGCCACAATCTCTTTAATCATGAGCTCTTTGCCACTGATGGTTTCACAATCTTTTCCACCGCAGTGTGGACAGACACCATTGGCTGCCATTAAACCAAAAACTTCCTCACAGCTCCGGCAGAGAGCATTGGCAGGGAGCACCTCAATTTGCAGTTTGGTATCCTGCATCATCGTGCCATCCACTGCTGCTGGATAACAGGATTCCACATAGGCTGGAATCACAGCGGAAAGCTCTCCAATTTGTAGCACCAGGGTTTCAATCTGGGTGACATTGTTGGCCTGGGCAAAATCTACCACATTTTCCACGATGTTCATCACGACGCCCAACTCATGCATGAGTGGCTCCTTTTTTCCATTCGGCCACTTCCTTTTGGAGCCATTGCGTCCAGGCCTCCATCCCTTCACCTGTCTTGGCTGAAAGAGGGAAAATGCTGATATTTGGATTCAATGCACGCACCCGCTCTTTCACCGCATCAAGATCAAAGTCAAAAACTCCCAGGGTATCCATTTTGCTGATGATGAGGACATCTGCCATGGAAAACATACCAGGGTATTTCAAAGGCTTATCATCCCCTTCAGGAACACTGAGAATCATGGCATTCTTGGATGCACCAGTATCAAAATCTGCCGGGCAGATGAGGTTTCCAATGTTCTCCAGAACAATGAGATCCAAATCCTTGGTTCCCAGACCTTCCACTCCCTGTCGGGTCATGGATGCATCAAGATGGCACATCCCACCGGTATGGAGCTGGATAACCTTGGCTCCCACTTCCCCAATGGTACGAGCATCCACATCCGAATCAATGTCGGCCTCCATCACACCAATACCCATGCTCCCATGAAGAGATTCCACCGTTTTGGCCAAACAAGTGGTTTTTCCAGAACCTGGTGAAGACATGAGATTGAGCAGAAAAACACCTTGTTCCTGCAATTCGTTCCGAAGCATAGCGGCTCGTTGATCATTATCATCAAAAACACTTTTTTTGATTTCCATAACACGAATTGTATCCACGAGAATCTCCTTGTGGCTTATATATAGTGAGAGAATGCTCTTGCTAGAGTCCTAAGAAGAGAATACCCATTCCACAGAATGCAATTATCGTTCCTGCTAAAACATGGCTATAACGATGAAGAAATTGAAACCAAGGCTTCTTCCCCAGCTGTTCCAGAAGTATGTGAGAAAAACTCACCATAAAGAGCATCACCACCAGGGTGGAAAGACTAAATGCAATGACAGTCATAAGAATATGGAAAGGAGAAGATTGGGCCGCAGGATAAAGAACCAGTGGAATCAGAGGTTCACAAGGCCCAAAAAGAAAAATGAGGAAGAGTGTCCAGAATGCGAGTCCCTGTTTTTTATGGGAATGGTCTTGCGAAGAGTGTTTCAATCCCCAGATGGCATACACTCCTCCAAAAGCAACCAATGCCCAAGCGGCCACATCTCCACGTATGGACTCAATAACCCCTAGGCGCTCTAGAACGCTACTGGCGTAGGCTGCCACTAGGCCAATCCCAAGGGCTGAAAGGATATGGGCAAGCCCACAAACCAAGGTAATCCCCATGGTTTGAGTTCGATTCCATCCTCTACTACGTGCCAGAGCAATGAAAGGAAGATAATGATCTGGTCCGGAAAATGTATGAACAGCACCAATGGCAAAGGCTGAACCTAAAACAAGGAAAAAACTTTCATTCATCAACTATTCAATCCTTAAAATACCGGAAAGACGGTATGCAATAACCACAAGAACATAGAAACACAAGATATCGCTCTTTTTTTATCATATTAAGGAAAGAGGACGCAATGAAATTCTTTAAACATGGAATTATTGAGAACGGCTCACCTCTTTGATGGAATAGACTTTGTGATCCCCCACCCCTTTGAGCTTCACACTGTTTCCTCCAAAGACGGTGTAGCTACTCTTCACTCGAATGGCCACATCTTCACTGAACATCAAAGGAGGATTGGGTGCCTTTGCCAGGGCTTCCAAACGGGCAGCCGTATTCACCGTAGAACCAATGACGGTGAACTCCAACCGACTCGAACTTCCTAAATAGGAAGCAATCACCTCGCCATAATGAATGCCAATACCATTCTCTATCTCCGGTAATCCCTGTTCACGGTTCTCCGCATTGGCTGCCACAAGGGCTTCCCGCATGGCAATGGCGGCCTCCACGGCTTCTTTGGCGCTGTTTTCACAGTCATTGAGCAAACCAAACACAGCCATCACCGCATCACCAATAAACTTATCCACCATACCGCCATGAGACTCAATGGCCTTCACCATGTGGTCAAAATAGGTGTTCAGCATTTTGGCCACTTCAGAGGGATCCATCGATTCGGAAATCCCAGAAAAATTGCGAATATCACACATGAGCACAGCCACGGTTTTCCGATCCCCATAGCCTCGCATGTCCTTGCCTTCGGTGTACTGGTTCACAAACTGTTCGGCAATTTCCGGGGAAACAAAATGCCCAAAGGACTCTCGAATCCGCTCTCGTTGCGCCAGTCCTTCTGCCATTTCATTAATGCCTGAGGCCACACGTCCCAATTCGTCCTGCCGAGTGGGAAGGAGCTTCACTTGAAAATCGCCCGTACCAACCTTTCGCACTGCTTCCACAATATGGGAGGTGTCTTCTCGAAGCATCCGTCCATAAAGCAGAGCCGCCCATATGGCTGTAGCCACAAAAATCACGCCAATGTAGGCAATTTCTAGGGTGACTCCCACAGGAATAATCATGTCCTGGATGGCATAACGTACCACCATCACCAACACAGCAATGGACGGAACAAAAGCATAGGTGAAATTTCCCCAGGTAATGCGTGTGGCAATCTTATCGCTAAATCGAAAACCATCTTCCGGATGTTCAGACACGTAAGAGCGGATGTAACGTTCGGCAAAGGACAGCTCTAATTGCGACAAAAGACCAGCTCCCAAGAACCAGTATCCACTGAGCACTTTGAGATGACTATGCCAGGGATAATCACTGGGCCAGGGTTTGAGAAAGGTGACCTGGTCTGGAAAAATGTTGTTGTAATACAACTCATGGTAAATCATGGCCACCAGACCAGAGATGAGCCATGAAATCACCGTGAGGCGATAAAATCGCTTCCCAAGGGATCCCACTCCCCAGCCTGCATCCGTGGTGCGCATCATGATTTCCCGAAGCACAGCTTGGAAAACAAAGATGAGGAGCAGATTTATAAATTCCTCATAAAAGGGCCGACTGTCCAAAAAGGGGCAAACCAATTGGTTATAGAAGGTGAGGAAAACCGTTCCCGCCAAGGCAATGGAATACAAAGAAAGCCGCTGGCGGAAAGAAAAAATCTCAACATACCGAAGTGTCCGAGTGCCCATATATTATACTATACATACGAATTCTCTGATTTAAATCCTTTTCCAGACGCTATTTCAAAAAACCACACTTTTCAAAGCCTAGAATATGAAGAGACTTCATTCACTTTCCTCTTAGAGCGATGTATAAATTCTTTTCTGAAATAGATTTGCATTGATTTAAGAAGAGTTCTTCTCTCAATCCCATCAATGCGAAAGGGATGGGAGGGGGCCCAAAGGGCGCCAAGAGCCTTGAGCTCTTGGCCAAAGGCGCATGCCGGAGCCCCGGAGAGCCCGGTGGAACCGCAGGAGGCGGTTCCATTCGCCCAAAAACACCAAAGTTTCTCAAAACCTCGATTCGTCATCCCTCATTCATTAAAGTCCAACAAAGTGCCCACGTATTGGGGAGAAGAGAGGAGCTGGCAAAGATGAATGAGCCTCGGTATGCCTTCGTCACAGGGAGCAGTGGAGGAATTGGGAGAAGTATTGTGAGCATGCTGGAAGATGAGGGATACATTCCTGTGCCCATCTCCACGCGTATGGAGCATTTTCCCCAACTGCGTCATGAAGTGGAGAACTTTGCCGCCAACCATCCTGTCCATGCCCTCATCACCTGCGCGGGGGTGGGCCTCTTCCAACCCTTGGAATCCATTGGTCATGAGGAGATTCGCCATCTCATTGATGTGAATCTTACGGCCCCTATTCTTCTCACCCAAAGCCTGCTTCCCCATTTGAAGAAAACAGGAGGGCACATCCTCCATGTGGCCTCCATTGAAGCCACACGCCATACGGCTTACTCTTCGGCCTTCACAGCCACCAAGGCCGGCCTGAGAGAATTCTCCCTCACCCTCTTTGAAGAAGTGCGTCGAATGGGGATTCGAGTCACTGTGATTAATCCCGGAATGGTGCGCACCAATTTCTATGAGAATCTGAGTTTTGAGCCGGATGACAAGCCCGACACGGCCCTCTCTCCTCAGGATGTGGCCAATCTGGTGAAAACCGCCCTCAGAAGTGACGGCGTGGTGGTGGATGTGACCGTTCGTCCACAGAAGATGGGGATTCGCCATAAAAAACGGGACTAAGGAGCCCTTCACATCCCCTTTCACGATGGGCAACAACGGGCCTAAAGATGTTCGAATGGCGCAATGGGGCAAAAGAACCATTCTCATTTTTCCCTGGATGATTCCTGCTTCATCCACGCCCTGGCAGAAGAGCCCTCCCCTGATTAAACTGGTTTCATCCCCCAGGGGAGCTTGGATTGCAGACTTCCCAAGGAGAAGAACATGCAGAAGACCCTCACCTTATCCAACGGCTACGCCATTCCTATTTTGGGTTTTGGAACTTTTCAAATTCCTGATGGAGAGGTCACAACAACCGCTGTGAAGGCCGCTATTCAGACCGGATATCGCCATATTGACTGTGCCGCCATCTACGGAAATGAAAAAGCCGTGGGACAGGGCATTGCAGAATCTGGCGTTCCCCGAGAAGAACTCTTCATCACCAGCAAATTGTGGAATGACCGAGACACGCCAGAACTGGCCTTAGAGGCCTTTGAGCAAACCCTTTCAGACCTGGGTACCGATTATCTTGACCTCTACCTCATCCATTGGCCCAAGAAGCACAGCACAGCCTGTTGGAATGTGTTAGAGCAGCTTTACACCGAAGGCCGCGCCAAGGCCATTGGTGTGTGCAACTACACCATTCGTCAGTTAGAAGAGTTATTTAAAGCGGCCCATCTGCGGCCCATGGTGAATCAGGTGGAGCTTCATCCCCTTTGGCCTCAGGATGAACTGGTGAATTTCTGCCATACCCATGGCATTCATGTGGAATCTTGGGGTCCCCTGATGCAAGGCCGCATCTTCACCATGCCTCTGTTTGCAGAAATGGCCCAAAAACATGGCTGCACCGTGGCTCAATTAGCCATTGCGTGGCAGGTCAACCGCGGACTCATCGCCCTGGCCAAATCCTCTTCACCCGAACGCATTGCCGCCAACCTGGCGGTTCCAAACATTGTCTTTGACGCAGGAGATGAGAAACGCATTGCCGATTTAGCCCACGAACGCTTTGGACCCGATCCAGAGAACTTTGATTTTTAGTTTTGGCGAAGTCCCCGTCCGCCCTGGGCGGCCGGGGTCGGGCTATGCGGGGCTCCGCTCTTGCTTCGGACCCGCTTTGCGGGTCCCCTGCGGGCCCCTTCTATCCCTCTTCGATGTTCATCCCCGATCCGAAACACCACCCAACATTCCGGTTAAAAAAGCCTGAAGCCGGGGATGCTTGGGATTCTCAAGCAATTCTTCTGGAGAGCCTTGAGCAGCAATCTTTCCCTCATCCAAGAACAGAACTCGATTCGCAATTTCTCGGGCAAAGGCTATTTCATGGGTGACAATCACCATGCTGCGTTTTTCAGAAGCCAGGGAGCGAATCACCTGAAGCACTTCTCCCACCCATTCCGGATCCAACGCTGAGGTGGGTTCATCCAAAAGAACAGCTTTGGGTTCAAGAGCCAATGCTCGGGCAATGCCCACCCGTTGTTTTTGGCCTCCAGAAAGCTGGTTGGGATAACTCTCTTCTCTCCCAGCCAGGCCAACCCGGGCCAGAAGCTGGCGGCCTCGTTCTTCTGCCTCTTCTCGGCTCAGTGTCTTTTGTGCCAAGAGTCCTTCCGTGACATTTCCCAGAACAGTTCGGTTAGCAAACAAGCCGTAATGCTGAAACACCATGCTGAGTTTTCGTCGAACCGCTAAGGCCTCTCGTTCTGTGGCTTGGGACATGTCCAGGGCAATGTCATCAATCTCCAAGAATCCTTGGTTGGCCTGCTCTAAAAAATCCAAGCAGCGGAGCATGGTGGATTTGCCAGATCCCGAGGGGCCAATGAGGGCCACTACCTCCCCTTCCTTCAGGTGCAAATCCACTCCATCCAGAACCCGATGATTCCCAAAGTTCTTCACCAGGCCCTTCATTTCAAGCACCATCGTGGCCTCCATGCCCTAAACTGAGCCGCATTTCTAAACGACGATTGAACCAAGTGGCTCCGGCCGCGAGGAGCCAGTACACCAATCCAACAGCAAGATAGAACTCAAAAAAGCGGTAACTGGCTGCGGCTCCCATTTTGGCCATCCCCATCACATCCCGAAGCCCAAGCATGAAGGTGAGGGCCGTTCCTTGAATCAAACCAATGAAGGTATTTCCAAGGGGTGGAACGGCAATACGAAAGGCTTGAGGAAGCACAATTCGAGCCATGGCTTGAGATTTTCCCATGCCCACAGAAAGCGCGGCTTCCATTTGCACCGGATCCACAGAGGCCAGCGAGGAACGCACGGCCTCGGAGACATAGGCACTTCCATTCAAACTCATCACCAGAATGGAAGCCCCAAGGGGTCCGATTGTTGAAAGTGCCGGAAAAAGCTGAGGCAGTCCAAAATAGAACAGAAACAGCTGCACCATCAGGGGTGTTCCCCGAAAAAACGAAACATAGGCTGTGAGGAGCCTTTTTCCAACAGCCTGGGGAGAGCGTCGTACCAGGGCAATCAAAGTACCCAGCACCAAGGCGGCTGCCATTGCCGCAACGGCCGCCAAGGCTGTTACCGGCAATCCCCGCATAATGGTTCGAAAGGCTCGAAGAAAAACGGTCAGATCAAAAGACCCCATTCACGTGCTCCTTAGCGGCTGGTGATGTCGGCTCCAAACCATTGGAGGGAAATCTCTTCTAGCTCACCGGAGGCTTCTAACTCCTCCAAGGCCTCATCCACAAGAACGGCCAGTTCTGCATTCCCCTCAACAAAGGGATAGGCATTGGAAAGCCATTGCACCGGTTCTCCGCCAAATTTGAGGGCAAGACCAGATTCGCTAATGGTGGTGAGAGCGGCGAGTCGATCATTGAGAACAGCATCAAGGCGTCCTAGGGCCACATCTTGAAGCGATCCTTGATAGTCCTCATAGGTCACCACATCGATTTTTCCCTCAGGATCTGCTTCTCTCACCATGGATTCATAGTTGGATCCCAAACTCACTCCAACACGTTTGCCAACAAGGTCTGAAAGACCAGTAATGCTTTCATCAGCCTCTCTCACCACCAGTTGAGCACCGTAATACACATAGGGACGAGAAAATTGATATTTTAGCAATCGTTCGGGTGTGATGGTGATTTGATTGGCAATGGTATCAATCTTCCCCGAATCCAACATTCCAAAGAGTCCACTGAAGGCCGCGGTTTGGAACTCAACAGGCTTTTCAATCTTTTCGCCAATCTTGTTCCAGAGATCCACCTCAAAACCCACCAAATCTCCATCCTCATTGAGGAAGGTATAGGGTTTGTATCCTCCACTCATTCCCACCACAACGGCAGATTTTTTATATGCTCCCCGTTTACTGGCGCCACTTTGGCCATCCAAATTGGGGCGTCTGGGGGAAGAAATGGCCAGAAGGACTCCAATAAAAACCAGAGCCACAGCAGCATAAATCACAAGCTTTGTTCGGCGTTTCATGTTGATCTCCTCATCTTGGAAAAGGATTCTTACAAAGAATGAATCCTATTTATCTACAAGGTGAGAGCAAGTTAAGTATTCAGACCTGTTTGGTCAAGTATAAAACTCATCAACAAAGAGGATTTTCCATAAAACATTGGTAATCCACAATGATTTATCGCTGTTCTAAAAATAATTTATTATTGAGCTGTCTTTTAGACATCCAGCAAACCATGCAATAACCATGAACAAGTGCATCTAAGGTTGTGTTAAACCATTACCGTATGGGATTCATGAATCAACAAATGCCAATTGAGGACTTTAGCCTCGGCGTGACTTCACCGTACATTCTCGTCCCTACTGCTCGAGCTTTGAGATGAAGAAAGAACATAGGTGAGACATTGGCGTGTGATGATGCGATATTCCTGTCCATTTTGGCTCAAATGAGCCTCATAATTCCCGCCACAATCTGCGGGACAACCTTCTCCCGAACCCATTCCAGGCAAGCTGTGATGACGCAAGGGACAGGTTCGTGCAATGAAAAGTGGCAATGGAAATTGAGGGCTCATATCCACTGAAACATCATGGTGGGGAGGCCAACCATCGGCCTGAGCCTCACGACAACGCACAAAGAACTGAAGTTGAGGGAGTCTCTTTTTGTAGGCCTTCCAGGCCGCAGAATTCACCACATAGAGTCCATAGTCCAAAAAGAACACAAACTTTTGAGGGAGATCCAAAAGGATGAGTTGCTGCGCCAGAAAGAGATGGGAGGGATTGTTCAATCCTATGGCCAGCGGTTCAGAAGAGTCCTGAAGAATTCGCTGAATCTCCCTCAACCATGGATGTTCATCCACCACGGTATGGAGAGACCAGAAATTTACGGGGGGCAGAGGAAGCATCCGCATCCCCTCAACCAGAGGCAAATCCTGGGGAACAAGGCTCTGAAGTGATAGAGGGAATGGAAGGCCCTCCCACTCCGCACGAATAAAATGATCACGTGCATATCCCTTCCATGGGGATGAGGAATGGGAAGCAAACATGGTTTGGCAGTCCTTGATGTAGGCCTCAATCTGCTGATGAGTCCATTCTTCGTAAGCCTGTTGAAAGCGTTCAAAGAATTCTTGGCGGAACTTCTTCAGCTGCTTTGGAGGAATGAAGGGCTCAGGCTCATTAACAGAGATTTCCACAGCAAGTTGAGGCTGATAGGGCAAGGGACCTGCTGATGAAAAAGCTTTTTGTGCTGCACGATGAAAGCCTCCAATTTGTTGGGCTGGTTCCCAAGAAGCACCATGGACTTGCGTATAACAGAATGAGCCTTTCTTAGCGGTGATGGTGAGTGCATGATCTTTCATGGAAAGAATCAAGGGAAGAGGCGTTTTATAGAGGGGATAAGAGGAAGCATTCACCTCAGGCCATTTCCCATCACTCTTGGATAACAGATGCAACACAGTCCCTGGTTCAGGTTCCGTATCCAGTCGAATCCATGCCTTCTCTCCCGCTTTTAATTCATGCCGTTTCTTTTCTCGGAAAACAACGGGATTCCGATGAGGCTCAAGAAGAGCTCCCTCTTGGAACCATAGCAAACCATCTCTGGAAAGAAGAGGGCGTGTGGCGTGGATTCGAGTCCACCCCCCTTCTGAGGAGAGAACGGTGGCAGCCTTGACACCTGTGGCCCCTGGATATTGTGGATTGATGAGATTCTTCGTTTTCCCTTTTCCTGGAAACCATCCCAAACTTTGATTCCTGGAAAAGCGGAGAGCCGCTTCCTCACCAAGATCTTTGGTGCTTGGAAGACTCTGCCCATCAAGCAAGGAGCGGTAATACTGGCATACGGTTCCTGTATATTCCGGACTTTTCATCCGTCCTTCAATTTTGAAGGACTCCACCCCCAGAGACTGGAGCTCTAAAATATGATGAGCGGCTTCCAGGTCATTCTGTGAGAATGTGTAGGCCTTCTCACCTTGGGCATTCTCAAACCAGGTTCGACAAATTTGACCGCAACCTCCCCGATTTGCAGAGCGCCCCAAGAGGGCCTGAGAGGCCTGACAAAGACCAGAAAAACCAAAACACATGGCACCATGAACAAAAACTTCCAGCTCAAGGGAAGGGAGGGCTTCCCGTATTTTTCGTATTTCAATCAAGGAGCATTCTCGTGCAAGAACAACCCGGGAAAAACCCCGATCATACGCATCCTTAGCCCCAAACACATCATGGATGGCCATTTGCGTGGATGCATGAAGAGGAAGATGAGGAACCATTTCTTTTGCCATATCAGCAATGCCCGCATCTTGCACAATTAAGGCGTCAATGCCAGCGTCGACAGCTCTGAGAAGAAGAGAGGCTGCTTGGGCCAACTGGGCCTCTGAAACAAGAGTATTCAGGGCAAGATGCAGAGATTTCTCAGGAAAGGCACCACGTAAACGCCTCAAATCTTCTAAGGAGAAATTCACCGCCCCCTTCCGCGCTGAAAACTGAGAAAGACCAAGATAAACCGCATCCGCTCCATTCTCAAAAGCACGAAATGCAGAGGCAAATTGACCACCGGGGGCGAGTAGCTCAGACATGAGGCAAGAATAGCGATTTCCAGGCTGGGAGGGTAGCCAGAAGAGTGGTGAGAAGGATGCAAAGACAGAACTTCACAAGAGAAACAGCAAGATGAAGCAAAAAAAGAAGTCGCCTTTCGGCGACTATGGAAGATAGGGGATTCGAACCCCTGACCTGTTGATTGCGAACCAACCGCTCTAGCCAACTGAGCTAATCCCCCGCAAGTTATCCGAGAATAAACCAGAAATGGCCCATCGTTCAAGCTTTTTCCTGCGTGCATCATCCGCAAGATTTGTTCAATATGTGATTTCAAAGGAACTTTCAAAGCCCCTCAAAGAAAGCATCACCTTCTCTACATACTGCACACGGGCACCAGGAGGACCTTCATGAAGGTACTCCTCAAAAGTTTCTAAACTGTCCGCATTTCCAGAGGCACAGAGTTCAACACCACCATCTGAAGTGTTTCGAACCCATCCAACAATTCTTAAGGAACGGGCTCTTGCGGCAGTAAACCAACGAAAACCCACACCTTGAACACGGCCACTCACATGATATCCCTGAGTCATTCCTCAACCTCGTCTTGGTGCTCTCGTAGAAAGTGCACCACCCTGCCAGGAGAAAAACCACGGCGGATGAGAGCTGCCTTCAACTTTTCATCTGTCATAGAAGATCTTCGAGAAAGCTTTTCCCAGGCCCGTCTCAAGCTCTCCATTCCATCTTCATCTCCACGCTGTTCAAGAACTTCATGAACAGCCTCTCGAGCCACAGGAGCAGAGACACCTTTTGCCACCAAAGCGGCGCACAGTTTTGTGGCACCCTCTGGACGTGAACGAAGCCGTGAGTGTGTCCATGATTCGGCAAATCGCGCGTCATCAAGCCATCCTCGGACGACAAGAGCATCAAGAGAATCATGAATGGCCGGTTGGGAAAATCCACGTTTACGGAGTTTTAAATGAAGTTCTTTTCGGCAGTGTTCCCGCCTAGCAAGAAGATCAATGGCTCGTTGCCGACAGCGCCGGAGTTCATCAGCCATTTGGAGGGAATCCAACTCCTCGTCTTCAAGAGACATTCCCACTTCAAGGCGAGAGGCCAAAGGATGATTCGCATCCAATGAAAAAAGGGAGCCGTTTTCGAGGCGCACGCATAGTGCGCTCCCGTCGGCTCCCTGATTTCGAATCTCTTGGATTCTAGCGCTTGGAGAATTGGAACTTTTTCCGTGCTCCAGGCTGACCATACTTCTTCCGCTCAACCATACGAGCATCTCGAGTGAGATATCCATTGGCCTTGAGGGAGGGGCGGTTGGTTTCATCAAGCTCAACCAAGGCCCGTGCAATACCATGACGGATGGCACCAGCCTGTCCATTGATTCCGCCACCACGGACGTTCACAAGGATGCTCAGCTTTTCTTCATTGGCCGTAACGGCCAAGGGCTGTTTGATGAGTTCACGAAGGGAAGCAATGGGGAAGTACTCTTCCAAGCTGCGTCCATTCACTTTAATTCCAGGGGCGCCTTCCCGAATGTACACCCGGGCGACGGAGGTTTTGCGACGGCCTGTGCCGTTGGACAGAATCTTAATCATGTCAGTCTCCTAGAGATCGAGGGCTTCGGGCTGCTGCGCATCATGGGGATGGTCGGCACCAGCATAGATCTTAACATTCCGGTAAAGCTTGTTGCCCAGAGGGCCCCGGGGAAGCATGCCGCGCACGGCCTTTTCCATGGGAGCAGTGGGTTTGCGAGTCACAAGTTTCTCGTAGTTTTCAACGGTCAATCCGCCGAGGTAACCGGAATGGCGGTAATACAATTTGCCTTGTTTTTTGTTGCCGGTCAGGATGGCCTTGTCGGCATTCACAATGATCACATAGTCTCCCACTTCGTGGAAGGGAACATAACAGGGCTTGTGCTTACCACGGGCGACGGAAGCAGCCTTCACAGCCACGCGTCCCATGGGCTTGCCGGCCGCATCGATGACAAACCACTTGCGGTCTGCATCTTCGGGTTTAACGTAAATCGTCTTCATACTGTTCGCCTCAAATTGAGCTATGGCGGTTTTGGAGATCCGCACCTCCGCGACACGCCCGAAATCTTCCGCCCGTTCCGTAGGCTAAAACAGAATGGGGACGGCGATTCCGCTAGGGTAGGTCTCATAGGTTGGATTGAGACACACCCTGGGGTAAAGTGGGCGACATATCATCGCTGAAACAGCCTTTTTCGTCAATACCGACGGTTCTGCCCAAGATAGAAGAAAAAGCCCAGAGCAAGGAAAAGAAATGGTCCCCCGGCAAGAACGGACTCCAACAAAGGGAAATTGGTGAGGATGGGAAGAGAATAAGTGACAAAGCCCACGGCAACTAAAACAGCATAAAGGGCATCAACAAACGCCAAGAGAGCCCCAAGAACCACAAAAATCCACGAGGCACTACGCGTTCGAGACCATAGAGCCACGGCTGGAAATGCCGCAATAAAGGTACAGATTAATCGAATGAGAAGGGGGAACACCTCACGATCATTCATTCTGTGGCTCCTGTTCCAAAGAGGGGCTCAGCATCCTTACGTGGCAGCGTTTCTGGCAAAATCGATGGAAATCGACTTGATGGCGCAAGAAGCACGTTGCGCTGAAACATGGTTTCAAAGAGAGCATTGTATTGATTTTCTGTTCCAAGAAACATCATGTATGGTCCTCTCACATCCCATATATCGGCGTCATGAGGCCAAATCGGAAACTTTGCTTCACGCTTCTTGGCAAGAGTTTCAAGCGCACCACATGCCCGAGTCAAACCAGCGGCAGCCACAGGGGATATGGGATCTGATTCCAGATTGATCTGATTTTGTGAAAACAGCACAGGAACCGGACCATCCCATCCTGGCATGGGAAGAATGGGAATCAGACGAGATGCCTGAGGATGGTGAGGAAGAAGAGGCCGTCCAAAGAGAACACCATCGACCTCTGGGGAATCTTGGGGAAGAAAGCAAGGATCAAGAGGACGATCAGAGAGCAACAAGGCCTTTTGAGCCCGCTCCCAATTCCGGAAAAATCGCACCTGAGAATATCCAGGAAAGAGTTTCAAAAGGGCTCGCGTGAGCCGGTGTTCCCATGGATGAGGATAGGCTGAAAATAGTCCTCGATCCATTTCGTTCTTCATCCGAAGAGAGACTCCTGCTGGTCGATGGCCTAAAAGGGCACGGCCGCCATCCCGCCAACAATCGGTCCAACGAGATTGATCCAGTCCATAAAGATGACAGCCCCGGGCTCGTGAAAGAGTAGGAAGGCGCAGGATTCGTGCACGTTCTTCATTTGTGGGATACATGGTGTTCTTACCTCATGACCAATCGTTTTCAACACTGCCCAGCATTTCCATTTGATGGGAGGAAAATTCAGGGAGAAGAGTGGCGGATCGTCCAGACTCAAACTGCACAAGAATGGCTGGATGACTCCCTCCATTGCTCAACCGTTTCTGCACAACACCCACTCCATACTCTTCATGATACAGTCGAACCCCTGGCCTCCAGGGGTCGTTTGAAGAAAAGCGAGATGTGGGAGCCCCTTCCACTCGCACAGAATCTTCTGGAAGTTCTTTGAGAAAAAGGGAGGGAAGACTATCCCGATAACGTCCCCAAATCATGCGGCGTCTGCAGCTTGTGAAGGCCAAAGTTTTCCGCGCTCGGGTGATGGCTACATAGAAAAGACGTCGCTCTTCCTCAAGCTCCTCTTCATCGCTGGCATCTTCTCCACGGGGAAAGAGTCCATCTTCCAATCCCGTGATGATGACCCGGTCAAACTCCAATCCTTTCGTGTTATGCATGGTGATGAGCGTGACACGATTTTCATCCTCTTCTTCCTCTTCAAGCACAGCCTGATCAAGCTCAACCAATTCCAAGAAGGCCGCCAGTCCTTGGGGAGAAGACGGATATTCGGAAGCCGCTGTCACCAATTCTTCCAGGTTTTCAGTGCGTTTGGTGTTCTCCACTCGATCCACTTCTCGATAATGAGAAAGCAAACCAGATTCCTCCACAAGATCCTGTACAAGGAATCCCAAATGCTCAAATTCAGCATTCTGATAGCGGTCTGAAAGCTCGGCAAGGAAGGTGGTGGCCTTGGCCGCCCTCCCCTTCAAAAGATTCTCCCGGCATGATGCAAGAAAATCTCCTTGAAAATCGCGTAGAGCAAAAACAGAAAGGCGTTCTAAACTGGTCTTTCCTAAACCACGTGCAGGCTTGTTGGCAATTCGTCGGAAGGCAATCTCATCTTTGGGATTGGAAAGGAAGCACAGATAGGCCAGAACATCCTTCACCTCTTCACGCTGATAGAAACTGACGGTACCAACAATGCGATAGGGAATGTCTCGCTTACGAAAATGGGTTTCAAAGGCTCGTGATTGGGCATTGGTACGGTAGAGAATGGCCGTGTTCCCAAAGTCACCATCCGCATCCACCAAATTGGCGCACCATTGGGCTTCATCATCATGATTGTCCAAATAGGCCACCACGGCCTTTTCCCCAGCAGCGCCATCGGTCCAAAGTGTTTTCCCCAGACGGCCGGTATTATGGGAAACCACGGCAGAGGCAATGTCCAGGATGCAACCTGTGGAGCGATAATTTTGCTCCAATTTCACCACCTGAGTGCCTTTGAAGGAATCTGGGAAGGTGAGTATGTTCTCCACTTCCGCTCCTCGAAAACGGTAGATGGACTGGTCATCATCACCAACCACTCCCACCCATGTTTCTGGGCCAACCAGTTCTTTTAAAAGAAGGTATTGGGCCACATTGGTGTCTTGATACTCATCCACCAACACAGCCTTAAACCGCTGTTGGATACGCTTTTTTATCTCTGGACGCTGACGTAAGAGCAGGAGGGGCAGGCGAATGAGGTCACCAAAATCCGCATTTCCAATGTCTCGAAGCCGCTTCTCATAGGCCTGATACACTTCTGGGAAACTTGGATCATGGGAAAAGGAGGAAAGATCATCTTCAGGACCCAATCCTTCATCTTTGGCCCGGGAAATCCGATGCGCCCAAAGTCGCAATTCTTTTCTTGGAACGCCCTCAAGCACCTGGGCCAGAAGTGACACTTGGTCATCATCATCATAAATGGAAAAGTTCGGAGAAAGCCCAATGGCTGAGGCATTCCGCCGCAAGAGCCAGGCTCCAAAGGAATGAAAGGTGCGAATCATGGCCCCTTCTGCTCTGGGATGAAGAGCCGTGACACGCTCTCGCATTTCAGCGGCGGCGCGGTTGGTGAAGGTGACGGCAAGAATGGATGGGGCATCAAATCCCTTTTCTGCCACCATCCAGGCAATCCGAGAGGTGACCACCCGGGTTTTTCCAGAACCAGCTCCAGCCAGGATGAGCAGTGGATCAGCACCGTGAATGACCGCCTCTTTCTGCTTTTCATTTAACCCAGAAAGCCAAGGGGCCTCACTCATCGCAGGGGCTCTGCTTGGAGATCAATACCAGCTCGTCCTGTGATGGTTGAACGAACCACATCTCCAGTCACCAATCCAGGGGCATGCACCACCACGTTTCCATCCACCTCAGGGGCATGAATGATCATTCGTCCCAAGGCCATCTCTTCCCCTTCTACAGGCTCTTCAATGATGATGTCGGTCTCGCGTCCCACCCAAGAATCCAATCGGGATTCGGTGATGGGCCGCTGAATCATTTCAATTTCCGCCTTGCGCTTCAAAGCTCTTGGTGCAGAAAGACGTGCAGCGAAAGCCCCTTTGTCTTTAGCGGCCGCTGTTCCTTCTTCACGTGACCAGGCAAAAACTCCCAACCAGTCAAGCTGAGCCCTTTCTTGGAATTTCAAGAGTTCTTGATACTCCCGTCTCCCTTCTCCTGGATGCCCCACCAAGAAGGTGGAACGAACCACA
This sequence comes from Spirochaetales bacterium, assembly GCA_022360655.1. Lineage (GTDB taxonomy): Bacteria > Spirochaetota > Spirochaetia > DSM-2461 > DSM-2461 > UBA2779. The sequence goes on along the minus strand of JAKSCK010000111.1, from coordinate 6,776 downwards.
GCATCGGGAAGGGTTCCTCGAATTTGCTCCACAAGATCAGCATATTGATGGGCATCCCCACTGCGTCCCATCTTACGAAGAACAGGAACCGCGGCATGCTGAAATGGAATATCCAGGTAGGGTAAGATACGAGAATCTGAGGCCATCAACTCCAAGAGACCCTTGGGAAAATCATCTGGATGGAGATACAACAAACGAATCCAGAATTTCTCCTGGGCATCCCGGCTTTCCAGAATGGACGAAAGAAGACGAATCAAACCATCGCCATGACGCTCTCCTCTATCCAATCCAAAAGCCGCAAGATCCTGGGCCACAAAGTTCATCTCAAAAACGCCCTGTTTCAATAAGGAGGCCACTTCCGCTTCCACATCAGAACTTGGACGACTCACAAGAGGACCCTTAATCAGAGGAATGGCACAGTAACGACAATTATGGTTGCAACCATCAGCAATCTTCACAAAGACAGAACGGTCATAACCAAAGAAATCCTTGCGATTGGCCCCGAGTTCATGGCCTTCTGGAACAAAGACCGGTTTATCTCCATCCAAAGCAGCCTGAGCCACTTCACGCACCCGTTGAGGAGCACGGTTTCCAAAAACACCGTCCAATTCTGGAATCAGATCTGGAAGCTCTTTTGACCAGCGTTGGGCCAAGCATCCTGCAGCCACCACTTTCTTACCTGGATACTCGGCTTTTGCCCGCAAAAGAGTGTTGATGGCCTCTTCCTGAGCCGTTTGAATAAAGCCGCAGGTATTCACAATGATGAGTTGAGCTGAATCTGGATCCTCAGGCACATAGGTCCACCCATCTTGCTTCAAAGAGGCAATCATCACCTCTGCATCCACTTGGTTTTTTGAACAACCAAGGTTCTCAACATAAAAAGTCCGGGCCTCCGCCCGGTGATCATTCTGGGACATTCACAACTCCAATGCGTGTTTCAACACTCATCCTGAGAGGACCCGTTCTCAAGAGAACGGGTATAAAGAGAATTAGTAGAGAGGGATGAGTGTGAGATCATAAGATCCAGTGGCTTCATCCAGAATCCACCGGAGGCGGCGTACAGAAACTTCACCGCGTTGACCAAGATTGAGTTCTTTCCCCCCCACCTTGGCATAAGCCGAACCAGCATTAGAAACCCAAATGGTTACCAAGCGATTGGCTTCAAGGCGCAGATTTTCTCCTGCGCCGTAATACGCCTCACGAGGCTCTTGTCCATCCACTTGGTAGCGGAATAAACAATAATCCCGGAACGCCACATCAAGAGTGTACCGATCGGGCGTAGAGGCATTCAGCACCCGCTGAACCTCACGTTTTCGCTGAACTTCACCACTGGGAGCTGATGTGGGAAGATTCTCCGCTGAGAATTCTTGCTCAGCCGGGTCTGCCCCCACAACTTTAACCTCTAAGACTCCGCCTCCTCCAGGGAGACCAAAGTCCTTGAGCATCAAAGACCAAGCGGGTGCTCCAGCAATGCCTGGAACAATGGCACTTTCCCCAAGAAGAAAACGCAAGGGTTCTGTATCTGGGGCTGTGAGTCGTAACACACCATCTCCAGCGGAAACAAGGAAGGAAATGGTATTTTCTCCCTCTCCAAGAATCAGCGTATCTCCCGGTTGAACCTCTCCTTCCCAGGAAGGAGGTACGGGTTGGATGACTCGAGTTGTGGGTTCTTCCACTTCTGTGGGAGCATCCGCCTCAACATCCTGATCCTCCACTTGAGGGCGCTGTGCTCGCCATTGAGACACCGCATCCATCACCCGGGGAAAACCAAAAACCGCGCCAGTACCTAATGCCACCACCAAAAGCACCCAAGGCAGGGCTTTTTTCACAGCAGCCCCTTTGGGAGGTCCCACCAGTTCAGCAATGGGAGTGGGTTCTTCACTCAATTTATAATTCTTGAATTGGCCCACCATTTTGTCGGCATCCAACCCAAGGAAATCGGCATAGTTTTTGAGGAAACCAACCAAATAGGCTTCTGCCGGAAACTCATCAAAGAGTTCTCCCTCCAAGGCCTCCAGGTAGTTTCGAGAAATATTGGTTTCATGAACCGCTTGGTCCATGGAAATGCCCCGCTCTTCCCGTGCGGATCGTAGCGTGTCGCCCAGCGATTTCACCTAGTCCTCCGGATCAAACAAGAAATTCTCAATGACATTCCCATCAGGGTGATCAGCAAAAACAAACCGTGCATCAGGAATCCCTCGATTCAATTCTGTGTTCTCAAAATCAAAGGTAATCACCTCATTGGTGGTGGTGTACCCAGTGACTCGGCGAATCAACAAATCCTGGTCAATGCTCAGTTCTAAACGGCGAAATCCCTCCGTAGTGGATTTCCATTCCGCCTTCATCTTCACCACCTGTTCGGAGGAACCAGTTTGAAGAGGAACTAAATCTGGCACGGGGTCATAGGAAACATCGTAGTACTTATCAATCATGGTCAGGCCGCCAGCACTGGCCACAGAAGCGAGATTTCCCTGTGATCCTTTGCGCAAAGGTTGAGAAAACGCAACCTTCAACTCAGGAATCCACACCTGAAGCAACTCACCATCCACCACCATTTCCATATCCTGAGGATTGGAGAATTCTAAGCGGAGAAGATTGGGTGACTTGTGCCAAACTTGAGCCTTCTGTTGAACGGCATCCTCACCCTGACCACGAGTGATGGTGAGTTCTGCTGTGTAGTCTTCAATCGACACATAGCGTTCAGAAACACGAGAAAAATAACGCTTAGCTGTTTCTTGGGCACCAAGTCCAAAAACGGAAAAAGCCAAGAGAGCCAAGGATAGGGCGATTCGGGTAAAATCGGTACGCTTCAAGGGCTGCAACCTCTGGCGCCATAGTAACCGTCATCGGCCCTTGCCATCAAGAGTGAAGCTCCATCTGAGGGGAACGAAGCTGTTCAAGAACTCTTGGGCAAGCTATGATTTTACAAATCTTTCAAAACAGCATCATGAAAGATTTTAGACGGGAAGGCCTCATCACCTTCTCCATGAATATATGCCGAATTTCCCAGCTCAATTGTTGCGATAAATCCTGGTGATTGAGAAGAACGTTTTTGGGGGATTCAAAGAAGGAGACCTCTCAGCCATGAGTGCGCAAAACGATGTAACGGTATTTGATTTTGGTGGTTCCATTGTGGCTCCTGACGGACCCGATACTAAATTTCTTGGTCAGTTTATTCCCTTTCTCCAGGAATGGTTGGATGCCAATGAAAACCGTAAAGCCATCATGGTGGTGGGCGGTGGTGGAGCGGCTCGGGCCTATCAAGGTGCCGTTCGGGAGTTGGCTCCTCAAACTGCACCCGAATCCCTGGATTGGGTGGGAGTGATGGCCACACGCCTCAATGCCGAATTGATGCGTGCTCTCCTGGGGCCCCTCTGTCCCGACCCTGTGGTGACCAACCCCTCTGCTCCCTTTGAATTCACAGGACGCGTCCTGATGGCAGCGGGGTGGAAGCCGGGTTTCTCCACTGATTACGATGCGGTGGTTTTAGCAGAACGATTTGGGGCGGATAAGATTCTGATGCTCTCCAACATTGCCAAAGTCTATGACTCCGATCCCCGCACAAATCCAGAGGCCAAACCTCTCGATCACCTCACCTGGGAAGAATACAAATCCATGGCTGGTGAGGAATGGAAACCCGGTGCCAATGTTCCCTTTGATCCTGTGGCCACAGCCCGGGCCGCCCAAGCCAAGCTCACCGTGGTGGCCGCTGCAGGTCAGAATCTAGAGAATCTTCAATCCATATTGGATGGCAAGGACTTTGTGGGAACCATCATTGCCCCCTAAAGCCCTCAACAGCCTGTTCTAAATCGACCCCGTCCTCCCAGACGGGGTGATGAATCCCTCTTCCCAGCGCCAAATGATTTGAGACAATTCGGATCCAAACGGATCGGTGCGGTTGAAATCAGGGAGCCACTCATCACCTGGCACCAAATCCTGGACATACCCATCATCAATCCCCAATTCATCCAGCCATTCCAGGATTTGCGCATATTCCTCTTCATTCACCTGCCGTTGAGGAATGACTCTCCCCTCTCCAGGGATGCACACTGGCGTGTATTGAGTCATAAGGGAAAGCCAGGCCCGTCCCTCCAAATTTTGAGCAAACCATTCCAATACTCCACGAGTGGAGGCCAGCTCTCCTGGCAGCACCAAATGCCGGATCATGGTGCCCTGAATCATGGAACCCTGGTCATTCACCAACGGCTCTCCCTGATTCACCATCCATTCCACAGCCCGACGAGCCGCCTCAGGATAATCAGGAGCCCCATAACAGCGCTGGGCTGTCTCATCATTCAGAGTTTTCAAATCAGGAAGCCAGATATTCACGGAGGGAGCCACAGACTCAAGGGCCTCAAGAGATTCATATCCAGAGGAATTCCATGCCACAGGAAGGGATGTGGCCGCCTTCATGGGAACAAGAAAGGTCCCTAGAGCAGGAGCAGCATGAGAGGGGGTCACCAGATTCAGATTTTGCGCTCCTGCTTTGGCCAACTCCTGAGCAATGCGAACCAGCTCCTCTTCTTCCACCACTCGTCCCCGCCCACCCCGGCTGATCTGATGGTTTTGACAAAAGGGGCATCCCATGGCACAGCCGGTGATGAACAAAGTGCCGCTCCCTCCCTGACGGGCCAAAGGAGGCTCTTCTCCAAAATGCAATCCGGCTGTAGCTAAGCGCAATTGGGCTGTTTCACCACAGTAACCACGCTCCCCCTCAAGACGGTTCACACCGCATTCTCTGGGGCAAAGCTGGCAAGGGTTGTAGAGTGATTCCATGCCCCCAGTCTACTTTTCTCTGTCCATTGGGATAAGAGGCAGAAGCATTTCCTCTGGCCCAAGGCCTCTAGAGAAGTTAGGATGGGGAACCGGCACAGAGCAAGGAGGAGCCCATGTCCCGTGTTGCCATTGATCCTTTTGAGTCTCTCCCCCAAGTGATGCAACAGATGAAACGTCCAGGGCTTTTGCTCACTTGTGGAAAAGAAGGAAACCCCATCACCATAGGTTGGGGCAATGTGGGTGTGATTTGGGGAAAGCCTGTGTTCTCCGTTCTCGTGAGACCCTCCCGATATTCCTTTGGATTACTGGAAGAAAATGGCGACTTTTCTGTGAGCATTCCTGAAGCCGGGGATTCCGCAATGGCCAAAGCAGTGGCTTGGTGCGGCTCCCACTCAGGGCGGGATGGGGATAAATGGGCCGGAGCTGGAATCTCCAAAGAACCGGGCATCACCATTGATATTCCCTATGTGGCGGAATGCCCCATCCATTACGAATGCCGCCGCCTCCATGTGAATGACATCAAAGAAACCACATTAGACCGCAATGTGGCCACCACCCACTATCCCGATGGGGATTTGCACCGGGTGTGGTGGGGGGAAATTTTGGGGGCCTGGAAGGTGGGTTAAGCCTCCCCATCTAACAGAAGGGCGCCGGCCACCGTTCGCATTCCCAAAATGGTTTCGGTGATGAGTTCCCCACGTTCCAATCCCAACATGGCCGCACCTCTGTCAATCACATCCCGGTCCACACCAGCTGAGAAGCGCTTGTCTTTCCACTTTTTCTTCACAGATTTGGCTTCCAAATCCATCAAACTCTTGGAAGGACGCATCAGGGCGGTAGCGGTGATGAGTCCAGTGAGCTCATCCGTGGCATAGAGCACCTTTTCCATCACATGAAGAGGTTCCACATCCGTCACAATCCCCCATCCATGGGCCATCACCGCACGAATCCAATCCTCCGGCCACTGGGCCTGTTCCAAGAGTTCCTTGGTTTTCACGCAGTGTTCCTGAGGCCAACGGTCATAATCCAAGTCATGGATGAGGCCAATGATGCCCCATTTTTCCGGATCTTCACCGTATTTGAGGGCAAAATGGCGCATGACGGCTTCCACCGCTAGGGCATGACGTTTGAGACTTTCCGATTCATTATGCTCTTCCAGTAGAGCTAGGGCCTGTTCTCGTGTAGGAGTCATAAGACATTCTACCACGAATAGAAAAGGGAGATGGAAAACACCCCTGAGGGTGAGGGCCCTCAGGGGTCGATCTAAAAGATCAGGAAGGAGAGGGCTCCAGTTTGGGAATGGTGAGGGCAAAAAGTGTGTTGCCCACCGCCATCAGTGCAGCCACAACAAAAAGCAGCTCCACTCCCAAGGATTGCCAAATATAGCCTCCCCCCAGGGCAATGAGCACACTAATCACATGGTTGATGGAAATCCCTGTGGAGAGGGTGGCGGCCATTTCCTCTTTATTCTCGCTGATGCGTCCCACATACACGCTGGAAGCCATGCTGGCATTAGAGATCATCCAGTCCAGAATAAACACCACACTCACCACCACAAAGGCGGTTTCTGGGGCAAAGAATCGGTGGGCAAAACCATAGGCCAAGCACACAAAGAAGAGGATGCAGGTGTCTCCAATCATCACTGTCCGATAACCCAGCTTATCAATGACCCGGCCAATGAAGGGGGTGAACACAATGTTGATGAGGGCACAGGCACCGAGGAGTGAGGCCAAATACGCCGGATCGGCTCCATAGCGGAGGATGAGTAGGTAGGGAGCAAAAGTAAGAAAAACCTGTTTACGGGCCCCATAAAAGATTTCTAGGCCGTAATATCGCAAAAACTTTCGTCGGACAAAGAACTTCTTGCGTTCCAGTTTCCCCTGACTTCCTGACATTCCCAGCGATGTCAGTATGGCCAGGGCCAGGACGGAGCCCACAATGATGAACACAACCACATAACCCAGGCGTCCCCCGGCTTCCTGCTGATTCTTCACCACAGA
>JAKSCK010000179.1 GCA_022360655.1 Spirochaetales bacterium | reverse complement strand
TTGCTTTTTGCTGACAAAGCCATGCTACTACAATATGCGCAAACAGAGAAGCTCGCTTGGCGAGAAGATGAGTCTAACACCCAGAATAGCTACTCAAGGAACCTCATTAGAAATAAGGTGATGCCCTTACTGAAGACGATTAATCCTAATCTAGAGGCTACGGGCAGGCTTACTATGGAGCGGCTGGGCCAGGTAGAGGCCGTGTTTAATGAGCATTTAGCAGCTATTCGAAAGCAAATACTCCATCAGCGTGGAGGAAACTATTATATAGCTATTCAAGCGGTTAGGGATAAGACTTGGGCACCTGTGGTAGTATGGGGGCTACTCAAGCCTTTTGGTTTTAATTTTTTACAGCTCAAAGGCTTACTTAGCCATAACTCCCAGAGTGGCAAAATGCTTTACTCACCTAGTTATCAACTCTATGTAGATCGGTCGGAGTGGATCATCACACCCCGTACTCGGTCAAGTCAAACCATTCATACCATCACTACCTCCTCTACCAAGACATTGGAAACGCAGGATTATAGGCTACAGATGACTGTTATACCGCGAGCGCAGTATACGCTTATACCTGATAGCAGGGTGGCTGCTTTGGACTTAGCACGACTAACGTTTCCTTTAACCATCAGAAAGTGGCAACCAGGAGACTTCTTCTATCCGCTAGGCATGCAAGCACGCAAAAAACTGAGTGACTTTTTGGTGGACTTAAAGGTGCCCATGCCTCTAAAAGAGCGCGTATATGTGGTGGTTGCTGGGGGTGAGATTGTTTGGGTGATAGGCTATAGAATAGATGATCGGTTTAAGATTACCGATACCACGAGAGCGGTTTATGAGGCTCAGCTGACACCCTTAGAACTGAGTTAGGATAATAGGAGAGCGTAACTTGTGTCAAACCTTTTTTATTAATCACATAGTTTTGTAGAACTTTATAAGATGATACCCCGTAGTAGGCGAGGGTAAAAGGTAGCGCAAAAGCCTAAATGTAATAATATGCCTACTGCTGAAAAATATATTAATCTCTTCACTGACTTTGGATTTAAAAAGATTTTTGGCCAAGAACCTAACAAAGACCTGCTCCTAGATTTTCTCACTGAACTCCTGCAGGAAGAGCAGGGCCGTATCACTGTGAGGTGGTACCCATTAGTTGGACAATATTGCAGCCTTGCTAAGGTGTGCAAGTCAAGTAATTCGATGACAGTTTTTGTTAAACTGTTCTGCTGGCTCTCCCTCTAAGCCCTGATGTCCTCTAAGCTCATGGTAGTAGAGGATATATTGCTCCAGTTCTCCCTGGAAAGCTTCCAAAGAAGAAAAAACCATATCCGCTAGCAGGTCCTCTTGAACCGTCCCCCAAAAACGCTCTACCTTCCCATTGGTCTGTGGACGGTA
>JAKSCK010000132.1 GCA_022360655.1 Spirochaetales bacterium | reverse complement strand
TCGAGATGGAGCATAAAGAATCCCATTGGATTCCCCAGTCAGTGGAATACCTGTAGGAACTCCAAAGCCAAAGTTTTTTAAATCACTGTAGAAGGCATTCTTGTCCCGACGCTCCGTTGCCATGGCCACGGCCACATTACTTGAACGTACAAGTGCACCTGTGACATCCAATGTCCCATAGGCTCCCAGGTCTGTGATGGGAGCAATGTCATACTTTTGGAAAATTTCTGGAGCATAGCCACCAGTGGTGTCAAAACGCTCTTCAGGTTGTACCACACCTGCATCCAGAAGGGCAGACCAAGAGAAAATTTTAAAAACAGAACCAGGTTCATAGGCCTCAACCAAGGGGCGATTCATTCGCTCCTCACCGCTGAAGCTCCCAAATGTATTTGGATCAAATTGGGGAAGAGAAGTCCAGGATCGTAGAGCTCCATTGGTGGCATCCATCACCAACACCATGAGTGAATCAGGCTGGTGTTCTTCCCAGGCCTCCTGAGCAATTCGATCCACAAGGTATTGGGTATCCATGTCCAAGGTCAGGTGGACCGTGTTCCCACGGAGAATGCTATCTCCAGTCACGATGCCCTGGGGAGAGAGTTCCCGGTCAAAAGCATATTCAATACCAGCCAAACCCACATTGTCTGTTCCCACATAGCCCACAACTGAGGCACCCAATTCTTTCATGGGATAATGGCGGCCAAGTTCCTCTTGAAGACCAATGCCAGGGAGCTTCCCTTCGCTGATCAGCCGCTTCACAGCATCCGATTGAGAAGGTGGAATCTGGCGTTTTACATAGAGAAATCGAGACCTGGCATTGGTCATTTTGCGGGAGAGTTCATCCGCATCTTCATCAATCAATGGAGCCAGCAGACTGGCTGTGACGGCTGTGTCTTCCACATCAGGAAGCCAAGCCGTGACCGACCACAACCGGGTTTGCATGGCCACGAGTCTTCCATTTCTATCCACGATGGAACCACGTTCTGTTCGTGCCGGAGAGGGGGGCGGATCTGGATTTTCTCGATTCGGTGAGAGCATCAGAACGGCATAACGCCCCAGAATAAGGAGGGCTGCAGCCAAGGATATCATGGTGATGATGCGCATCCGCTGTTGATGCTCAGCCATGGATAGAATCCTTGTTGAGAAGAATCACACGTCCAAGAACTCTCTCTCGAGAAACCGGACCATAGGTTCGACTATCCAGGGAGGAGAATTGATTGTCTCCAACCATGTAAATTCCCTCTCGTGGCTGCGTTTGGAGTAATGCATTCCATTGTTCGTCTGTCAGAAACCAATCTCCCCAAGATGTTTTAAGCCAGCCATGTTCCACTCGAACGGCATCCTGTTCTTCTAAGATGCAACGTTTAATGGACATATCACCATCGAGAGGACAAATAAAAACAGCCACATCTCCAGAACTCACACGATTTGCTCCTCGTCTCACCAAAACCCACTGACCGTCATGCAGGGTAGGTGCCATGGAATTCTCTCGAATTCGAACCAACATAAACTGCTGACTCAGAAGCGTCACGGCGAGGGCTGAAAAGGCAATGATGAGAATCAATGTTCCCCGTCGAGATAACATGTTGAGCAAAGGGTAATACGGCACCGATGTTTTGTCGATATGGGGTTAGGAGGGAGTTTGAGTGGCTGATTGCTTATACAATGCACGGGAGGGATTTACCCCCCTCACCATGGGGGTACCAGAGGTGGAGCAGATCCAAACGGCTCCGCCTCTCTCTCGCCGTGAACCCTTGCCTCTTCCTCATCCGAAGATTCCTTCAACATCATCCACCTCATTTTTACGGCATGAGCAATGGAACTCTCATCCTCAAGAGACAAGAACTTTGGTCCATCGTTCTCAAACACAATTCCTTCCCCCCTTTCTTGCCACGGTGCTGGCCCTTTTCTTGGTGAGTGTTGGGGCATTCGATTCACTCGCATTGAGAATCCCTTCCTTGAATCCTCAAATTCTTATGGATGAGGAAGAACAACCCCAAATCCCAGTGATGAAGGCCTCTCTTGAAATGCCCCTTCTTTCGGGTACACCAGAATTGATTTTTTCAACTCACGTGGTGGAAAAAGGGGATTCTTTGGCACGAATAGCGCTTCAGTATGATCTTTCCCCTGCCACTGTTGTGAGTTTGAATCGTCTCGAAGGTTCGGCTTTAGAAGTAGGGCAAACTCTTCTCATTCCCTATAGGGATGGCTCACGACAAATCCTTGCATCGGGGGAATATCCGGACGATTTGGCGCAACGTCTGGGTTTGGATGTGAGTCAGGTTCGGCGTATCCCGGGATCTCCAGATGTGTTTGTGACTGGTCGGGGAGGAGCTGTGCCGCCAGTCCAAAAGGATTTTTCGTATCCTGTTGCAGGTCGTATCCTCACAGGTTTTGGACCAGGCAAAGATGGTGTTACCGGAATCCCATTCGATTCCGATGGGGTAGACTTTGATGTGAGCCTTGGAACGGATGTGGTGGCTGCCAAAGAGGGACGGGTGATCAAAACAGGGCATCATCCCTTCTATGGCTACTATGTGATGCTTTCGCATTCTGGAGGATGGCGGACTCTTTACGCTCATCTTGGCCGGGTGGACGTGGCTCCCAACGACAGTTTGAAATTAGGAGAGGCTTTGGGACTCTCAGGTTCCAGTGGTGGAGCACGAAGCCCTCGACTACGTTTTGTTTTGCTTCAGGGACAAACACCTGTTGATCCCTTGGATTACCTGGATTGATCTATTGGGTTACGAACAACCCCGGCGAATGCCGGGGTCGATTTCAATTCAAAAGATCTTAACCACAGCAGTTCTTATATTTTTTACCACTTCCACAGGGACAGGGGTCATTTCGGCCCACTTTGGGGCTGTGGCGAGTCACCTGCATTTGCTGAGGCGCCGCTTCCCGCCGTTCTCCTGAACGAATGGCCGCTTGAGGATCTCGGGATAGAGCAGAGAGTGATGAATGGGAGGCCATGGAAGGGGACGCTTCCCGACTGGTTCGTTCATCGCGTCTTCGAATCCGAACTTTGAAGACCCGGCGAGCAAGGTCAATGCGCAAGTCATCCAGCATTGTATCAAAGAGCTCAAACCCTTCGTTCTTGTACTCGACGAGTGGGTTCTTTTGGGCATAACTTCGCAGACGGACCGATTCACCCAAGGCCGTGAGTTCTTCCAAATGTTCCTGCCATCGCTGATCAACCTGGCGTAGGTATTCGTAGCGAATGAACATTTCCAGTTGATCCTCTCCAGCCAAGGAGGCCTTTTCATCCAGGTCTTTGACCAAATAGGATTCCAAGTACTCTCGAGCCTTTTCAGGAGCAATGCCCTGGGCAATCTTGTTGTCTTGCCCCTGGTAGAGGAAATTCTGCATTAAGCGTTCGCCCAATCGGGAAATGGCGGCTTCTTCATCCTCTTTGCAGTCCTGCCGGTAATCATCCACCAGCACATCCAGAATCTGCCGGCCAGTCTCCAGAATCTTTTCACGGAGTTTGGCTCCACTGAGAATCTCATCCCGGATGGCATAGATGGCGGTCCGCTGCTTGCTCACCACATCGTCATATTCCAGAAGATGTTTGCGTATCTCGTAGTTCCGATCTTCCACCCGCCGCTGCGCTTTTTCCAAGGAGCGGTTGATGAGGGGATGGTAGATGGGTTCTCCGCCGGCCATTCCCAATCGAGCCATGGCGGAACGGAAGTTTTCTCCACCAAAGAGGCGCATCAAATCGTCGTCTAATGAAATATAAAAGCGGGAATAGCCAGGATCGCCTTGACGACCGGAACGTCCACGGAGCTGGTTATCAATGCGTCGGGATTCATGGCGTTCTGTTCCCAAAACATAGAGCCCCCCGAGTTCCTTGACTTCTTCATTTTGAGGAATCCATTTGGTGTATTCTTCCCCATAGGCTTTTTGGAATTCCTCTTCTGTGGCTTCTGTTCCCACACGGCGACGGGCCCGGGATTCGGGATTTCCTCCCAGCTTGATGTCTGTACCACGGCCAGCCATGTTGGTGGCAATGGTCACCGCTCCCTTGGCTCCGGCTTCGGCAATAATCACTGCTTCTCGATGGTGGTTCTTGGCGTTGAGAATTTCGTGACGCACACCTTTCTTTGTGAGGTATTTGGAAAGTTTTTCCGATTTCTCAACACTCACTGTGCCCACAAGAACAGGTTGTCCCTTGGCATGGACCTCAGCTATCTCTTCACAGATTGCCGTGAATTTATAGTCTTCATTGAGGAAGATGATGTCATCATCATCCACACGATTCACAGGACGATTGGTGGGGATGACCACCACATCCATGCTGTAAATCTTGGAGAATTCTTTTGCCTCGGTATCCGCAGTACCTGTCATTCCCGATAGCTTGTCATACATGCGGAAATAGTTCTGGAAGGTGATGGTGGCCAGGGTGCGATTCTTTCGGGCTGGACGAAGTTTTTCCTTGGCTTCTATGGCCTGGTGAAGGCCATCCGAATACCGTCGTCCATGAAGAATCCGTCCTGTGAACTCATCAACAATCTGAACCTGACCTTCCTGAACCACATAATCCTTGTCCAGTTTAAAGAGCTGACGGGCTTTCAGAGCCTGGGTGAAGTAGTGAATGAATTCAAAGTTTTCTTCATCAAAGAGACTGCCCTCTTGAAGAACTCCCTGCTTCTGAAGAATGGACTCAATGCTGTTCATTCCTTCATTGGTGAACATGACCCGTTTGCCCTTCTCATCCAGCTTGTAGTCCCCCTTGGCCTGGGTTCCCAGAATGGGGTCATCGGGGGGGTAGTCACCTGTTGCAGGATCTTTTTCACATTCACCAAGCTTTTGAACCAGTTTGTCGCAAAGGATGTATTTGGAGACATCTTCTTCCACAGGACCCGAAATGATGAGCGGTGTTCGTGCCTCATCAATCAGGATGGAGTCAATCTCATCTATGATGGCATAGTGGTGAGGACGTTGAGATTTTCGGGAATTATCCCATTTCATGTTGTCCCGAAGATAATCAAAACCAAATTCATTGTTGGTTCCGTAGGTGATGTCTTTGGCGTACTCACTTCGGCGCTGTTCCGGATCCATGCGGGAGAGAATGCAGCCCACACTGACACCCAGGAAGGCAAAGACTGGACGCATCCAATTGGCATCCCGTTCCGCCAGGTAGTCATTCACCGTGATGACATGCACCCCTTTGCCTGTGAGGCTATTCAAATAGGCTGCGGAAATACTGGCCAAGGTTTTTCCTTCCCCGGTCTTCATTTCCGTGATTTTTCCTTGATGCAACACAATCGCCCCAAGGATTTGCACATCGTAGGGGCGCTCTCCTAAGGTTCGCCGTGCGGCTTCCCGAGCCAAGGCAAAGGCTTCCGGAAGGATATCGTCCGTGCTTTCTCCTTGGGAGAGACGGGCCTTCAGCTTTTCTGTTTGCTGGGGAAAGTCCTCTTCAGTGAGAGAAACGGCCCAGGACTCCTTGTCATTGACGGCGTGGAGGATGGGCATGAGATCTTTGATGTCGCGTTCGTGTTTAGTGCCGAAAAGAGCGGCGAGAAGTCCTTTGCTCATGGAAGCCAAGATACCGCTGTGCTCAAGCTGTCGTCAAGTTGACAGTGAGAGCTTCAGACCGCTACGATCTTTGCCAAGTGCTTGTACGCCAAGGATTCATTTTGACTAATCTCCTGCGATTTCAACGCGTTATATTCTCTTTTCTCGTCGGAGGGCTCTTTCTTGCCCTGTTTGCCTGCTCTGGTCCCAAGGGATCTCTTCGCCGTCATGACCTTTTTTCCTTGACTCCAGGAACTCTTCCTGGAGAGTTGGATTGGTTTTACCGGGAAAATTTCCGTATGGCTGGTACCGCCGATCTCCAAGTGGCTGATGGACTCATTTATCTCTCTGGAGGAGACACTGGGAAGGTGATGGTGTTCAACTCTTTTGGCGATTTACTCACCTATGTGTATGATCCTCTTCGAAACCCTGCTCCTGCCTTGAGTGAAAGCGGGGAAGGGGCTCCTCAAATCTCTTCATGGCCCTTCCGCACACCTGGACTCATTTCCACCTTTGAAGGGGGGGTTCTCATTGTGGATGGGGTGGAAAAAGAGCGTCGAGTGGAAGATGAAGAGAACAACACCTTCTATGATCGGGTTGTTCTGCGATTCGATAAGGATGGGAATTATCTGGGGCACCTTGGGAGAGAGGGGCTTGGGGGATCACCATTTCCCTATGTGAGTGCCTTGGATGTGCGAGAGGATGGAGGGATTGTGGTGACCTCCAGACTTCCTGAATCTTGGATGTGTTACTGGTTTGATTCCGAGGGGCATCCTGTTGCCACCATTCGCATCCAAGAGGATCAGCTCCCAGGAACCGATGAGGGGGAACAGGTTGCGGTGTATTCTGTTCGTCCTGATCCGGTGAATTGGTCCATGCATTTGCGTCTTGATGTCTACAACCAGGAAGATGAAGCTCTTTGGCCGGAATCCCGACTCTACACTCTCGATTTGGAATCCATGACCTATGGTGAACCTCTAGTTTTGGACTATGTGGAAGAAAGCCGTAAAGGGGCCTTGGCTGTTCCTCCTGAATACTTGGGAACAGTCGTGGATGGGAGTCATGTTTTTTTAAGTCCAGAGGATGCTCAAACCTACAGACTTTTTGTGTTAGATTCTCAAGGTCGCTTGGTTCAGAATCGTCGCATCATTGTCAACGCATCCTCTGTGGTTTATCGCCGGTTCCGATTGCAGAACAATGGATTGCTGGCTGGCATCTTTATTGGATCAGATGAGGCCGATATTGCCTGGTGGCGGTTGGACAAATTGGTGGATGGCATACAATAACGATTACAGCTCTGAAGAACGTCAACGCATTCTCCGTCCCCGTCGTGGCTTGAGAAATGGCGATGGAATCCGGTCATCGCGCCGACTTTTTTGGATTGACTTGCTTCTTTTGGCCGTGATGGCTGGAATCCTTGTTCCCTGGGCCATTGAAAGAAAAACCAAAGTGAATCTTGGCCCTGTTTCTGCTAAAATAAAACAGGTTTCAGGGGAGTTCTCTCGCCTTACCATTGCCTTTGAATGGGAGAAAAAACACCAAGCCCAGGAACAGGTTCCCCTCTCCATGGAAGTGTTTGATGGCAAGACACTGGTTGGGCGAGATTCTGGAGTTTTGAAGCCAGCAGAAGAAGAGAATGTGCTTCTGCTGGACCTGAGAGAACAAGATGTGACCCATGTGTGGGTGTATGCAGGAGAATTCTCGCAAGAGATCGAGTTGACGCTGAATGACCCTTGAGTTAACTTGAATCTGATTCAAGGGCATACAACCGGCTGGAGAGCAGGAGGGAATCGTGTTTCAACTGTACTTATTAACCGTTCTCACAACGGTACTGTCGGGGGTTGCTCTGGCCAGCAGTTTCCTCGCAGTCCGTTTTGATCGATTCTCCGATTATACCGAATTTATGGAGAACTCCTGGTACCGTTTGGTGCTGGGCGCTGTGACACTGATTGTGGGTTTGATTAATCTTTTTCCCACATTTCCTGGAGATATTGCCATTCTTGGGGAATTGTTCCCAAGCATTGCAGGTATTTCTGCTGGTTTACTTCTTGTGGCTGATTTCTTTGCCAATCATCGTTCTGAGGATGAAGAAAGCGCCACTGCGGATCTTGCCGAGCGTGTGGGACGATTTTCAGGCCCTTACCAAACGGCTGTGGGAATTGCCAGTGTTGTGATTGGAATTCTTCATGCCGTGCTCCTCAATCTTCCTCTTCTCTAATGGAACAAGGACGATCTGTCGCAGGTATTGCGAAACGCGGTCATTCCATTCTCTTGATGCACCGTCTTCCTGGTGGAAGTGTGGGTGGATTGTGGGAATTCCCCGGTGGAAAGGTTGAGCCAGGAGAATCGTTGATCCAAGCTTTGAAACGGGAATGGTTGGAAGAAACGGGATTACAGATTGAAGTGGGTGATCAATTGGCCCAGGTTCAGTTTATTCACAAAGACAACCCCGTTGATTTGGTGGCGCATCAGGTGATCATTGATGAGAAGGCCACTCCTCAGCTTATTGAGCATGATGATTACTGTTGGGTTGAGATAGAGCAGATTGGATCTATGGAGCTTGTGGATTCTGATCGCATGCTTCTTCCCCAACTTTTTCCCCACCATTACTCCTCATAAACACGTTCTCATTGAAGAAGTTCTTTTAGGGCGACCACTCTCAAATCCCGGATTTGAGAGTGGTAAGTTATGAGGCGTTTACACTTTCGGAAGAACCGGTCCGTACTCCTCATCCACAGAAGGAGGATGACGGGTCACCACATCTGGGGGAGGGATGGGGAAGCGTCGCATGACATCGCGTTGAGCCACCAAAATGGTGCGGCCATCTTCATCCACCGCTTCTTTTCCCTTGCCAAACCAGTCTCTCACTTGCATCAAGCGTTGATGGGAAGAGCAGAGGCAGTAACGAAACCAGCATTCCTTCTCTCCCATCTGTTCCCGAAAGCGCATTCCTGCTGGAGCCAAAGGATCCAAGGCCTCCCGTAGAACATGACGGAGCCCGCCATAGTAGGCGGTTTCTGTTAACAGAAGTGTCAAACCCTTATGGGCATCCTTGGTCCAGATCTGAAAGATTCCGGCTTCTGAGGGAATCCTTCTGGTCACCACCCAAGGATCCATTAATCCCCAGGGTGACCATCTGAGAAGAAATTGGATGGATGCAGAATCACTCTCCCAAGTGATGTCCCACCGATCTCCCATAGCGCCTCCTAAATTGAGGTTCCATCAGGAATGATGGCCCCTTTGAGGATGATGATGATTCCATCACGGATGGCATAACCCTCATGATCTCCATCGGGGCGTTCCCGGGGTTCTATTCCAATGCGGCAACCTCGTCCAATACGGGCATTTTTATCAATGATGGCTCCACGAATCATGGTTCCTTCCCCAATGCCATAATTGGGAATGCCGGCAGAACGGTTGGCAGCCTTTTGTTCCGGGGTTTCATAAAAGTCGGCTCCCATGGTGTACACCTCTTCTAGGGTTGCTCCCGACTCAATGATGGTTCGGATTCCAATTAAACTCCGGGAAATGTAGGCATCCGTGATGATGGACCCTTCGGAGGCAATGCTATTTTTCAGGGTACTCGCATTGATTTTTGTGGGAGGCAAATCCCGGCGATGGGTGTAGAGGGGATTGTGCTGATCGTAAAGATTAAAGCGTGGGAAAGGAGCACCTAAATCAAGATTGGATTCGTAGAAGCTCCGGATGGTTCCAATATCCTCCCAATATCCCCGATAAACATAGCTTTGGACATCCAAGGAACCAATGGCATCAGGAATGATTTCCTTACCAAAATCGGTTTTATCACTGTCCAGGGCCTTTTCCATCACATCGGCATTGAAAATATAAATGCCCATCGAGGCCAAATATTCCTTATTACCCTGTTGGTCCTCAAGCGTTCGTTCGCTTTCAGGAATGGCATAATCACTGATGTCTTTGCCTGGGCCGGGCTTTTCAAGAAATGCATCAATGTGGCCTTGTGCATCCACACGAAGAATCCCCAAATCATCGGCATCTCTTCGGCTGACAGGAGTGGCGGCAATGGTCACCTGGGCTCCGGAGTCCATGTGCTGCTGCATATATTCTTCCAAATCCATACGGTAGAGCTGGTCACCAGAGAGAATCATGTAATGGCTGGGTTTCTGAACACGGAAGTGATCCAGGTTCTTTCGGACCGCGTCAGCGGTCCCCCCATACCATCCCTCATGATCAAAGGTTTGTTCTGCGGCTAAGATTTCACAGAAATCTCCACTGAAGGCATCAAAGTTGTAGGTTCGGCCAATGTGGAGATGCAAACTGGCGGAGTTGAATTGGGTGAGGACATAGATTCTCCGGAACCCTGAATTGATGCTATTGCTGATGGGGATGTCCACCAAGCGATATTTGCCTCCAAAGGGACAGGCTGGCTTGGCTCGATCGGCTGTGAGGGGATAAAGGCGTGTGCCCTTTCCTCCGCCGAGAATTATGGTGAGTACATTCTTCACAGGGTCCTCCGTTACATCATCTTATCGGCGGTTGGCTTTGTTGCACCAGTCCCGCATGACTTCCATAATAGCCCATGGCTTTGAGTGCTTTGTTAAAAGAATTGAAAAATGATGGCTCCTTTATGGCAAATGTGAGTGACTGGACCGTCATCCCCTCAAAAAAGGGTGAGTATGTGCCCATCCCACAGAACATGGATGTGTCTTTGCAAGAGGCCCTCAAGGGGAGGGGGATTGAGAGGCTCTATTCTCACCAGGGCCAATGTTGGGAAACCGCTCAGCGGGGAGAGGATTTTGTGGTGGTGACTCCCACCGCTTCAGGCAAAACCCTTTGTTACAATCTTCCAGTTCTAAATACTCTTCTTCAAAACCCTGCGTCTAGAGCGCTTTATCTTTTCCCCACAAAAGCATTAAGCCAAGATCAACAGGCCTCTTTGAATGATCTTCTTTTGGAAGAAAATCTGGGAGTTCCGGTTTACACCTTTGATGGGGACACACCGTCTTCCATTCGCATGGCGGCCCGGCAGGGGGGACGCATCATCATCACCAATCCAGATATGCTGCATTCTGGAGTGCTTCCCAATCACACCAAGTGGATTGAGTTCTTCCGTAACCTGGAATACATCGTACTGGATGAACTTCATACCTACACCGGCGTTTTTGGTTCTCATATGGCGAATTTGATGAGACGTTTGCTCCGGGTGTGCCGATTCTATGGTTCCTCTCCCCGCATCATTGCTGCCAGTGCCACCATTGGAAACCCGGCAGAACTGGCTCAAACCTTGGTGGGCCGGCCGGTGCAATTGATCAATGGGAATGGAGCTCCTTCCGGTGAAAAGCATCTGGTTCTCTACAATCCTCCCTTGGTGGATGCCATTCAGGGAATACGTCGATCGGTGGTGCTGGAGGCTCGGCGATTGGCCTTACGCCTTCTCAAGTCCAAGGTGAAAACCATTGTCTTTACCCAAAGCCGTATTCATGCAGAGTTGGTGTCTGGCTACATCAATGAAAGCTTGACCAATGTGTACAATGAGAATCATCGAATCCGGGTGGAAGCCTACCGTGGAGGGTATCTTCCTCAAGAACGTCGGGCGGTGGAGAAGGGACTTCGGGATGGAAGCATCCATGGTGTGGTGTCCACCAATGCCCTGGAATTGGGCATTGATATTGGGGGGTTGGATGCGGCGGTTTTGGCTGGAATCCCCTCTTCTGTGGCTTCAGCCTGGCAACGCGCTGGGCGAGCTGGGCGGTCTGGAGATGTGTCATTGGCTCTTCTTGTGGGGTCGGCAAACCCCACAGATCAGTACCTGGTGCGTCACCCTGATTACTTTCTTTCCCGATCCCCTGAATCGGCTTATCTCGACCCCCAAAATCTCTACATTCTTGCTGATCACCTCAAATGTGCAGCCTTTGAGCTTCCCTTTGAAGAGGGGGAAGATTTTGGGGGAGATCCCCAGGACTTGCTGGCTTATCTGGAGGAGCAAGGTGTGCTCCGTCAAAGCGGGGGGCGGTGGTACTGGGCTGATCGTTCGTATCCTTCTGAACGGGTGTCCCTCCGGCGCGGAGGAGATGACAATGTGGTGATTGTGGATGAGACGGGAGGGCGGAACATTGTTATTGGTGAGATGGATGCCCATTCGGCCCGCGAAATGCTTCATGATGAGGCCATCTATCTCCACCGTGGAGAACAGTTTCAGGTGAAACGATTAGATTTGGCCAATCATCATGCCTATGTTGAGTCCTCCACGGTGAATTACTACACCGATGCCCTGGTGAAAAGTGATATCAAGGTGCTGGAAGTGGATTGGAGTCATCATGTTGGAGGGGTTCAGGAACATCTAGGCGATCTTCTTGTGCGAAGTCAGGTGGCCAAGTACAAAAAGATTCGTTTTGGAACTCATGAAAATGTTGGCTTTGGGGACATTCATCTTCCTGAAGAGGAAATGCATACCCGTGGTGCCTTTTTGGCTTTTATTCCGCAGCAGGCCTCTGGCCTGGCCTGGGCTGAGGTGGCTGAGGAAATGAAGGCTCCTGTGTTGTCACGGGTGGCCTCATTGCTGCGTCGAGTGGCTCCTGTTTTTCTTCGTTGTCAACGGGGGGATCTTGGGGTGTTGGGGAGGATTGAGGATCCCCATCATCAGTGCAGTGGAATCTATGTCTATGATAATATTCCAGGGGGGATTGGTTTGGCTGAGGGACTGGGTGGACGCCTGCAGGAATTGGTGCAGGCTGCTCATGAGCTCCTTTCCAGTTGTGGTTGTGAAAAGGGTTGTCCTTCATGCACAGGTGCGGCCGATGAACGGGATGTGTTGGCTGGAAATCCTAAGGTGGCCACGGCCGCTTTTTTGGGGCAATGGTTGAGACCGGATTCTTTGAGACAAGAAGAAATGGATGGAATCCACCCCGCGGAGGCGGGGTCGATTTAAACTATTTTTGAAGCGACTGAATATGGCCAAAGCTTCCTTGTGTGATGATGGCAGAGCTTTGATGAAACTCTTCCTTCCCTTGGGGTGTTTGAACAAAACCGGTGACTTGGGCTTCCTGTTCCATGTCTACACCGGTGCAACTCCACTGGCTTCCCCAGACTGAAAAGCCTTTGTTGCCATATGGAACGGCCTTGAGGGCACTTTCGTGCGTGCATTGAAACACCAGGTGCGCTTCCTGAATGGGGCCTTCCTGGGCTTTGAGGTACCCTTCCACCTGACAGCCCTTTTGTTGGGATTCAAGGGTGAGGTGCTCGGGGGCCACACGAATGCACTGGCTTTCTGGATAGCGGGAGGCCATGAATGCGACACCGGCATCATCATTGACATAGACTGTGACCGGTTCATGGGTTTGGGTTTCAATGACAATGAACACATCAAAACTCCCGTGGCTGGGGGCATGGATGCGGCAGCATTCATAACGGTTGGGAATATGGGCGAAGGGAGCGAAAAACTCGTATTGATCCTCTTGCATGATGCACCTCATGGCATTGGGGTTGGGGAAAGATTCCCCGGATGGGCCCATGGTAATATGCTCTCCTCCAGAACGGGAAGGACCCTATGAGCACCTTGTCACAGCGTCTCAAACGCCTGAGAGATTCCGGTAAGGCACCACAATCCAAGACTAGACCTACAGATTCTACACAACAGGACATTCACAATGAAAACCCTTCGCTGGAATCGTCACCTCCAAAAGGTTCTGCCGTTCCGCAAGGGACTGGCCCTTCCTCACCTCGTGTTTCCGCATCTCGCCTGAGACGATTTGCTCCTTCTGTTTCAAAGGAAAAAAAGAAAACGGATGGGCAAAGGCCTCCTGGTGAGGGGTGGAGGGAGATTGCTCCTTGTGTTTGGGAACGATCATTGGAGTATCACCATGTGTGGCGTTCTCCCCATTCGTTGCGGTTTTTGCTTCCTTCTGATTGTTCTGAAATGAATCTGCGATTTTATGATCTGGAAACCACAGGGCTTTCGGGGGGAGCTGGGAACATTGCGTTCTTGATTGGTCTTGGGTGGTGGACGCCTCAAGGCTTGCAAGTGATTCAGTTGTTTCTTGCCGATTATCCTGGAGAACCCCAGCTTCTCGAGCGCTATCAGGAGCTTGTGGATGGAGAGGATGCTATTCAGGTGTCATTCAATGGGAAATCCTTTGATTCCCATGTTTTGCAAGCCCGTTTTTTGTTGAATCGCATGGTTCCATTCTCCCGGAGAGAATTGGATTTGCTTCATCCTTCTCGACGACTCTGGAAGGAAGTGTTGCCCCGAACCGATCTTCAGACCTTGGAGCGGGAAGTTCTGGGAGTGCATCGGAAAGATGATTTACCGGGAAGTGAAGCTCCAGAAGCGTGGTTCACTTGGCTTAAAGGTGAAGATGGGCCCTTAGAAGAGGTTTTTCGTCACAATGCTCAAGATATCGTGTCCTTGGCCTTGTTGCTGACACATCTTCAGGAATGGGGATGTTTTATGCCCTCTGATGATGGATTAGAACCCCAAGGAATGGCTCCTTCCAGTTTTGGCATGGCAAGACAGTGGCAGATGGTGGATGAGCAATGGATGCGTTCGTGGCTGGAATGGGGATGGAAGAGAGGGGAGCGACGTTGCGGTCAGGAACTGGGATTTTTTCTCAAACGTCAAGGACAGCGGCAGGAGGCTCAACAGATTTGGAAAGAGATTCTAGCCACTGGATTAAACTTTGTGGCCGCAGTGGAATTGGCCAAGGATTATGAGCATCGGGAACGAAACATTCCTAGAGCTATAGAGGCATTAGAAGGCTTGGAAATGCTCCCTCTATCGCCTAGCCATCGTCAGGCTCTGCGGTATCGTCAGGCTCGATTATTGGGGAAGCTGGAAAAAGAGTAAGGAATGCTCTTGAGCCAGCCTCCTTCCTCATGGAAGAACGGAAAGCTCCCCTTGTGGAGTCGATGACTTTGAATCCTAACAGCACCAAAGTGGGGAGAGCCTTCCAGCGTCTTTAGAGATCAGCGAGGGCCTGTTGGTAAACCTGGAGATACTCTGCGGCCGAGCTCTTCCAATCAAAGCGACGTTTCATGGCGCGTTTCCGTGCTTTTTTCATGGCTGTTTTCTCATGATAGAACTGAATTGCACGTTCCATTGCCTTTCCAAGAGCTTCTGAGCTGTAATCCTCAAAAATGAAACCATCTCCATCCGGATGAGCCATGTCCAGGACACTATCAGCGAGTCCCCCAGTTTGCCGAACCACGGGGAGTGTTCCATAGGCTAATGAGTACATCTGATTCAAACCACAGGGTTCATAGCGGCTGGGCATGAGAAAGAAATCACTTCCAGCCTCAATCTTTCTGGATAAGGGACCGCTGAATGCGATTTGAACAGCACATTGGGTTGGGAATTGATGGGCCATTGCACGAAGGGCCTCTTCATAGCGTTGCTCTCCACTGCCCAATATCACCAATTGGGCCCGTCCTTCCCGTACAGCCTGCAAGGCTGGTGAATCTGGAGACTGGAGTAAATCAACGCCTTTTTGCTCTGTGAGTCGGGCAATCATGCCAAAAAGGGGAAGATGGGGACGAATCGGCAGGCCCATCTCATGTTGGAGAGCTGCTTTGATGCGCTTTTTTCCCCCCATGAAACGGGAGGAATAGTGGTTGTTTTCAAGAGCTGGATCAGTGGAAGGATTCCATTCCTGATAATCCATTCCATTGAGGATTCCAGAAAGACGGTCTTTTCTGGGAGTCAATAAAGCAGAGAGTCCCGCTCCCATGGGTTCCTCAAGGATTTCCTGGGCATAGGTGGGGGAAACGGTGGTGATTCTCTGCGCATGTTGTAAACCTGCTGCAAGAAAGTTCACATTCCCTGGGGGAAAGAAGCTTCCTTGATTGGGAAAGTGATGTCGGGCATTGGAGTCAAAGATCCCCTGATAACCCAAGTTGTGAACGGTTACAACAGAGGCTGTTTTGGCAAATCCCAAGTCTCGTTCTTGGTGTTCCAAGAGTCCTGCTGCAGGGGCTGTTGGCCAGTCATGGAGGTGAAGAATTTCTGGAATCCATTGAAGATAACGACAAACCTGAAACGCGGCTGCAGAAAGAAAGGCGTAGCGCCGGGGATTGTCTGGCCAAGATTGGGAGCCATCCGGTCCGTAGATTCCCTCTCTCCCAAATAAATCCTCTCGATCAACAAAGTACACTGGCACCGTGGTTCCAGGAAGTGTGGTTTCTCCAATACCACACCAAAGTTCTTCCTCTCCCATAGGAACGCCAATAGGAGTGTTGTGGAGGTTTAATGTTGTCTTGTCAATAGAATAGTAACGAGGAAGGATGAGCCGAACATCATGCCCCATTGCATGGAGAGCTGTGGCAAGGGCGGGAACGGCATCGGCCAAGCCTCCGGTTTTCACAAAGGGGTGCGCTTCACTGGTGAGCATGAGAATCCGCATGAAAGAACCTCCACGAGCAGAATACCGTGTTTTTTGCTATTAACGCCAATAGTTGATTCGAAAAGCTCCTTGATCCTCAAAACCAAGGCCGTGATAGAGGGATAGAGCCGGTGTATTGTCTTTTTTCACAAAAAGGCAAGCACTTCGATTTTCTGAAGCAATATGGGAAAGGAGAGCATTCATCACAAGTCGTCCTAAGGATTTTCCCCGCAATGAGGGTGGTACAAACACACCGCCGATTTGATCAAATTGCCTGCCTCGGGCATTGGTGTTGGCCTTGGCTATGATTTGGTTGTGATAGAGCACACAGTACACAACCTGCTGCTCTAATGTGTTTCGCAGCATTTTTATCCCAACTGATTTTGAGAGTGTTCGTCCTTGCCGGAGAACCTCCTCATCGTAGTATTCCCGTTCAAGGGGCCAGATTTGGTTGAGGTCGTCTAGAGTGGCTTGGCGAACCATGATGTTGGGTTCTGTTCTTGCTGGCTTGGCAACAGGATTTTTTAGAACAAGAAGCCGGTAATCTTGCGCATCTGGTGGGGCTTCTTTCATCACAGCTTCCAGTTGAAGAACGGTGGACCGTGTACCCATAAAAGAAAACAGTGAGGGGAAGAACGAATGGAGCAATGGGGTGAGTTCTTGTTGATCTTGGTGAGTGATTTCATCACAAGTGGGAATAACCACTCCTGAACGAGAAAGAAACAAAACTCCATTCACCTGGTGTTCCGGTGTTACTCGGCACCAAATCTTTCCATCGCCAGCCCGGCCTCTTTGGGGGCGCTTCTTTCCAAGACGCGCTGTAAGACTCACATGCCTCCATTCTTTTTGTTCAAGAAATTGCATGCAGGAGGGGGCTAGGTGAGAACTTACAGGTTTCCAACTCATGGGACACTCTGGAGTGGAATGGGGAGAGTCCCTTGGGGTGTGAAATCTCCTGCCAGGGCAGCAAATGCGGCTTTAAAGCTTTCTTCACCAGTTCCATATGCGGCCAAACTTGTTTGAGCCCAACTCAGCGCATCCAAATGGGCCGGAGAAAGAACGGAGAGAACAATGACTTTTGATGCGATGGGTTCCAATTCTTCAAGAAGAATGGCCATATCTTCATCCGGTAAAAGAACAATGACCGTGTCATAGTTTTGAGCCGCCCGCAGCAGTTCCCGTCCTCGCTGTTGATAACTGGCAACATCACTTTGATAGGTGAGTTTCCAGGTTTTTGCCTCTTCATAGCGTTCTAAACCAGCAGTAAAAAAATCGGGATAAAATCCTGCCAGAAGAACCTTTCCAGCCTCCTCTGGTGGTAGAGGAAGGCGTTTTGACCGAACCGCTGTGATGCTTCGGGCGGCTTGTTCGAGAAAAAAGCTGGGAGCTTCTTGAGCCGGTATGGCCATTTCCTCTGTTGCAGGTTCAAGGGGAACAGCATTCTTCCCTTTGATGTAACGGGCCTTCATTGCAATCACACGTGCTGCCGCTTGACGAACACGGGCATTAAATGACTCCTCTTCCTTCATTCGTTCAAGCAATGTGCTGTTGATGGCTTGATGATCATTCGGACCTTGAGAAACAAGGAGTAGGTCTGCACCTGCGGTCATGGCACGATAACACACCTCATCCAATGGTGAGCCATCGCTTCGTGCTCCTGTCATAAAAAGATCATCGGTGATGGCGACCCCTTCAAACCCCAATTCATCCCGTAAAAGGGTTTCTAAGAGGACGGGGGAAAGGGTGGCAGGGACACGGTTCCCAGTGATTTCAGGGAAGGCCAAATGTCCCACCATGATGGCTGGGATACCACCAGCAATGAGGGTGCGATACGGAATCAAATCTCGCTCTCGTAAAAGAGAGAGGGGAGCATTCACCGTGGGAAGTGTGCCATGGGAATCTTCTGAGGTATCCCCATGTCCAGGAAAGTGTTTTGCGGTTCCGATGACCCCAGAAACTTCATGGCCTTTGGCAAAGGAAAGGCCTAAAATCCCCGTTTGACCAGGATCGGCCATAAAGGCTCGAGGGCCAATCACATCCGCACGAGGATCAACAAAAACATCCACTGTGGGAGCAAAATTCATATTCACTCCCACTGCAGCCAGTTCCTTGCCAATGATTTCGCCTGTCTTCCAGGCGTCATAGGGCAGGCCATCGGCTCCAATGGCCATGTTTCCAGGAGTAATGGAACTTTCTCCTTTGACATGGCGCACCCATCCCCCCTCTTGATCTGTTGCAACAAGCAGGGGAATCCCAAACCGTGTGGAAATGGATTCACGCTGATAGCGACCCACTGTTTCAGCCAGAACGTTCAGATCTGTGGCATTCCAGCCAAAAATCTTGACACCTCCCAATCCCTGCTCTTGGATTCTTTTGAGAATCAATGGATCAGGAGCTTGTCCTGGATAACCAAACATCAGAGTTTGACCAAGAGCCTCTTGGTCTGACATGGCATTCACCAAAGACTGAGCCAATACCTCTGGTGCAACATCATCAGAGAAATGGGGTGTTTCCTGGGCACCTCCCCCAAAAGCAACACAGAGAAAGAACAAGAGGGGGAGGATGGAGAGGGGAGCGAATCGGTGCAAGTCTACACCGCCCCGTAGGCTTCGCCCTTTATGTCATCAATTCGAGCGGCGGCGACATGGGCCGCGACGGCTCCTTCACCACAGGCCACCACCACTTGGCGGAAGGGGGTGGACCGAACATCTCCAACCACAAATAGGCCAGTTGAGGATGTTTCCATGTTTTGATCTGTGATCAGATACCCGCCTTCATCTTTAGCAAGATCATTGGCGAGTTGTGTTTGAGGAATGGCCCCAATGAACACAAAAACAGCATCCATTTCCTCTTCATAGGTTTCACCTGTATCGGTGCGTTTCAGAACAACCTTGTTGACCTTTCCCTCACCTTCAATGCGCTCCAGTGTGTGATTGAATCGAACATCAATAGAGGGATTGGCCTTCACCCGATCCGCAAGCACTTTTTGGGCTCGGAAACGATCTCGACGGTGAATCATCACAACTCGATCGGTGAGATTGGCAAGATAAGAAGCTTCATCACAGGCTGAATCACCACCGCCCACCACCAGCATTTTTTTGTTTTTAAAAAATGGGCCATCACAGGTGGCGCAGTAGGAAACGCCTCGCCCTGAAAATTCTTCTTCTCCGGGGACTCCCAGATGCTTATGCTTTGCCCCAGTTGAAAGCACAACCGTGTAAGCGGTGTATTCTCCATCTGTGGTTTCTACAGTGTAAATATCGCCTTCTTTTCGCAGACCAGTGGCTGTGGCTGATTGAAATTGGGCTCCAAAATTTTCCGTTTGACCTCGCATTTTATCACTGAACTCATAGCCATTCACAGGTTCTGGAAAACCAGGATAGTTTTCCATATCGCTGATGAGAAGCACAGCTCCACCAGGTGCCATTTCTTCAATAACAAGAGTTTTGAGGTTTGCACGTGCACCATACTGAGCGGCTGTCATGCCTCCTGGTCCACCACCAATTACAACAAGATCCCATTCAGGTGTCATTCCCTTCCTCCAATAATAAAGAAATGCTGAGCCGTTCCCAGAAGGGCTGGTACCGGTTCTCCAAGAAAGTAATATTATTACGCGAGGGTGGCAAACACCCCCAGGGAGGTTTCATGATACTCCATAACCATCATTTTCTGGGATGGGTGAGTGTGGTCCTTTTTCTATTCTTTATCTCACAAGAAGAAATGGGAGCGAGTGCACCTCGTTTGGAACCTCATCCTCAGATTGCTTTTCTTGCCAATCAACCGGAACCAATGAGTCTCTCACATCGGGCCTATGCTGCATTTCTTGCCTCTGGAGCACAAAATCCAGAGAAAGAGTATCAACGCTTTATGGAAATTCATTCCTCCCTTCCTCGTTTTCAGGGTTCTGAAGCTGAACGAGGGGAGGCGCTCTTAGAATGGATGCATGAAAATCTGCTCTCTCGCTATGTTGAGAGCCAGACTCGATTGGATGTTCTGCTTTCAGAAGGAACCTACAACTGTGTTTCCTCAGCAGTACTTTATTTGTTGTTGGCAGATGATTTGGTTGTGGAAGGAGTTTTGACTCGCGACCATGCCTTCTGTCGAGTGGTTCTCTCCGAAAATGAGGGGATTGATGTAGAAACCACCACGGCCTTTGGCTTTAATCCAGGAACAAAACGAGAGGCCATTGATGCCTTTTCAGGGAGAACCGGTTTTACCTATGTTCCTCCTGGAAACTATCGTCAGAGGCAACGGATTGGAGAAAAGGAGTTGATCTCACTGATTCTTCAGAATCGAATTGTTGCATTGCAAGATCAGGGTGAATGGGGTGCCACTGTGGGATTGGCTCTTGATCGATGGACTCTGGCCCAGAGTGATTTGGCCCGTATGGATTTTGAAACCTCCTTGGTGAATTACGCTGCTTGGGCGGATCGGGCCAATCTTCGAGAGGAGGGATTAAGCCTTCTCCAGAGGGGGGGAGCCCTTCTTGGAGAATCCAATCGACTGGTTCAGGCCAGCCAGGCGCTCTTTGGGAATCAAATCACTCAGTATCTAAGATCAGGAAAGATAGAAGAAGCCCAGTTCTTTTTGACTCAATGGCAGTCCTTTCCCTCTCTACCATTCGCCTTTGTGAAGGAACAGCAACGGGGAATTGAAGAGCGACGAGTGGATCTTGCTATTCGAGAAGGTGTTTTTGAAGAAGCTCTGCGTGTTGTTGATGAGGCTTATTCCCAGGAATGGATCTCTCAATCTCGCTGGGAGGAAGCGGCTGTGTATCTGTGGAGTCGTGAAGCCAAACGCCTCAGCAACGAAGAGGATTGGGAAAAGGGCTGGCGATTTTTGCTCCGTGCCCCCGTGGAGTATCAAAGAATTTCTCAATGGGAACGACTAGAAAATGTGTATCGTGGGAACGTCATTGTCACGTTGCACAATGCCTTTGCTGAGGCTTTCCAAAGTCAGAACTATGCCAAGGCTCAGCAGATATTGGATTCAGCACGTTCCGATTTTCCAAACGAATCTATTTTTTTGAAGGATGAGCAGCTTTTGGAGCAGATTCCCTAAGGATTTTCATTTCCTTTGGGCCTTACTCTTCTGGGGGCTGTTGTTGTTTAACTTTTGCAACAGCCCCTCTGCTCCGGGCTGCATCTAGGGATCGCTCCGCGGTCCCTACCTTGTCTCGGGAATGGATGAACGAGCTCATCCATTCCGCTCAACTGCGTCAGGGATAATAGGGGCGGCGGAGCTGGTCCGAGGAACGAGGACGGAACCCCCGAATAGCCCGACC
>JAKSCK010000021.1 GCA_022360655.1 Spirochaetales bacterium | reverse complement strand
GGGCCGCCCCGCTCCGCGATAGGCGTCAACGGGAACGGGGTTGGTGAAGACAGCCTTAACATTCACGTAGATCAGCGGCGTCGTGTAGTTACCGGCCATCAACGTGCCGTGCAGCCATGTCGGGATCGACGGGGCAAAGGTCGACAGATAGGCCCCCATGTTGGCGTAGGTATCCGTGCGGATCGCCAGGAACTTGCCGTTTTCATCCATCGCCAGCTCGATCTTGGTGACGTGGTCGCGACCCTGGGCATCCGAAAGGAAGGCCTCGGAGCGGGACGACGTCCATTTGACCGGACGGCGAAGCTGTTTGGCGGCGAAGGTCACGAACGCCTCTTCGGCGTAGTGGTAGATCTTGGAACCGAAACCGCCGCCCACATCCGGCGCGACAACGCGCAGCTTGTGCTCGGGGATGCCAAGGACGAAGGCGCCCATCAGCAGCCGGATCACGTGAGGGTTCTGGCTGGTGGTGTAAAGCGTGTGTTCATCCGTCGCGAGGTCGTAGTTGCCTACAGCCACACGGGGCTCCATCGGGTTGGCAACAAGGCGGTTGTTGGTCAACTCAAGCGTGGTGACGTGATGGGCGTTCTTGATCGCCTCGTCCACGGCCTCGCGGTTTTCTTCGACGAAACCCCAGTCGTAGCAAAGGTTCGAGGTCAGATCGTCGTGCACCTTGGTGGCGCCGTCCGCAATAGCCGCCTTCATGTCGAGCACCGGCTCAAGCTCGGTGATGTCCACATCGATGGCCTCGGCCGCATCGCGGGCCTGCTCGGCCGTCTCGGCCACCACGACAGCAATTGGGTCGCCGACATGGCGCACCTTGCCTTCGGCGAGCACCGGATGCTTGGGCTCCTGTATCGGCTGGCCGAAGCGGTCGGTTACCTGCCTACCGCAGGGGATGCCGCCAACGCCTTCGAAGTCTTTAGACGTGAAGATGCGCAGCACACCCGGCATGGCCGCAGCCGCGCTGGTGTCGATGCTGTTGATCGTGCCATGGGCCATGTCCGAGCGCAGAAAATGCGCATAGGTCTGGCCATGGATATTGATGTCGTCCGTGTAACGCCCGGTTCCGGTCAGGAACCGCAGGTCTTCGCGCCGCTTGGGTGCCGCGCCGATGCCATGATCCTTTGGCATGATATGTCCTCCCTGGGTTGGCGCCGCCACGGGCGCCGCTACCTTGGTGCGCCCGGCCCTCCCGGCCGCGCGCGTCCCGGATTACTCCGCCGCGATGGCGCCGACGTCCTGACCGGACGCGGCCATGATCGCTTTGACAATGTTGTGATATCCGGTGCAGCGGCAGATATTGCCTTCCAGATACTCCCGAACCTCGGCTTCGGTTGGTTTGGGATTGTCTTTCAGCAGAGCCGCAGCCGACATCACCATGCCCGGCGTACAGAACCCGCATTGCAGGCCGTGATGGTCCTGAAACGCCTGCTGGATCACGTTCAGCGACCCGTCCGCGTTGGCCTGACCTTCGATCGTGTCGACCGTCGCGCCGTCCGCTTCCTGCGCCAGCATGGTGCAGGATTTCACCGCCTTGCCATCCACATGCACGACGCAGGCGCCGCATTGGCTGGTGTCACATCCGATATGGGTGCCTGTGAGGCTCAGGTTTTCGCGCAAAAAGGTAGAGAGCAGCGTGCGCCCCTCTACATCGCCGGACGCGGCCTGGCCGTTCACGGTCATGGTGACCTGTGTCATAAGTTCCTCCCGGTAATAAAAGTCATTCCCTGTCTGGAAGTTAAACACGCAATCTGCGGATTGAGAAGGGATTACTTGGTCGTAGATGCGGAGATTGGCCGACGCCGCTTTGCTCCCCCGTGGCGCGAGGGTTGCGCGGGCGGCGGAAATTGCCGACATGACGGGGG
>JAKSCK010000133.1 GCA_022360655.1 Spirochaetales bacterium | reverse complement strand
TTCCTCATTCTAATGAAATCGGTCTTAACTGGTCGTCCAGAATTTCAAGGCAGGATCAATGACTATTGCGTGGATGATGGTGAAATTTTCTTATTCCTTCGTTTAGAATGACTTAGAATAGGTCAGGTTATGAATAGGCACACTCAAGCTTAAATAGTGCTGTGTTTAATTTTTTAAACAGAAATTGGAAGAATCAGATTAAGATGAATTCAAATTTTACTGAATCTAAACAGTCGATAGAAGAATGAATGGGGAACGATATTCAATTTCACTAAATTACTTCCTAATGCACAGAAGAAACATAAATATAATTCTATTAAGGCGAATCATTGCTTATGTACTAATGTATTCATTTGGTTAAAGAGCGCATTTTAGCAAGTAGCAGGGAAAGTTGGATTCCATTGATGTATTTCTCTATTTCAGAATATTCTAGAGTTGCTATTTTAGGATATTTTCTTTGATTTGTAGGAGAATAAGGATCAACGTGACAAAAACATTACAAGTCTCATGCGTTCAAATGCACTGGGCCAAGTCTTTAGAATTCAATATTGAGCGAACACTTCATTACATTTCTCAAGCAGCAAAAGCCGGAAGTAGAGTTGTTCTTTTTCCAGAGGCAAACCTGACAGGTTACCATTTACCAACGGTTGTAGAGTTGGATTCGGACCATGTGAATCAAGCATTAGCAAAATGCTGTCGTACTGCTCAAGAGCATGATATTTGGGTGATTGTTGGCACCATTCAGAAGACGAAGGATCGTTTTCTGAATATTGCTCATGTCATTAGCCCTAAAGGTGACATTGTTCATGAATATGCCAAGATCAATACAGCTGGTGAGGATGAAAAGATCTATTGCCGTGGGGGAGATAAACTGTCTCTCTTTGAAATTGATGGAGTACTTTGTACTCTTGTGATTTGCCGTGATGGGCGACACCCTGAACTCTATCGGATTCCAGCAATGGCGGGGGCCCAAATTCTCTTTCATCCTTCAAGTAGTTCTGATGAAATAGAAGCTGTGAGCTGGAAACGCACTTCTGGTAGGGCTCAACAACCCATTGGACCGAATTCAAAGATTTTCCATTGTGTTGCTAACACTGTTGGAATGGGACCAGATGGAAAAATGATGTCCTGTGGCTCCTCTTTTATACGGGAGCCAAGTGGTTTACCTCTTGCAGAGGCGGGATTTTATCAGGAAGAGATGATTACATCCGTTCTTGATCTTTCACGTGCTGATCGTTCGTATATTCATGATAGCATGAAGAACCCTCCATTTCTTGCGAAATACTGGCAGGAAATGATAAAAGATATGATTGCTCGTAAGGATTTAAAACCAGAATAGATTGGTTCTTCCCATGGGTGCCGTTTTTTTTTGCTCAATGGATTAGGAATCAATGAGCTTCGCGATTCTATTACATTTATATTGATCAATACCTTCCATTGATTTGCTCTTTGGAAGGTATTGCCTTATCAGCCCATTCGCATTCTCATTGGATCCTCTTTCCCAAGAGTGGTAGGGCTTCGCAAAGTAGAATTTAACTTTAGTTCGTTTTTCGATTTCTTTGAAGGCATGCCATTCGGTTCCATTGTCAGCCGTAATTGTTTTCATGCTGAATTTACGAATGAGAGGAATGAGGGCATCCTTGATTTCGTCCATGGTTTTCGAATGAAGTTTCTTGATGATGAGAAACCGCGAATAGCGGTCGACAAGAGTCATAATGCAATCTTTGTGCTGCTTCCCATGAACCAGATCCACCTCAAAATGCCCGATTTCAGTTCTGTTGTTTGCAGCTTTGGGTCGCTCTTCTAGGGGCCTTTTCCCCCTTAGAACGCCTCTAGAATCGCTATTTCCATATCCTTTGCGTCTATTCTTGCCAGCTTGACATAGATGTTCATGGAGGAATCCACCATTCTTCTTGTCTCGTTTTATATAGGAGTAGATTGTCTGATGACTGATGCTAAAGAGGCCCAATTCTTTGAAGGAATTGGAGATTTGCTCAGGTGACCAATCAAGCCTTATATAGAAATTGACGACTTTCCATTGGCCCTTGGAGAAATTGGTTCCCCTGCGGGATTTCCACCGTCTGGCGTTGGCTTTGTAGCTGGCTTCTTCAGCGCGATAGTAGCCATCATAGGGTTTGGCATTTCGCTTTAATTCCCTGTAGATGGTGCTGCGATGACGGCCTAGGAGGTTGGCAATTTTCTGGATAGAAAATCGATGCGTTCTATAGAGCGATATGCGGTAACGCTCTTCTGTGGATACTTGTGTATATACCATTCTCATGCTCCAAAATTTTCCCTGTAGGATACAAAGTGTTGTATTCTCAGGATGAGATTTTTGTCGCACTTACTATTTGAATTCGAGAGTAATAATTTAGAAAGCTTATTGTCTTATGAATCCTATTTTTGTTCTGATTATTCAATTTATTTTAAAAAAAAGAGGGACAGCAGTTGATTTTATAAGCTATAAAGTAAAGCAAAGGAGAAACCATGAGATCTCAGCTTATTGTGATGCTGACACAAAATGATTTGACGGTAACAAATGCAGAAGAAATTTATGAGAATTGTAAAACATCAAAGGCAAAAATTTGGGGGTTTAAGGAGCAAGGTCTATCTGATGAAAAAATGAGACGATTATTTAAAAGAATGAAAGATGATGGAAATACCATTGCTCTTGAAGTTGTTGATTATAGTGAAGAAGGTGGTCTGGAAGGAGCGAGGAAAGCCTTTGATTGTGGTTGTGATTTACTCATGGGGACAAAATATCATGACTCTATTCATAATTATTGCCAGAGCCATCAGATTCATTACATGCCCTTTGTTGGTGAAGTAGTTGGTCGCCCATCCATACTAAAAGGTTGTATTGATGGTATTCTTGAAGAAGCCAAAAAGATCATTCATAAAGGTGTTTTTGGGATTGATCTTCTTGGATATCGATTTGAGGGTGATAGAGAAGATTTGATTAAGAGATTCATTGACGAAATTCATGCTCCAGTTTGCATTGCTGGAAGCATAGATAGTTTTCAGCGCCTGAATGAGATCAAAGAGGCTTCTCCTGACTATTTTACCATTGGAAGTGCTTTTTTTGAGCAAAAGTTTGGTGTTGGTTTTCTTAATCAAATTCACAACGTTTTTGAATGCCTCGAATCTGATAAGTGCTATGTTTAAAAATTTTTTTCCCTATGAATATGTAAAAAGTGTTTTCCATATTGATTATCCAAAATTATTTAGAACTGGATATAGAGGTATTTTATTTGATATTGATAATACATTAGTGCATCATGGTAAAGATTCTAATCATCAGATAGAGAGTCTTCTTCGTTATCTTCAAACGTTAAACTTTAAAATTGTTTTGGTCTCAAACAATAGCAAAGAACGCATTGAACGTTTTATTAAAAATATAGAGATTCCTTATGTTGATGAGGCGATGAAGCCTCATCGAACAGGTTATGTAAAAGCACTAGAAATTCTCAATTTAGAAAAAAATCAAGTCTTTTGTGTTGGAGATCAAGTTTTTACGGATATTGTTGGCTCAAATCGATGTGGTATAGCAAGTATTTTGGTTGAATATATGCGGGTTTCTAATCAAGAAAAGATTGGAAAAAAACGACAGCTAGAAAGATTTGTTTTGACGCTGTATTCCTTTCAAAGGAGATATCAGGATCGAATGGGCAATGTAAAAAAAGAGGTGCCTTTTGAGTTCTAAAGTAAAAATGCTTATAAAAAAAGAAATTCTCTTTTGTGATTTAAACCCCATCTGTTATTCGTTATCACTGAAGAAAGAAATTTTGAAGCGAAAAATTCAGGATTTATCCTCTCAGAATCGATTCGCAAAAAAAATTGATTCAACAGATTTACCGGTTTTGATTTCTGAATACAATTCTTCCCTTATAAAAAAAGGGAAGGACATTGATCCAATTCTTCAGGAGAATAAGGCTAGAAATATTCAACTCGCCTCAGAAAAAATTCATCATCTTTTGATTAAACCAGGTGAAATGTTTTCATTTTGGGAACGTGTTGGGAATCCTTCAAAAAGAAGAGGGTATTCAGAAGGTAGAATCTTGAAAAAAGGAGTTCTTCAGGCTGGTATTGGTGGAGGATTGTGTAATCTAGCCAACACGATTCATCGCATTGTTCTTCAAAGCCCATTAACGGTTACAGAATTTCACAGTCATTCTGATGCATTAGCTCCGGATGGAGCGGTTCGAATCCCTTTCAGTTCTGGCACCTCAGTCTCTTACAATAATGTGGATTATCGATTCATTAATGAGACCGATCAGACCTATCAACTCAAAATATGGTGTTCTGATGGTAGGTTGTATGCTGAGCTACGTGCTCTGAAGGAACTTGATGTTCTTTATCAGATTGTAGAAGAAGATTTACATTATGTTGTAGAGCATGGAAAGTACTATCGAAAGTCAAAAATATACACAGATATCATTGATAAGAATAGCTTTAAAAGATTAAAACGCGTCCTTGTTCTCAACAACCATTCTGAGATTATGTTTGATCCTGATTTACTCAACGAAGAGTGCATTCGTTTTGGCTAAAATGGAGTCTGGAAACCCCCGGCGGGTGGCTCGCGCCGGGGTCGATATTAGGATGGAGAAGACTGAGGTTTACGCGCCCGTGTGGCGATGAACATGGGAATGTGGGCATCGATGAGAGGATCATTAGAAAGATCTTCGTAAAATCCTGTGATGGAAAATCCACAATCAATTTGCCCAGCAATCTGATCTTCAAGTGTATGCCCAAATTCAAGGGCTTCTTTTTGCGCTTTCATTTGGACCAGTCGTTCGGGGGAGCGCTGTTCAAGATCGGAGTAGGGGATGCGTCCTGTCACCACCAAACGCTGTTCATTGTCCCAAAGGTCGGGTTCAAAAAGATAGATGGCTGGATTGCTGAAACCGGCCAAAAGCTCTCCACCAGGTTGCAACACGCGATAGGCTTCTTTCCAGAGGGGACGCACATCATCAATGAAACAGTTGGAAACGGGGTGGATGATGAGGTGGAATTGGTTGCTGGAAATTTGAGGGAAATGACGCATGTCACCTTGAATGGTGGTGATTTCCAAACCTTCTCGCTGGGCCACTTGCTGGTCGGTGGCCAGTTGAGCAGGGCTGTTGTCCAATACGGTCACTTGAGCACCTGCAGCGGCTAAGAGGGGCGCTTGCTGTCCCCCTCCTGAGGCTAGGCAGAGAACCTTTTTCCCAGAAAGATTCCCAAGCCATGGGGCGGGAATGGGCTTGGTGGGAGTGAGGACAATGGAAATCTTCCCCGCTTTGGCTTGAGCAATTTGCTGAGGGGTGGCAGGAACCGTCCACTCATTCTTTTGAGCAGAAAGAAGATTCCATGCTTCTCGATTATGGGACAGTAGGTCCATGGGAGCTCTCCTTAATGGTGTGATTTTTGCTGAATCAGAGGGGCGAGGAAGGCGAGAGCTTCATCACGTAATTCTTCTGGTGGTCGACGCGAGTCCAATTCAAGAACGGCCATGCCCTGGTGGCGATGGGCCTCAATGGCATGGCGATAGGCTGCGGCCACCCGGTCTTGAAAATCGACGGTCTCATAGATGTCTTTACCTTCACGGTGAGCAATGCGGGCCATGGCTTCATCTGCATTGATGCCAAGAAAAATGAGATAACCGGGGAGGGGATAGGGGGCGTTGAGATTCAGGACAAGTTCCTCATCCTTATCTAAGCCTTGATAGGCAAGGGATGAGAAAAAATATCGGTCCGTAATGGCGATGTTTCCTTGATGAATTTGATCTTGGAGACCCCCTTTTCCCCAAAGATGCTCTCGGCGGTCGGCGGCAAAAAGGAGGGCCATGGTTTCATTCTGAATTGGGTAAGTTCCTGCCAGAGCGCTTCGAATCACCCGACCTATGGGGCTGTCTGTGGGTTCACAGCTGTTCTGATGCGGGATGTTTGCGTTGGTGAGTTCCTGGGAGAGTAAGCGGGAGAGGGTGGTGGTTCCGGCACCATCAATGCCCTCAATTACCACCAGTTCTGACCAAATTTCCCGTGTTTTATTGTCTTTCATGCAAGTTCCTTCCGGGGAAGCCCCATAATCCGTTAAGATAGGCTCGATGCCTATGACCCGTCCACCCCGATGTCTCTGGTTCCATTGCTTCCTTTTTCTCCTTTTTTGTGTCCAAGTTTCCATCGCTTCGGGAGAGGAGTTGGATCTTCCTGATTGGGTGATCAAAAGTGGGGGGAAGGAGTATTTACCCATTCCTCCAATACCATCTCATCCTCTTCCTCATTGGCGGATGTCTCCTCTTTCTATGCGAAAGCTGCATCCTCTTCCACAAACTTCTTCTAGGCCGATCCCTCTTCAGAGGGACCAACCTGATTTTCTTCCAGCTCTTGATGGTGGGGTTATTAGCCATCCCAGTCTTGATTCTGCTCCACAAACTCAATGGATGTTGGATGTGGACTGGTGGGATGGAGCCAGGCTGAATGGGCGTTATTCCTGGGATTCGGAATATTCTTTGCGTTTGCATTCCCGGTTTCCTTTGAATCAGGAACAATCAGGGAGACAAAGCACCAGTGTGGAGTTCCAAAGAGAAGCGCCGTTTTCTTTTCGTGGGGAGTTGGGTGAGGCCGGTCCTTACAATAAGACCCCCAAGGTGTTGGCCTTGAGTGATGGAGAATATGTCACCCCCCTTGGGGGGAACTTTGGTTGGAACTATGCCTCTTTTGGCCATGAGCTCCGCTGGGATGCTTTAGAACAATGGCGTTTTGAATGGTCAGAGGGCTGGTTTCTTCAACAAAGGGTTCGTGCGGGATTCTGGTATGGAAACATATGGGGAGGAGCCGGGGTAGGCGCCCTTGGGCTGGGATATGAATGGAAACCATTGGGGCTGGAGTTTTTTGCCGGAGCTGAGGCATCCTATTCCAGTTCCACCGGCTGGGCTGGGGCCCCTTGGATTTCTCTACGATGGAAGAAGGATGGTTGGGGACTGGAGTTGAATTCAGAACTGTCCTTGGATGCCCATTCGTCACGCACCCAAGAATCCTTACGGAGTGAAGACCTTCTTGGGTGGGATTCTACTGCACCCATTTCAGGGGATGTGGATGCTTCTGTTTTTTGGAGTGGAGGGAGTCTCGGTCCCCATCTACTTTTCAACCTCTGGACTTCGTGGGGACATTTTGCCCTGGTGGAAAATCAGCGGATAGTGCTGGAATCCACTCCACGAAGCGGAGGGCATGGGAACATCTCTATACCCTTGGGAAAGGGCGTGATTCGTTGGCATGGTGAGCTGGGATGGCGCTGGGATGGGCGTTTACTCCCGTGGTTGATTCGGGTGGAGTATCAACGAAGATCCTGGGAAGTGGATTTGAGTTTTGGTACTCAAGATGTGGTGAAAGGAAGTGGCATACCGGGAATTCGCGAGGTTGTGCCGATAATAGAATTGCATAGTGCGGTTGAATTTTTTGATGGCTGGAGAACGGGTGCACGATTTGCCGCACAAATCCCCCGAGGCGGATTCTCGGTTGGGGTAGAATTTGGTTGGAGTGATGGATGAAGGAAATGATATGGCAAAATGGGATCTTGCTCTTTCCCTTGCTGCTTCTCTCAGTCATAGGTGGAACGGTCATTATTGAGCGAGGACTCTTTTTTTGGAAAATTCGTCCACGGAGTCGGGAGGGCATGACAACGGCCCTGGGGCTTTTTGGAAAATCCACAGCAAAGGACGTGCTTTCTCATTTTTCAGATAAAGAGGGATCTCCGGCTTATCAGTTGTTGTATACAGCGCTTTCAACCCGAACACGGACTGTTCCGCGTTTGTTCCAACAGCGATTAGAGAATTTTCGAGACCGCCAGTTGGATAAGATGGAGCGTCGTTTGCCCATACTCTCTGGCATTGCCAATCTGGCCACTTTGATGGGACTCTTTGGAACGGTGGCGGGTATGATTTCTGCATTCTCTCGAATGAGTGCGACGGGAAGCTCCGATCCTACAGAATTGGCAGGGGGGATTTCCCAGGCCTTGGTGACCACAGCTGCGGGATTGGCTGTGGCCATTCCTGTGATGTTGGCTCAGCATCTTTTTGAAGCTCTCGAAGAGCGGCATGCCGATCAAATGGAAGAAGTTTTGACGGAGTGTTTGACAAAAGGAGGCGTTTCTTATGCGCGCCCGAGAGAGAATCAAGCGGCGTCGCGGTAGAAGCGGTCCGCTCCTGACTCCTTTGATTGATATTATTTTTCTCTTGGTTCTCTTTTTCATGATCAATACAAGCTTTCGAGAAGAACGCTTCATTGATGTGACATTACCTGAATCTTCCACGGGAGAAGAAGCTTCTGTGGAAGGGCTTGTCGTGATGCTTCGTGCGGATGGTTCCACGGCTGTGAATGGTGTGGATATCCCTTGGGAGTCGTTGAGTGGGACCCTGCGGGAGCAGGCTTCTCAGGGCCTCTCGGATATGGTGATTGTGCAAGCCGATGAAACGGTGGCATTTGGAAAAACGGTGGCCCTGTTAGACCGAATCCGTGAGGCTGGCTTAGAGGCCGCGAGTCTGGAAACCCTCAGAGCAGGCCAGAGCAAGTGAAGCGGGCATTTTGGGCATCCATTGTTGTTCACGGGGGCATACTCATTGTTCTATGGGTGGCTCTTCCGGAACAAAGGTCTTCACAGGAGACGTTTTCACTTCAAATTCGAATGGATTTGTCCACCTCACGCTTAACGACACGGCAAAGCTCCATTGGAAGGGATTCTTCTTGGACTTCACATCGTCGTTCACTTCCCAATGAGCGCCTCATACCCCAGGCAAAGGTTGCTGTGTCCCATGATTTTCGTGAAGGGGAACTTGAACTGACTTCCCAAGATGTTGTCACAACTTCTACGGTTCCCCGTATTGCCACATGGTCGTCCCCCCCCCCCTCGTCGGAGGGGGTCGGCAAGAGCTCTCCTAAACCCGGATTCTGTCTTGGATCCCTTTGCAGGCATTGCATTACCAGAGAAAGATCATAACCTTCCAGAAAACTCTTCCCCATGGAGCTTGACTTGGGCAAGTGGAGAAAAACGCGCTATTCTGTCCTTCCCTATGATGGATTTATCGCATTTGCCGGAACAATTGGTGGATTTGAATGATATGGAATTTCTCATTCATGTTGCTCCTTCTGGACAGGTGCTTTCCGCCGATGCTACGGCCCCAGGATCTGGAGATGTTCGTGTCGATCGGTATGCGGCGGCGCTGGCTCTTGAAATCATATTTGAAGCACGTCCTGATGATTTTGGCGTGCAGCAGGGGCGGCTTCGGGTGTTCTTTCAAGAGGATGCCCCATGAAAAAAACCATTCATGTGATTCAGATCATGATTCTTCTGGTACTTGTGGGGGTTGGGGCGGCTCTTTATGGGCCCATTCGCATGCAAGCACAAGAACGTGCTGAGGCTCTTCGGAGTCAAATCCTTGGGGATTTGGAAAGAACCGCAGGGATTCGAGTCTCCTATAGTGGAATCTCACCAGCGCTTCTCTCAGCTGTGACCATTCGAAATCTTCGGATTGAATTCAACGGTGGTGAGTTCACCGCTCGCCGGCTACGAGTGTTCTATGATGCCCAATCTCTTTTTGATGGAGATGATTCACCCCTGTATCAAAATGTGGTGACCAAGGTTGCGGTCACCACGGGGGCATTGAATCTTGATTTCAACGCCTTTGAATCCAATTCTGAATCATCACAAGTCTGGGAAGTCTCTCAAATCTTTGAAATTTTACGTGGCAAAGTGGTGACGCTCGCTGATTTGGATGTGGATTTGATACTCACAGATGGTTCTCTTCTCACAGCACGACGCGTGAATGCTGAGGTGAAGGATCTTGATGGTTTGCTGGAATACAAACTTGATGGACGTTTTGTGGGTGAGATTCCCAGTTTCCCTCTTGGGAGCACGGAACTTCTTGTGGATGCCTGGGGACGGTTGACTTCCAATCCTTTGGCTGTGAACGGACGCTTGAATATTGGGCGTTTCCGTTCAGATCTCTTGGTTTTGGCCCCACTATCCTTGGATTACACCTTTGCAGAAGAGGCCTTGACCTTCCGTCGAGTGGGAGATTCTCGTCCCTTAGATTTTGATGTTCGTTATAGTCCCGATTCCTGGTCTGTGGCGGTGGTGAGTGAGCATTTGCCTCTCACATCCATCATGGGACCAGGTGTTGATTTCCAGGGGAATCCCGCCTGGTTTTCTTCCGAGCTGGATGGAACTTATCGCATCTCAGGGCCCCAATTGCGTTACACCGGTGATGGAGGTATCCGGTTGCCGGAGCAGGCCATCGGAGTGCCATTGGATTTGAAACTCCGCTTTACTGGGGATTCTCAAACCTTAGCGGCCCAGCAGATTTTGGCCAGGACAAGCTATGGCACGGTGGATTATTCCGGTCTTGTGAATTTAGAAACGTTGATGCCTCAAGGTTCACTGCAGATTGAGGCCTCTTCTCAGCTTTCCTCACTTCCACTTTTTGCCCGGTTCAACCTTCAAGAGGACGGCAATACAGTCAGTGCTCGTACACAGGAATTCCGTTGGGGTGAGGTGGAACTTGACGAGTTTCAATTTGTGGCCATACGTGAGGAACAGGCCCTTGCTCTTTCCTTCAAGATTGTTCCACCGAAACCAGTGGATTCCGATAAATCGGTTGATTCCGGTGTTCTCCTCCTTGATGGGCATCTGGACTTTACTGGCCAGAGGCCCCGGATTCGCGCCTTTGCATTGGCACAGTCTTTGTCTTTTTCTTCCTGGCCTCAGCTTCCCTCCAATCTGGCGATTCTTTCTCAATCACGTTTAGATGCCTCGGCGCGTTTTGAAACCGGAGCGAAGGGCTGGGCCTTGGATCTCGAACAGACGGATATCACATGGATGGATTCTCCCCAAAACCATGTCTCTCTTCGTGGTCGTATCACTCCTGGGCAATGGGATTTGAATTCTCTTGATGTGAAATGGCAGGATTTTACTTTTCAGGGAAGAGGTATGGGAAAAGGATCCTCTTCTGGAGGGCTGGCCGAAGGCCGGATTGTTCTTGGTAATCGGATTTATCCCATAGATGCCCAATGGTTCTCGGATGGCCAAATCCAAATCGATGGAGCACAAGATTTTTCGATTTCTGTGGGACCACGTCGAATTGGAGGGCGGAGTCTTTTGGCAAAAAGCCAAGGATTTGTGATTCCCTTGGATGGCAAACAAGCACTTCAACTGGATGTGGATTTACGGGGATTGGTTGGCAAAAGCGAGTGGAACCTCTTTGCCAATCGTGTGGCTCTGACCTTAATTCAGGACTCCGGCGAACAGGTTGCACTGGAATTTGCAGGGACCATGGATGCCAATCAGATTCTTTTGCCTTCCATCGCCTATCTTGATTCTTGGGGTTCTTTGGCGGGGAATTCCGTGATTACTCTCCCGAAAACACCAAAAGGAGAACTCCAAGGACGCTTGGCTCTTCAAGGAGAGGGCGAACGCTATGATTTCTATCTTTCCAGAATTAATCAGCTTTGGGATGCCAGCCTCATTGTCAATCAAGGTCGTTTAGAACGAATCCCAGGTGGCCGAATGGCGGGGCGGGCCAATATTCAAGGGGAAGTTTCTGGTGATTTAACCAACCCTTGGGCAAGGCTCTCTCTTTCCACCTCTCAGGCTCAGTTGGATGGAGAAGATCTAGAGGCATCGGCTCAGCTTTCCTTGGAGGATGGGCGCCTTCGAATTCAAGATATCCGCTACAGCCGAGGGGGGCTGGATTTGCAGCGTGGACTTCTTTTTGCCAATTTAAAAGAGGGAAGTTTGCGGGGAACCGGGGAGTTGGACGCCACATTCAATCAAGTTCCTTTGTCGACGGGTTTTTCCCTTGCGGTTGATTTTTTTCATTCCCTGGAATGGGCAGAACTCCAGCAATGGAGCCAGTTGGATTACAAGGGAACCTTGGCCACTCGTCCCGTTCGTTGGGATGATCAAGAGCATCTTCCAGGATTCACGTTCCAGTTTGATAAAACAGAAAATCAATTTGCGATTCGTTCCCCTGATTCCCGAATTTTGGATTTGACCTATCGATTCTCAGATGGGCAATTGCGTTTGCTTTCAGGATCTCCTTTGCCTGTGGCGGTCCAAGGCGGGGGAACCATTTTCGATGGGCAATTGGATTTGGATTTTCCCATTCTTGAAATCGATCCAACATTAATCAATTATGTGATGGTTCGCGATCCCATTTTGCTGGATTACCATGTGGTTTTTCAGGGGGGACGATTCATTGGGAACCTCAAAATTGAAGGTTCGGCTGCTGATCCGGATTTCCTTGGAGATTTGAAAGCAGAGAATCTTCTCGTGGACACTCCCTACACCTACGCGTCCATTTCACCGGCCAGCACCAACATCCGATTGCGAGGGAAGCGCATCGAGGTGGACACCATCGAGGTGCCCATTGGTGGTGGTGTGGCCT
This sequence comes from Spirochaetales bacterium, assembly GCA_022360655.1. Lineage (GTDB taxonomy): Bacteria > Spirochaetota > Spirochaetia > DSM-2461 > DSM-2461 > UBA2779. Next base: position 10,584 of record JAKSCK010000133.1, on the reverse strand, counting down.
ATGGAGGGGGATATCTCGATTTAGAGCGTTGGTCTCTCACTGATTTTGATATGACCTACGGAGGAAAAGGTCTCACTGGTGTAGGAGTTCCGGTGTATTATCCTCTGTTGGGGATTTACCTGGATGGGGCCTTCACAGGTGAGGTTCGAATGACGGGAGATAGTCAGGGATTTGCCCTTTCTGGAGAAATTACATTCCCGGAATTGAAAGCCTCACTCGGAAGCCAGGTTGTGCCTGTTCCACAAGGAAATCCCAACAAGTATCCCAAGCAGGTTTTGTTGGATTTTGATTTTGTAACGGGAAATAACTGCACCTTTTATCTCCCTAATGAACAGCTCAAAATTGTGCAAGCGGCAGCAGAACCTGGATCTCGGGTCAATCTGAATTATGTGCACATCCCAAAAACCCTTTCTGTGACCGGTTCCGTTCCAGTAAAATCCGGAAACATCTTCTATTTCGACCGAGATTTTCGGATGACAGAAGGAGAAATTGTTTTTAATGAGAGTCTGGGGAATTTTGACCCTGTGCTCTCCCTCCGGGCAGAAACCCGGGTTCCGGATGATAGTGGTGAGGATGTCGCTGTGGCCCTTGTCTTTGATGGCCCTGTGCGTTCTGGCTTTAATCCACGCATTGAGGCACGCCCAGCACGAACGGAACTCGAAATTCTGGCTCTTTTTGGTCAAGCTGTGGTACCCTACGCTCAACAGGGTGAGAATGACGCCAACGCTGTTCTTCTTGCAACTGGAGGTGTGGTGAGTCAGTTGGGCCTTGTTCAGCCCTTTGAGAACGCTCTTCGAGAACGACTGAACCTTGACATGGTCACGATTCGCACAGATATAATCGAAAACGCTCTAGCTGAAGGATTTTCCCAGGGCTCCGCCTCGGGGACTCGTCCTTCAGCCGGATTGGGACGGTATTTGGATAACACAAGTTTGTTTGTGGGCAAGTACATTGGCGACGCTCTGTTCATCTCCGGTACAGTGACGGCAAATTACAGTGAGGGACAACGTCTTCGATCTGTTTTTGGTGGCCTGGAATTCGAGGCGTCGGTGAGCCTGGAGATGGAAACTCCGTTTTTCAATGTGGAGTGGGCCTATGTTCCCGATCCGTTTGAAGATCAGTTTTTCGTCGCCAATAACCGGATATCCCTGAAATGGCAGTTCAAATATTGAGAGGAGCGTGCATGCAGCGTTTCACGAGCCTAGTGCTCCTAGTCTTCGGAGTTCTTGCAGTATTACCCGCCCAGGAAGCCCCATGGTATGAGGGCAAGCCCGTGGCAGAGATTCGATTCGAAGGTCTTTCCGCTGTATCGGAAAACGAGCTTCTCGGACTCATTCGCCCCTACATTGGGCGGCTGTACACGGATGACCTTTCCTGGGAAATCCAGGGGAAGCTCTATGCCCTGGATTACTTTGATTTGATCATTCCAGAAAAGATTCCCTCGGATGCGGAAAACTCGGCGGTGATTCTTGTTCTTGAAATGCAGGAAACGCCGGTGGTGGACAACATTCTTTTTGTAGGGAATGGGAAAATCCGCCGGGGTGAATTGTTGGATGCCGTGCTGGTGAAAGCCGGAGACCCCCTCAATCCATCCACCCTGTCCCTTGATGAGCAGGCCATCATTGATTTGTACTTGGAAAAAGGATTTATCGATGCTCAGGTGAGCTCGGACTATGAGGTTGATGAAGAAAACAACCAGGTGGTGATCACCTTCTCCATTCAGGAAGGAAATCAAACAAAAATCAGTGAGATCCGTTTTTCTGGCAATGATGAGCATGTTTCGGACAGCACATTGCGAAATCTCATGACCACCAAAGCGCAATCCCTCTTCAGTAAGGGTCTTTTTGTTGAAACCAAGTTGCAGGAAGATCTGAAGGCCATTGAGCGGTATTATGGCGATCAAGGATTCATTGACATGAAAATCCTTGAGGTGGATAAGAGTGTTGAATTTGATGAGAAAGAAGAACTTCGAAAGATGGTCATCACCATCTACATCGATGAAGGGGATGAATGGCTCTATGGAGGCATGACCTTTTCCGGGAATCGCATCTACTCCACAGAAGAACTGGAAGAAGTGGTGCAGCAAATTCCTGGAAAAACCCTCAGCAGCACCAAGTTCCAGGTGGACTATCAGAAGGTCACCGATCTCTATTTTGAAAATGGTTACATCTTCAACAACTTCACCTATGAAGAAATTCGTGATGAAGAAGCCAAAACCATTTCTTTTGCGGTTTCTGTGGTGGAACGGGAACGTGCGCATATTGAAAACATCATCATTCGGGGAAATAGCAAAACCAAAAGTTATGTGATTCGCCGAGAAATTCCCCTAGAAGAAGGGGAGGTTTTCAGCAAAGCCAAAATCTTAGAAGGGGTGATGAACCTCTACAATCTCCAGTATTTTGATGTGGTGGAACCCAATCCTAGTCAAGGAAGTCAAGATGGATTGATGGATTTGATTGTGGATGTGGCCGAGGGTAAAACGTCGGACATTAGTTTTGGTCTTTCCTTTTCTGGAGGACCGGACTTCCCTGTTTCAGGTCAGGTAAAGTGGAATGACCGAAACTTCCTAGGACGCGGCCAAGTGCTTGGCGTTGAAGGAAATGTGTCGCCGGATGTACAGAGTTTGGTGCTGCGTTTTACCGAACCCCGCATCCTTGGCCTCCGGTGGTCTGGTGGGGCCAGCTTTAGCTACAGTCATCGCAAGAATCGGTACATCAACCAGGACTGGGATGGAAATGGTCTTCCTGATCCCTACCTCACTTGGCAGGCCTATGATAAGGCTGGACGCATTGTTCCTACCGATTATCAGATGGAGTACATGTCCCACAACATTGGGGGAAGCCTCAACACGGGATATGGCTGGGTGACAGGATTGGGCCGCCTTTCCATTTCAACAGGACTCAATGTCAACTGGGAATTTGTGAAATACGATGACACCGTCTATCGTCCCCAGAATCAGGACATTCGCGAAAACCTTGGTACATGGAAATATGACGACTCAGTCACACTCCGTCTGGCCTGGGATACCACCGATGTGAGTTTTGAGCCCACAAAGGGATTTTTGCTCAGTGAAAATCTCACCTTTGCCGGACTTCTTCCCGTTTCTCGTCGTGACTACATCAAGAGCATCACACGCTTTAACTACAACCTGAAACTCTTTGATATTCCCGTGAATGATGAGGGGGGATCCTTCAAAAGCATCCTCTACCTCAATTCCGCCTTCCATGGTCTTTTTGATAAACCATGGTCGGATGTCACGGCCGATCGGCAGCGGGATGGTTTCTATGTGGATGGGATGTTCCTTGGGCGAGGTTGGGATCCCACTTCCGGATTCCGCTATCTTTGGGATAACACCATTCAGCTGAAATTCCCCCTTGTTCCCAACATCCTGGCCTTTGATATCTTTATGGATGCCGTTGGAGCATGGGTGGCCACAGACGGTGAGTTCAGCACCAGTAATGCCTTGCTCAACATGCATGTGAGTGACTGGCGCTTCAGTTTGGGAGCAGGTTTCCGCTTTGCAAACCCCCAATTCCCCATTGGTCTTTATCTGGTGAAAAAGTTCAAATGGGACAGCGATGGCACCATCAATTGGAATCCAGAACCCGACAAAGCCGAATTCAAAAAATGGGGATTGGATCTTGTCATTGCCTTCAACTTCAGCATCTATTAGGAGAATTTATAGATGAAGCAATCAAAGCGAACACTTGCATTTTTGGTCATGATGACCCTTATTGCCGCGCCCTCTGTCTTTGCTCAGCAAATCACCAAAGTGGCCGTGCTGGATTATTCCCGTATTCTTTCCGCCTTTTATGCCGACTCCTCGGAGGCTCGGAGGATTGAGGACATGAAAGAAAGCTTTGCTGAGGAAGTCAAAGCCCTTCAGGAAGAAATCCAAGACCTCGAGGAACGAAAACTGGCCGCTGGGGAACGGGGTGATTCTCGAAGTGAGCTGGAACTGGATGGGCGAATCCAAGAAAAGACGCAGTACTATCAGCAGTATGTGCGTGTAAAAGGCAACCAGATTCGAGAAGCCCAGGCCAACTTGGGTTCCTCCACAGCTCTTGCATCCGAAATACTGCAGGCCATTCAGTACATTGCAGAATCAAATGGTTATAGCCTTGTACTCAAGCGTTCCGATCCCAACCTCCTTTGGTGGAGCTATGAAGTGGATATTACGGATAAGGTGCTCAAGCGCCTGATGGATGGACGCTAGGTTTTCCTGAGGAGCAGTACAGGTTGGGCAAAGAGCCAACACCCATGTTTCGCCAATATGCGGAGCATAAAGAAAAGCATAAAGATGCCGTCCTCTTTTTCCGAATGGGCGACTTCTATGAGATGTTCAAGAGTGATGCTGTTGAAGTCAGCCGACTCTTGAACCTCACCCTCACCAAGCGACAGGGGATCCCCATGTGCGGGATTCCCTATCATGCTGCCGGGAATTACATTGCCCGGTTGCTCAAGCTTGGAAAGAAAATTGCTATATGTGAGCAGGTGGCCCTTCCTGAGAATGGAAAAGGCCTTGCCAAAAGGGAAGTGGTTGAGGTCATCACCCCGGGAACGGTGGTGGAAGATTCCTATCTGGATGAACGAACCAACAACTATCTTGCAGCTGTGGGAGGCGTTGGTGATGCGCCAGCGTTTGCCTATGTGGATCTTTCCACCGGCGAGTTTATGGCCACCTTACTCCCTCAGGAAGCCCTCAAAGAGGCTTTGAGAAGGGAATTGGCTCGCACCGGTCCCAAGGAACTCATCATCCAAGAAAGTCTTCTTGAGAAGGAGGCTTTTGCCTTTTTGCAGGAAGAGGATTTGGTTCTGGATCGGGTTCCTGATTGGTGTTTTGATGGTTCTTCTGCAGAGGAAAAACTCAAACGTCAGTTTGGCACCATGAGTCTCAAGGCCTTTGGTTTGGTTGAGAACGACCCCCGCATCCCCGTCGCAGGGGCGGTCCTGGATTATCTGGAAGATAAGCATAAGGGACTTGCTCCTCATATTCGGGCCTTGCGCATCTATGGCGACGATGATGCGGTGGGATTGGATGAATCCACCATCCGAAACCTGGAGTTGGTGAGCAACCTGCGGGATGGGGGAGTGTCTTACACTCTTTTAGACACCCTAGATCACACCAAAACCTCGCTTGGGGCGCGGCATCTCCGCCGTCGGTTGTTGAATCCCTATCCTCAGGCACATCAAGCTCAAAAACAGCATGATCGGGTGGAGGCGCTGTATCATGATCAGGCCCTGCTGAGTAGTTTACGTAGCATTCTTGGTGGCATCCTTGATCTTGAGCGACTTGCAGCGCGAACAGCCATGGATCGAGCTCATGCGAAAGATCTTCAGGCGGTTCGCTCCTCCCTTGAACGATCCATTGAGGTGCGAGACTTGATGGCCCAGCAAGATTGGGCCTCGTTGGAGAGTCATGAGCTTTTTGACCTCCTGACGCCCCTGGCTTCGCTGCTTAAGGAATCCTTAGCGGAAGATCCCTCCATTCTTCTCACCGAAGGCCGTCTGATCAAAGAGGGCTACAACGATGAAATTGATCGAATGCGACGGATTCGCAATGAAGGAAAGAGTCTTCTCGAGGCTTATGTTGCAGAAGAAAAAGCGGCCACTGGCATCAATTCACTGAAACTGAAGAGCAATCGCATACTGGGTCATTTTTTAGAAGTTCCCAAGGCCCAAGCCGATCGCGTTCCAGAGCGTTTTCGAAGACGTCAATCCCTCACAGGGGCAGAGCGCTTTTCCACAGACAAGTTGGAGGAGCTCGAAGCAGAAATCCTGAGCGTGGGAGAACGACTCGTGGATGCAGAGCGGGAACTCTTTCTGGAAATCCGAGACCAAGTCAAAGCGCATGTACCACATTTATTGACTCTGGCAACGCTCTTAGCAGAAATTGACGTGTCACAATCCTTTGCTCATGCCGCAACAGAATATGGTTATGTTCGCCCAGAGATGCAGACGGATGCCACCACAAAGATTGAGGGTGGGCGTCACCCCGTTGTTGAACAGCATCTTCCGCGAGGGGGATTTGTTCCCAATAGCATCCAATTTGGTGGTGATGGAGTGTCCTTCCTTCTGGTTACTGGACCCAACATGGCTGGTAAATCCACGGTTCTCCGGCAGGTGGCCCTCATCACCTTAATGGCCCAGGCCGGTAGTTTTGTTCCCGCGGATTCGGCCACCATTGGTGTTGCAGATCGCATCTTTTGCCGCGTTGGAGCCTCGGATAATCTGGCTCGTGGGGAATCAACCTTCCTTGTGGAGATGAATGAAACGGCCAATATTCTACGGAATGCCACATCCTCCAGCTTGGTGATTATGGATGAGGTGGGACGAGGAACGGGAACGGCCGATGGTTTGGCCATTGCTCAGGCTGTGAGTGAATTTCTTTTGGAATCCTCCTCACCACGAACCCTATTTGCAACGCATTATCGCGAGTTGACCGCCATGAAGCATCCCAAATTGGCCAATTTTTCCATGGCGGTTTGTGAGGAAGGACAAAAAATTTCCTTCCCAAAAACCCTTGTTCCTGGGCCTGCGGCGGCTTCTTATGGAATCCATGTGGCAGCGTTGGCGGGTTTACCAGAACCTGTGGTGGTGCGTGCAGATCAGTTGCTGGAGTCATTGACCGTTCAAGAAACAACCTCAATTCCTGCCGTGGCTCCTTTGCCTCAAAAAGCACCCATGCTTTTTGATCCTCAGGATCTCGTGTTGGATGCGCTTCAGTCGGTGGATGTGAATCAAACCACTCCGATGGAAGCCCTTTCTCTGTTGGCGCGATGGAAGAAAGAGTTGGAGGGTGGCTCGTAATCTCAAGTTTGAAGTCGTTAATGGCGGTCCATGAGGTATGGCTCTTTGTCCGCTTTGCTGTGCTCCAACAAAATGGGATTTTGTTCCCTGTCCAGACTGTAAATCGCGCATCTTTGGTCTAGAAGGTCCCTGCTGCACCCTTTGTGGTCGGGATCTTCTGGACCTCGAAAATCCCTGTCCATCCTGTCGGAATGTGCAAAAGAAGCCTCCCCATTTTGACAGTCTGCAATGCCTTGGTTCCTGGGCTGGAGCCTTGCGAGAGTGGGTGAGTGCCTATAAATACGGAGAGGATTCTCGCATGGCGAGTTATTTGGCCAAAGAATTGGCCCATCGTATCCCCATGAAGCTTCATGGTTGTCCTCTGGTTCCCGTTCCACCGCGAAAGAAGCGGCTCAAAAAGGAAGGATTTGATCCTGTGGGGCATCTTGCGAAAGGTCTTGCTTCCTATGGACATCCGATATGGCCTTTACTCCGCCGCCATGGGAATACGGCTCAGAAAACCCTAGATCGGCAGCAGCGCATGGATGGCATGGCCCTTCAATATGCGCTTCGCTCATCCCGAATCAACCATGTTGAGAAGGTTCTTCTTCTTGATGATGTGATGACAACAGGGGCAACCTTGTCATGCTGTGCCGCACTTCTCAAGAACAGTGGAATAAAAAAAGTTCATGCCTTGGTTCTGGCGTATGATGAAAATCTTTTGGCTTGACGTGTCTGAAACAAAAGCGTAGGATGACATATCATTGTACTTCGCCGGAGGAAGAGAGCCCGCATTGCGGTCTCTTTTTTTTGGCCTGGCGGGAATGGGGACTGGTGAAAGAATACAATATCGAGGAGAACCTCGCACCTGTGCTGGATGGCATGGGCCTGGCTTTAGTTGAAGCCTCTATTGCTCGTCACCGTGGAGATGTGAAAGTCAATCTGATTCTCTATAAAGAGGGTGGAATTGGCATACAAGATTTGACAAAAGCTCAGAAAGTTTTAAGGCCACGCTTGGAATTGGCCTTTGATCGGGAGCATTTGTCTGTAGAAATCTCATCTCCCGGTACTTCTCGGACCATTAAAGATCCACGGGAATATGAGATTTTTACCGGTCGCCGTATGAAATTCCTTGTTGGCGATGATTGGCAAGAAGGAATCCTGAAGGGGTCCCAGGGAGATCATGTTCTTTTTGAACGAGATTCAGAAGAAGTCTCCCTATCCTTGGAGAGTATTCGCAAGGCAAAACTTGTATAACGCGGAGGAGTCGCGAAACCTATGAACGCAGATTTTTCTGATTCAATAAGACTCATTCAGTCCGAACGTGGCATCACAGAAGATTTGGTGCTTGGAACGATTGAAGAGTTCTTGCTAGCAGCTTACAAAAAAACTTTTGGAACCGCTGAAAACGCCGTTGTCCGTTTTTCTGAAACTGGGAATGAGGTGGCTATTTTTGCTAAAAAAATCATTGTAGAAGATGATGACCTCTATGATCCTGTTGCAGAAATTGAGCTGGCAGAGGCCCTGGAGCTCAACGAGGATTGTGAGATTGGCGATGAATTGCTGATTGAGATTAATCCCAAAGAATTTGACCGCGGTGCTGTGCAAAGTGCAAAGCAAAAGGCCCGGCAGAATCTCCGAGAAATCCAAAAAGATACACTCTACTCTGAGTTTAAAGACAAAGTGGGGGAGATGATCATTGGGTATTTTCAACGGGAGAAAAATGGAACAATCTTTGTTGATCTTGGGAAAACCGAGGGGATTCTTCCCCGACGATTCCAGTCTCCTCGAGAAGAATACCACCATGGTGACCGCATCAAGGCCATGATTGCCGAGGTGAAAAAGGCCACCTCAGGTTTAGAGATCATCCTTTCCCGTTCTCATGGGGAATTCGTTAAACGAATCTTTGAACTGGAAGTTCCAGAGATTTATGACGGAACGGTGGAAATCTTCAAGATTGTTCGAGAGCCCGGATACCGAACCAAAGTGGCAGTGTATTCCAACCGTGATGATGTGGATCCTGTTGGTGCCTGTGTGGGGCTGAAAGGGGTTCGGATTCAGGCCATTGTCCGTGAACTTGAGGGTGAAAAGATTGATATTCTCAAGTATGACAATGATCCCATTTCCTTCATTAGAAATGCCTTGAGTCCTGCAGAAGTCCAGGATGTTGTGGTTCTTGATGGGGCTAAACGACAGGCTTTGGCCATTGTCCCTGAGCAGCAATTGTCCTTGGCCATTGGTAAGCAGGGCTTGAATGTCCGGCTGGCCAATCGTCTGGTGGATTGGAACATTGACGTAAAAACCGAAGCCCAATTTGCAGAAATGGATGTGTCGTTGGAAATCTCTCGCGCTGCATCGGATCTCTTTAGTGGTATTGGCGAAGGGGAAGAGGAAATCACCCGAATTGGTGAGCTTCCAGATATCCCTGAACGAATTGTCTCTCTTCTGATGGAGAACGGTATTGAACTGATTGAGACTTTGATCAATCTGACACGGGATGAACTCAACGGTCTGACCGGCTTGACTCCCTCGGATGTTGAACAGATTCAGAAAATCATCGAAGATAACGTGGAAATCGTCGAGAGTGATGATACTGGGGAGGACGACGGCGCAGAATACTCCGAAGAGGCAAGCGCAGAAGCCGAAACAGAAGCCGTCGTGGAAAGCGAAGAAACCTACGAGTGCCCCGAATGCGAGCACCCCATCACCGCTGATATGAGCGTGTGTCCGAATTGCGGCGTGGGATTGAGCTTTGAAATTGAGGAAGTCGAGGAGCAGGAAGACTAGAACTATATGGCCGAAGATGTTGACAAGAAGAAACCCAAAGCGACTCTGATTAAGCACCGCAAACCGGAAACTTCCGTGGCGGCTCCCACTGAGGATGCCCACCACGCTGAGAAGAAGAAAGTGGTGGTGGTGAAGAAGAAAGTGGTGGTGAAAAAAGCCCCCAAGGCAGAAGCTCCTGTAGAGGCAGCTCCTGCAGCACCAAAGGCTCCTGAGGCTCCCAAGGTTGCCCCCGTCGAGAAGACCGAGGCTCCCAAGGCAAAGGCTCCCGAGAAAGTGACTCCGAAAACAGAGGATACTCCTGCCCCAAAGAAGGCAGAGAAAAAGGACTCTGTTGCAAAGCCTGTGGCAGAGGCTCCTCAAAAGAAAGATCCTCCTGCAGAAAAAACTGCACCAAAAGAGAAAGCCGTGACTGAGCCCAAAGCCTCTCCAGAGAAAAGTGCTCCTGCGGAAAAGAAGGAAACGGCAAAAGCGGCACCTCGCTCTTCTGAGTCTCCTAAGGCAAAGGCCTCCAATTCTGACGAATCCAAGGCTAAAGCCCCAAAAGCGGAAGGTTCAGCTCCCCGTGGTTCTGAAAAGAAAGGACCATCCTCCGAGAAGATTGGCTCAGGCAAAGATACTGTGGCTTCTCCTCCTCCCAGTCGGGGTGTGCAGGTTCTCGAAACCAAACGTACTGGTGGTCGAGCCGGTGTTGTTGCGGGACGCCGTGTTGACGGTCGCGGTCCCGGCGGCCGTTCCGGTGGTGGCCGTTCCGGTGGTTATCAGGGCGGTGGACGTTCTGGTGGCTACGGTGGCCGTTCCGGTGGATATCAGGGCGGTGGACGCTCTGGTGGCTACGGTGGCCGTTCTGGTGGATATCAGGGTGGTGGTCGTTCTGGCGGCTATGGTGGCCGTTCTGGCGGTTATCAGGGCGGTGGACGTTCCGGTGGCTATGGTGGCCGTTCTGGCGGTTACGGTGGCCGCTCCGGTGGCTATGGTGGCCGTTCTGGCGGTTACGGTGGACGTTCCGGT
>JAKSCK010000139.1 GCA_022360655.1 Spirochaetales bacterium | reverse complement strand
CAATCGCACCGCGATTGGGAACCGGGCTTTCCGTTCCAAGTCCTCGGCAAAACCCTCTGGCTCCGATTTTAGGGCTCCGTCTCCTCCGCCCCATCGGAGCCGCTTTGCCTCCGGGCTTTCCACTGCAATCCCTCTTGCAAAAAGGTTTTGAGAGGAATCCCTAAACGGTTTGTGTTTATTTCTGATGAGATTTCTTGTATTGCAAGGGTGTGGTACCGGTGATTTGTTTGAAATATCGATTAAAAACGGATTTGGAATGAAATCCTGAAGAAAGAGCGACATCCAGAATATTTCGATTCTGAAATTCGGAAGAAATAAGAAGTTTTGTGGCTTCCTCCACACGAAATCGATTGATGAGAGAATGAAAATTCTCAGAGGTTTGGCTGCTGATCACCATGGAGAGTTGGGCCGAGCTAATGCCCATCTCCTGAGCCAAATCTTTGACCGTGAATTCAGGATTGAGATAAAGTTTTTTTGAAGACAACAACTCATACAATGATTGACAATGTTTCTGGCAAGTTGTCTCATCCATCGTGAGATTGCGGTATTTCCCTGGAGATTTTTCTAAGGGCACTAAGGGCTGGGATTCTTCTTCCAGGAGGGTCAAGTATTGAAACAAATCAGGCTGTCGCATCATCAGAAAGGCCACAAGATAAATCAGAAAGATTCCTAAAAATCCTGTGATTTTTCCCATATCATTCCCTGTCAAAGGGAGCTGATAATCAAAAAGACGCCAACTGATGGTTATGCTCCAAATAAAAAGAATGATCAGTATGATTCTTTGAAGCCATTCTAGACTCACTTTTTCGGATTGAGAAAAACATCGGTGAACCGCTTTCTGATAGGCCCTCGTTTCCATGAATGAGGCCAAGGTGTAAGAGAATCCATGGAACAGAATCAGGTATTGAAACCATTGAAAAAAATTCTGAATGAACCCCTCTCCTTGTTGATGAAAAAGGCGAATTTTCTCTGAGCCAGTCAGAATGTAGAAAGAGGGTATGAGGAACATCATCAAAAAAAGAAACGGAATGAAGTGAAGGAATGTTCTTCTTGGCGTTTTGTGGGGGAAGGTCATTTCACGGGTGAACAGAAAAAGCAGGGGACCGTAAAGCAGATTGGCCGGGTAAAAAAGATGGATGATGTGGGGGAAACGGAGTTGGATCTCATAATCCAGACCAAGCTGTAGAAGAATACTCAGACCAGTGATGAGCAGCAGAAGACTGAGATAACGGTTGGCCCGGTGATTTTTCTGGGAGAAAAAGAGAAGAATGGAAAATGAAATTCCAAAAATCGACCCTAGGAACTGCACCATGTTGGAAAGAATAGATGGATTCACGTTGACAGTATAATTGAAATAGGGTGAAGCAGGTGTTTTGGCTTCACCCTCCATTCTATTTTTGGGATGCGTCCCAGATTTTCAGCACACCTTCAATACCGTCCTCTGGAACTTCATCTTGCAACCAATGACCATAAGATGGGTTCTGCCAAACTCCCACCACAGCATTGGCATTCCATAAAGACAGGAATCGATCCAGGTAGGGCCAGGTGAGTTCGCCCTTTTCATTCACACAGTTGGTGTTCCATGACAACTCATCCGATTCGGGAACATACCCCTCTGGACAGAGGGGTCGTTCTTCATGCATTCCCAAATCCACTTTGAGGGGGCCAAATGCTGTGTCATCACCAAACATGAAATACACAGGGAGGGTATTGATTTTATCCATATTGGCCTCAATGGAGGCAAGGAAATTCGCATCTTCCACGGTGGAACGGGCTGAAATCCAAACGGGTAATGTGACACCCTGATAAAGAAGTTCAGATGGATCTTCTAAATCAATGTAGGGAGCCATTTGCATCTGTTCTAAGGCCGCATACTTGGAACTTCCCTTTTCTGCATTGCGTCGAGCCAATCCCCGGGCTCCACCCCGAACCAAATTTCCATTGAGGTAGAAACTGGGATTCATGATGGCATCGCGTCCTCTGTCATGCACAGCATGGTAAGGATTGAATTCTCCTTCTGGATAGGCGGGGAGTGGCCAAGCCCAGGTGTTCATGAGAAGAAATCCACTCATACGTTCTGGCATGGCTTGTGCCACAGCAAGACCAATAGGACCACCCCAGTCTTGAAGAACCATGGTGATGTTTTGCAAGTCCAAGGACTCCACCAAATCCTTTACCACTTGAGCTTGTGAGTGAGGCATATAATCAAAATCTTGTGGATGAGGAAAGTCAGAAAGACCAAAACCAAAATGGTCCATGGCCACCACGCGGAATCCCTGTGCTTTCAGTCCTGTGATCATTTTTCGGTAAATGATGCTCCAGGTGCCATTGCCATGAATGGCCACCACGGTGCCCTTTATTTCCCCTTCTGGTTGTTCATCAATGTAATGCAGTCGGTATCCATTCCAGTCAAAATACAGGGACTCAAAAGGGTAAATCTCGTCATTCACCCATGAGGGACGGGGTGTGTTCTCTGATGCAACCGTGGATGTTGCACAGCCTATGAGGATTCCTGCTGTGAGGAGGAATAGGGTGAAAAAAGGCCATAATGCCTTTGCTTTCAGATTGTTCTGTTTCATGAACCCTAAGATAGAAAAAGAAGTGTTTTGGATCGTCCCAGGGAATTTATTGGAACAAATTGGGGGAATCTTTTTCAAAAATGAGGACATTTTACCAGGTTGTAACGCATGGTTCTCGGTGAGAAAATGTTGTTCCATCCCATTTGGAAATGTTCATTGGGATATGTTTGAGATTTATGAATGTGGATGTTTCTTATTAATAATCTGTATAAATTCTGTTCTAGGCTGGTTATAAGCTAGTTATGAGGCTCTGTGATCTAAAATTGTCAATATTTTTCTTGTAAAATGGATATAGATTCTGGTGTTTTGGATATGGTCTCCACTGTGGGGTGAGTATACAGTTTTGGTCAGAGTAATGATGTGATGGCTGAAGGAGTCAACGCAGATGGAAACGCAAGACTCAAAACCTCTACTGGACTTTACTCGTCAGGTGGATGGCATGCGGGAGCGTGTTCATGTGCCCTGGGGGTGCCGGGAACAGTTTGTTCTTCCGGATTTCCCAGGTGGAGAAGTTCTTGAACGTTCCCGTATCACATGCATTGGTTTAAGTGAGGTGATTCCTCCCTATAAAATCGACCGCCGCAATGCTCGAGACCATGTTCTCCTTGTTCCCTTGCGCGGCGGTGGAACCTTCTCAGGAGTTCATGGAAGTTCTCGTTTGTCTCCAGGGACGGCCCTCATTCTTCCTGCGCATTGCCATTATCAGTACTGGGCCACAGGTCCATGGAAAGTGTTGTGGCTTCATGTGCGCTCAGAAGATTTGTGGGGCTTAGGAGGAATGCGCACTCCTCTTATTCTTGAGAATGTGGATTCTGAAGCCCTGATGACCTTTATTCATCAGGTCTTCCTTGAACGTCGCCTCAATGATCAGTATTCCGATGCGGCCATTGCCAGTTGTTTACGGTTGGTGGTGACACAGCTTGCACGAATTTTTGATTGTCGCCGAGGGAATGAAGCCCAACATCACCAGCGTCTTTTGGCCCTCTGGTCCTTAGTCGAGGAACGTCTTGACCACCGCTGGACCGTGGATGAATTGGCTCGGGAATATGGGGTTTCTCGGACACGTCTTGGCCAAATCATTCGGAAAACAGAGGGAAAAACACCAATGGAACGGGTTCGATCTCTTCGGATGAATCGAGCCCAAGAGATGCTGATTCGTGGAGATTACACTTTGGATGCCATTGCCCATCAATTGGGTTTTTCAACGTCTTTTGCTCTTTCAAAAACCTACAAAAAACACTTCGGTTATGCCCCAGCCCGGGAACCGAAAAATCAGGAGTTATCATGATTGAATCCGTGTCTGTTCCTCGTGGATCATCTTTTCTGTACCCCGCAAACAGGGCCCCTCTCAGCCAAAATTCCATGGTTCGATTGCCATGGGGAGCGGTTCAGCCGCAGGGGTGGATGAAAGAAGTTCTTCATCGTCAAAAAGATGGATTGAATGGCCATCTTGGAGAAATCTCCGCTTGGCTGCAAAAAAAGGACAATGCCTGGCTTTCTCAGAATGGAAAAGGTGCTTGGGGCTGGGAGGAAGTTCCCTATTGGCTTCGGGGGTATTCTGCTCTGGGTATGGTTCTTCAGGATGAAAAAATCTTGGAAGAGACCAAGATTTGGATTGAAGGTGTTTTCCAAAGTGTGCAGAAAAATGGATATTTTGGTCCACGACGCCGAGCTGGCCTAGGCACAGATCATTGGGGAAATATGGTGATGCTCTACTGCCTTCAGTCCTGGTTTGACTGGACGGGAGACCAGCGTGTCATTTCCTTGATGACGGGATATTTTCGTCATTTGAAAAAATCACCCAATATGCTCTTTCTCACAGGGTACTGGCAGCGCATGCGGGGAGGAGACATGATTCATTCCGTGCATTGGTTGTACAACCGCACTGGTGAAGAATGGCTGTTAAACCTTGTTGAAAAAATTCATAAGAACACGGCAAATTGGTGTCAGAAAGAGGGCTTACCCAACTGGCACAATGTGAACATTGCTCAGGCCTTCCGTGAGCCAGCACAGTATGGTCAACAGAAGAACGATCCGAGTTTCCTCAAACAATCCTATGATGTGTTTCACCGCATTCGGGAGCAATATGGACACATGCCAGGAGGTATGTGGGCGGGGGATGAAAATAGTCGCCCTGGCCATGATGATCCCCATCAGGCTGTGGAAACCTGTGGCTTGGCCGAGCAGATGTTCTCCAATTACATGATGCTTGAAATGTGCGGTGATAGCTTTTGGGCAGAGAATACGGAAGATGTGGCTTTCAATTCTTTGCCAGCGGCTCTCACAGAGGATATGCGCTCTCTCCGCTACCTGACAGCACCGAACATGCCAGCAAGTGACAGAGAAAATCATGCCCCTGGAGTGGAAAACAAAGGCCCCTTTTTCCTCATGAATCCGGTTTCCTCACGATGTTGTCAGCACAATCATGGGTTTGCTTGGCCGTATTATGTGGCCCACCAATGGATGGCCTCTGGTGATGAAGGCCTGGTGGCTCTGTTCTATGGGGAAAGCGCTGTTGAGGCTAAAGTGGCCGGAGGGAAAATGGCTCGAATTGAGCAAAAGGGTCATTATCCTTTTGATGATGTTGTCCGTTTTACCATTCAATCAGAAGAAAAGGCCTCTTTCCCTCTGTATTTCCGCATTCCCTCCTGGTGCTCCTCTCCAAAGCTTCAGATTAATGGAAAGGATCAAGTGCTTCCTGGAAATTCTGCAGGATCTTATCTTCGAGAGGAACGGGAATGGAGGCCTGGCGATATTGTGGAGTTGAAGCTTCCTCGAGAGGTGAAAATTCGACGTTGGAAAAAGAATCATGATTCTCTTTCTGTGGACTATGGTGCTCTCACATTCTCTCTTCGTATCCCAGAAAATAAGGTGAATCTTAAGGGGGCTGATTCTCCCATCTGGGATTCAAAATGGCAGGATGGTTTTGATGAATCCCAGTGGTTGGCCCAAGAAATCCTTCCAGCTGATGCATGGAATTACGGATTAGTACTGAATTCAAAAGATATTCAATCCTCATTTCAGGTAGAGATGAAAGATTGGCCAGAGAATGATTATCCCTGGAATCTGGAACAATGCCCCTTAGAGATTCATACCAAAGGAAGTGTGATTTCTGAATGGGATTTTGACAAAGATGGCTTGTGTGGGGAACTTCAAGATTCTCCTGTTTCCACGGGAAATCCTGTAGACGATGTAAGGTTGGTTCCCATGGGAGCTGCTCGTATCCGAATCAGCAGTTTTCCTGAGGTGGATTCTCAGGGCAATGCTCCTCATTGGCAGTCTGAAAAAAAGTAGCTGTAGAACAGAAGAAAACTCATTATCTAGAATAAGTTTCCTGTTATACTACACCCCGGTGGCATTGTGCCACCGGGATCTATTCAGAAAAGAAAGTCAAAAAGGGGATGTATGGAACTGACAAAAGGAAAGAAATTTCAACTTGCTGTTATGGGCTCCATGTTTATGTTGGTCACGGTGGTTGATGGCAGCTTACTGAAGTACTACACCGACATTGTTGGAATCCGTCCAACCATTTTTGGCAAAGTTGTATCAATTCTCAGTGTCTTTGGAATGTTCAATATGATTTGGGGTGGCATCCTCACGGACATTAAGGGCAAATACATTGAGATTATGCGTTACACCATCCCTATTTCAGCTGTATTGAGTGTTGGATTGCTTCTTGTGCAACCCACCTGGAGCACACCCCTGTTATACGCTGTGCTTTTTGCCATTATTTTTGTGAATGACATTTCAAAAATGCTTTTTGCTGCTAATGCCAATGTTTTTGTGATGAATGTTCTCAGTTCTTCTGAGGACCGAACATCGGTGAGTGTTTGGCGTCAGGTTGTTTCCTTTTTTCCAGCAGGAGTTGCAAGTTATTTGCCCATTTTGGTGCTGACAGGAGACATGAGTCGTCCCAGCATCATTCTGGTCTTTGTGGGCTGCATCATTTTGGGTGTGGTCATTACAGAATTCTCCCTGAGAGGATTACGGAGTGACATGGTGGTGAAATCAAAGAATGAAAAACCCATCACCTTCCGTGATTTATGGGACACAGCCAAAATGGTGGTTCGATCCCCCATTTATTTGTTCATGATGTTGGCTCTGGTGTTGATGCAGGCTCTCTCATCCATGTACTACCAGGGGTATCTCTATTACATGGATAACGTGATCAATGTTTCTGGAATCAAGGCTATCATTCCTGATGTGGCTGGGGCTGCTGTTCAATTCGCGGTTTTTGCCGTTTTGGTAAAGCTGGTTTCTCGTTTTGGAAGTCGAGATACCCTTCGTATGGGACTGATGGTGACCATTGCGGCTTATGCGGGCCTCATTTTTGTCAATAACTATGTGGTTATCGCGGTGTTGTATGCCCTGGTAATGACAGGGTTTGCCTCGGTTTGGGGTTTGGTTCAGCCCATCAGCGGATTGATTGCCGATATGGAAGAGTTGGAAAGTGGTAAACGAAAGGCTGGTACCTTAGCGGCCTTCATTGGAATGCTCACGATTCCGACTCTCAACATGCTCACCCTTCTTTTTACAACCCTCTTAGAAAAGGTGGGGTATGATGGTTCTTCATCCGTGCAAGCACCAGAAACGGTTGTGGGTTTGCGTTACGTCATTGGTGGAATCCCCATTGTTGTGACAGGTCTTGCGGTCCTTTTCTTGAGCATCCTCCCCTTCAATAAGAAGAAAGAAAAAATGGTGAATGCAGCCATTGAAGAGCGTCGGATTGAAGAGGGAACAGAAGAGACTTTGGATGAACAAGATTCCATGGTGTCTGAGGATTCATCAACGGAGGATGGAAAACACGCATCTGGAGAGTAATGCAAATGGTCCATCTTTTGATGTTGCTTTTCGAGATGGGCCATGAATGGAACGAATTCTGTGGTGAGGAGTGATGGTCTTCTGGTGAAGAAGACTCTTCTCTCGGCTGAAAAGCATGAACAGGCGGAAATCATGTCTGATTTCCTTTATCGTTGATTTGTCCCATCATTCCTTCAAGAACGATTGCCATGTGTTCTCAATCCTCAAGTTTTTGGTTAGAAAAAACCTGACGAGAGTAAATTAAGGGTAATTATCAGTTATAGATCCTGTTCTTTTTTGATTTAAGTAATTGTTCTGGAAAGATTTGTGAATTTTAAATCGTGAATTTATGCTCAATACGCATTTTGCCCAATTGTCTCTTTTGAAATTTGTTGATTGCAACCAGTCAGTTTTTCAAGGAAAAATAGCCGCGAAGGAGTATGGGAAGTAATGAACAGAATCGTGCCTGCCCCCACGAAAATTATCAAGCATCAAGGACGCTTTCGATTTGATACGGAAGTTGCTATTGTGATGGATGATGCGGTTGCTCATATTCCCATGCTACCAGCCTTGGAGGTACGGGATGAACGACATCCTCATCCCAAATCCCTGCATAATCACTGCACTGTTGGTGATTCTCTTGATGTTTGGCTCCGCCCCCTCCATCAAAAAACCAACACAAAATTTTCTATTGTCAAAAAGATTCCTTCCTCGGGAACCATCATTATTTTTGAATACACTGCCTCTGAAGAAAGCGAATCGTATTCCATCGATGTGGAACCTCAGAAGATCTTGATTCGATCTTCGGACGGGCCTGGCTTTTTCTACGCGTTGGTGAGTCTAGAGATCTTGATTGAAGATGGTGAAATCCCAGCCCTCAGTCTTTTTGACCAACCACAGTTTCCTTGGCGGGGAATGCTGCTGGATTGTGCTCGATTTTTCCAAAGTGTGGAGCGGATTGAAGAAACTCTTACTCATCTCTCCCGGTTGAAATTCAATGTTCTTCATCTTCATTTAACAGAAGATCAAGGGTGGCGCCCAGACATCCATCGATATCCCCGACTCACGCGCATTGGCTCTCAGCGATTAG
Organism: Spirochaetales bacterium; assembly: GCA_022360655.1. Lineage (GTDB taxonomy): Bacteria > Spirochaetota > Spirochaetia > DSM-2461 > DSM-2461 > UBA2779. The sequence goes on along the minus strand of JAKSCK010000139.1, from coordinate 18,000 downwards.
AAACCCAATGGGGACATCATGGCATAGGGAAGAAACGTCAGTATGATGGGATTCCTCACGGGGGCTTCTACACCCAGGAAGAACTTCGACATATTGTGCGCTATGGCCAGGAGCGTGGCATCATGATTGTTCCGGAAATTGATATGCCGGGTCATGCTCAGGCTGCCATTGCGGCTTATCCTGAGTTGGGTGTGGGAGGTGTTCGTCGTCCTGTTCTCACGCATTGGGGCATTAATTCCAACATCTTCTCACCTTCTGAAACGACCCTCACATTTTTGAAAAATGTTTTGGATGAAATCATGGAGATTTTCCCCTCACCATGGATTCATGTGGGGGGAGATGAGGCTGTGAAGACGCAGTGGAAATGGAATCGTGAGATTCGCGCCATTATGAAGCAGAACGGGGTGACAAATGCCCATGAACTTCAGGGATGGTTTATGAATGAAATTCAAAATCATCTTTCCCAAGCTGGCCGTACCGCTGTGGGTTGGGATGAAAACCTACGAACCTCCATTTCTTCCGATATGGTGATTATGGCTTGGAGACATGCGAATCACGGTGTCAAAGCTTTGGAAAAAGGGCATCAGGTTTTGATGTCACCCATGCAAAGCACCTATTTTGATCATGGTGAAAGCACAAAAAGCAGCGAGCCTCTCACCATTGATCAAGGATTTCCTGGAAACCAAACCATTTTACTCAAAGACGTGTATGATTTTAATCCCATTCCAAAGCAGGTGCCTCAAGAGAATCAAGCTAACATCCTAGGTGGGCAAATGCAGCTTTGGACCGAGTACGTTCCCCACGCGGATATGGCCGATTATTTGCTTTGGCCCCGTGGTGTGGCTATGGCTGAAGCGCTTTGGTCTGCACCGGAGAACAAAGACTATGCAACGTTCCAAAAAGGTTTAGAAGGCATTTTGTCTTGCTTTGATGCCAAGAGTGTGGCTTATCGGTTCCCTGGGGAAAATCTTGCAGGTCCCTCATTTGAGATTCCATCAGGAGACACTCTTGTGGAGCCGCATTTCCGTTTGGATTCCATTGCTGGTTCACCAAGAGATTATCAGCGCCTCCAAATTCTTTTCTATCGAGGATCTGGCCGAGGAGCTGGCATGCTCCATCACATTGCTCTTCTTGGCCCAGATGATGAGGTTCTTGATTGCCGGGAATTCACCTTCCAAGAAGCTCCCTTTTTTGGTTCTTTTAATCGAATGAATGTGGTGACCCTGGATGCAGGAGATTTGGTTAGCTTAAAAGGATGTTGTTTGAAATTCCGGGCTTCTGCAATTCATGGGGACAAGGCTGCACATCGTCGTCCTCCTCGTGGATTAACAGGTTCCATGATTTTGCGTTATCGCTAAGCCTTGAGGGTCCACCACCTCCAGGGCTCTGGAGGTGGTCGTCATAGACCTAGGGAAGAAATTCCCCGTGTTCATTCAGCCTGATGGAAGAACGTGGGCTGGTATTGGTGTAACGGGGAAGTCCTGAACCTTCCAGTTGAGAGAGGTGGTGAAACACTCCCTGCATCAGCTTCCCCTTTGAATCCCAACGTATCCAAAGAGCCGTTCCTGTAAAACTCAAATTCTCCATTTGGATGGGTTCTTTCAAGGGTTCTGGTGGAGCCAGGATGAGCACATCTGTAAAATCTTTGCTTTCAATGGATAAGGCCAAGGTTCCCTTTGGTCCCCGCACGTCCAATTGTTCCACATTCAGGATTGGGGCCTCTCCAACATAGGGATAGAGAACGGTTTGGAATTCTACATCACCCGTTCCTTTCCAAATAAAATCACCAAGAGAAAGCGGTTCCACCTCATAAAAATGTGGAGAGTAATATCCTTCCCCCAATTCCGTTTCCACAGAATTGGAGGCAAGGATTTGGAGGGATGGAGAACTGGAAATGGGATTTTTTGCAATGAGTCCCTGGGTGGTTTTTTGTATGGAAAGGGAGGGAGCCGGACGCCAATGCACCCGAACCTCATGGTTTCCCAATTTTGTGGTAATTTGGTCGTATACCACACCATAGCCTCCAGGGGTAATGAGAGCTGTCCTATGATGTGTCCATGGGGCTTTTTCATTGGTGCTCAGCCCGAAAATCTCCAGTCCCTCTCCCGTGGATTCGCGGAGGATCTGTCCACCAAACCTCCCATTGTTTCGTCCATCCACAGTGACTGTGTTATGACCTGCTGTGCTTCTTTGCCATCGAGAGGAAGGATCATTGGTATAGGAAAACACTCCTGGATCTATGAGCAGAGGAGATCCAAGAGCATAAAAGCACAGACTCAAATCATCCAAGTGTTTGTGGTATTCAGAACAGGAGGATTGCATAAAGAGGAAGGAATCGTTTTCTTCCCAACCACTCCGGATGGCTCCAATGCCTCCTCCCTCTCGGAATAGGGCAAAGGTGGACGCTGGGGCAACTCCTTCAGCACCCCCAGACCCAACAAAAAGAAGTCCTTCATCTTCTAACAGTTGTCCAAACCGAAGAAGAATGGGGCGCTGATAAGCACCACCAGAATCGCCCCAATTCACCTCATAGCCATTGGGGTACATGAGATTGATGCAGTAATACCCAAGACGCTGGAGTATGTTTTTGAACTCAGGATTGATGTCTTTTCCACCAGCCTGAATGATTTCTGCAATGGTGATGGCAGAATTGGCAATGCCAAAAGTGTAGCCCGACGTGGATTCTTTGTAGGCCCCTTCTGAATCAATAAGCTTGGAAAATAAATCGTTGATGCGCTGTATTCCTACGTTGTAGCGCTCTTGCGAGGCCTTGAGTTCCGGTGAGGCCAGGCTGCTTTTGATCAGAATTGTGGATTCGTAAATTCCCCAGTTTCCATCAGAATGATAAAACCCCTCTTTTCCATATCCATCCGTGAGGTAGTGACTCATCCTTTCCACCGATTTGGCAATTTCTATGGTGGCCATGGGAGTCATGTGAGGGCTTGTTGATAAAACACGAAGGGCTTGGATGGATTGCATCAATCGGCTGATGACATCAAGGCTACGAGGATAGGCCGCACTTCCTCCACGGTATTGGTTGTAGGCCTGATCAACGGTGTTGATGCAGCTGAGAAGTAAATCCACAGCGGTTTGTGCATAGTGTTCTTCACCGGTTCTCTGGTACATGGTGAGCAGTGATTCCATAAAGTAGAAACGGGGAATCTGCCAACGATATTCACCATCAGCATCACTGGGTTGGGGCATCTTCAGCCAGTCCATTGAACCAAGAGGTCCACCCCAAGCGTAGGTTTTTGAACCATGATTTTTCCAAACGAGGCTCTGTTCATCCCAGCTTCGTTCTCCCGTTTTATACACGGCAATGCGGCGATTTGGCGAGGCTTCTGAGAATCCGTAGACTCCGAGTTTGACGTCTGTGATGCGTTCGAATTCAAGGTGACGAATGTCGAACAGAATATAGCTTTTTTGAATTTTGGCCTGTCCACGACAGTTGCTTCGATGGGCATCCGCGACGGTCAGGGTTGGAGAATCGCCATAGTTTCTTCGACGATGACGACTGTTGATTGTGGTGTCTGCAAGAGGGAGAATGTCCTGAGTTTGGCCATTGGAGTATTGGACTCGCAGTAGGGGAGGTTGGTCTCCTTCTTTGGAATCGATTACTCCTCTTCCTGGTTCTTTCACACTGTTGTAAAGAATGATGGACAGACGTCCCTTAGAAACATCCTCTTCAGTCAGAGCAAAAAGCACATCATTGGACCATTGGCGTTGGGCATCAGATTCAAGGGAGATTTCTCCAACACAGCGTTCTCCTTGTCCCACTGTAAAACGCCAGTCAAGAGTCGCTTTGGCTGTGTAGTAGGTGTGGTCTTTCTGATTCCCGTTCTCAGGGTGGGGGAGGATTGGATTTTGCTGGTTCCGGTAGTACTCCTTGAGAGCCCTTCCCATGGATTCAATATCACCACCTTCTACCGCACTTTTGACCGGGTCCAAACCGGAATTGGTGTAATCCAAAAGTCCTGGATTCTGTGTTTGTCCCGAAGTGAATTCACCAAAGAACTCCGAGTTTGTCAGCTGGGCCACATCCTTATTGCTACCAAATTGACGTTCCATGGAGCCTTCTCCCCAGGTGATTTGTGCCATAAATAATAGTAAGATGGAAAATCGAATCATTCCCTGCATCAATTGTGTCCTTGATTGTTTTCTTTGAGAATATCATAGAAAGTACATTGAATGTATTAATAAGGGCACAGAATCGGAACTCTCTCAAGGAATGGTAAAGAACAACAATCGATTAGCCTGTACGCTTTTGACATTTTATTGGTTCTCAATATTGGAAATCAGATTGATGCATATTGGTAAAAACTCAACTGATAACACGACGAGAATTAATGAGTAAGGATTCTTCATGTTGTCATTCTTGTGAGTGGTGAAAAGCCTTCATTAATGTGCTGTCGTATCACTTCAGGAAGTGATGTTTGATAGGAAAATCCAGTTATGGTCCACCCCGACCTTCCAATGAGGGGCTCGTTGGAAGGTCGGAGGGCTGCCGAACATGCTGGAGAATTCGGAGTGAATCAACAGCGAATCATGGATGATGCATCATTAAAATCACGAGAATTGCTTGTTGGAATTAACCCTCGAGAGAATCTTGATTGATGGCCACATAATCATAGAGTCCATCAATCAAGGATTTTGACGCATTCAATTCCATGTCTTCATGGTGACGTAACCATACCGCCATAGCTCCACCCTCTCTATTATCCCACGAAAAATAGGGGATTCCATAAAGCGTGTATTGGCGAGTTTTAAGAGTCAGAGTTGGTAGTATGAATTGAGAGATTTTTCTCTTCTCAATTTTGAAATTCTGAAGAGAATGAATCATCACATCCGTTGGCTTGTTTTGGAGATCTGTTTCTTCGAAACAGTACATAATTGGGCCATACTGGAATGCCACCTTTCCCCTGTTTTCCTTGACTTGTTCTTGGGATTTTATCATCAAAAGTTCTTTCTTTAGTACCAGTTTGAATTGGTGAGAACCCATGAGTGGAGTGGTGATGAAGTATCCATTCTCATATCTGCCATTTTGAACTGATCCATGTTCATCTGTTAATTGGTATTCATGACACCATGATGGGATTCGAAAACGGAATTGCGTTGATCCAGCATTTCCGGTGTTTATTTTAAAATGCACTGTATTGGTTTCTAAAGTGTTTTTAAGAGAAATAAACCCTTCTTTTCCAATCTCTCCATACTGACCGGAGGATGAGATATAGAGGTTTACAGTGACAATATTCTTTTTTGTTGACCAAATAAATTCATCGATGTGTGAGAGAAATCTGGCGAGTTGAGTGGGACAACATGATGTTTCATACCATGGCTCTCTGTGATGAGAACCATCTGATTCCAAAGGATTAACATAGAAGAATTGGTCACCTTTTGCTGATAATCCAGAAAGAATCCCATTGAAAAGAGTGCGCTCCATTATATCCGCGTAACAAGAGGCATCATGGAGTCGACTCATTCGTTCTGCCCATAAGAACAGGCCGATTGCCGCACATGTTTCGCAATAAGCCTCGGAGTTTGGGAGATGATAATCTTCCGTGAATCCTTCATTCTCTTTTGAGGGTCCAATTCCTCCAGTAATGTACATATTCCGATGAACAACACTTTGCCATAGGGCATCCAGAGCCATGGAATATTTTTTATTTCCTGTTGTCAAAACCTCATCGGTCATTGCAATGTACTGAAACATCGCCCGTACAGCATGGCCTGTAACATCATATTGTTCTTCCACCGGCAGGTGATCTTGGCAATAGGGTTTTCCCCATCCTGGGGTATTCCATGACGTCCCCATTCCCTTGTTTTTTCCTCGATTAGAGAGAAGACGAAATGCGAGTAGTCGATAATCCTCTTCACCTAAATAGTCTGCAAGAGCAAACAATGCGAGTTCAATTTCTTGATGACCAGGAACCCAATCTTGGCCTTCCTCTCCAAAGAGACGAACAGCCATATCAGCCGCCCTCTGGGCGGTCTTCATGAGGCGGGGATCCCCGTTTTCATGGTTTAATGCCAAAGCCGCTTCAATGAGATGGCCAAGACAATAGAGCTCATGCATGTCCATGTCGCTCCATTTCTCATTGGGATGATCAAGGGTGTAGTAGGTATTAAGATATCCATCCTTTTCTTGTGATGCGATGATGGAGCTGATAATGTGCATTACCTGTTCTTGAAGTTGAGGGTCTGGGTGGCGATGAAGGGAATGTCCTGCACCTTCAAGGACTTTATAAACATCAGAATCATTAAAGAAACGTCCCTGATGCCCTCCTGTTTTTCCGGCTGCCACTCGATTGAAATTCTCTAATCGCCCAGTTTCTTTGCATCGTTGAATGCATAAAGGAATAGTGGACTTGCGTACAGTATTTTGGATTTCTGACCAAAAAGTATCGTTGATAATTATCATAGAAATGTTAAAGGCCTTTACCTTGTCATGAGGAGACGAATGAAGGAATCCGCAGCAGGATGATTTGCGGCCATTCTATCTGTGAATAGAGTGGTTAGGATGATAGAGCCCTCACCATACTTTTGCTCAATCAGAATAGGTTGCCATTCGTCAGCTGTGCTCTTTGCTTGGAGGTGTATGGTCCAGTTTCCCTCTGTTGGTTTTATCCACCCAAATGCTGGAATGGGGTCTTCTTTGACAATTTCTTGAAGAATGGGTAAGAGTGAATTTGCTTCATTGGAATCAGCAAATTCATGGAAAAGATAATTTTCAAAGGAGATTTCTGTGGGATGCAAAGTATTGAAATCTGGAATCACAAAATTCCCGGAAAGTGAATCCAATATCTTGTTTATTGGTAAAACAGGCTCGGCATCACTGTGGAAGGGCATCACTGTGGTGAGTTTTGCTCCGGTCCAAGATTGAGGGGGCTCAGAATCTGGAAAGGAGATAAAATTATTAAATAGGATGAGTTTGGCCCCCTGTTGAACAGCATCAAGCATCTTAGGAAGAAACGCTGAAATACCATTGATTTCTTTTGAAAAATATCGGCTTCCTAGTAGGATAATATCCGTATCCTCAGAGGAATAATGACGCAAATCCTTCCATTCAAATTCTCGAATGATAGCACCCTCATGGGCCAGCTTTTGCGTATAATTTTCAAGAGATTGAGTATCGTCACTTCCAACAATATCAATATGCATTCCCTCCATAGAAATTGTCGGAAGTTCTGCTGTGCCTGAAGCGCCTAAAGTGAATGATGTAAAAGTAAAGAATGCAATAATTAGTCCTAGGAAAGGTTTCATATATACTCCTATTCTGCAGAAATGGCACCAGCTGTAACACCGGAGATGAAATATTTTCTTAGCCCAATGAAAAGCATGATGGTGGGTAGAAATGTGAGCACGGAAACAGCGCTAATTAAACCCCAATTGATGTCAAATGGAGGTTGGTGTGAAAATGCCAATCCAACGGGTAATGTAAATTTGGATTGACTGGTCATAAAAATGAGGGCCATGAGAAATTCATTCCAAACTGCTGCTGAAGTAAAGACAGCCACGGTTCCTAAACCCATTTTGACATTTGGAAGGGCTATTCTTTGAAAGATTTGATAATCACCACAACCTTCAATCCGTGCAGATTCATACATGGCTTTGGGAATAGTATCAAAGCTATTTTTCATGATGAACATTCCAAGTGGCTGGAAAAAAGTGATGTAAATTAAAATCAAAGAAAGATGATTATCCACAAGTCCAAGAAGGTTCATTTCTGAGAATAATGGGACAAGAAGTGCTTGGAATGGAATGAGCATGGCAGAAAGAACCAAATAGAAAACAGCTTTTCTTCCTGGGAACTCTTTGACTGATAATGCATATCCTGTGAGCGCTGCAACAATACAGACACCCATAGTTCCTGCTGTACCAATAAAAAGGCTGTTCTTCATCATTGGGAGATAGTGAATCTCTCCCAATTTACTTGGAATGGAAAAAATTCGTGCAAAGTGTTCTGTTGTAAAACCTTTTGGATAAAATATCGGAGGATTCGTGATGATATTCTCCCGAGGTTTTAAAGCATTGATAATGGTCCAATAAAATGGGAAAAGCATCAGTATTCCCATGAGTGTGTTAAGGAGGTAGAGCAAAGTGCGCTTTGTTCTCCTTATGAGTCTATTTTTGGCTATGAATTCCATACGCTCACCTATTTCAGCTTCAGCAGATTAAAGGCACGGACTTGAATCACGGCAAAGATTCCGGTGATTGCCAAGAGAACAACGGACATGGCAGCACCCTCTCCTAACCGAAAACGGAAAAACGAGGTTTGATAGAGCCATGTGAGAATAGTCTCGGTTTCATGTGATGGGGCACCACGAGTCACAATCCAAAAATGATCAAATGCCAGGTAGGAACCAACCACAGCCATAATGACCATCAAAGCAATGGACGATCGAATGAGTGGAATTGTGATAGAAATAAACCGCTTCCATCCGCTCGCTCCATCAATGGCTGCCGCTTCATAAACCTGTTCTGGTATGCTCTTTAAACCTGCAAGCAAAATAACCATGTTGTACCCAGCTGTTTTCCAAATACACACAAGGATGACGGATGCCATAGCAGTCATTTTTGTGGAGAGAAAAAGAATGGGCTTTTCAATAAATCTAAAATGAATAAGAAGGTAGTTTAATGGACCATAAAGGTCATTGTATAAAAATCTCCATATAAGACCTGCTGTCAGCCATGGAATGACCCATGGGATGAAATAGATCATTTGGAAAAGGCTATTCCCTCTTAGATTTGAATCATTGACAATTAGTGCAAAGAGTAGTCCAAAGAAAAGTAAAAAAGGGACAACAAAAATCGTGTATTGAGTTGTAGTTAGTATGGAGCTTAAAAAAATTTTATCTGTAAAAATCCGAATATAATTTTCTAATCCAAGAAATTTACCATTGTTTGTTATGATATTCCAATTACAAAAAGAAATGATTAAGTTATGTAGGAATGGAATAACAAAAAAACTAATGGAGAGAATGACGGAAGGGGTCACAAAAAGGTACATCACGCGATGTTCCTTCCATGCCCTCGTGAGGGATTTCAATGAGGTCTCCTTTACATGGACCGTCACCAAGTGACGGCCCAAAATCATGTTATTGCAATAGGTCTCGGATTTGAGGTGCGGCTTCTTTTAATGCATCTTCAGGGGACACTTCTCCAGACAAAGCTTTTGGCATAATGGTTCCCATGACTGTTGTTATGTCATTGTAGTTTAAAGCTTTAGGAGCTCTTCCAAATTGACCACCTGCCGCAAAGACTTTGTAGCGAGGATCTTTGTCAAAATATGGATTATCAACAGCTACGGACAGACGAACAGGCACGGAACCGTTTTTCGCAAGAATTTCAATTTGAGTTTCTTCAGACAGGCAGAATGCAACAAACTCCATGGCTTCCTTGGGGTGGGCTGTTTGTGCTGTGATGCCCATGATATCTCCCCCCATGAATGCACTTGTGTCATTTCCTTTCTCTGGGACAGGGAAGGGGATGATGCCAAAATCAAGTTCTGGTGCATCATTGGAGATGGACATAACATGCCAACTACCACCAAAGATCATTGCGACTTGGCCTGTGACAAAACCATTGTAATAATCACCATAGTCATAGACTGGAGCACCTTCGGGAGCATATTGAGCAAGTTCCGCCCAGAATTGAAGAGCTCCAACTCCTGCCTCAGAGTCAATCGTGGTGTCTTTTCCATTGTCTGTGATTAACTGAGCTCCGTTCATCCAAGCAAAGGGCAACCAGGTAAACATAGTCATGCCGGAGTTTGCCCCACTGAATGTAATTCCATACTTGTCTGATTGCTCTGTGATAATCTTTGCAACTTGAAGTGTTTCTTCCCAAGTTGTTGGGGGTTCAAGGCCCATTTCTGTGAAGATGGTTTTATTGTAAATAAGGGATGAATTGTCGTTGGCCCAGGGAAGGCAGTACTGCTTCCCATTCCATTCTCCAATTCGGAACATTCCAGGGTTTAGGTCATCTTGAAAACCTAAGTTGTTCACTTCCGTCGTGATATCCATCCATGCTCCCATTTCTGAAAAATAGGGTGCCAGGATGAGGTCAATGGCATAAACATCAGGTGCTGTTTTTGCTGCTAGAGATGATAGGAATTTACTGGATTGTTCTTCGTAGGGGACAAGAGTGAATTCTGCACGTAGATCACGTCCTTCTGCTTCCATCTTTGCATTGAACGCTTCTACTGCACCACCCATTAAGGTGCCATTACGATTCCAAACTTTCAGTACAATGGGTTCTTCTGCAGTCTCGTTTTCAGAGTTACCATTGGCCCAAAGAGTTGCTGATGCAGAAATAAATACTAAGATAACCATCAAAAGAGTTCCGACTCGAGATTTCATATGTCCTCCTGTTCTCTGCGGATCTGTACGGATGGGGTCGAATTTTGTAAGTTGTATTGACTGGACTATCGCTTCTTCGGCTGTTGATTTAGCCGACCCTGCCGGGGGTTTGTTGCGGTAGTTCAGTTTTCCTCCTTTCTTTGATTTTGTTGCCTCAGTTGGGTCATTGAAAAACAGTCTGATGTTGAAGCAATATCAACCTATTCCTCACAACCTGTATTGGACTTTGAAGCCGACGACTTCGAATCATTACGTTGAGTAGATTCACGTTGAACCAGGCTTGTTGGAAGTATCATGCGTGTGGGGAGAAGATTTGGATTTGCAATTCTTGCTAATAGAGTTCGGGCAGCCTGAATGGCAATTTGTTCCATATCAAGTTTTATCGAGGTCAGGGGTGGAGTGGCATGTGATGCAAGAATAGAATCATCAAAACCAATAACAGCAAGATCTTTTGGTATTCGTTTTCCTATCTTTGCAGCAATGGCAAGAACACCACAAGCAAGAGCATCATTGGCGCAAAAAATGGCGAGAGGCGAGGATGTTTGTTCAAGGAGTTGTTCTGCTGCTTCAAGTCCAGAGTCTCTTAACCAGCCCTTTCCACCAGCACACAGTTTTTTGTTGAAGGGAATCCCTAGAGCTTCTAGACCATCCTTGTATCCATTGAAGCGTTGTTGAGCTCCATCATCGTCAAGAGGACCATTGATGATGGCAATGGATGCGAACCCCTGTCGAAAACAGTGTTCAACAGCTGTTTTGGCTCCTTGTCGTAAATCAAATGAGATTGTATCCCAACCTTCAATTGAAACATGAGGCTGAAGGAGAACTGTTGGAAGACGTGCGTCTTTGATCATCTCAAGAAGTTCTGGCGAATCAAGCTCTTCGATGATGAGCCCATCCACAGTGCTCAAGAATTCTCTTAATTGAATGAGGTCTTGGGTGTTGCTACTATCGTGATAACTGAAAAGAACTTGATAGTTTTCTTGTGAAACTTCATCACGAAGTTTTGAGAGAACGGCAAAATAGAATGGTTCTTGCGTGATTAGACGGCGATGTTGATGTTTCTTGCATAAGAGATAACCAATATTACCAGTCTTCGTTCGACGAAGAGGGGAAAGGCTGAGAGAACGTTTAATGAATGTTCCTTGGCCTGAAGATCTTCCAAGAAGGCCTTTTTCGGTAAGATTTTTAAGCGCACCTCGAACCGTATTCCGGCTCACTCCAAACAATTTCATCAGCTCCCTTTCAGAGGGAATTCGTTCTCCTTCCGTCCAATCTCCTTGTCGAATTTTTGTGAGCATATGTTCTTGTATCTGACCTTGAAGGGTCATATTCGAGTCTTTGTTGAGATTTATTGGCACCTTTAAGGTCCTTTGTATTGGTACCATATAAGGTACCAATGGGATGATGAAATCTTAGACCGCTTGTCCTTTGCTGTCAATGAAAAAATGAATGGTGATGAAGGCTCTTGGGCACGACTGACAAGCGATGAGAAGAGTTTTTGGTTGGAACGATAGTGAGTGATTGATAGACAAATAAAAAAGGCTCATTCCTGATTTCAGGAATGAGCCTTTTTTCACAACGGTTCGGGCTGGGCGGATTTGAACCGCCGACCCCATGTCCCCCAGACATGTACGCTAAACCCCTGCGCTACAGCCCGTTGTCGTTAAGACGAGGGGAACTATATCCGTACCCGAGGATTTATGTCAACGCCTGAGAGAATTTTCCTGTTATGGATGAGGCAAAATGCGCTTTTGGATGGTGTCCTAGGGTGGGCTATGATATGCAATGAAAAGAACACTGAAGAACACGTGGAAATGTTTCCGTGTTTATGGTGAATCGGAGGTATCGTGATGATTCTCAGTTCTGGAGAAGCACTTATTGATTTTGTTCCTACTCCCCAAGGGGATTATGCGCCTTGCCCTGGAGGTTCGCCCTATAACTTGGCCATTGCTGCCGCACGGTTGGGAGCACCCACCGGTTTTCTCGGAAAGATTTCCAGAGACTTTTTTGGCGATATGCTCTGTGATCGTTTGATTCAAGAAGGCGTGGACATGAACTTGGTGCGGCGTTCCGAGCGTCCGAGTACTCTTGCTTTTGTCAAAATAGATGAAGAGGAAGAACCTCGCTATGCTTTTTACACCGAAAATACGGCTGATAGAAATCTTGTTCCAGTGGATGTACCTCCAGAGCTTCCAAAGGATGTGGAATGCCTTGAGTACGGATCCATTTCCCTCCTGCTTGAACCTGAGGCTACCACTCTGAAGGAGCTGATTCGTCGGGAGGCCGGGAAAAGGGCTTTGTCCTTTGATCCCAATGTGCGGCCATTGATGGTGGGAGACAAAGAGACATTTATCACAGAGATGGAAGAATTGGCCTCGCTGGCCACTGTGGTGAAAGTGAGTCGCGCGGATTTGGAATGGATGTATCCTGGGCGCAGTGGTGAGGAAACCGCTACAAAATGGTTGGGATTAGGAGCGGGTGTTGTTGTGATGACCCAAGGAGGTGATGGGGCCGTTCTCTACAGCCCTCAAATGAAGGTGCAGGTTCCAGGCTATTCCGTTGAAGTGAAAGACACCATTGGTGCCGGGGATACCTTCCATGCTGCTCTTTTGGTTCGATTTCATCAACTTGGAATTTTGAATTCGCATTTGTCCTCTGAATTGACAGAGGACATGGCCCGAGATGCTGTGTCATTTGCTGTGAAAGCCTCTGCTTTGAATTGTGCATGCAAAGGGGCCAATCCTCCCACAATTCAACAGATGAAAGCATCAGATTAGTAGAAGAGGGCAACTCATCAGACTTAAACCTTGGTTATTGATACTGCTGAGTTGCCTGTTTTAAACGGCGAAGAATTTCTTTTCGGGCGTTTGTAGGCGCTATAAGTTCCACTTTGCTCCCAAATCCCATCAACCATTGATACAGCCATTCATTCAAGGGCCAGTAAAATTGGCATTCCATTGTCCCTTCTTCCATGGGTGTCCAGGCTTCATGAGGAATGATGTCTTGGCAAAGAAAGGGACCATCTTTTTGTGCTTTTAAATGGATGCAGACAGGAGGTGTGGAGAAGGCCTCTTGTTTTGGAGCGTCTTCCAGTCGAGTGATGCGGTGATACCCTTTGGAAGATAATTCTGGATTCTGAATACGGGAGATGGCAAACCATCGGTAATCCTGGCGCAGAAGGCAGTAAGCATGAAGGTACCAATGGGATTCCCGAAACACCAGCTGGAGTGGTTCAACGCAGCGGTGGGTGCATTCACCTTTTAAGGACAGATAGTCCAAGGACAGGAGTTTTTGCCTCTTCATGGCCTGACGAAGACTGGGAACCACTTTTTGCCAGCTTGGATGGTTCTCCCATGGATTCAGATCAATGAGAATCTCTAAGGAATCCTGAGATTCCTGTTTGATTGCCGCTGCTTTATTGGCCATCGATCCAAGTGGAGTGTCTCTCAAAAGAGGGGCGAGTCCAGAGGTGAAGTGGGCCAGACTGGTCATTTCAGAACGGGTAAAGCATCCGTCTTTGAGGCGGTATCCTTCAACCAGAGAAATTCCGCCATGACGACCATTTTCCGTTGTGATGGGAACACCGGCCAGGCAAAGCGTTTCCACATCCCGATAGATGGTTCTCACAGAAACCGAAAGCTGTTCTGCCAGTTCTTCAGCGGTGGTTTTGCCCTTGCAAGAGAGATGGAGGGTGATGGCATGTAAACGGTCTTGTTTCACCGTTTCCTATTGTAGAGGGAAAACCACCCCGGCGCCCATGGTGCCAGGGTGGACGGACCCAAGAGAACTAGGTGTTGGACAGGGCATCGAGCCCAGCTTTGGCATGGGGAACTTGGCTGTGAAACTGGGATAAGGTCTCACAGGGGTACTGGGTGCATTCCCGGCAATGGGCCAAATTTTTATCTCGGGCACATTGGCGGAAGGAGCAGGCCGAACAATGGGCAATGCGTGGGCCTTCTGAAGCTGTCATGCACCCCACACAATTCACATCTTGTGGAGCAAAGTCTGCGTTATGAACCACTTTCCATTGGGCGGCCGTTTTTTGACGAAGTTCTTCATCATCCGTTTTCCAGGCAATGTGTCCGGGGCAGGTTGCACAGTTGAGGCCGCATGCAGCGGTCATGTTGGTCATGAAAGACTCCTACTATTGAGGTGATAAGGAGTATGGAAGAGAAAACCTGACAACAGTCTGTCAGGTTATTTAGAAATGGGATTTTATTCAGAACGAGGGGGCTTACCTCCATGCTTGCTCAAAGGGGCATCAAAGGACTATTGTTCGCTCCATGGACTACGATGCATTGGTGGTGGGCGGCGGTCATGCCGGAATTGAAGCAGGGCTGGCTTTGTCTCGTCTGGGGTATGACACCCTGTTGGTCACCCAGAGTTTGGATGCCATTGGGCGACTGTCATGCAATCCTGCCGTTGGTGGTTTAGCCAAGGGCAACATTGTGCGGGAAGTGGATGCGCTGGGTGGAGAAATGGCCCACATCATTGATAAAACCATGATTCAGTTCCGGGTGCTGAATCGGAGTCGTGGTCCTGCTGTTCAGGCTCCCCGAGCGCAAGCCGATAAAAATGCCTACTCACTTGAAGCCAAGAAAACCCTGGAACTTCAGTCTCATCTTTTTCTTTATCAAGACACGGTTGTGGATTTACTTGTGGGGGATACTGAGGGGGCGCTTTCTCCTGGCGGTGCCGACCCCGCACAATGGTGTTCTCATCAGGTGAAGGGCGTGATCACCGAGCGGGGTCATCATATTTCTGCAACAGCGGTGGTGCTCACCACGGGAACCTTCATGGAAGGGAAGGTGTTCATTGGAGAATATGAGGGATCTTCTGGACGATTAGGAGAACCGGCGGCGATTGGTCTTGGGCAAAAATTGAGGGAGCGGGGCTTTGATGTGGGCCGTATGAAAACGGGAACTCCGGCCAGAATCCATCGCCGTTCCTTGAATTTGGATGCCATGGAATTGCAGGAAGGGGATGAGCAGGCCTTCCCCTTCAGCTTTTCCAGAAAAAGCATTCAGCGCCCCATGGTTCCCTGTTACATCACCTACACCAATGAAAACACCCATCGCATCATCCGCGAGTCCCTGGACCGTTCCCCACTCTTTTCTGGGCGTATTGCAGGAAATGGGCCTCGGTACTGCCCCTCCATTGAAGACAAGGTGGTGAAATTTCCGGATCGAGATCGACACCATGTCTTTGTGGAACCGGAAGGTTTAGATACAGATGAGATGTACCTCAATGGATTGTCCACCAGTCTTCCTGAAGATGCACAACTGGCGTACATCCGCAGTGTTCCTGGCTTGGAAGAAGCGGAAATCATGCGCCCTGGTTATGCTGTGGAATACGACTATCTCAATCCAGCGGATTTGACTCCGGCACTAGAATCCAAGCGCATGCGGAATCTTTTTGTGGCGGGGCAAACTAATGGCACCAGCGGTTATGAAGAGGCTGCGGCTCAAGGGTTGATGGCGGGAATCAATGCTGGACGCCGATTACGGGGTGATGCCCCGCTGATTTTGGATCGATCTGAGGCCTACATTGGTGTGCTGATTGATGATTTGGTGACTCTGGGAACAGAGGAGCCGTACCGAATGTTCACCAGCCGGGCGGAGTATCGTATTGCTCTGCGTCATGACAATGCCGATCGCCGGCTCTTTTCCAAAGGTTTGGAAACGGGCTTGCATTCTCAAGAGGCTGCTCAACGCTTTGAGGAAAAATGTTCCCGAATTGAAGAGGTGCGTGAATTCTTGAAAACCCGTTCTCTCACGGAGTCCGAAGCTCTGTCGGGTCCATGGACAGGACGCAAAGGGGGGGAAGTTTTTGAGTTGGTTCTGCGAGAACCTCGAGTGAACATAGAGGATTTGTTGGCCATTGAAACACCTCCAGGAGAAGAGCTACCTGAAGATTGGAAGCGGCAGATTGAACTGGATGTGAAGTATGAGGGTTATTTGCATCGGGAAGAGCGGCATGTGGCTCGGTTCAAAAAAATGGAATCTGTGGCGATTCCTGCCAGTTTAAATTGGAATGATATTCCTGGCTTGTCTTCAGAGGCTCGTGAGAAATTGAAGAATGTTCGTCCTGTGAGCGTGGGCCAGGCTTCTCGAGTTCCTGGAGTTCGCTCCTCTGATGTGGCCGTGATTCTGGTACAAATGGAACGGCAAAAGGCCTCAAAAGAATAGCATCCTGGCTTTCTCATCCCCCTATTTGACCCGGTTCAAATAGGGGTCGATTTTAAACATTTCCCCTAAGACACTCTGCCCTATTTTTATCTCTAGAAAATAATTGAACTCCTCTTGTCTTGATGGGACAATGAGCCCTGATTGGGGAGGTTCTGATGAAAATTCATCTTTGGGCTGCAGCAAGTTTTCTTCTTCTTGGTATTTTGAGCTATTTCCTGGCACTTCCTACATTGGCCTTTGGCTATTGGGGAATTCCCCTCATCCTTTTTATCATTTCTGCACTTCTGGTTCTTTTTCTTGGTTTGAGTCAGGTGGGACTTGCTCCCCATCTTCCCTACATTGTTCTTGCATCCGTGGCCTTTCTATTGCTAACCCTCGTCCCCTTTTTGACAACAGCCCCCATGTTCCGTTCTGGGGCTTATCGGGAACTTCTAGGAGACGTTCAGCAAAAAGAATTTTCTGAATCTGTGGCCCCTGTGGATGCCAGTCGGATTCGCTTGGTGGATCAGTCCATGGCCGCAAAACTTGGGGATAAAAAAATTGGAGAGGATCCAGCCCTGGGCAGTATTGCAGAATTGGGCACTTTTGCGATTCAACGATACCGGGGTGAGCTGTATTGGGTGGCTCCTCTTGTGCATCGAAGTTTCTTCAAATGGATTTCTTATCGGGAAGGTTCTCAAGGATATGTGATGGTTTCTGCCACCAATCCTCAAGATGTTCGACTGGTGCAGTCCATCGCAGGGGAGAATCTTCATCTTCGGTATCAGCCTCAGGCCTATTTTGGAGAGGATCTCAAACGCCATGTGTATTTTGGTGGTCATCAAAGGGTGGGGCTTGCTGATTACAGCTTTGAAATTGATGAGGATGGCCAACCGTTTTGGGTGATCACCCGATTTGAGAAGGCTGTGGGATATGGAGGCCGTGAGGCCCTTGGAACCGTGGTGGTGAATGCCCAAACCGGTGAAATACAGGATTACTCTCTTTCTGAAACACCAGCATGGGTGGATCGGATTCAGCCAGAAGCCTTTGTTCGTGACCAAATCAATGACTGGGGACGCTTTGGTAAGGGGTGGTGGAATGCCATTTTTGCAGAAGAGGGGGTGATTCAGCTCACCGAAGGAACTTCACTCGTTCATGGAGCGGATGGCCATTCCTATTGGTACAGTGGGCTCACTTCCTCTGGAGGAGATGATTCCACAGTGGGCTTTATTCTTGTGGATACACGCACAAAAGAGGCCTCGTTTTACCGCCAGTCTGGAGCGACAGAAAGAGCGGCACGGCGGTCGGCAGAAGGGAAGGTGCAGGAGAAGGGCTATGTGGCCTCATTCCCTGTGATGTACAACGTTCAAGGGCGTCCCACCTATGCCTGTGCTCTCAAGGACAAGACAGGGCTCATTAAACTGGTGGCCTTGGTGTCTGTGGAAAATTTTGGAGTCATTGGGATTGGAGAAACT
>JAKSCK010000079.1 GCA_022360655.1 Spirochaetales bacterium | reverse complement strand
GCGAAAGATGAGCACCTGGGATGCTTTCTGCCAAGAGGACGGTAAAGTCTTCAATGGAGATTCCGGCCAAGAGGCCTGTGATCATTTCCACCGTTGGAAACAGGACATCTCGCTTATGAAAGAGTTGAATTTGGGGGCTTATCGTTTTTCCCTAGCCTGGCCCCGAATTCTCCCCGATGGTGATGGCGCCATCAATCATGAGGGTTTGGATTTCTATGACCACTTAGTGGATGCCCTTCTTGAAGCGGGCATCACCCCCTGGGCCACCCTCTTCCACTGGGACCTTCCCCAAGCCCTTCAACAGCGCTACGGCGGTTGGGCGCATTCCCAATGCACAGAGGACTTTGCCCACTATGCCCAGGTTTGTGCCGCTCGATTAGGTGACCGGGTGAAAAACTGGTTCACCATCAATGAAATCATCTGCTTCACCACCCTCGCCCACCAAGAGGGTCGCCACGCTCCTGGCAATATTCTGAGCCCAGTGGAATCCAATGCCACGGTTCGCAATGCCTTGATTGGTCATGGTAAAGCCCTGCGGGCCCTGAAGGCAGAAGTACCGGATGTGAAGGTGGGCTTGGTGGAAAATCTGGAAGCCGTTTGGCCTCTCTACGCTTCTGAGGAACATGTTGCGGCCGGAAAAAAGGCCTTTCATGATCTGAATCAACAGCGTCTGTATCCCGCTCTCAAAGGGCAATTCAATCAAGAAGCCTATGAGCGCCATTTTGGTCCCTGCCCTCCCATCAGTGATGAAGATTTGGCCCTGATGTCACCCGAGAGTGATTTTATTGCCTACAACTACTACACCGCTCGGCCTGTGGTGGCCACTGATAACGCACAGGGTTGGCAGGAGGTTCCCTTCCCCAAAGATTATCCCCGCACCAATATGGGTTGGCCCATCACGCCGGAGGGTTTGTATTGGAGCCTACGCTACAGTGGTGAAGAATTCCCTCATCTTCCCATCTATGTCACAGAAAATGGCTGTGCAGCAGAGGATGAACCGGATGAATCCGGTTATGTGGCCGATGCAGGTCGTGTGCAATTTTACCGTAGCCATCTGGATGCCTGTCTCCGAGCCCACGAAGATGGGGCTCCCCTCAAAGGCTATTTTGCCTGGTCTCTTATGGACAATTTTGAATGGTCAGAAGGCTATTCCAAGCGCTTTGGCCTCACTCGCGTGAATTATGAAACTCAGCAACGCACCATCAAAGCCAGCGGACGTTTTTATGCGCAGTGCATTCGCAAAGGCCATATTGTTTAAGATTTTTAAATCGACCCCGGCCTCCCGGCCGGGGTTTTGCCAAGTGCCCTCCCTTGCTCCATCTCCGTGACCACGCTAAGGTGCTTCTGAGGAGAATCCCCTATGGAGAGGCAGGCCTTCATCGCTGAAATTCTTGCCAAGACAGAAATGCGCTACACCCGCTCAGGAGGTCCTGGCGGACAGAATGTGAATAAACGGGATACCAAAGCCGAAGCTCGTCTCCATATTGATTCACTCATTCTGCCAGGAGAGGTTGGGCGCAGCAGGATTCACCGTCGCCTCGCCCACCGCATCACCACCGATGGCTATCTGGTGATTCAAGCCGATGGTGAACGCAGTCAAGGCCGTAACCGTGAAGAGGCCCTGCAGCGCATCACCAATCTCCTCCTCACCGCATTAAAACCTGATGCCAAACCCCGTCGGCCCACCAAACCTGGAAAAGGAGCGCGGGAGCGGCGCTTGGCCTCAAAAAAAAGACGGAGTACGGTGAAACAGAATCGTAGCCGGCCCACCCAAGAGGATTAATGCACTCTCATGCCCCAATGGCAAGGGTATTTTGTGTCCATTCAGAATATCCACGAGCCACTCTTTTCCCATCGCTCAGGCGCCGCACATCATGAATCCACCCTTCTTTCATTGGCCAAGTGGAAAATTCAATGACATCCCCTCGTCGGGCCTCACCAGAAAACTCCAACCCCATGGCCATGGGCAGTTCCTCCCGATACAAATGCTCAGGAACAGACTCCAGCATCCAATCCAGATAGATGGTGTTATGGAGATGGTCATACATGTCCACCTCCCCTCGACGTACAGAAAATCGTTGTTGAGATAAACATCTTCCCTGGATTTCTGAAGTTTTGGGTATGGGAAGAATTCCCTGGGGGCCTTGCAAACGAGAGTAGGGACTATCCCCTCCCTGTGGCCAGGATTCCAAAAAGAAATCGGGTACCAATTGCGGCTTACGCTTGGGGGCATCCCAAAAGGCCCAACGTCCTCCAGCTTCCCCTAGAAACGTTCCATCTTTTCGATAAATCCGATATTCCCGAATTCCAGAAACTCCCTTCCAACGAGAAATCCAGGTTTTAATCACTATCTGTTCACCATAGAGTGGATAGGTTTGCATTCGCAATCCACCACCTACAAGAACCCAGCCCCAGCCCTTTTCTAACAAATCAAAAATATCGTGCCCAACGGCACGACAATGTTCTGCCGCAGCTTCTTCTAAGAACGTCATCAAAGCCGAAGGTCGAACATACCGAGCACGAAACGCATCTGCTAAACCGGGCACAACATGGTGGCAATGCACGGATTCAATCGTATTCATGAGGAAAAAATGCGGTTTATTTCCCACTTCAGCCATCCCAAAGATGCACTGAAGGGGGGGGTGAATATGCACTAGTGCTCTTTGCGTAGGAAATTCACCAGCTCTAACTTGGACCGAGTACCTGTCTTACGGTAGGCCGACGCAATATGATTGGAAACGGTATTTGTTGAGAGATTTAACTGGGCCGCAATCTCTTTGTAGGTGGCTCCTTGAGACAGGCATTCAGCCACTTCCGATTCCCGGGGACTCAATCCAGCCTGCGTGCATGATTGGCGGAAATATGCTCCCTTTGTTTCCGATTCTGATTGTGAATCATGAACAAACCGCCATGCATAGTAAAATGTGGCCGTTCCTCCAAGGAAGATGAAATAGAGAGCTCCCACAAAAAACACCAGTCGTTCATGACCAGGGGCCACCAATGGCATAATTTGCGCCAAGGGAAGAAAAAGAAAGGTTACGGCATAAATGAAGAACAAGCCGCCTCGCAACTTGTCCTCAGCCACCATCGGAACACTTCGTAAGGCATCCAAAAGAACAAAAAGAACAAGGGCCAAAAACGAAAAGCCAGCAAAGAGACCTAGCAATGCCAGATTCACCAGGAAGAGACTGGTGCAAGATGCCACCAAGTAAACCGCAGCAACACTGATCACGCGAATCAATCGTCCAGAGGTCCATCGACGTTGGAGAATGTGATTCACCGTTGCGGGCAAAAAATACACCAGGGAGGCATAGGCCACACGGGCCATCACATCCAGCATCAGTCGTATTCCATCGGAAGGTACATGAAGCACGCCAAAGGCAAATCGCAAACCAGAGGCGCAAAAAAGCAGGGTGAGATAGAGCATGAACAGGAAGGTTTTGAGATCCCGCTTCCGGCGCAACCGAGCCATAAAAGCTCCAGAAAGTCCAAGAGCGGCTCCCATGGCAGCAACAGCCAGAGTAAAAACCGTAAGAAGCCCTAAATCCACCACAGGTTCAGTCTGCCCCCGGAAGTTTTATCCCGTCAAGACACTTGGTATTTTCCATTAGATTTCCAGACTCAATCAACGTTTATGGATCAGCAATTCCGTGGGGATTCGAGGTACTTCACCAACAGGAAAGGTTATAAGAAGTTGTTGCGCTTCTTCCCCCAGACTCATGACTCGTTGCGCGATTTCTCGTGCCTCATCTTCATTGCCAGAACGTATCCCATCAAGAATCTGATTCAGTATTTTTCGTTCTCTTTCCACCTGCTCATCCACAGACATCTCTTCCAGGTCTTCAAAATGCCTGTGCTGTCGTGAGCGGGCCACAGCCGGCCCAAGAATCTGAAATACAGCATTTCCAGAGGCCCGATACAAGGCATCCACCAGGGCCAGCCATGGAAGACGAAAACCACGGCCATCACCATCACGATTGGCCTGCTCCAGAGCCATAAGGTACTCATCTCGAAGCAATTCCAGGTCCTCAAAATGAATTTGACCTGAGCGTTTTGCGGCCATGGCCACGGCCTCGGGCAGCAGATGCGCTTCTGCACTTTCCACATCCCAAACGGAAGCCCCATTGCGGCGGAGTGCCAAGAGAAGAGCTTCTGCAAACCCTTCATCCTGGTTTTGGGTAACAAACACACCTTTCCCCTGACGACTTTCCACCAGGCCCCAGGCTGCCAATAAACGGGTTCCATCCCGTACCACAGCACGACTTACTCCATAGCGATCTGCCAACTCTGGTTCTGTGGGCAATGCATCCCCGGCTTTCCAGGCCCCTGCCAGTATGGCCTCACGTACACCTTCCGCCATGAGCTCTGAAAGATTTTTCCGATTCATTCTGTCCTCCGATGGCTACTCCAGGCCCATCCAGGATACATCCATACAAGCACAAGAATCGAGGTGATTCCCCAAACCCATGGAATTCCCCAGTTTTTTGCCACAAAACCCAGCAGGGCCACTCCACCAAAACCGGCATAGGATGTGAGGGAATCCACCGATAGCATGGTGGCCCGATGAGCATCGGGAATCCGTTTATGAAAAAGAGCTCGCCGTGGCACCCCGGCCCCTGCCGCTCCTCCGTAAACCGCCAGCATTCCCATGGCTAGGGGAACCGTTCCCTGAGCCATGGACATTAGAAGCAAGCCTGCCACAAGGAGGCCTTGGTACGACACAACCCCTCTTTCATGGCCTCCAAGAACATTGGATACCGTGGGAGCCCAGGCACTGGCAAAGGCCCCCATCCCAAAACAGAGGGCCATCAATATTCCCATGTGAAAGGTATTACCTCCCAGCTCCACAAAACGGGGTTGCCAAAAACTCTCACTCACTCCCGTTCCAAGAGCCAGAAGCGCCCCACTCATCATGAGTGGAATGAGCCGCTGTCCCTCTTTGTTTCGAATAGACTCCCAGAGAGTCCCCACCTTGAGAGTACCCTTTGGTGCATAAAGAGATGAATCATGGACTGGAGTGTCTTTAACCCAGAGAAGAGTCAAGACACAAGTGATCCATTTCAAAACAAGGCTAATCACAATCGGTAAGAAAAATCCTGTCCCCAACCAGCGAGGAAGCAAGCCACCAAGAAAGCTTCCCAAAGCCAAGGAACCAAGACTCAAGGATTCGGCTCCAGCCACAGCTTTTTCAAGGTTTGTCAGGGAATCCTCTTGTTTGAGAGCATCAACAAACCAGGCTTCTAAACTTCCTGAAGAGAGAGCCCGCCCCAATCCCAAGAAAAAAGCTCCTGCAAAAATGGGCATAATCCCTGGGAGAAAAGCCATACTGGCCAATCCCAGAGCGGAAACACACTGAGAGAGGGCAAACACTCGACCTCTTCCCCATAAATCCGCCAGTCCACCTGTGGGAATTTCCATGGACATCACAGTGAACGCATTCAGACCGCTCCATAGTCCCACCTGAGCCAAAGACAAGCCCCGGTCCATCAATACCAAAACAAATAATGGAGAGAGAAGGGCCACAGAGCCCCAATGCAAGCCATTTAGACCATAAAAACGAAATCGTATTGAGAGCCATTTCATTCCTTCCCTCCAAAGCGCCGATTGTTGTCCATCCCTGGAAACGATTTGAATTTTTCAAGGATTCATCATGTCATATTATGACATGATTATTATATGAATACATTCAAGAATCAACTCCTCCAAGCAAAACCTTGTTGAACATGGGACATCCCGTCGCTTGAATTCAGACTCGAGCCAAGAATGCCCCCTCAATTTTGCCCAAGTCCAACGTTCACCCATGCTTGGATCAAAAAGACTCTGACCTCTCTACTAGGAATTCTGATAGAATGAAGAAACACCCAGGACCGTTTCTCCAGAACAAAAGGTGGCGATTTTTCATCATTTCTCTAGAATCTAAAGGGGAGAGATTTATGAGTAGCACAGAAAATCATCAGAGAAAGCTCGGACTTCCATCCGTCTTCAGCATAGCTTCCGGAGCCATGATCAGTTCCGGACTCTTTGTTCTGCCTGCCATCATATTCAAAGACCTTGGCCCTTCGGTTGTCACCGTCTATGCCATCGCTGGACTGCTCATCATTCCAGCCCTATTGGCCAAAGCGGAGTTGGCCACGGCCATGCCTAAATCTGGAGGAACTTATTTCTTTGTAGAAAGAAGTTTAGGCCCCCTACTTGGGGCCTTTGCCGGGTTTGCCAGCTGGTTTAGCATCGCCTTAAAAGGGGCCTTTGCCCTGGTGGGAATTGGAACCTTTGTCTCCTACATTCAACCTGGTGCCACAGAATTCACCTTCAAAATTGTGGCCCTCTGCTTTGTACTGGTTTTTACCTTGGTGAATCTCCTTGGTTCCCATGGTTCTGCCAAATCCCAGGTGGCCATGGTTGTGGGACTTCTTGGCATCTTATTGGCCTACATCTTCGGTGGATGGGCCAAGGGAAGTGGCACTCCCATCACAGAGTTCATCCCCAAAAGTACCACCGGGCTCTTCACCGCTGTCGGCATGGTGTTTGTGTCTTTTGGAGGCCTCACTAAAGTGGCCGCTGTGGCTCATGAAATCAAAGACCCAGGCACCACCCTTCCGAAAGGGATGTTTCTCAGTTTCATCGTGGTGATTCTGATTTATCTGGCCGCCATTGCCGTCACCATCGGCCTGCTCAGCGCAGAACAACTCTCCTCCACCCTTACCCCTCTCTCCGAAGGAGGCTTTGCCATTGCAGGACGAACAGGAGGGATTCTCCTGGCCGCGGCAGCCCTTTTGGCCTTTGCCACCACCGCCAATGCCTCTATTCTTTCCGCCTCCCAAAACCCTGCTGCCATGGCTCATGATGGTCTTGTTCCCGAATGGCTTGGCCGCACCAACAACCGGGGCGTTCCCGTCCTGGCCGTGCTCCTCACCGGTGGATTCATGGCCATTGTGATTCTGGCCCTCAATCTGGCCAATTTGGTGAAAGCCGCCTCCACCATGATGCTCATCCTCTTCCTCTTGGATAACCTGGCCCTCATCCTCATGCGGGAAAGCCGCATTGTTTCCTACCGCCCCCTCTACAAATCCCCTCTTTATCCGTTGCTGCCCATTGCAGGGATTCTTCTTAGCGGATTTCTCATCTATTCCATGGGTCCCCTCCCCCTGGCCCTCACAGGCGCCTTCTTCCTTCTCACAACCGTGTTCACACTCACCTACAAAAAAGACGGCCGTAGCCGGGATTCCGCCCTCTTCCGCATTGTGGAACGCATGGCCGCTCGAGAAGTTCGGGGAGCCCGACTCTCAGAAGAATTGGGCGATATCCTTCTGGAACGCGATGGGGTTTCTGAAGACCGTTTTGACCGCCTTGTGCGCAAGGCCATTGTCCTCGACCTCCCAGGAGAAATCACTCGCGATCAACTCTTTGAAAAACTTGCAGGAGCCTTCACCCTTCGTCTTGATGCCTCTTATGAGGATGTACTCAACAGGCTCAAAGCTCGAGAGGAAGAATCCACCACCCTTCTCTCCGATGATCTGGCCATTCCCCACATCGTTTTGGATGACACAGAAGGTTTTGAAATCGTCATGGTTCGTGCAAAGAACGGTGTGCTCTATGAAGAAGGCCGCCCAGAACCCAAAGTGGTGTTTGCCTTAGCCGGATCCGCCACGGAACGGAATTTCCATCTTCAAAGCCTGATGGCCATTGCCCAAATCACCCAAACACCCGATTTTCTAGAACGCTGGATTAGCGCCTTTGATGAGGAGGAACTGCGCCTGCTCATCCTTCTTGCCGAACGTACGCGTTAGATTCTTTCGGGCAAGCCGACCCCGGACGGAGGCACCGTCCGGGGATGAGACGGATATTCCCACCCCATTTCTCCCTTTGCCATCTGGCCTTCAGCCAGTACAATCAGCCCATGGCAGATGAACAGATCATTTTCTCCCTGGTACGCGCCGGGAAACGATACGGCACGAAAACCCTTTTTTCCGACATCACCCTCAGCTTCTTTCTTGGAGCCAAAATCGGAATCATTGGTTCCAATGGATCGGGAAAAACCACCCTGATGAAAATCATGGCAGGATTGGATACCGATTTTGATGGTGATCGGATGATGTCCGATGCCGTCAGTGTGGGCTACCTCCCCCAAGAGCCAGATCTCACCCCTGGCAAAACGGTTCGGGAAGTCATCACCGAGGGCGTGGGAGAGCTCTCCGCCCTACTGAAGGAGTATGATGACATCAGCGCACGGTTTGCCGAACCCATGTCAGATGAGCAGATGGAAGCCCTCCTGGCCCGACAGGGGGAAATTCAGGAACTCATCGAAGCCGCCGATGGTTGGAATCTGGATTCCCGGCTCGATTTGGCCATGGAAGCCCTCCGATGTCCTCCAGATGATCAAATCGTGGATCATCTTTCAGGAGGAGAACGGCGAAGAACCGCCCTCTGCCGTCTCCTTCTTTCCAAACCCGATGTGCTTCTCCTTGATGAACCCACAAACCATCTGGATGCCGAAACCGTCGCCTGGTTGGAGCATCATCTTCATGATTATCCAGGAACCGTCATTCTCATCACCCATGACCGGTATTTTCTTGATAATGTCACCGGCTGGATTCTGGAACTCGACCGAGGGAAAGGAGTTCCTTGGAAAGGAAATTATGCCTCCTGGTTGGAGCAAAAAGAAGAACGGCTTCGCCTGGAAGGCAAGGCCGAATCCAAGCGCCAGAAAAACCTTGAAAAAGAACTGGAGTGGGTTCGAAAAGCGGGTCCTCAAAGACGACTTCGTTCCAAAGCCCGTCTGAAGAGCCTTGATTCCCTCAGAGAACGGGATGCTCAGGAACAGGCTCAAGATGCCGAACTTTGGATTCCACCTGGTCCCCGTCTTGGTGATGTTGTGATAGAAGCCAAAGGCCTTGCAAAAAGTTATGGAGAAAAACTGCTCTTTGAAGGCCTGGATTTGCAGGTGCCCCCTGGGGCCATTGTGGGTGTGGTGGGTGCCAATGGTGCTGGTAAAACCACGTTGTTCAAACTCATTGCAGGCTTAGAACAACCCGACTCTGGAACCGTTCGAACAGGAGATACGGTCAAAATTGCCTGGGCCGATCAGCTTCGCGAATCCCTTGATCCCAAGATATCCGTTTGGCATCAGATCTCTGGGGGGAAAGAGATGATTACCCTAGGGGGAAGAGATGTAAACTCTCGAGCCTGGCTGAGCCGCTTTGGCTTTGGAGGCAATGACCAAGGAAAATCCGTGGGCCAACTTTCAGGTGGTGAGCGAAATCGTCTGAATCTGGCTCTGGTGCTCCAACAGGAAGGAAACCTGCTCCTTTTAGATGAACCCACCAATGACTTGGACGTGGCCACCATCCGGGGATTAGAAGATGCCCTGGATTCGTTCCCTGGTTGTGCTGTTGTGGTAAGCCATGATCGTTGGTTCCTTGATCGTGTGGCCACCCATGTCCTGGCCTTTGAGGGGGATGGAAATGTGGTGTGGTATCCAGGGGCTTGGTCGGAATATGATGAAGACCGTCATCAGCGTCTTGGAACCGAGGCCGATATCCCCAAACGCCTCAAATACCGCCGTCTTACCCGCGACTAGGAAATCCTGCTGAGGTTCTTCATGATGATCAAAAAACAATGTTTTTTCCCTCCATCTCTATGGAGAGCCTCATCACTTCTCATCCTCATGAGCCTCTTTTTTCCCCTGACTCTTTTTGGTCAGGGCTTGCCAGGCGAAGGGGATGAAATACTCTGTGTGGGAGCGGTGCAATACTCGCTATCACCAGAAATTTATTTATCTTCTGAAAAGTTCATCAATACCATCAACCAAATCCTTGATAACCTCGAAGAGCAGGCCTTAACCAAGGAGTCTCCATACCCTCTTGATTTAGTGGTTTTCCCAGAATACACCTCTGCCTTGTTTGGTCTAGGGCATCTCTCAGTCCAAGCCAGAGAAGAGCTATTCTCCCTCAATCAACCTCTTTTTCAAAATGACGATGTCATTCGGGCCATCAATTTAGGCTCCATTCAGACTCAAAAGATATGGGAAAGAATTGCGCTGGAGCGAGAATATCCCATTCTTGCTGGAAGCACATTGACCATCGATTCTGCAGGAAGGATTCGTAATCAAGCCCTTCTCTTTCATCCACAGAAGGGACTGATCTGGACTCAAGACAAAAGCTTCCCAGGTGCACCAGAAACACGAATACTCAATCTTGCCGTTGCCAGCCCAGAGCAAGCCACTCCCTTCACCATTGACGACAAGAGAATTGTTCTCACCATCTGCCGCGATACCTACAACACAATTTGGGAGTCCATCTTCCCTCCTGCTTTTCTCTGGATTGATATCAAGGCCAATGAACTTCCCAAGGATTTGGCAAAATACCCTGAAGCCTTATCAGCCCGCCTTTCTCATTCTCCCATTCCTTATGGACTCACCGTCAGCCTCATAGGAAAACTGGCCAACTTCCATTTCCAAGGACCTCTTGAATTCATCAGCCCTGAGGAGACACTCCAATTTGGAGATTTCTACAGTACAAATGACGGAAGTCTAGATACTTGGTCTCTCATCGTTCAGATTCCCAAAACCAATTCTCTTCAATAAATCCTCATGAATTTTCCAAAAGATTTTATGTAAGAAAACCATATGAAGTAGAAAAAGAGGAATCATTCAAAATGAATAATTTTTCCAAACATCCACACTCTTAATACTAATTATTTATTTAAACAAAAAGAAATTAACTAAAAGCAGAATTACGTTCTGATTCTCCAGGATTCTTCCAGGATCTTTCTATATTGGAGTCCGAGAGTCCAATCCTCAATTTTTTGAGGAGGTTTCAGATTTGCGATATATTACTATTAAGGTCTGATATTAGAAAGTGAGGATCATATGTCCCGCATCAATAAACGCTTTGTTCTGCTACTCGGTTTAGTCTTTCTTTTTTTATCCTGTAAGGAACTCATCTCAACCGGAGATAGTAATCGTGACAATGCCGATCTGAATGCCTTACGAATACTGGCCAATGGAAACCCAACTCCGATAGATTTTACCCCTAACTTTGATCCAGATGTCTTAGAATACCGCATTCAAGTTCCTGGAAATACTGAATATATAACCATTTATGGTATTGCTAATCACTTCGATGCTCAGGTGAGTCTCACAGGTATCAACTCTCGCAGAACAGATCTTCAGATTACGCCTACACGAGTTCCTGGAGCTCCAGCCTTTGTTATACGCAATCTCAAAGGTGGAGAGAACACCATTACCGCAACCATCATCTCCGCCAATGAAGAACTGGAAAAAAGCTACACCATTATCATTGATGTGGAACAAATACCCATCCGTCTTGTTGCCACAACCCCAGCTCGACTCATCAGCGAACAGTCCCTTGTTGCAACAACCTACACCATAACTCTTGAAGGATACGATTGGAATTCAGGTGATTTATCCCTTGTGCGTTTCCGTCTTCTTCTTGATGACCCTGATAATCAACTCAACATTACCAACGGTTACCATTCCCGGTTGCTCAGCTTATCTCTTGGGAGTCAACGACACCAGATTCGAATGACAGGGCGTAGCACAAACGATGGTGACACTGAAAATGGGATGGCTACCTTTAGTTTTGATACTTTTGGCCTTGAA
Organism: Spirochaetales bacterium; assembly: GCA_022360655.1. Taxonomy (GTDB): domain Bacteria; phylum Spirochaetota; class Spirochaetia; order DSM-2461; family DSM-2461; genus UBA2779. Next base: position 42,958 of record JAKSCK010000079.1, on the reverse strand, counting down.
GGGCGAAACTCTGATCGCTATTCAATTTCTGCAGAACCTTTCACTGTGACGGTCTATGATGATGATGCACCCTACATTCACCCCTTCTATGGGGGTGGAGGAGGATCCCGCAGCATCGTTGAAGGTGGCACCCAGGGGTTGGGGTTCACATTGAACAACAATGATCTGCATCCCGATAATGTCACCATCACACCCGTTGCTCAAGGACTGACTTTCAATCCACCTTCGGTCACTCTCAATAGGCTTGTACGTTTTCGTCAAATGACCATTCAAGTCCCCAATGATTCCATTCATAATGCGGATCGAGATTTGAGCATCACGTTCTCAACCTCTCGCGATACCCCACTCGTGACGGCCAATGGAAACGGAGTATTAGATTTTACAATTCGGGACAATGATGCACCCCAAGTCTCCATGGGACTCTATGATGAAAGCATCTCAGAAGGTGAATCCATTCATGGCTATCTCAGCCTCTCCAATGCTCCTTTCCAGGCCTTAACAGCGCATTACAGTGCATCAGTAGAATCGGGCTATACACTCTCGAATTACATTGCAACAGAACACCAGACTGGAAATATTCCTATTGCAGAAGGGGCCACCTCTGCCATCTTCTCCATTCCCACCATTGATGGGGATGTGGATGATGCCTTGAATCCAAATGTCACCATCACCATCACTGGTATCACACCAAATGCAAGCAATGGAGGAGCTGGCATTGTCTCAAGCGCATCTTCTGATTCCATTCGCCTCACAGACAATGATCTCACTCAGGTATCGTTATCCCAGGCCACGAGTGTACTTCCAGAAAATGGAGGATTCTCCATCCTCACCTTTACCCTCAGCCGAGCACTGGAAGAGGCTGTTACGGTCTCCTATACCATCACAGGAACAGCAGATCCAGACAATCCTAATGTTCTCACCCCATCCTCGGCATGGAGTGATCCAGGCTCGGGTAGCATAACAATTGCAGCAGGAAGCACTTCAAACACTCTGCGAATATCTGCTGTAAATAATGGAGTCCGATCATCCTTCCAACAGGGCTTCACCGTTAATCTGACAGCCGCAAGTAGTACCAATTCCTTGGCAGAGATTGATGACAACAATGATGCTGCAAGCTTCACAATACGGGAAGATGATTAGTAAAGACAAAATCCCCCCAAAAAAGGGGGGATTGATTCACATGCTCAAAACTTGAATTAACGACTTGTTCTGTTGGTACGGGATTCCCGACGTATTTCCATTTTCTTGTAGTACTCTGCTGATTTGGAGATTTTTGAGATATCCGCTGCATGAAGATGATTCTCTACCACAGTTAAATCCTTGCTCTCCAACAAGGTAGAAACGGCTGCTCGACCAGAATCCTTGCTGAGGCCCACCATATTAATCAAATCATTTGGACCAAAACCAAAGGTATAGGCCTGACGGGAAGCCAAATCCATTCGGGCTTTTTCCAACTCTAATACAAGACTGTCATACAAGCGTCCAACAGGATCTTCAATCAGGGTATTTCGCAGCTGACGGTGAAGATTCCAAATTCGTTCAGCAAGAGAAGAGGTCAGGCGAGAAATCACTTTGGGCTGTTCCACCACCATACCCTTGAAGTTGGCCCGGTTCACAGCCATCAGCACAGTATCTTCATGAGCAATGGCAGAAGCACTTCGAGGTTTATTCTCAAGTAGGGCCATTTCTCCAAAAATATCACCACTTTTAAGAAGAGCGAGAAGCACTTCGTTATCATTCACAATCTTTGTGATACGAATGCTTCCCCGCTGAATGATGTACAATTCTGGTCCACTTTCCCCTTCAGCAAAGATCATGGTGTCCTTGGGGTACTGGCGGATGAACTGATTCATATCAGGCTGAAGGTTTGCTGTTTTTGCATAGGGTTGAATCTTTGCCATCCGCTGCTTGGCCTGCTCCACATTGGAACCGCTGGGATTGGCCTCACAGTATTTATAGTAGGCATAGAAAGCCTGATTAAATTGATTTTGCCGCGCATAATATTCACCAACTTGAAAAAGGTGACGTTCATCGGCCTCAACGGAACTTTTAAAAGTCAGACGAGTGAGGGCTTGATCAAGGAAACGTACCTGTTTAGAGAATCCATTGATGATTTTCATGGCAACAGGAGTATTGCGCTCAATGAGGAGGGGATACTGATCAGGACGAACAGTAATGAGGGTACAATCATCAAGAGCGACGGCATTTTCAATATGAGCATGAATGCTCATGGTGGAAACAACACCAAAGAAATCCCCTGGGTTCAAGATGAGGTCATCATCACCTCCAGGGATTTCTAACTCTTTTTCTATGCGCACCCGTCCTGAGCGGATGATGTAGAATTGATCGGCCCGCTTCCCCTCGATGGTGATGTAGGCGCCTCTGTTGTAACTGACTAGTCCCAACTGTAGAGGGTTGCTCATGTCGACTCCAAGTGGTTCGAGACCATCGAGTTGCAACTCGGTGGATAAGCCTATTCTAAGGACCCGGTTTATCCACCGTCAAGCGAATGAATGCTCGCTATAGACCAGGATAAAGAGGGAAACGGTCGCAAAGGGCCTTTACCTTCCCTGCGATACTGTTCAGTCTCGCCTCATCCCCGCCGGATTTCAAGGCTTCAATCATGTAGGATGCAATTTCTGGCATTTGATCCACTCCCATTCCACGGCTGGTTACCGCCGGTGTCCCCACTCTCACACCAGAAGAGATTCTGGGAGGATTGGGGTCAAAAGGAATGGCATTTTTATTCACGGTCATACCAGCTAGATCCAACCAGGTTTCGGCATCTTTACCTGTAACGCCCAATGGACCAAGATCCACCAGCATCAAATGGTTGTCCGTTCCACCTGAGACCAAACGAACGCCACCATTGGTTAAGGCAACAGCCAAGGCCTGAGCATTCTCACGAACTTTTTTCTGATAGTCCTTAAACTCAGGACGCAGAGCCTCACCAAAGGCCACGGCCTTTGCCGCGATCACATGCATCAAGGGACCGCCCTGCAATCCAGGGAAGACAACACTATCCACAAGCTCTCCCAAACGCTTGGTCCGTCCTGATTTGGGGGCCACAATACCCATATCATTCTCAATGTCCTTCCCAATGAGTACCATACCACCTCGTGGCCCACGCAGAGTTTTATGGGTGGTGGTGGTGGTGATGTGGGAATGAGGAAGAGGAGAAGGATGCTCACCTGCGGCAACAAGACCGGCAATATGAGCCATGTCTGTGATCAGAAGGGCTCCCACTTCATCAGCAATGGCTCGGAAACGAGCAAAGTCAAGAACTCGAGGATAGGCCGAAGCCCCTGCAACAATCACTCGAGGTTTTTGAGCACGGGCAAGATCAGCAAGAGCTTCATAGTCAATGGTTTCGCTATCTTGGCTCACACCATAGCTGACAATGTTATAATCTTTACCTGAGAAGCTCACTGGGGAACCATGAGTCAAATGTCCACCATGGGCCAAATCCATGCCTAAAAGAGTCTCACCACTCTTCATGACAGCACGGTAAGCGGACATATTGGCCTGACTACCTGAATGGGGCTGGACATTGATGTATTCGGCACCAAAGAGTTTTTTAGCCCGTTCACGAGCAAGCTCTTCTGCCACATCCACGTATTCGCAGCCACCGTAATACCGTTTTGAGGGATAACCTTCTGCATACTTGTTTGTGAGAACAGAACCGGTTGCTTCCAAAACGGCCTGTGAAACAAGATTTTCTGAAGCAATGAGCTCCAGCCTATCCCTCTGGCGTGCCAATTCATCGGTTATGGCAGCGTGCAATTCGGGATCGATTTCTGCGATGCTTCGATTGTCGGGCATTGATTGAGTCCTCCAGGATTAAGAACACCATCAGGATACCCAGGGAGAAAGTTCGTGACAAGTTCGCCGGAATATTCCCCCCAAAGAGAAAACTCTCACTCAATTCCCAGAAAAACGCTCAGAGAGTCAACGTGGAGCTGGTATGGCATAGGAAGAGAGTACTCGCGGAACCTCCCAATGCGATGTGTAAGAATCAAGATTTCCACTCACCTCTTCCCAGGATCCCTGAAGACTATACCGATCCTCCGGAATGAACAAAGTAGACTCTGTTTGAAGGCGTGTTGTTGGCAATATTCCACGAGAAAACGCAATATGACGTCCCTCTAAACCACCAAAATAATCAAATCCCAATCCAATGGTATTGGTGACTTTCTGACCAAAGCCATCGCCCATAGCAGGGTCTACTGGAACCCATCCAATTCCTTCAATCCAAATTTCAGCCCACCACCATCGTTGAGTTTGTTGGTCTAATCCAATCGTGATTCCTCCCACAACACGGGCTGGAATCTGAGCCGCACGGGCCATGGATACAAAAAGAAAACTGTATCCTTCACTATCGGCCAAACGAGTCCCAATGTAATCAGGAATGGAACGGGAGGGTGGATCATCACTCCAGTCCAACCGATCAATCACGTAATCATAGATGGCTCGAGCTTTCGACCAATCATCTCGGAGTGAACCAATCACACGTCCAGTGGTCCGTGGAACAAGATCAGGACGAATCCAGTCATCAACCCCAAGAGCCTTTGCAAGATCAGGTTGAGAAGGATCATAGGGTTTCAATTGGGAAGGGGCTACCTGGACACGAACAGGAAAGGTTTCTACAACAATTTGGCGCTGCAAAAACGGAAGATCTTCCGGTTGAGGGTTATCCAAGCGATACAGGGAACTTCCATCATCATCTCGCAGAGATTTCACATTTTCTCCACCAGATCGTTCTAAAAGAAGTGGTGGATTCTGTCCCATACCTGGAACAGATTGAGGTAGATGAATGTAGAGGGAACTACCAGGAAAACTCCCAATGCGATCAATTCTGAGTGATTGAGAGAGCGACCAGCGTACCCCATCTCCCCGTTGGACTTGTCCAGGGCCATCTTGGCGATCAAATGAAACGGGATTGCTGTGCATTCCAGATTTCACGACATAAATGTTTCCAGAAGAGGCATCCCATGGAACACGAAACGTGATGGCCTCACTGGACCAAGACTCAATTGAGGCTTGGATATACAGTGAAAAATCAGGAGCACTGGTTCCAAAAAGTCCAAGCTCATCTTTTTGATTCACCCAGATTTCGCCCCCCATGGCCTTATCACCAAAACCTCGCCCCCGAAGAGTGATCAGTGCTCCTGGAGCCCCACCCGGAGGGTCGGCATATTCCACATAGGGAGCTCCAGAAAGCCAGGGACCATAATCCACGCGAGGAAAACGGGAGGCATCTCCAAGAACCATGCCCTCTGAAAGTCCAGCCCGTGTTTGAATCCGCACCAAGACGGCTCCATCGTTCCTTGGAACCCGAGCAACAATTCGTGTTGGATCCCATTCAAGGATTCCGGTAGAGGTGAGAGGTGTGGCCCCAATGAAGAGTCGAGCTCCATCACGATCAGGACCAAAATGCTCTCCAAGGATTTCAAGTTTATCGCCTGTGGCCGCTGAAACCCGATCCAACTGCGTAATCACTGGTCGTCGTTGTGAGCGGTACAACAGTACTGTGGTGAGCAGGGCAGCTAGAACAAAAATCAGGATGGGAAGTAGTCGGAGAAAAGATCGTTTCAGGCTGAGCGTCACGGGACAGATGGCTCCTTTTCCGTCAAATCAAATTGGACCGAGGAGTCCACGGCTGATTCCAACACACGTCGATCCTGCTCATCAAGAGTCTCCCAGTACGGGGTTGTGGATAAAATCATACGAACTTCGTAAGCAGAGGACGCATTCTCTTGGTCGTTTCGGCCGAGAGGATAATAATAAACTTCATCATGGGGAGCCACAGGGAGTGAAGAGAGGGAACTGGAGTACTCTTCACCAACAAAAATTTCACTCTGGGCAACAAGGATGTAGCCCTCATCCTTTTTTGATTCATCGGAAGGATAGAGTGTCAGACGCACTGTCAAACGGGATCCACTGCCTTCTAAACCAACAGAAACGGTTCGTCCAGGGATGGTGATTTTGGTTACCTCACTATTCCATAGGACCTGCCCCTCATCGGAGGACAACACGCTGATATCCACACGAAACAATAGAGCTTCACGGAGAAGCTGCTCTGCCGTTAAAGCCAAAAGATCATCGGAGGTTTCCAGCTGCTGTGCCATGAGTGTACTGGAAGCAAAAAAACATGTGAGTGATGACAAAATGATGGCAAAAGCGGAAGTATGAAGACGCTTCAAGGAAGGACCTCAAAACTGGCTGGTCGACCAAGCTGAGGTTCTCCCAGACGAGAGAGAGCCAAATCCTGAGGAAGCACTTGAACAGCCCTTCCATCAAACGCCTCTTCAGTGGAGAGAGAAACAAGAAAATCTTTGAGTTCATCCCGGGAGAGTGAAAGAGAGAGCGTTTGAGAAGGCAGCGAACGTGGGCTGGTCTCAAGAACAATCACCTCTCGGATGGTTGGAGCTGCAGAGGGTTTTGGGAAAAAATGCAAAAGACTCACTGCAGCGAACAATGCTGTTGCGGCCACAAGAGCTGGAAGTGGAATAGAGATTTGCGGCATGCGGCGGAACCGATGAATGCGGGATGAGGCGGCATGAGCCCAGAAATCCTCCATTTTGGCTTCCGAAACAGGTGCTGTTTCCTGAGAAAGCTTTTCTCCAAGAGTTTGGAATTGAAGAAGTGCAGCTCGGCAAACAGAACAATTTTCTATATGACGAGCAAGCTCCTCCATCTGCTGCATGGGAAGCTCTTGATCATAATACGCAGAGAGATCCACAGGATCAGGGCACATAGATTTCCCCCTTCTGAAGAATCTTTGACAGCTGTTGACGTGCTCGAAAAACACGGACTTTCACATTCGCTTCTGAAATTTTCAATATGCGTGCAATATCGGCATAGGGATAACCAGCATATTCTTTCAAAATCAACGCAACCCTCAGTTTATACGGTACGGTGGTTAAAGCCTCGCGAACCAAATCACACGATTCTTTGGCAAGGATGGTTGATTCACCATCATTCTGCGGGATCACACGCGGCTGTCGTGAATACAACCGATAGGCTTCTTGCTCCCGTCCCCGGCGTTTTTCATGGTTAAACGCCAGGTTTTTGACAACACGAATGAGCCAATAGCGAGCTTCATCACCACCAGGAAGCCGATCCCGGCGGTCGTAATACCGAAGAAAGGCCTCTTGGCACAACTCATCAGCGACTTCTCGCCTTCCACAGATTCGCCAAGCAACCCGATGAAGTTCGGCATAAAACTCCTGATAGAGTTGAGAAAAACTCTCTTCTTCTTCAGAGCGCTCATTCATCATAACAACCACAAAGCCCAGACGTTACCTGGAACTTCACAATTTCTCCAATCGAGGTCCCTCTGCAGAATCCACAACCTTCCAACCATGTTCAGCCAATTCATCACGAATGGCATCAGCCGCCGCCCAATCTTTCTGAGCTCGGGCTTCCTGCCGCTGATGAAGGAGATTGAGAAGCTGGGGATCTTCAGCCCCTTCTTCCTCACCAGATTGAGAAAGATTCAAAGCCAATACCTCATCCATGGCATAGAGCCCGGCTAAGCGTTGAGGAGCTGGTACCGAATCATCCTTCACCAATCCCCAGGCCTCAGCCAAAGCTCGAGGTGTATTTAAATCTTCACCTAAGGCTTCATCAAAGGCTTTGAGCCTTGCCATCACCTGGGGATGCTCCACATGCACCCCTTCTGCAGGCCATTCTCCCATTTCTCGCTTCAAGTTGGCCACGCGCCCTTCTAGAGAGCGACGAGCAGAACGAGCACCATCCAAAGACTCGGTTGAAAAGACCAACTGTGAACGATAATGTCCACCCAAAAGAAAATAACGGTAATCCAGGGGATCGTAGCCATCATCAATGAGGCTCTGAAGAGTAAGAAATCCGCCCTTGCTTTTGGACATTTTCCCATCTTTCATCAAAAGGAATTCATTATGCACCCAGCAATTCACCCACTTATGACCAAAAGCCCCTTCACTTTGAGCTATTTCATTGGTGTGGTGAACAGGAATATGATCAATCCCACCTGCATGGATGTCAATTTGTTCTCCAAGATACTTTGAGCTCATGGCAGAACATTCCAGATGCCAACCAGGGTATCCAGTTCCCCAGGGAGAATCCCATTTCATGGCCTGATTCTCAAATTTTCCTTTGGTAAACCACAACACAAAATCCAAGGGATGATGTTTATTCTCATCAATGCCCACGCGAGCACCGTGATTTAACTCCTGTCGATCAAGGAGGGCCATTCGCCCGTAGTCTGGGAGTTTTGTGGAATCAAAATACACATTTCCACCGGATTCATAGGTGAAACCACGCTCTTCCAGACGCTTTACAAGAGCAATCATTTCCTGAATATGCTCTGTGGCCTTGCAACTGGTTTTGGGTCGACGAATATTGAGACGATCAATGTCTTCAAAAAAGGCTTTGGTGAAGAATTCTGCAATATCCCAAACGCTCATGCCCTTTTCCCGGGCCGCGCTGATCATTTTGTCTTCACCTTCATCCCCATCATCACTCAAATGCCCCACATCAGTGATGTTCATGACATGGTTCACATTGTAACCAAAGCGTTCCAGGGTTCGACGGAGGATGTCCCAATGGGTGTAGGCCCGAAGATTTCCAATATGGGCGTAGTTGTACACCGTTGGTCCGCAGCAATACAGTCCGGCTTGTCCCTCTTCTAATGGAACGAATTTCTGCATTTCTCGGCCGTCGGAATTGTAGAGGCTTAAGGGTTTCACAATCATACTCCGGTTGCGGTGATGGACCGCGGACAATAAGATGACACTCGTGCACAAACTACCCAATATACAGGACAAGTTCAACATTCGCGGTATTCTCGTGGCCCAAGAACCGATGTGGCGCCATACCACCTTCCGTCTTGGAGGACCAGCAGATCTTTACGCCCAACCTTTGGATGCAGAGGATCTGGCTCAACTTCAAAAAATGGCCTTCCAAGAAGGGTTGGACCTGTTCCTTTTGGGAGGAGGAGCCAATCTCCTTGTCTCAGACCAAGGGATTCGAGGACTTGTGGCTGATACCCGGAACCTCAACGAATGGCGTAGGGAAGAAAATCTTGTCATTCTTGGTGGTGGGTTGGATGTGTCTGAGGCCGCCTGGCGTACTTCCGCATCTGGAGCTAAGGGATTAGAATTTCTTTTTGGAATGCCTGGAAGCGTAGGGGGAGCCCTTTGGATGAATGCCCGCTGCTATAACCAAGAAATTTCTGATGTTTTTGAATGGGCTGATGTACTCAACGCGGATGGTTCTGTTGAACGGATTCCAATGAATCCAAACAACTGGGCCTATAAACACTCCCCTTTCCAAGAGGATTCACGGTGTATTCTTCGCTGTGGGATTCGAGTGGAAGAGGCTCCATTTTCCGAACTTCGGCAATCCATGGTGGAAAAGCGGAATGACCGAGAAGAAAAAGGGCATTATCGTGCCCCCTGCGCTGGAAGTGCGTTCAAAAATAACCGGGATTTTGGTGTGCCCTCAGGTGTATTAATTGACCGTTGTGGATTAAAAGGTTTGCGCCATGGTGGGGCCTCTGTATCCCAATGGCATGGCAATATTGTCATTAATGATCAAGGAGCCACATCCTCCCATGTGGATTCACTTCTTGATGAAGTGGCCCGTATTGTGGAAGAAGAAAGTGGCTTTTGCATGGAACGAGAAGTTCTGAGGGTGGGCGACTGGCAAAGCCCCTAAAGAGATGAATCAACAAGGAGGAACGCCATGGGCGAACCAATGGACAGCTTAGTCAGGCTTGTAGAAGAAGACGATGCCATCCTCCGTGAAGCCGTCAAAGATTACACCGTGGCCGATTTGGCAGATGGCTGGTATGAACTTGATGATAAACAGTCCCTGGAAGTGTTCTTGGCTCTCAACCAAGAAATGCGCAGTGAATTGATTTCAGAGCTTCCTTCAACAGATCAGCAGAATCTGGTGGTGGCTCTTTCAGAACAGGCCACGCGGAATCTATTAGAGAAGATGGATCCCGATGATTTGGTGGACCTCATCCAGTCGGTCTCTCCCCAGGTTCGAACCGATGTGATTGGGCACCTGAGTGAGGAAGCCCGAAAAGAAGCGGAATTCCTTCTGCGTTTTGATGATGATGATGCGGCTGGTTTGATGACCACCCGCTATGCCGCCATTCGAGCCGATCTCACAGCCGGTCAAGCCTTGGCTTTTCTCAGGCGAGCCCCAGAAGAGTTAGAAACCATCTATTACGTCTATGTTGTGGATGGACTTCAACGTCTGAGCGGCGTGGTTTCCCTCCGGCAAATCCTTTTTGCTGCTGATGGAAAAAAGATTGTGGAAATCATGGAACGGAACGTGGTGACGGTTCGGGATGACACCGACCAAGAAGAAACCGCTAAAGTTCTGGAAGATCATGGATTAATTGCCCTCCCAGTTGTGGACCGATGGAACCGCCTTCTTGGTATTGTCACCTTTGATGACATGATTGATGTTATCCGAGAGGAACAGAGTGAAGATGTGTACCGTATGAGTGCCATTGGTGGTGATGCGGAAGAGTATCTTGAATCATCCATTCCCCGGCTCATCAAACGGCGCCTCCCCTGGCTGGTTTTGCTTCTTCTGGCAGGAACGGTTACCACCAATGTGCTGGCCCTTTATGAAGACTTGATTGCACGCTTTGCTTTTTTGGCTCTCTTCATACCTGTCATCACCCAAACGGGAGGAAATTCAGGAACACAGTCTTCTACTCTGATGATTCGAGGACTGGCAACCGGCCATCTCCATCCAGATCTCATAGGTAAAGCTCTGGTAAAGGAGGCCTTAACGGGACTTGTGATTGGATTGGCCACTGGTTTGGTGATTTTTCTCCGAAGCATTCTCCTGCCACCTGGTGTTCATCTTGTGGAAGCTGTGGCCTTGGCCGTTTCTTTGAGCTCGGTGGTACTTTTTGCCTCCCTTTTGGGATGTGTTGTTCCGTTCATCATTGACCGTTTTGGTGGTGATCCAGCTGTTGCAGCCGGCCCTTTGATGTCCACCCTCATTGATGTTGCTGGACTCTCTGTTTATTTTGAGGTTTCAAAGATTCTTCTGTCCTAGCATGTGGGTTCAGGGAAATTTCACCAATTATTGGAAATCGACTGTTCATTCTACTAGAGTGAGTTCAGGGACGTCCTCGGGGAGGGGTGATTCGCGAAGGCGCGGTCGAATTGCCCCCATCTTCTCTCCTCCCGAGGACGTTCTTCTTTGTTTTCCACATTCTTCCAATGAACATGAGTTGTCATGAATAATCCGCTTCCACTGGAATTCTTTCTTGGGGATACCCGAAGAATTGCCCAACAGCTCCTGGGTTGTCGCCTTTACCTTGGGGGGTGTGAAGGGCGCATTGTCGAAACAGAGGCCTACCTGCAGAACGATCCAGCATCCCATTCCTTTCATGGAAAAACGCCAAGGAATTCCGCCATGTTTGGCCCTCCTGGCCATGCGTATATTTATCAAATCTACGGTGTACACTACTGCCTTAATGTGGTGACTCAAAAAGAAGGCATTGGTGAAGCCATCCTGATTCGAGGAATTGAACCCCTAAATGGACTTCCCCAACTCTGGGAAAATCGATACGGAACCCCTTTTCCAGATGCAGAACAAAAACATCCCAGTCCGTCTTTGTATTCCCTCACCAACGGTCCTGGAAAAATCTGCCAAGCCTTTGGCATACAGGGCAAGGAACGGAATGGAACCTCTTTTGATTCCCCAGACTTTGCCCTCTCCCCCCCTTGGGGGTCGTTCTTAGAAAAAATATCCCAGGGTCCCCGAATTGGGTTGGGCCCACAAAGAAACCCTGATGCACCTTGGCGCTACTGGATTACTGGGAATCCCTGGGTGAGCCGCTAGGAGACGTGCTTGAGGAGTTTCCATTGAAGGAAATTTCGATGGATTTTCCATGCCTCTTCTCCATAACCTCCAGCCATGAGCCATAGAGAAGGTAGTCCCTGAGAATCCAAAAACTGACTAATGAGCTGATCTCGAGCAAAGAGTTGTTCCTCTGTCAGTTTCAAACGGGAAGATGAGGAAAGTCCATCATGCTCCCAGGGATCAGCACCAGCCAGAACCACAGCAATGTCTGCACCATGCGAAGATTGGGCCATGATTTGAAGCGCATCATGAAGACGCTCGAGATACTGATGCTCCTCTCCTGCTTCAATCGGAATATCGATGGAACTGGGAATCCATGAGGGATGATGAGGTGGGAGAGATCCATCAAGAGGCCATCCACTGGCCATGTGGGCACTGAGGGTATAAACCCCATCGTCCTTATGAAAGATGGCAGCGGTTCCATCACCTTTGTGTGCATCCACATCAATCACCCATGCTCGTTGAATACGGGATTCAAAGCGCAGTTTTTGAAGAGTAACAGCCACGTCATTGATGGGACAGAATCCATGGGCAAAATCATGATGCCCATGGTGCGTTCCCCCACCAAGGAAATGGCAAAAACCCGATTCAAGGGCGATTTTGGCTCCTTTATAGGTTCCTGCCATGGCCTTGAGTAAAGGCGGAACCATTTGAGAAAGGGGCAATTCCGCTTCTTCTGGATTCCAGCGATTCCGAGTACCATCTGGATTTTGGAGTTCAAAACCAGCAACAAGCCGCTCTTGTGCTCGATGATCAAAAAAACCCTTGGCATATTCTGGGGAATGGGCCCGGAGCAAATCCTCTAGAGTGAACACATCGTCATAGGCGCTTTGCAACCATTGCTCTTTTAAGGGAGAAAGAAGGGGGTGCTCTGTTAAAGACGATAGTGTTCGAGACTTACGTGAATCCAAGGCAGGAATGCCTATTCCATAACGGGGAAATTCGAGAAGTGTACTGACATCAAAGAGAACCATGTCCGATTTTAGGCCATCCAAGGAGAGGTTTTCAACGGAAGGACCATGATTTCATTTATGGGAGGCATGTCGATGGGCATAAAACACGGCAACAGGAAATTGATTTTGGAATGAATATAATAAACTGTCGAACTCTTTTCCCTTGAAGGAGATTTCGATGTTCCAAACCTGGCGCCTGAAACAGAAACTCTTGGTTCCGGTCATTTCCATTCTTCTTCTCTCTGCTGCAACACTTGCTTTGGCCCATGTGATCACCACTCTGCGCGATGCAGAGATGCGAATTCAGCGATACCGGCAAGAAAGCATTGCAGCAGAGAAAGCGAAAATTCAAGATTCCGTAACATTGGCGATTGAAGTATTAGAAGCAGAATACCGACGAAGTTCTGATCCGCAGTGGATTGAACAACGGGATGGAAAGCAACTCATTCAAATTGCAGAAACTGCCATGAGCTCCCTCTCCCCTCTTGTCCAAGCAAGACAAGAGGGTCGACTGAGCCCAGCACTAGCCCGTCAACAAGCGCTCAATCAACTCAGAAGCATCCGCTTTGATGGCGAGAATGGAATGCTCTGGCTCATCACGCCTGAAAACAAACCCAAACTGGTGATGCATCCAAACCTTTCTGACCGTGTTGGAACATTTCTTGATGATGCAAAATTTTCTACCGTAGAAAAGGGACCTTCAAGCCTAGGGGAAAGTGGAAAAGAGAACCTTTTTGTAGCCGCGTCTCGAATAGCACAGGATCAGAAAAGTGGATTCATTCATCATCGCTGGCCCAAAATCATGGCTGACGGAAGCATCACGGCAAAGCCCCGTCTCACTTATGTTCGGGCTCTTCCTGAATGGGGCTGGGTGTTGGGAATCTGCACTCATGTGGATGATGCTGACAGCATTTCCCGCCAATCAGCCCAAGATATTCTCCGTAACATGCGATACGCCGGTGGTAATGGATACTTTTGGATTAATGATACATCAAGCCCCTATCCCAAAATGGTGATGCATCCTGTTAAAAGTGAGCTGGAAGGAACCATTCTGAATGACCCACGATATGAAACCACCAATCTCGGGCAAAACCTCTTCACAATGGCCAATGATATCACTCTGTTAGGAGGGGGCGGTTTTCTTCAATACTCTTGGGAGAAACCTATGGCTGAACTACCTGGAGTCCTAGAGAGTAAAACGGCATTTGTTCGTCCCTTTGAACCCTGGAACTGGGTTGTGGGAACGGGATTTTACCCTGGGGACATTGAAGCCATCGCTGCCGCCCGTGAACAAGAAACCTTTCTGACACTCCGAAATTCCCTTTGGGCGTATCTTGTTGTGACTCTCGCTTTCTCCGCACTTGGTGCCTTGATTTTATATGGGATGATCCGGCGTATTCTCAAGCCCATTGATGCGGTAGCCACATGGTCTGAAAACCTAGCCCATGGCGATTTAACAAAGCGACTGGAATACACCGGTGGTGATGAGATTGGCCAACAAGGCAAGCATCTGAATGCGGCAGCTCAAGCGGTCTGCGAATTGATGGACCGAATCAAAGGCCTCACAGAAGAGGCGGAGACCATGAAATTTCAACTCAAAGAATCCACAGTAGAAACAGGTACTGCAGTGGAACAAATTTCTCAAAGCCTGACCAGTGTGCGCGAACGCTTCCATGGCTTGCAGGGCTCCATTGACGGTTCAGAAAATGCCGTTGAGCAAATTGGAGGAAACATCACACGCCTGGAAGACCAAATCACTCGTCAAGCGGCAGCTGTTGAAGAATCTTCTGCGGCAATGGAAGAGATGCTGGGATCCTTGAACAATATCACGCGTACCAGCACGGAACGTAAGGAAGCCGTTCAGGATTTACGTGGAATGCTAACAGATTGCCGTGGACGCTTTGGAGCCATGAATACAAGCATAGAAAGTTTATCACGAGCTGAGGAAGCTATGACGGGAATGGCATCTGTGATATCCACCATTGCAGCTCGAACCAGTCTTTTATCCATCAATGCTGCAATAGAGGCAGCCCATGCTGGTGATGCTGGTGATGGATTTGCTGTGGTTGCAGGAGAAATGCGCGACTTAGCTGAAAACGCTGGGAAAAACGCTGCATCGATTCAAGAATCCTTGGATGGGAATGTGCGGGACATTGAGCGACTCCTTGTTGAAAGTGTTGAAGTAAAAACCGTGTATAGCTCCTTGGAAGAAGAAGTGGAACAGATGGCGGATGCTCTTGGAGAGATGTCCATGGCCATGGATGAGATGTCCCAGGGATCTCGGGAGATATTAGAATCAGTAGAAATATTGAGGCAGGTTAGCTCAGAAGTTCTGGATGGTTCAATGGATATGACAAAAGACAGAAAGGTGGTGGAACAGTCTCTCAAGGATGTGGTGGATTTATCCAAAGACATGGGAGTTGCCATCACAGAGGTGGACCAGGGCACCAAGAGCATTGAGGGAACCATCACCGGTTTAGAAGAACAGGTGCAGCATATTGTCGAGAGCATTACGGGAATTTCACGGGAAGTCGGACGGTTCAAAACCGATGGAGAATCCACGTAAAAAAGGAGATTGAACATTTTTATATCGGCTACTTGGGGAAGATCTCTGTTGGAAGAGACCTCTTTTTTGAGATGGGCTCTGTCTAAATCGGTGATTTTAAATGGGTCATTATTGATTATTAGCCAGACATCCCCGATACCCATAAGTAGGACCTATTCATAGATTTGAAAGGGATGGAGGCCTCACAACACCCCATGACTGCGGAAACCCCAAAGCTTTGGAACGCCATAGAACGGTTACAAGGTGCTGTCGAAGAATCCTTGTTCCAAGCCCGTCATGAAAAAGATAAGACCATTCTCCTGACGGCCATTCCTCATCTCCGCATGCTGCATTGGCATGCCTCTTTTCTAGGATTAACAGATCTTGCCGATGTGGCTGCGTTAAGCTCAGCCTTTATTCAACAAATCCAAGAGAGTCCTGGCCCCTGGTCAACACAATTGACCGAGGCCCTAGGAACAGCCATTGACCGATGTCGCCATTTCTTGGAAGCCAGAATCATTCCAGAAGATCCTGGAGTGTATCAGGCCCAACATGGGGCTGTACTCCCTCCTCCCCGTCTATCACGCCCTGTTCCGATTGACGATTTGTTATCAATGTTCCGCCGTCGGCAGCTGGATGTTCATAAAATTTCTGCTTGTCGACGTGTTTCCGTTACGGGAGATGCAGAATTTCACCATGCCCTCACGATTCCTTCCTTTGCCTCTTCACGCCATAGAAAAGAACGGTACATGTCCATTGTGTATTTGAATCTTTCCGCGTTGCAATTGGAACTCCATGAAATTGCTCAGGTCCTAGAATCGGCCCATGATGAAGAGGAAATTTTGCTTCATGGCCCCTTGGCCATTCCCTGGGATAAATTTAAATCGGATCAAGCAAGACGCCCGTATTATGTGGTTTTAGATACACTGCTTCCACCAGAAGCCTGGCTCAAGCACAGGCATTTGAAAGGACGACTGATTCGCACTTTGCATGTTCCAGAGCAATCAACCCTCTCGCCGCCCTTAAATCAGACAAAACCGTTACAACCGCGGCAGACCGTTCCTCAATATCATACACCTCCCCGTCCATCCCGGTCTTTGAATGATGATGCCACCTCCAGTCTCAGATTTGACGCAGGAGAGCCTGCAACATTAGAACCGGTTGATGAAGGAAAAAAACGAAAACGCTCGCAAAGAAAACGAATACGAAACCGCGATTTGAAAATCCGTTTTCCGGTAGGAGCAAAACTCATCATCATTGTGTCCACCATCATCATTGTGTCTATGACCACTCTGACATCACTTGCTATTTTCTTTTTTAGACAAGAGATTGAGCATATGGTCCGAGACACAAATGTTTCACTGAGTCGCATTGTGGGACAGCAGGCAGAACGGGAAATTGTTCGGCTTTTTGATTCTGCAAACCTCCTTTTTCAAGTGGGAGCCGCATCACGAGACTCAGGCAGCCTTGTGGATGACTTCTTTGCGAATGATCGGTCCTTGGTGTATGTCGGGGTTCCTGGAACCGGTGTGGCTTTTTCAAACCGAGACTGGTTCCGATCAAACCGAATTGCCGATGAAGGCGCCATGATCAATCGAATACTCTCAATTCGTGATGTCGAAATTGAACGGTCAAAGTCCGGGGAAACTTTAGTTTTTAATGTGTCCCCTTTGATGGATCATATTGAATCCCCAGTACTTGCCCTAACAGCCCCCTTCTTAGTTGGAACAGAACGACGCACCTTGGTGGTTCTTGCCGATGTGGGAGAAGGACTTGTTGAAAGTGTACGCATTCAAGAAGGATTCACAACAACCATGATTGTGAATGCGGATGGGGAGGTTCTCGCTCATCCAGATTTTACCCTGATTTTTGGCGGGGATAACGTTAAAAATTCTCATATTTTCCAAGAGATGTACTCTCAAGGATTGAGTGAGGGTCAGATTCTTTTTGAAGAAGAATTGAATGGGGAAAACATTGGTTTCATTGGCTCCTACTCTCTTATTCCTATAGGAAATCTGGGTGTGGTCACCACGGTACCCTATGATGAGGCCTTTGCTGTCGTCACAGAAATCCAACGGCTGAATCTTTACCTTCTTGGGGCCATCCTCTCCCTGGCCATTTTGGGTGTGTTCCACTTCTCTCGACGCATATCCACACCTTTGAAAGAACTGGCTCTAGCCACACGCCAAATCAAAGCGCGTAACTACAACATATCCATTAAACCCAAAAGTGGGGATGAAGTGGGACAACTCACAAGAAACTTCATCAATATGATTCCTGAGCTTGAGAAGGTTGATCGACTCCAGGAACGAACCAGCAAATTTGTGAATCCCCAAGTGGCTCGAATGATTGCGGATGATACCTTACCAGAAAATGCAGAAACCAAAGATGTCACGGTTTTTTTCTCCGATGTTCGGGGTTTTACATCGATGAGCGAAGCCATGGGAGATCCCCAACTGGTATTGGATAATCTTTCAGAATACTTCCAAGTGATGGTTCCCTGTGTGGAAGAAACTCAAGGCACTGTAGACAAATTCATAGGTGATGCTGTGATGGCCGTTTGGGGTAGCATGCAGGATTTACCCAATCCAGCTGAAAATGCCATCAATGGGGCTCTGATGATGCGCCGAGCCCTTTTAGAGTTCAACAATGGACGAGGCACAGGGAATCGACCCACATTCCAAATTGGCTGCGGTCTCAATTCAGGACCTGCTACAGTTGGTATGATGGGTGGAGGTTCGGCAAAAGAAGAATGGGCCCATATGGGAGATACCGTCAATCTTGCAAGCCGAATTGAGGCGCTGAACAAACCAATGGGAACCGATATTCTCATCTCTCAATCTACAGCAGACCGAGTAGAAGGACTGTTTTCTCTCATTCCAATGCAGGCCATCAAGGTCAAGGGGAAATCAGAACCACAACAGATTTATGCCGTTCTGGGACGACATGATGATGAAAATTGCCCACACGATTTAAATGAATTACGCCTCATGTTGGGTATCGAAGGGGATTTTGACCACTCGAAAACAAAGGCAGACAGCCATGAAGTCAAGTACGAAATCCTCGATTCGTAATGTATTGATCTCGTTAGGATTACTGGCGGCTGCCGCGGGATTTTCCTATCTTTTCTACGTTGAACTCACCAAAACAGCCGAGATCACCGGTGTAATACCAGTTGGAAAAGTGGTTGAGGTTCAAGGCCAGGCTCAGAGACGTCATTCTCAACATAACCGTTGGGGAAGTCTCAAAGGGGAAGAGGCCGTTTATGACCGAGATGCCATTCGAACCGCAACCGGATCCAAAGCTGTTCTTCTCCTCAATATTCCTGGAGAAGTGGAAGGTGAACGAACCGATGAGATCACGCTAGGAGCTGATACGGTCATTATTCTGGACTTGGCAGGAGAGGTTCGAAGCATTGAATTCCAAAGTGGTGACCTTTCAGCTGCGGGAAGTGGCGGGCTTGTGGTTCGTGCAGAAGATACTGTGGTTGCCGTTGATGACGGTGCTGTGATCCTGAGTCGAGAAGAAGGATTACGCACGGAAGTTTCAGTCACAGAAGGAGAGGCCACCGTTGAGAGCGGAGGAGAACGGACCGTTCTGGACACAGAGAGTGTGCTCAGCATTGATGAGGAACGTGGAGAGACACGAAAAGAACAGGTTCTTGCCATCCCCACCAATCCTCGTCCCAATTCGCTTCTTCTCACCTATGGTGAAAAAAGAGAAGTCAATTTTTCCTGGGAAATTTTGACCGGTTGGGAGAACCCTGTATTGGAAGCTTCTCTCAATCCCAATTTCCTTGGCAATGATGTTTTTCAAGCAAATGGAGATGGAGCAACAACAGTAGAATTGAGCCCAGGTCTTTGGTATTGGCGTTTGAAAGAGCAAAACAGCAATGAGAGTGGCCCCGTATGGAGTTTTTCACTGGAACAGGAGCGTCTCCCAAAACCATTAGCTCCTGCGGAAGGCATTTCCATACCGTTTCGAGAAAATTCACCAGATATCCCCCTTCAATGGGAACGTTCTTGGTTTGCCGATGCCTACCGTGTTGAAGTGGCATCTGACCCGAATTTTACAAATCCTGTGCTCAATCGAGTGGTGAATGGATCCTCTCTCCTTATATCCAATTTAAATGAGGGGGATTGGTGGTGGCGTGTTTGGCCAATTCATCAACGAGGACTCCCAGAGAATGTGAATCAGTTGCCCATAGGAACTTTCCAATTGGAACAGCAGGAGACTTATGCTCCTGTTCAACTCATCAGTCCAGGGGAAGAAGCAGAACTTCTCGCCTTGGATGTTCGAGATGGAATTCCCTTCCGATGGAAAGGAGAAGATTCCCTAGGGATCTACCGAATACAAGTGGCCCAAGACCCAGAATTTTCCACACCCATTGCCGATGTTTCTGGAACAGAAACCTGGAAAACCCTTCTTCCAGGTGCGCAAGATGGCGAATACTGGTGGCGCGTTGAGGGACAGTCCAGCGATGGCACACCCATTCCAGTCTCACAAACACGTCGATTCACCATTGCACCACTCACGGGATCGGTAGAGCTATTGGCTCCAAGCCCTGGCGGAGTTGAGGAATGGGAACCCTATGCTCCCTACACCTTCCTTTGGCGAAGTGCTGTACCGGGAATGGCTCGATTCTTACTTGACCGAGTAGTCAACACGCGGACAGGAGAGCGCTCACGGATCATTGAATCTCTTGTGCAAGGTGAACGCTACACAGCCCCGATACCTGGTGAAGGGACCTATGTATGGCAGGTGATCATCTTAGACAATAGTGGAAGAGTTCTCACTGAAAGCCCCTTGGGAGATTTCCGTTTACAAGCACGATTTGCAGCCCCACGCATAGAAGCCCCTCGTAATGGTAGCACTCTCGACTTTGTGGGAGAAACAGAACTTCGCGCATCCTGGGATCCAGTACCAGGAGCTCTGTCCTATAGAACCCGTCTATCCGGACCTCGTGGATATGAAGTTGAAGAAGAATTGAACGCTGTTGAGCAAAGCTTCTCCCTGCCCCTCTCCGCTGAACCGGGAGACTATGTCTTTGAGGTGACGGCATTAAAAGAGGATGCTCCACGCCAAAGTGAAACCACCCGAAGTTCCTTCCAAATCAATCGCATCGTTCGCTATGCTCCAGCTATTCCAGAACGTCCCTTTGATGGTCAGAATATTGATGGGCTAACAGTTCTGCGGCAAGGGGTGAGACTCTCTTGGCGCCAGAATCCAGCTCTAGGACGCTGGACTGTGGAATTAGATAATGGAGAAGTCACACGCTTGTACCAAACCACAGTACCATCTCTCCAACTGGATGGATTGACTGCAGGACAATACCGATGGCGAGTGCTGTCTCGGGATGAACTGGGAAGAGAAGCCCCAGAAGGTCCTTCCGCTGGTTTTCGCATTGCAGAACTCCCCATACCTTCCGCTCCACGGAATTTACGTCCAGGGAATGGGGAAAATGTGGATATGACGGGACAAAATTCCCTCACATTTTCCTGGACAGGTCAAGAAACACAAAACACCTATGATCTCACCATCTATTCCAGTGATGGCACCACAGCTTTATATCGAGAAACTGGATTACGTGGAAATCAATTTGTACTGGAGGATTTGAGCGCATTAAGCGAAGGTTCATTCTCTTGGGCCGTTCGAGCAAGTCAAGAAATTGCCGATGTAAACCTCGTTCAATTCAGCCCTTGGACACAAGAGAGATTTACCTTGTCGGTGAACATTGGAAATCAAGCTCCAACCATTCTCTCTGAAGAGCTGCAGTATGCGCCATGAGCGATACTCTCTTCTGATCCTATTGATATTCTCTCTTCTCCCTCCCCTTCTGGGCCAAGAACGAATTGAATGGTCACAGGTGGAAAATGCGGCTGGATATGATGTGGAAATTCGGAAAGATGGAGACCTTGTCTTAAGAACACAAACACAAACAGCCATGCTTCCCCTTTTTCTCATGCCTGGAGAATATGAATTTCGAGTCACAGCTCTGGATGCTTTTGGAAAACCAGCCCGAGTTGGAGAATGGTCCACATTGCGAATCATCACTCCTCCAAGACCATTTATTCTCAATGTGACTCCAAACCATTTTATTGAACGGGAAAATCCCCCTCTCACACTTCGAGTTCAAGGGCACATTTCACCTACCCCGAAGGGGTCGATCTATCAAATCCAAAATTTAGAGGGCCGCACCATTCCATTGAATATTCTTGAATCCAAGAAACGGGAAGGAGAACGCGGGTGGAGTGATGTGATGCTTCAGGCCAAACGGGCACCAACTCCAGGGAGGTGGCGTCTTTCTATGGAAAACCCAGACGGACAAATCAGTCTTCTGGATGATGCAATAGAAGTGGTGGACTTTCTCCGACCGCGTATCCGCTCAGTGAGTCCCCGTTTGATTCCTGAAAATACCAATGCCCATGTTCTCACCATAAAAGGGAGTGGATGGGATGAAGAGGTGGTTCTCACTGTGGAAGGCCCAGAAGCTCTTCCTTTGGTGGAACTTCAGAGAGAGGGAGATGAAGGGCAGTACATTCTTGATTTAACCAAGGCCATCGCTGGTGAATACACAATTGTGGCTTCCAATCCTTCAGGGGAACAAGGACGCAAAGAAAACGCCTTTGAGGTGACACAAGATTCCCTTGAGTTTCTTAGGACACAACAAAGTGAAAACAATCAAGAGACCAAATCCTCTGATAAAAAGGCCATCTTCCCCTTACCTCCTCATCATATCCGTGCTGGAGCTTCAACGTTTTTCCCCTTTGGCAATGAAGAAGCACGGTTCTATGGAAGAGGATTCTATGGGGCCTCTCTATCCTATGCAAAAACATTTGAAGGACCTCCTATTTCCCGTGCTCCTTTCTTTCAAGAATTGGCTTGGACCATAGGAACTCATTGGACCCGACAGCCTGGAAGCCATCCTGTTTACAACATACGAATTGATCGTTTTGATTTGCTCTTAGGTTTGTCCTACTCCACTCCCTTTCGATTCCCATTAAACATTCTTGTCAACACTTCGATTGGCTTTGGTTATTCATACTACACAGCCACCAATGCCACGAGAGAACAGGATTTGGGGAATTTTACACTCAAATCATTGGATTCCATTGATGCATCACTTCGCCTTGGAGCAGGTTTACGGATCCGTATGGGTCGGCATTTCTATTTGGATTTGCTCTGTGACTTAGGGGCTATTTTTTACTACACCCATCATTCCTGGTTTTTTAGTCCTCATGCTTTAGTAGGTGTGCGATGGTAAGAATGAGAATGGTCATTCTGATTTTGATTCTCTTCCACCTCTTTGGGCATGGGATTCTCATCGCACAGGACAGTGTCATTGGGAAAAACAGGGAACATGTGGCGATTGAATGGGAAGAGGTGACTGGTGCTGCTTCTTATCGAATTCAGGTACGGAGAGATGGAATTGAATTTATTGATACAAAGGTTTTAGAGACACGGCTTGGTCTTGATTTAGCTCCTGGAAATTATGAATACCGAATTTTTGTTCTCAACCCCTTTGGAGGAGAAGCGGCTCGTTCGCCATGGAAGAATCTGCGGGTGGAACGTGCTGCTACGCCCTATTTCCGGGTTCCTATGGCCCAAAGCGTTCCAGAAGGTAGTGGGATTCTCAAGTTCTCCTTAGAGGAACTTGAAACGGAAAGTCCGGTGGAATACTGGTTCCTATCTGGAGAAAACGAAGTTCTGAGTCAAAAAGAAAATAGCATACTGTCCATCAATACAGAATCCTTAGAACCTGGTCTTTGGGATGTGGAAGCCCGAGCGGCTTCTGGCCTGCGTTTTAGCGTGCCAGGAGTGCTCACAATTACAGCAAAACCTGAGCCACAACCTGAAGAGACTTCCGAACTAATCCAGGCTTACCAGGGAAAAAGCATTGCCTTTTCTTTAGAGGGAACAGGTTTCTATTCTGGAATGGAAATACAAGTTCTTGGAGAGGATGGAGAACTTCCCATCCATGCCCTTGTGGTGAAGAATGCGGAAATGGCAACGGTGTATCTGGATGCTCGCGAGGCCAATCCAGGGAAATACACCTTAAACATCATGGGGGGAAAGGAAGGAGTTACCCGATCTGCTGGAACTCTTCTCATCAGTCCCCCTCCGGTATTAGAGGAGCAAGAGGGAGACAGCCAATGGGACATCATGGTAGGTCTTGCTCCCTTTGCCATAATACGAACGGATGTACTCACCGCCATCCCAGGTCTTCTCAATGCGGAATTTGTATTGAGTGTTCGACCAGGTGCTGGACTCAAGTTTTGGTCTGGTTTCTCAGGAGAAGGGCGCATTCAAGTGGGAATGACAAGCTTAGTGCCAGACCAGAATGGGAATACCGTTCACGGATATTTTGCCTATGATACCGGATTTTCCTGGCGTCCTACAGTGAACTGGCCTCTTGTTCCTATTCTGGGTTTGGGGATAGGAAATATCGATTCCCAGTTGGCTCAAAGTTTTAATATGCGCAATCTTCTCTATTTCAGAGGGAGTGTAGGAACCCTCATTGGAAGAAAGAAAAATCGTTTCTATATTGGAGCGAATGTCATGGTTGGTTTCACGGAAGACATTATGCTTCCCATTGTCTCTCTCAGTGCGCTCTGGTCCTATAGACTCTAAAAATTTGAGAATTCCACTGAGGAAATATATACAATAAAGATCATGGATAAACGCATCACAATCCTGATATGGAGCACCATTCTCAGTGCAAGTCTCCTTCTTCAGACCAGTTGTGATGCACTACGGCGTTCTGATTTAGCTAAAGCCATTCGAGAAACAACCGCTCTGAGCCGAATTGGTTTTGCAGCCGCCGATAATCCCAGACTTGCACGCGATGTCTTCATTCATCAAGTTCCTGTGGATGGAACACTGTCCATTCCTATTCCCTACTATGAAGCCGATGGCACCACCCCTCTCATACCAGGAGGAACCACTCCCAATGGTCCCCTCATCATCACATTTGAACCCATCGGAGAGAATATCTCTGTGCTATTGGATGGCACAGTCATTGAATCTGGTGAGGCTGTAAGCTTTCATAATGGCGGACCGCAGGAACGGACTTTTACCATCACAAGAAGCCTCCCAGACAGGGATGGAATTGTTGAATCACATACCATCAATGTGAATCTTTACAAGGTGATTCGTCCAGTCATCCTGAATCCCGATCAAACAGGAGTACTTGCCAATCCCTCTATTGATCTTGAATTGGCCCTTGTGGATGAGAACAATAATCCCATCCCCCTTAGCTCTGCCGCAGATGCCCTCACACAAACAGACATTGGGTATGATAATCAATTCCTCTCCTGGGTGACTGGTCCAGCCCCAAATGTTCCAGCTCCTCCCCATCATTACAACATTGCCCTCACCCCCCTCCTCTCTCGCGAATACGCATTTAACATTCCAGAAAATGTTTTTTTAGACAGTGGTAATTATGGAAATTTAGGTGCATCTCTCACCTTTGAATACATGCCTCCTCCCATCTATCTGTCTCAATCAGGACGGGATTTTACAGATGAGGCCGGCACCATTCCCAATACAGGTACCTTAGCGAGTGATCCTCTTCAAAGCTGGGGAGCGGCATTAGGGCAAGTGAATGCGACACGAAGTGACATTTTTATATCCGCTTCCGAGACTCCTTATGATGTGGATGGTTTTGAAACAATTGATGGAAACACCATCCCACGCATTGGCATCTATGGTGGATATAACGAAGATTTTACCGCTCAATCCACCGGTGATTGGAGCACACGAGCCACCACCACCTTCATTGATTCCAACATTGCCACTCCTGTTGCAACAGGAAGCGCTGATGATCCAAGAGCTGTTTTGAGATTTCAAAATCTTCCCAACACATCGATTCTTTCTGGAGTTCGCGTTCAGGCTCCGGAAAATGAATCGTTTACTGCTGCAATTCGACTTCTTGCCGCATCGCCTCGGATTCATGATTCCTTTTTTGTGGCCCCTACTGGTAGCAGCATTGGAAGTGTGGGCATTTCCGTCCAATCTGGTTCAACTCTTTCTGCCATTGAATCGTTTGTTCAGGGCCGGATTGGTGGTACAGGAGAATCCACTGGGGTTCTTGTTCGTGCTGCAACAGCGTCTTTTGAGAACTGCATCATTTCTGGTGGAGATATTAATGATACCACATCCGGTTCAACTCTTGGCATTCGCGCTCAAGATTCCACCATTACCATCGGAGCTTCCCAAATCATTAGTGGTGCCGATATTTTTGGAAATACCCTCTATCAGGAATCGGCAAACACGGGAGTGTTTCTTACCAATTCATCCTTCAACGCTGTGGAATCCTGGGTGCATGCGCTCCCGTCGCGAGCAAATAGCATTGGTATCGATGCTTCTGTGACCGCTGGAAGTTCCACTTTTGAAATCAATGCAAGCAATATTCGTTCAGAGACAAGTCGTGATGTTGTAGGAATTCGTCATCGGAATACTTCTCTCGGGAACTTCTCTCTATTTAACAGCAGCGTCTATGCTGCAGATGGCACAGGAACGGGCACTTCAGCCCTTCAACTGGAAGGAGCTTTTGTCACCCGAGTGATGAATAATGCCATCACAACCGGTAGATCCGCTGTAGTAAACCAGGCTATTGGCATTGAGATTCTCAACAGCAATGGAAATGAACAGATCTTCAACAATCTCATTTGGTCAAGCACGGAAGATGACTTCAGTGCACTACGAGGGATTGGTGGAGCCAACATTTCGAATATTTCCTTCCGAAATAACATGGTTTGGGATCGTAATGGACCTCCCATCATCAACCTCAATGGGGGGAATGGTGATGAAGATCTCTACACGGTTCAAAACCGCCAATTACGAATTGTTGGTAATCTGGTTCAAAGTGCTTCGATTGATACAAATATTTCCTATGCTATCGATGATTTTGAAATGGGACGAGCAGAGAATCCGTCACAAGACCTGATCTTTGGAGGAGAAGATCTTTCTGCCATTCCAAACTTCCCAGAAGTCACTCCCGGTGGGGACAATAGTGACATGGACAACCATTCAAGAACCAGTTTTACAGGGATTGGGTGGTCACTGGGGCCCTTTGAATTTGATGGAACGGCACCCGATATCATCTTTGTGTCCTTACCAAGCCAAGGAGGCAATGACGAGCATCCCCTTGGAACTCAAGAGGCACCACTCGCTTCTGTGATTGGAGCGTATAATCGATCTCGAGGAGTTGCATCACGAACAGATGTGAGAGAGATTCGTGTCTCTGCAGGAATCTATGATTTGGGCGCTTCAGCAGGAACCATCCGTTTTAATGATGCCCAAAGCATCCATGTTCTTGGAGGATACGACCCCATCACCTGGGTTAGAAATCCAGCGGCTTCCTTCACCCAATTAAGCCACCCAACAGGAACGGTTATCAGCTTTGAAAATGGCGCCATTACAAACGACTTTCTCCTTGAAGGATTTTCCATTGCTACCAACTTTTCCATTGCCATTGATGTGAGCAATGGAGCTGCACCTCGAATTGAAATGAACCTCATTGCTGGTGGCGATGTTGCCCCCAACTCCCATGCCATCTTGGCTCAAAACTCCAGTCCAACCATCATCAACAATGTCATCGATGGAGGCGAGGGAAGCACAACGTCCATTGGTGTTGAATACCGCAATGCAACAGGCGGAGTCTTTGCTCGCAATACCATTTACGGAGGACGAGGTGGAAACACCATCCAAGCCATTAAAATCGACAACAGCAGTGGTGTACAGATTCGAAACAACGTGATTCATGGAGGGAACTCACCCGCAGGTAATACAGTTGGGGTGTTCAATTCCTGGGGCAATGCAAGCATCATATTTGCCAACAATACCATCTATGGAGGAAATGGAGGGGGATCAACCACAGTCTATGAAACAGCCAATACGGCCGAATCTCAACTTGTGAATAACATTTTCATCTCTGGCCAGGCTGGAACCACAAATCACATCATCAAAGAAACTGCGAATACTCAACCAACCCTCTTTCAGAATAATTTTCTCTTGAGTGGTCCAGGAGCCACAGGTATCCCCTATGAAAACACAGCCAGAACCCAAACATTCTCCAATCTTGTAGACCTTGAAGCCGGACTCACAGCGGCCGGCACAAGCCCTGTGAGTGGAAATATTCTGAATACAACCAATGCCCTTGGAACCTTCTTTGTGGACTTTAGTACAGGACCAAGTCTCACCCCATTCCTGCAAGAAGACTGGTCACTTTCAGGTTCCACAGTAGAAAATGCTCATGAAGGGGGTCTTGATCTTTCGACTCAATTCACAGATGACAGGAATGGAACAACACGATCGGTTCCATGGTCCATCGGAGCCTATGAGTTTTAATCGTTAAATAAAAAAGAATTAAAGCACAAGTTCCCGCTTTCCACCAATCCAATATGCATCACCATAATTCACTGTGATTTCCCATCCCTTTGGTATTGGTTCTGCAGCCACAAAAATCACTCGCCATAGGCCTTCTACCGCAAGATGCTCCACCTGGGCTGATGGTGAAAAGGAATGATTTGCAAAACGCAGTGGCCCACCAGCTTCTCTTGCATCGATTTCAAGATGAGGTGAAAATAATCCATATTGAGGAAATCCCCAGGAATAATCTGAGGTATAACCTCCCTGTGGTAATGGTAGCTCTGGAGAAACCGGCCGAACAAGGCCCGTATATTCACCAAGAAAAGCTCCTGCTTTTATCTCTTCTCCCGCAAATAAACCTCGACCCAACTCATTTCCCAAGAATCGAACTTCTAGAGGCGGATAATGCAACTCTTTTTGAAGCTCAGAGCCGTAACGATGAACAAGTTGCTCAAATTCTCGGCGGTTTCGACGATAATACAAAGTCTTCTCAGCAGCGCATCGCCGAGGAAAGTTGGACTCATACCGATTTTGGCTCAGGTATTCCACGCCCAACTGCTGCATTTCTCTTTGCCAGGGGAATTGAGGCTCCATGAAGGGCTCCAGAAACGAAAAAGGGCTCTTCCACTAGGGAAGGGCCCTCTCTATATTAAACCGCGGCAGCGCCGGGTGTTGCGCCATCCCAAAAGGAAGGGCATGGATAGTGGCGAAGGGACTTGAACCCCTGACCGATCGGATATGAGCCGATTGCTCTACCAACTGAGCTACGCCACCGAAACCGAGGGCAATGTACAGCAGAGCAGGCAGAAGTGTCAACAAGGCTTTGAAAATTTTCGCACAGGTCAGCAAAAAGTTGCATACTCAGGAGCCGCCACTCAAGGTCTGAAAAGGGGTTATCAATGCCGGAATTCAAAACGACCCCCTTCAAATCCATTTGAAAGGGGTGCTCTTCAACACGACTCCGAAGAGAACGTGCCCCTAAAGAAACTTTCTTTTCTGAGCATCTTCCATGATGAATTTATTCCAGGGATTCATAGACAACCATCGATGCTTGGTTTGGTTATCATCAAATCGGCTGGCACGGATCTGAAGATCATTGAACGATCGGCTGACATAGCGGGTGCTCAGTTCATCATCTTCTGCGAGACGAGAGGCCCAAATCGCATACTGATAACTATAGGGACGAGGAATTCGTCTCCCATCCCGTTCTAGCAGGTGATCCAGCTGCTCATAGGAGGCTTCATCGTGGCCCAAGAACACGGAAAAAGCACGAATCCGCTCATCCAAGACATCAAGGGAACCACCGGAATCGGCCAACCGACCCTCAAGAGGAAAAAAGCCATCCGACCAATCGTCAGCCTCCCCCTGCAACCGGACACTTTTTCGCTCAGCTCCTGCGGCAAGGGCAATATGTTCTGCAGCCTCATCCACATTCCCCCCCAGCCATGCCGCTTCACTCAGAAAAGCCCGGGCTTCACGCAGGGCATCAGTTTCTGTTTCACTGAGTAGCTGCCGACGACCTTCCGCATATCCTTGGGTCATCAAACTTCGAGCCCGCCACAATCTCATGACCCGTTCTTCACTTGACAATCCATAGAAATTTGCTGTTTGCCGCCCTTCTTCCGCATAAGAGGCGGCCTCCCCGTATCGCCCAAGTTCCCAAGAAATACGAACAGAAAGGAGTGTGAGAAGAAGCCATAAATCTCGCCGCCCTTCACGTCTGGCCACGTTTCGGTATTCTTGGCATTCTCTCTGGGCTCGAGGAATATTCCCAAAGAGAAAGTGCGATACAACTTCCATAGCGGAAGCCCGTAACACTCCCCAAGAAGCACTCACCTGAGTCCCAATGCGACGAGAAATGGAAAAATGCTCCATGGCATCTCTCACCTTCCCCCCCGCAAGCAGAGAAAGAGCCAGTTCGAGATGAGAATGGGTTTCTCCTTCATGATTTCCTGATTTTTGGAAAGCAAAGAGGGCCTCTTTAGAAGCCGCAAGAGCATCATCCCAACGCCCAGTGGCATAGGAGAATCGAGCATGGTTTAAGCGGAATCGATCCGAATAGTCACCCCGTCCACTGATGAGAGAGAGTGTTCCCTCTCGTACAAGATTACGAGCCCCTTCCGCATCCCCTGTGAGGAGCACATAACGAAGCCGTGCAGCCCCAACCACATTTTGGAGTGCTTCGGTTTCTCCACTTCCAAGGTCTGCTGTGGCCATGGGAGGACCATTCAGCAGAATCCCAGCAGCTCGTAAACGTCGATTGTCCAACAACCCTTCCACAAGAAGATCCAAGGCCGCAATGGCCTGTTGATGGGGTCCCCATTGCTCCAGGTATCGAAACAGTCGAAACAAATCAACCGGAGCACCAAGGGCATATCGTTGAAAAAGATACGCCCCAAATTCCTGTGCCGCCAATGCCTTCTGATCATCCAGCGCAAAGGCTGCCGTTGGCCCTCCTGGTAAAAGTCGAACCCGACCATCGGGGTCTTCTCGAATCAAGCCCAGGGCGAGAAGGCCGTCATAGCGCGCCTCTTCCTGATAGCGCGCCTCCTCATCCTCTCCATTCCTTTCACAGATGAAGCTTCGATCTGCGAGTCCTGAAGCCGCATGGGCTAGGAACAAAGTGATTCGTGTCCCTTCATCAAGACTTTCCACCAAGGATTCCCCAGGATCTGGAGAGCCAAAACGCACAGGTTCCCCTCGTTCCCAGGCCAGTAATCCATGGAACAAACGGTAAAGGCTTGCACCACAGCTTTCTTGTAAGTCCCGCAGATCAAGGGGAGAAGGAGGAGTACCAACACTGGCCTCATCCACAATCTGTTTCCAATCCTCTGGTTCAGGAATGGGGAATTCCAAGGAATCCTTGGGAAAAGGAAGATCAAAATCCACCCCATCACCATCTTGAATCACCACCAACCGAAGACATTCCTTTTCTAAAAATTCGGTCATCAAAGATTGGAACCAACCAAGGGATTCTGAAGTTTCGGCGACAGCATCCGCTACAATGTAGGCTGGACGGCCAAGTCGACGCCGGTGTTCAGCATGGGCCTTCACATAAAGAGCAAAGGCCTGAAGGAGGTCTACGGCTCCCTGGTCTCGGGATGCCGTGCGAAACTGCCCTTGACGACACCGCTCCAAAAAGGGTCACCCTTCAGCCTCCCACCAGATGGCTTCTTGTTCATCAAGACATTCTGCAACCGCGTCCAAAGAAGGACCAAGAGCCCGCACAAAGGGTTCCATGGGATCCTCGGAATCATCGGCAAAGGGAATCACCAAAGGTAGTCCTGAATCATCTGGGTAAAGAGTTTCAAAAGCACGCTTCAAGGTGGCACGCTTGCCTGCACCAGCGCGTCCACTGAGAACAAGAGCAGCGCTTCCTTCCTTCACCAATTCCAGTTGTTCCAAAGCCTTGGTGGTCTCATCAAGACAATCAGGTCGAACAAGCAACCGAGGCAATCGTTCTTCCAGACGCGGGCCAGCCTCACGCATACTCTGAGCCCGGAACAGTCCCTCCATTTCTTCACCTGAAAAATAAGGAGAAAAATCACTCAATGCTGTTGGGGAAACCCATAATCCATCTTCATCAGGAACTTTGAGGAGCAATGGTTCCATTCGTGAAGCATTCACAGATCCAGAATCCCGCTCCCAACCGGTCACAAGAACTGTTGAACCAAAAAGATCTCTACCATGGTCCATGAGATGAGAATGCATCGCCCAAGCCGCTTCTGCCGCTTTTCGAGCGGTTTCACCAAGAGAAGGAGGAAAATGGTACAACTCCTCTTCAATCGGGCGACCTCCATGATGATGCGCAATGGCATCCAATTCAGAACGAATTTTCGCCATTAACTCGGGTCTGAGCTTTGCTAACTGATTTCCATGAGAAATTCCGGCATGAACGGAGTACGAATACATGAACAATTCCTCGCAATTGTCATCGGGAACGGAATAGCCCTTCGCTTTCCCCTTCCTCTCATTGTAGACTACTAAAGTCCATGCGTCACATAGTATTCCAAGGCCGAAAGTACAAACGCGTCGTGATGAACATTCGCGGCAACGCTCTCTTCCATGAAATCCTCAAAAAGGTGAACGATATCGCTGTCCCCCACTGCCCCTGTGAGGAAGAGCACATGCGTTATGCCCTCTTGGAACTCATCAACAATTCCCTTCGCGCCCATAGAGAACAAAAAGTTGTGGACAATATTCATGTGGAAATACGAGCCGATGTTGAGGAGCTCATCATCATTGTGACCGACAAGGGAGGCGGGTTTGATACCAAGATTCTTCCCTATGATTTACAAGAGAATGCCAGCGGAATTGATACCAATAGTTCCCGTTTTCAAGAATATCGAGAATCCCATGGGTACACGCGCTTTGGAATGGGCCTGATTGTGGCCCGAAAACTCTTTCACCGGTTCCATGTCACTTTTTATGATGAACAGGGAGATGTTCCAGATTACCATCCAGAAAGGGTTGTAGGAACGCGAATTGAAATGGGGATAAGGTGGAACAATGCCTGAACTACGCACAGAAAGCCGATCCCCCGGCTATGCGAAAGTCCTTGTAGGAGAGATACCAGGCCAACTTCGAGATCTCACTCCTCAGGGTTGCAAAATCGTGACTCTCAGTCCCATCTCTCCTTCCATAGGAACGCCCATAGAGCTTCTCATCATCCCAGATCCCACCAGCCAGATTCCCTCATTTACAGCACAGGGAGAACTCCGTTGGATTCGAAATGATGAGATTCATCATAACTATGGATTTCAACTCACCGGTTTTTCTTCACCAAAAGAAAAAGAGCATTACCACCGCCTTGTGGCCCAATACAGTCGTTCTTGACGATGCAGAATTTCCAGTGATATAGTGAGGCAATTTCCTAGATCTTTGATTTTTGAAATTGCCAGAAGTGTCAGAAAATTATAATTCCATTTTGATAATGTTATTGTAATTTTAAACAGAAATATAATTGCTTTTTTAATTTTTTATAAAAGCAATTAATGAAATTATACATCGGTACAAATCTCCGACAAATACTAATATTATCTAGATTTAGGTAATCTGAGGAGAGCGCATTGGAACTGAAAATCCGAAAAAGCAGCGACATCTACATCATCGATGTGAATGGTGAGATGGATCTCTACAACTCCTATAAGCTCAAGGAGTTGGTCATGAAAATGTTAGAAAAAAAGATCCAAAAAATTGTCATCAACCTTGAGAGTGTTGAATACATTGATTCCAGTGGAATAGGTGCACTGATTTACATCTGCTCCACCATCAAAAAACTGGGTCTAAAGCTTCTCATTACCAATGTCAGAGGATCTGTCAAAAAGGTGATTGAACTCACCAAACTCATGGGCTATTTTCCCATCACAGGAAATGTCATTGAAGCCGTTCGTGAGTTAACAGATTAAGAGAAAAGCAGGAGTCTCACATGAGCGACATCAAAAGCATATTGCAAGAGAGTCAACATCCCCTATTCTCCCGGGAATCCATGTTTTCCAAAGAATTCCCTAGCGACTACCGACAGATTCGCTACTTCACCCTGATGATTGTTCAGAAAGCCCCTCCAGAAATCAAAGAAATCAACCTTCTAGAGCAGCAAATCAGTGAAATCATCAAGAATGCCGTGAAGCATGGAAATCATTCCGATCCACAGAAAAAAATTCGTGTATGGTACTCCTTCTCCACAGAAGAGGCTCGACTCATTGTGGAAGATGAAGGGGATGGATTCACCGCCATTGATGAATGGAATGCCTTCAACAAAGAGCGTCTGGCCTGCCTAGCTCAAGAAGACTACATCAAACTCGCCGACTACGTGTCCTATCGCACAGAAAAGAGTGATGACAACGACGGAGGAAATGCCATGTTTGCTGCCGTCGAATACTGGAATGAAGGTGTGGTGTTTGATGATAAGGGAAGCTGTGTAGCCGTAGGAAAACGCTTCCCCAAAAAACGCCCTGGAATTGAACTGTCCTAATTTCCGAAAGTCCAGCACGTTGGAATGGATGGATCCCTTTGTGACAAGCCATTTAAGGAGAGCAAAGGGTTCCAATACAAGGAACAAATCATGCCGCATCATGAAACTCTTCAGCTTTTAGAAGAACGCCGATCCCTTCGTCTCTTCTCCGATGCTCCCATCACCCAAGAGGTGAGAGAAGCCCTCATTCAGGCCACCCTCAGAGCCCCCAGTGCGGGAAATCTGATGAATTACAGCATCATTGAAGTCACCAACCAAGAAATCAAAGATCGTTTGGCCATCACCTGTGATCATCAACCCATGATTGCTCGTGCCCCCCTTGTTTGGGTGTTTCTAGCCGACCTCCACCGCCTCTATGATTATTTCACCCAATGCGATGTTCCCAAACTCTGTGAACGGGAATCTCGGGAATTCCACACCCCGGCAGAAGGGGAATTTTTACTGGCCGCCAATGATGCCATTGTGGCTGCTCAGAATGCCGTTGTGGCAGCAGAAGCCTTGGGGATGGGTTCCTGTTACATCGGTGACATCATCGAAAATGTAGAAATCCATCGAGAACTGTTGGATTTCCCTCCCTGGTGTTTCCCCGTCACCATGCTCATTGCGGGTTACCCTAAAAAGGCTCCCAAAGGACCAAAGACACCGCGAATTGATCAAGAATTTGTCGTGCATAACAATCGCTATAAGCGCCTCACACCCGAAGAACTGAAACAGCTCTATGCCAAAAACGAAGAGCACCTTTCTGCTCGTTACATCAAAGGGGCGGAAAACTTTGGCCAGCACCTCTATCTCAAAAAAATTGGGACGGATTTTGCCGTAGAACTCACACGGTCATTTCGAAAAGGTCTCAAAGAATGGTGTGACGGTCAGGTTACTCGTACTTAAACCGACCCCTCCCAGCCCTATTCAACCAAGAGTGTTGTCCTCAAGGTCGGGGTTGGGAGCTTGATTGTCCTCATTGATGAGTACTGAAGAGGGACGTAAATCCACCGTCCATTGGTCTAAACGCCATTGTCCCTCTTCAAACATAAAGTAAGCCACCCCATAACGGCGTGTGTCATCCTCGGTGATGCGAAGTGGAACTTCTGCTCTCTCCCCCTGACGCTGAGGACGACCATACATCACGTCCCAATTCCTTTTCTCGCCCTCGTTCACCACCAGAGAAAACGACTTCTCCAGGGGAAGCTGGCGAACCGACCAAAACTGATCAACCGGGATTTGCCCCTCACTCAAGGCTCCCACAATCTCTTCACAAGATTGGAGCACCTCAACCCATCGTCCATCAGGGTTCCTTTGATTCGCAAGAAGCCCCATCACTTCCTCTTCAGGAAGCTCAGCGGAAGCCGTGTTCCATTCAATAAAGCTTTTCCACCGGGTGACCGAAGTGGCTTGAGCAAACAGCACGGGAGGTATAAGAAGAAGAATCAGGGCAATACGGTACATCATGACCTCATGGTTTCAGAAGATCACCAATGTCGTCTAGCGAAATATCCAATTGCCCACCCCGTTCTTCTAGGGCACTACGGCCTTTGAGTGGGAGAAATTCATCATTGTAGAGCTGGGCCAGTCGAAACACATCATCCTGGGCCAAGGCCTCTGGAATGCTCACCTCCAGATTATAACTCCTTTCACCCATTCCCCGAATCATCACATTCACGGGGTCACTCACTGTGATGGCAAAATGCGGACTGTAGGACAGCATCAAAGCAAAAACCACAGCAAGAGAAGAAAGAAACACAATCAGATTCAGTCGGGACTGTCCCACTGCAGCTGGCCTCAGGTCAAACCAGATTCGCAACGATCCCATCCGTTCTGTGGCAAAATCGGAGGGGCCAAACATTGTTTCAAGCTGAATCGGCTCATAGGGAGAAAAGAGTACATCCTCCCCATCCTTGAGAAGGATTACACCAGGAGTATGCTGAGCCCAATCCATCATGTCCTCAGCCGTTCGTGTGTTCTTTTCTCCAAACATTCCCATCATCTGTGCCTCTTGATGAGCACGCCAGGCCTCCTCAGGTCCATCTCCACCAGCAAGGGCAAAAATCATTCCTACAACCGTTGCAGAGAAAATGAGCGCGGCCGTGGCCGTTGTGACAATACGAACAGTATGACGCTGCACCATGGTGGAATCTGCAAAGCGAATGCGTTTAAAGATTTTAAGAAGACGCAGCAGACGGAGAACCCGGGCCATTCGAACCGCTTTCACCACCTTTAAGAGTCCCACAAAAACACCTGCACCGGCAAAAGCCGCGCCATCCAACAGGGCAAAGAACTCTGGTCCTGAGGTGAAAATCAACAAGGGAACGGAAGCCACAAAATCCACCCAGCCATTCTCCCGGAAAATGTAATGGGAAAAATTCCGTTTCATCAGCGCATTCCAGCCCCGAATCAAAAACTCCACTGTAAAAAATAAATCAAACAGAAAGCCAGAGAAAACAAAGAATCGTCGGATGGTCCATGGGGCTCCTCCCATCACCAAAAGATCTTCCACTATGGTTTGCAAGAGCACCAAAATGATCGCAAGGGTCACGATTCCCTCAAACGTGCTTTGTAATCGTTTTTTCATCACCTCACCATCCATTCTCTGTGGCTATGCTATGCAATTCCACAAGCATGTCTAAATCAAAACCATAAAATTTGTAATTTTTGCGAGCCACACTGAACCAGCTTTTGTCTGACGATTCGGCCCCTCGATCCACTCGCATTCCTGGACGCATATGCCGACATCGGTGGGCAAAAACAGCCGCAAGACGCGAGGAACATTCCAGATGAGGATTGTCTTGAAAAGAGAGGGCACTATGGGTGGCTGCCGACACCACATCAGCAGGCATGAGAGGGAGGGCCTGAGCCACAGAGGAGGCCGCCTTGGCCGCAAAAGCCGGAGACACATGCTCCACATTGCGGGCATGTCCCCCACCTCCTTCATCAGGCGAAAAATACAGAATGGCTGGACGAATCAGCATGGTGGCCTTCACTAAATCCGCCACATCAGGAGCTTCCAGTTTAAGACGTTGCACCTTCCTCAACTCAAAACCTATGTATCGCTGGCGTTCAAAGATTCGTCCAATGTATTTATCAATGAGTCCAGTTCCCACGCCCATCAAGGGACCTGTGAGCTCGGATCGGGAATCTGGACGACTCGCAAGAGTACGAAGGAATTGTGCCATGGATTTTCTGACACGATCAGGATGAGGTGCACGTTTGGGTTCTAAGTTGGCCACAAAATGAAAATTGATTTTTCGCTGTAACACGGCATCAAACAGCGGTGAAAGAGCGGTATTGGTTCGATTTGAAAGAGCTTGAAGAAGAAGGGTTCGAATTTTATGCCAACTTTGATTAGGAAAGAAGGCTGGAGAGGTGAGTGTGGGTAAAAGTGTGGAATTGTTGATTTCAAGAAACTGAATCAGTTGCTCTTCCCGCTGGAGGGGAGAGAGTCCTGAGAGGGTTGGATTCTCCCATAACCTCCCCACAAAGGCGCTGGCCCGTTCCAATTCTGTGCTCATAAACCCCGCTTTGCCGGCCGACTCGTGAAACTTTGCAAGGACGTGCTTTGGCTTTCCGGCGTTCCATGTCAATATAATATGCGGATGCTCCGGCTTGCACGATTTATTTCTATTTTCATCATCTCAGCCGCCATAATGGGCCTTGGAGTTGTTCCTAAAGCATCAGCTCAAAGCTCTTCCATGCTTGAAAAGAATTCACCAAGGGATGCCATTCCCAATTCCCCCACCCCGCCATCGAATGGCGGGGTCGATAAAGAATCAGAAACGCCCACTGCCACCCAAGAGGCCTCCCCCTATCTTTTGGATTTCCGTTTGGGTGATGCCGATGTGGATGTTTTTTGGGATGGGTATTGGCGCCTGGGCTTTGTGACCGGGGGGAGTTTTGGCAAAAAAACTGCAGAAAATCAATTCAATGGTCTGAACCGAGGAACCGCATTCACCCAAGAGCCGGATTTAACCTTTAGTCTTTGGCTGGCCAATCAATGGTTTGTCGAAGCCACTTTCTTAGAGGGATTTGACCGAAACACCTATCGCGCTGGTTATGTGGGAACTCCAGGATCTGTGGTGGAAGAGGTGGTGGTGGGGAATGCTGGAATTGGCGCCACATCCTATGCCGGTATTGATGTGAGCACACCGCAGTACAATGCTCCAGGATTGTCGGCCGTTTTTTCCACACCAAAATCGCGCCATGAAGCTTTGATTCGCTTTGATGCCACCTCACCTCAAGAGAAAATTTTTGAGGGAGCCTATGAGGTGAGAGTAGAAGAATTGGCTCTTTCGGATTTCCTTGAGGGAAGGGCCTTCATTCTGCCCGATTCAGGAGATGGAATTGAAAATGCCGTGGTGTATTTTGAAGATTCCCAAGGAAGCTTAACAGGTACAGATGGTTTATCGGGAACGCGCCCCTATCGGAGAGGAGAAGACGGGGAGTATTTTCTGGATGAGGAAAACGGCTTACTCACCCTTTCAGAATCCGCGACTGGCCGGGTGCTGATGTTCTATGAGGTGAATGGAACCGATGTGGGGGCGGCCAGTTTGGGCCGAAATTTTGTGGTACCAGCCAATGCCTCTCTCCAGCCAGATTTTGAGGCTTGGGGTGGTCAGGATTCCAACCTGATTGATTTTGATTGGAATGAGGTGGATGTTTATGATCCAGCAGGTCGTGATTACAGCGTGACCTCACAGGTCACCATCGAAGGAAACTCAGCCCTGATTCTCTATGAACCGGGGCGATTCACGCCCTTTGAACGACAAAATCTTTATGCTTCATCACGGCCACTTCCAGAGGAAACATGGAGAATCTCTCCACGGCTTGAGCAGCGTGGTTCCTTGTATCCGGCCTCAGAATCCCCAGAGTACAGTTTTGCCTCGGATACGGAAGATCAAACATTGACCGTTTTTGGTGCTACAGGATCCGATTCTCGTCATCCAGGAAACCGTTATCCCTTTGCCGCAGCGGATCCCCAGGCCTATGGCCCTGGACGCGCAGAAGAAACGGCATTTTCTCGAACCATCCAACTGGCCATACGAGAATCCAACGCCTCCTACTCCTTAGGTACAGGGGTGGTTCCTGGTTCTGTCATTGTATTGGTAAATGGTGTACGGGATTACAGCGTCCAGGTGACCAATGATGGTCGGCTCGAATTTCAACGGTTCATCTATGCAGATGATTGGATTGAAGTGAGCTACCGGACCGAAACCTTGGATTTGGATGGCGGAGATATTTATGTGTATCAAGGAAACCAGTTTCAACTCACACCTCGCCTGACTTGGGAACTAGCCGAAAGCCTCCGATGGAATCTGGGAACCAAGCGCACCAGTGAAGAATTTGGAACATCTCCTGGAGAAATCACTGTGGCCAGTACCTTGGATTGGCAGGCGGATTCTGCCGGAGTGACGGTCACCACAGAGGGGATTCTGTCCACCCCGGATACAGGGGGAAATCTTCGTTTGTTTGGAATGGATTCAGGGGGATATTCCTTGGCTTTATTTGACCAAGCATTGGTAGAGACGCCCTCTTCCCCCCTGTCCTCCCTTCCCCCCAATCGGGTGAGTTCCAGCCAGTTTGATTACATCACCTATGACAGTTTTGGACGACCAATATTAAGGGATTACAGCTATACTGGAGCCACGGCCACAGGGGAGGACAAGGCTGGTTTGGCATCAGGAAGATCTGGGGATCCAACATCCCGGGTGATGGATTTGCGCTTTGCCCTGGATGATGATGATTGGAGTGCCGCCGATGCCCTTGCCGATTCCCGCAGCCTTCCCAACCTTTCAGCTTCCACCGCCTTGGAAATTCCCATTGCCTTTCTCAAAGACTGGGGAGAAAACACCGATGGGAATAGACCTCAGGTGTATTTGGAAATTGGTGAGATTGGAGAAAGCGCAGATCATCATAATGATGGAGGAATTCAGCCCAAAGATTTGGGGCGATCCCTGTCTTGGGAACTCAGTGCCCTCAGTTTCACGGCTTCTCAAATCAATGATGCCTGGGCCAACCCTGGAACCTGGAAAACCTTACGCATCCCTCTCACCAGTGCGGAGCGGGTGCGCCTCAGCTCCGTGCGGTCTTATCGCTTGATTGTGGCCAACACCAGTGGTTCAGAGGTTTCGGGACGCCTCCTCGCAGGACCTCCCCGTTTTGATGGGAGTGCCTTCCGCACCGAGGTTCGCAATGCATCGGATGGACTGACGTCAAACCAGGATGTCTCTGCTGATGAAGTGGAAGCCAACTCGTTAAAATCAGCTTTTCCAGAAACAGATGAACTCTTTCATGATAAAAATGAAGAAAACCGGGCATTGAGAATTCGATGGGGAACAGAAACCGGTGGAAGTGCCCTTGGTGCTGCCACTCGATGGGAAGCCTCATCCTGGTTTTCTCCAGTTCCAGCCCAGGCTTACCGAAGTTTGCGATTCTATCTGAAGGATGATGATGGGGTGGGCCCACTCTCCTTAGAGATTTCCGATGATCAGGGGAAAGGCTATGTTCTTTCTTGGGATTCATCGGCTCCCACAGGTTGGCAGCGCATCACTCTGGATTTGAGCACCCAAAGAGCAACAAGTTCCTCTGGACAAGGCATCACAGTCACCGCAGATTCCAATATTGATCAGCTTTCCCGTATTGTGCTTCGTGGTTCCACTCCCGATGGAAGCACTGTGGGGATTCGTTCAGGGAGCATTCTTCTTGATGAAATCCATCTAAGAGATCCCTCCTACACCCTCACAGGAAATGGTGAGGTTGAAGGATTTTGGCGCTATCAGGATGACCTCTGGTCATTGGGTTCTGTCCCCATGCTGGGCAATATTGAGGTGAAGGGACGACTCCGTGGCGCCGGAGGACAGGTGGTGTCTTCCCAGGATCAGGGAAACTATGCGGCCGGTGGTGATGTTTCGCTCAAAACCGACCTTCTGGGATTGGGTGTTCAAACCCATTGGAGCGGAACCTGGACAAAAAACAACCAGCAGTGGTCTGGCAGTCATACTCTCCGCATTCCTGCCCGATTCAACACGTTCTGGATCACCGATTCACATTCCCTGGGAACAGGCGGTGATGATGGCCATTTTTCCCGGGAAAACACCATGAATCTCACCCTTTCTCCCGGTTCCATCTCCGTGTATGGACGGGCCCTCACCCAGCGAAATCAGCTCATTCAGAGCTGGGGAGGAACAACACGCTGGAGAGGAAATTGGTGGGATGTTTCAGCAGAAACGGATTACATCCTCTCCACGGATCAGTACAAATCAGAGCAGAACTATTTTTCTTCTTGGATTCATGGTTTCACACTTCTGGCCCCCTCTCAAACATCCACACTCAACAGAGAGGCTCACCATGAACTTGTTCTTGCCGGCCACTGGGGACCAGTCACGGTCAAATGGGATCCCACACTTCGAATGAAAACCTCCCAATCCCCCCTCTGGGTGCAAGAGAATTATTGGGCAGGTACTCTGTCCCTACCATTGCAATTTTCAGAGTGGAGTCTGATTCCGGCCTATCGTCGTAGCCTTCGTCAGAAGGTGGATCCAGGAGCACAGAACCAAGATTATCTTGATAGTTGGAATGTCTTTGCTCGGAACCTCGCTCCCCTTTTTCCTCTCAGCCATTTTGTTCCCTTTGGAGAGCTCTTTGGTCAGGCCGATTCTGCAGTCTTCACACAAGGAAGTCAGCAATCCATGGAGGCCGATTATGAGGCCGAGTTCTCCCTGGACTTATCCCGTTCTGCCCAAGGACGATGGCAGGACTTACTCCTGCCCTCTTCTGGAGGACTGTCCATGGAACGAGAATACCAACGAAAAGGGGCCACGGTGGGTTGGAAGGATGAATGGCGTGCCACACTGGCTTTTTCTGCCATCAATCTTTTTGGTGCCTTTGGTCTCTATCCCTTCATCCCCTTCTACAATACGGAAGAACTCTCCTCGCTTTACCAATTGATTTTAAAAGACCGGAATGGAAATACTCCTTCACCTTCCGAATTCTCCTGGCAGGCCAATGCCTCTTTCCGGGCAAACCGCGATGCACGTCTCACTCTTGATCACCGGCTTCTATGGGATTGGAATGAAAAACGACGCCGAACAATCCAAGAGGGACGCATTGATTTTGATTGGCAAACAGCCAGCCGAGAGGTGCTCCGCCTCCCCTTCATCAAGCGGGCCATTCCTCGCTCTCACCGCCTTGAAAATACAGAACGACTTCAAATCACAGCAACCTACCCCTGGCAAGATGCTCCCTCGGATCAAAACTTTGATATGGGGTTCATTCTCCATCACGAGAGTCGCTGGGTCTTTGATGATCTTGGCCACTTCAAAGGCTGG
Source organism: Spirochaetales bacterium (assembly GCA_022360655.1). GTDB lineage: Bacteria > Spirochaetota > Spirochaetia > DSM-2461 > DSM-2461 > UBA2779. The sequence continues at coordinate 916 of JAKSCK010000079.1, read as the reverse complement.
CTTGCCCTAGGATTGGGGGGAAATGACAATGGCTTTACCAATGCCTGGGAATTGGGCATGGAAATAGAAGTGCGCTTCTAGAACAAGGCCTTGGGAGAGCATGCACCCCCGATTATACTGGGGATGTGAAGAGCACTGAAAAGCAAAGAGCCCCTCAAGTTCGTGTTTTACCAGAGCATGTGGCCCGTAAAATCGCTGCAGGTGAGGTGATTGATCGCCCGTATGCAACGGTCCGAGAACTTTTGGATAATGCCATAGATTCTGGAGCGTCCAGCATTGACCTCTCCCTTCAGGGGGGAGGGATTGATGAGGTCACAGTCTCCGATGATGGCTGTGGAATGGACAAGGACGATCTGGAAGTTTGCTGGCTGCCTCATGCCACAAGCAAAATTTCCAGTGTGGAAGATTTAGAATCTGCACGCACCTTAGGATTTCGAGGAGAAGCCCTGGCCAGCATTGCCGCTTGTGCCCGACTTGAGATTCTCACATCCCAGGGACGTGAAGGACTTCGCCTTTCCATACAAGGAGGCAAGTCCCTGGGAATTGAAGGTCATCCGGCTGCTCCCGGAACCTCCGTGTCCATGAAAGATTTATTCTACAACATGCCAGCCCGCCGCCGTTTTCTCAAAAGTGCCCAGGCTGAAACGCGTCTTTGCACCCGCATTTTTATGGAAAAAGCGGCCGCCCATCCAGAGGTGAGTTTTCGTCTCTTTCGTGAAGGGAAACTCAAACAATTCTTTCCACCAGGACGGCATATTGACCGTGTAAAGGCTGCCTGGCCAAGACTGGCTCCTGAGGCTGCATGGTGGCAAACAGAAGTGGATGGCAATGGTTTTAAGCTCATCATGGTTCATGCCCGTCCAGAATCTTCACGGCGGGATAGACAGGGAATTCAAATCTATGCCAATCGCCGCCG
>JAKSCK010000200.1 GCA_022360655.1 Spirochaetales bacterium | reverse complement strand
TTTCAGATACAACTTGACTGATTTTCTGGCGCTATGCGTTACACAAATCGACTGTTGTCTCCAGCTTCAATTCTCTGGCCTCCGCAAGAAGTGCTGGAGCTTAAAGATGATGAACGCCCCCTAGAAAAACACCCCGTATTGCTCCAACATTTCACGATTCGCTTTGTTTTTCCATCCTCAGGGACATCACGCTCCAATTCACCATTTGCTGCGCGAAAGATAGGCCCACCTGCCTTGTTCTTCTGGCGAGTAAGTCCATGCGAGCAGCTCATTGTTGGTCAGCGAGAGTTTGAACCGTCGAAGATTCCCTGGCCGCTCGGAGTCAGAGACGTCGCTGCCTAAATAGTCGGCGACATGTATCTCGCGTGCACGACTGCAGAACTATACCCCACCACTGGATTCTGGACGAAACAGTGTGCCACGCATGCTTTTCTACGTGGGAGCAATCGGTACAGGTTGCGGTCCTACAGCTGATAACTGGACAATATCAGAGAATAATCGTTTGAGAATACCTCACTCCATGGCGTATCCATTGGCCCCTGGTTGATCGAGTTCCTGGCACCCTTATTCGCTTCTCTCGGCCCCCCTACCCCGAGGCTGCCTTCACTGACAGTCGATGCGCATCATCTGCGCAACAGGCATCCAGCGCCCGTTTTCAGATTCCGATCCATATTGCGGAAACCACAAACTCCGCTATGCTTGCAACCCCTACCAATGCTGGCCTTTTGGCGCTTTCTTGTCCGCCTGCCCAGCTTGTCACTATGTTTATGTTGCACACGAGAGTGCACCGTAGGAAGAGTCCATGAGAACATCTGCCTTCCGGAATAGTGGAGCGCAGGGCCTTTCTGATTTTGAACCCTACCACAACCAGCGGCTTGCCCAGTTTTTACCCCGTTTTTACCCCGTTCTGGAGGGTAAACTGTGTCGGGGTAAAAAGGAGGGTAAATTCACTTTACCCCGGGGTAAAACTAGGGTAAAACGGCCTTTTTTACTAGTGCACCATCACCCTAATGTGACATGTGACGTCGCAGGATCGCAGCAT
>JAKSCK010000099.1 GCA_022360655.1 Spirochaetales bacterium | reverse complement strand
TAATGTTGCTGTTCAGCGAGAAGTGCGCCTCACTGATATCGTTGATCCAGCTGTTGCTTACATCCTGTACTTTTCCCAAGCACTCGTCGGAGTCTACGTTCGGGATAGTCCAGTTGTAGGAACCACCACTGGTACTGCTGGTAATCGTATTCCAGCTCGTTCCATCATTGGAGGAGTACCAAAGCTTAACGCTTGATACTGGCCCGCTGGCTACGTAATCGATCGGGAAAACAGTTCCCGAGATCATGCTTTCACCACCGTTAGGGCTCGTTAGGTTCAAATATTGTGAATTGGCCAGCGTGATGCTGCCGGTCATATCGTTTTTAGTTGTGTTTTCATAATCAGATACCCTGATAATCAAATCACTGGTATTGATGTTTGGTAAGGTCCAGTTGTACGTAAGGAACGTTCCGCTCAGACTGTGATTGTCGGCTATGATGTTCCACGTGCTGCCGCCATCTTCACTGTACTCTATACGGTACTTGCCTGAGGTCTGACCCGCATACCACTGGATAGAAAGTGTCTCACAGCCATTCAGACTCTCTCCGCCCAATGGGGCTGTAAGTGTTATGTAGGAATACATCGTAAATACTGCATCCGAGGTATCATAAACCGATGTATTACCAAACTCACTTACTCTGACTAAACCTTCCTCTGTGTAAACATCAGGTAATGTCCAGTCGTAGCTGCCGTCGTTGTCCGTGCCTGTGGTGATGCTGTTCCACGTTAAGCCGTTATCAGTACTGTAATCGATCACAATTGCTGAAGCCACAAACAGACCTTCTTCCCAGGTGATCTCTTCACTCAGGCCGGCTAGCAACAGTTCGCCTCCGTTCGGGGTAAACAACACAGGATCGGCCTGACCAATGGTAAACACAGCATCACTCTGGTCTACAATCAAGCCATTGTTGGAGTCAATTACCCTCACCAAAGCCTGCGTGCTCGGGTCATTAGGTACATGCCAGAAAAACTCTCCACTAGCTGTTGTGTAGTCACTGTAAATAGATGTCCAGCTTGCTCCGTTGTCGGTACTGTACTCCAGATCATACGTACCTGAGGTTCCGGTTACATCCCAGCTGATGATCTGGTAAGCATGATCATACTTGTTGACCAAATCAATATCAGCTACAAAACCACTACTTACATTATTA
>JAKSCK010000243.1 GCA_022360655.1 Spirochaetales bacterium | reverse complement strand
TCCTCTTCTATGCGCTCGGTTCCAAAACCAGCGGCGCGCATTTCCACAGACCCACATTCGGGACAGCTATGAGGTGGGGCTGTGCGATAACCGCAATAATGACAAACCGTGGCCCTCCGAGCCTTGTGGTAGGTGAGTGGCACACTGCAATGACGACAGTGCACCTCTTCTCCACAGGCCTGACAGGCGTACTGATAGGAGAATCCTCGGCGATTGAGAAAGAGCAGAACCTGTCGCCCCTCCCCCAACACTCGGGACATGGCCTGCACCAGGGTTTTGGAAAACACATTTTGTTCCCCTGCCAGGTTCACCACCTGAACGGTGGGTGGAGCCCCCCCAGCAGGGCGGCCCGTGAGGGTGTGGCGGGTCATGGAACCCCGATTCATCAGAAACCAGGATTCCACGGAAGGGGTGGCGCTGCCCATGAGGAGTCGGGCTTGAGAGACACGGCTTCGGCGCATGGCCACCTGCCGGGCATGGTAACGGGGAGTGGAACCAGATTTATAACTTCCCTCATGCTCCTCATCCAGTATAAGGAGTCCAAGATGGGGAAGAGGAGCAAAGACCGCACTTCGAGCTCCCAAGACAAAGGGCGCTTCACCATTGCGAATTCGATTCCATTCCGCCAGACGCCGAGAGGGAGTGAGCCCAGAATGAATCACAGCCACTTTTCCTGGGAAACGTGTTTTCAGCCCATCCACTAGCTGATGACTGAGGGCAATTTCCGGAACCAAGTAAATGACACCCCGTCCCTCTTCAATGGTGGCCTCGGCCGCTCGAAGGAACACTTCTGTTTTTCCTGAACCGGTGAGGCCATAGAGGTAATTCCATCCATCCTGGCGGGAAAGAATGCCATCCAAGGCCACTTGCTGTTGGTCCGTGAGAATACGAGGTTGACTGGAAGCCTCTTGATCCCCCTCTTCTTGCAGCTTTTTACTCTCCCGTTTTCCTCCGGGAAGCATGGAAAAAAGGGCTTCTCCCAAGGAACACATGCAGAGATTGGCCATCCATTGCGCCAGCTCTAAAGTGTCTTCCCCAAAGAGGGGTTCCTTGTCCACAAGGGATTCCACACTTTTAAGGGTATCGACCCCTTCGGGGGGGTGAGAATCCACGGCCACCACACAACCAATGAGTCGTCGTTTCCCAAATGGGGCCTTTACCCGAGACCCCAGGAACACCTCCTGCTCGCAGGAATAGGAAAAACGACGATTGAGGGGAACATTGAAGACGATTTGGGGATAGGTCACCATGCGGCCTTGAGGCGTTGGAGAGCTTCCCAGACTGGGGCGCGAAGCCGGGTGGGATGGGCAAGGACTTCTGCCGGTGTCCAAAGCACCATGGCAGGAACCCCATTCCATTCCCAATCTCTTCCCACCAAATGGGGGAATTGGGCCGGATTTCCACACAAGGCTCCACAGGCAGAAGAACCCAAGGCCAAGACGGCTTTGGGACGCACAGCGGCGAACTGCCGCATCAGATAAGAGGAACAGGCTCCGGCTTCTTCAGGTCGTGGTGGGCGGTTCCCTGGGGTACGACATTTCACCACTGGGGTGATGAAGGCATCTTTACGTGGTTCCAAACCCAGAGCTTTGAGCCATTTCCCCAGATACTCATCCTCAGAGGGTGGTAGAGGAGAATCGGTTTCTCCAGCTCGAGGCGCAGGAGGAGGCGTGATGACCATGAGGGTGGCCCCCTTCACTCCAACTCCAGGAACGGTCCGCTGACGAATCAGATAAAGGGTGCAGTCCCGGCAGGCGGCTACCTCTCCAGCAATATCCTGGAGGCCACCCTCCTCCTGAATCATGGCAGGAGAAGAAAAGGATGTAGGAGCTGATGGGACGCTTCGCTCTGTTGAAGATGGAGGAACCCGGTTGGCCATGGGAGGCTTTTGAGCCATGGTTTGTGGAAGCGCATTGATGGGAGGATGTTCTCCAGACGATTCCACAGGGGGTTCAGGGAGAATAACCGAATCCGCCTTCCGGTGGGTGCGGTACCCCTGAGAGAGCCAATCTTCAAGATCTTGCAGAACACGTCCGTACTCAACGAACGCCTCGATCTTCTCCATACATCACCTTCGTTAAAAACAATCCCGTGGGCGGGGCCGTTGGGCCAGCCTTGAAGCGATCACGAGAGGACAGTATGCCCCGCATGTCCCCTGCATCGCCACCCCGTTGAGACAAATCCACTATGGTCCCAAGAAGGGAGCGCACCATTCGCCATAAAAAGGCATTTCCACTGATACGAAAAATCACCTCTTCTCCCCGGGGAATGAAAGCGGCTTGAAACACTTCTCTAACCTTACTTGGACTGGGATCTCGGGCAGCGGCAAAGGTGGAAAAATCATGGATGCCCACAATTTCTGCAGCCATGGAATCCAAGAGAGCCAAAGGTGGCATTTTCCGAAGCTTCCAGACATAGGGAGCCACGTGCGGAGGGGGGGGAGAGCCTGCCCAGAGTCGATATTCATAACGACGCACCACAGCATCCCGACGAGAATGAAAAGAGGCGGCAACCTCCTGACTTTCCAGAACGCGCACATCCTGAGCCAATTGGCTGTTGAGAGCTTCTCGAAATTTATGCGCTGGAATGTTGTCTTTATCGGTGTAAAAGTTGGCCACTTGGCCACTGGCATGCACCCCAGAGTCGGTTCGTCCAGCTCCTGTCAGAGCAAGGGGCCGTCCATGGAGGTTAGAGAGTGCCTTTTCGAGATCACCCTGAACACTGCGGTCCCGACTCTGAACCTGCCAACCAGAGAAATGGGTGCCATCATAGGCCACCGTGAGTTTGATGTTACGCATGAGGATCGAGAAGCTCCAATTCCTGTTTGATGGTTTTATGCAGTTCTCGGGAACGATCCAGGAGCACAGAAGGCTTGGAACGGGAAGATTGCCCCATGCCCACAATCCGGGAAACCGCAGCCCGTGCCTCTTTCAAAGCATTCATTCGCCGCATGGGATCATCGCGTTGACCGTATTTGAGCAGGAGAACGCCCACAAGATAGAGCACTCCATCAAAACCATAGTTATTATCCAAATCCGGGCCATGGGAAGGAATCTCTTCAATCCGTTCAAGACCTCGGCGTTCACACTCCAAGATTTCCCCATAGAAAAAGGAGGCCTTACGAAGCAAAATGGCGGAAAGATAATCATAGTTATCGGAAGGCATGGCCTTGTGCAAATCGGCAGCCAACCACCCTGCTCTTAAAAATGACAGGGCTCGAAAAAACGTGGGGGTATCCGACAATGGTCGGTGCTCATAACAGAGAGCAGCAAGAACATAAGATGCACAACCCTCCGCTAAGCCACGGTCCCGGTCAAAATCCAATTCGGGAAAGATGGGTCTGAGCATGGATTTCCGTGTTCCAATGTCCCGATCCAAAGCATCCCTGGCCTCCCCATCAAGAGTATCAAAATTCCGAGGGTAGGCCGCATACCAGCATTGGGGGCAAACAGTAACTGGGTACAGAAGAGGGCGAACCTCTCCATACTTTTGGGTGGGGAGATACACGCGGTGGAGTTCATCGGTGAGATCACCGGCATTCATCCGCCCTCCCCCGGTCAACAATTCCTCTTTCCGAAAACGATTGCGACACACAGGACAGGTGAGATCTTTTTTCCCCCGAAAGGTGATGCGTGCTTCAGCCATGCTCTCTCCCTTCTAGAATAACCTGAGCCAGGGCAAAATCTCCTTCATGCCCCAATGACACATGAATATGAGTGGCCCCACTGGAATCCATGGCCTTTTGAGCCGTCCCCGTAACAAACAGTCGCGGACGTCCAGAACCCTCATTTTCCACCCAAATATCTTTCAGTTGGATTCCTTTAAACCCCGTTCCCAAAGCTTTGACAAAAGCCTCTTTGGCGGCAAATCGCGCAGCCAAGGATCGTGAGGCACCTGATCCCCGAGACAGGGCTTGTTCGAATTCCTTCGGATGAAAATACCGTTGACAGAGGGGGGGATCATCAATCCAGTGAGCCATACGGGAGATGGTGACAAAATCAATTCCGGTTCCCACAATCATGAAGGCTCCCCCTCCCCTACGGAGGCATAGGCTGGGAGGTTCTCAGAACCAAAAGGAACCGCCACACCTAAATCGGAAGCAGGAGCAGGGACTGTGGAGGAGGTTTGCGGGATGGTGAGGCTTTCCCTCACCACCGTCACCGTAACGCGCCGAGGCACCAGTTGAAGCACAGCAAGGCCGGGAGGAATATCCATTTTGAGGGGAAGTTCATAGGTTCCTGGTCGACGAATGGAAGATCCATCCACATAGAAGGTCATGTCTCCTGGACGAGCCCCTTCCACGGTGAGCTGACTCCCCTGAACAGTGAGACTCACCCGAGGCAATTCACTTTGAATGCTTAATCCTTCTGGAAGATCAAAAACCACAACTTCCCGGTCCGCAATGGTTCGAATCACCACGGCTTCGTCCACCACGCCTTTGAATTCCACCACCTCACCGCCAGGGAGTTCAATTTGTCCAGAAGGACGCACCAATCGGGTGCTCACTGTGAAATCATCCCGCCGTCCCGACAAATCAATGATTTCTGTTTTGAGTTCCGTGAGTCCCGTCATTTGGCTCTGAGGCCCCACGGCTGTAACCGATGAAGGTGAGACAATGAACTGAGTCAATTCATATCCAAGTGCGGGGAAACCTGAAAGTTCTGGACGCACAATGAGACTGCGAACCGTCCGACGCTCCATGGCCAGCTGAACCTCTCGAGGTCTTGAACGAAGTTCAAGAGCTTCTGGTTGGAGGGCGCTCCCCTTTTTCCGAAATTCCACGGGAACACGGTATTCCCCCTGATCTGGAAAGGAGGACAAATCCACAAAGGCATCAATATCATCTGGTAGCACACCGGCAATTTCTTGTGTTTCTCCCCGGAGGGTGAGATTGATGCTTCCAGGATATTCCGAACTCACCACAAAGCCTTCTGGGGTTATGACTTGCAAAGGAACGGTCACCACCCGCTCTGTGAAGGTATTCACCCGGAACAAGAGATAAAAGGCTCCGGCCAATGCAATGCAGAGGGCTTTTACCGGCCAGCGGTGCATGATGCGGGCAAACACAGATGCATTTCTCATGGGGTATTGCCTCCATCATTTCCTTCCGTGGGGGAAAGTCCCAGAAGATCATGAAGACGGCGACGCACATCCTCCTCTTCTAAGTCATAAAAGATGTTGCCATCATAGGCCAATGAGAGGGCTCCTGTTTCTTCTGAAACCGCAAGAACGACCGCGTCGGTTTCCTCCGCGGTGCCCAGGGCGGCCCGATGCCGTGTTCCAAAACTCCGGCGAATATCCGGCTGATTCGAAAGGGGCAAAAAACACCCAGCGGCCATGAGCCGACCGGATTGTATGATGAGCGCACCATCATGAAGAGGGCCATCATGCCCAAAGATGGTGAGAATCAAAGCGGAGGAAAGTTCCGAATCCAAGCGGGTTCCCGTATCCACAAGATTTTTTAGCCCCACTTTTCGTGCAAACACCACCAGAGCTCCACGGCGTCTCTCAGAAAGCACTTCTGCCGCATTTAAGACCGTTTCTACCTGAAAAGGTTTTTGACGGATTTTCCCCCGGAAGATTTCCCTTTGACCAATGCGGGCAAAGATATTGCGTAACTCTGGTTGAAAAACAATGGCCACTCCAATAAAGAGTCCTGGGGCAATCATTTCCAATATCCACAGCAACGTGGAAAGACGAAGCAACCAGGCGGCGGCATACACCAAAGCCAGAACAATCCCCCCCCGCAGGAGCTGAATGGCCCGGGTTTCTTCTAAGATTTCGTAAATTTTGTAGAGAAGAAAGGCCAAGAGCGCAATGTCAATGACTGGAAGAACATAGTCATTCAGAAAGGGGATTTCTGTTAAGAAGCCCATGCAATGGCCTCCCAAATGGCAAGAAGTTGGCGGGTTTGTTTCACATCATGCACCCGTAGGATGTCCACGTTGGCTTGAAGACACCAAGCATGGGCTGCCAAGGTGGCATCACCCCGGTCTTCAGGAGGGGGCGGAGCCTGAAGAGAGTGTCGAAGCTCACCCTCTGAGGTATAGAGCGATGGACGGCCCTCCTCCAACCTCACCTGATCCGCGGCCAAAACGGCTCCCAAAAAGGATTTTCGGCTGAGGCCCACCAAGAGGGGAAGATTGGAAAGACGCAGTTTTGAAAGATGAGCCAAGAGGGCAGCATTGTCCTGCTGCCGTTTCCCAAATCCAATACCGGGATCAAGAATGATGTTCTCTTGGTGAATCCCATAGGCCAAGGCCCTATCCACGGCTTTTTGCAAGCCCTGGCAAACATCCTGCACCACATTGTGATAATGGGGATTGTTCTGCATGGTTTCTGGAATCCCCTGCATGTGCATGAGAACAATGGGAACCTGGCGCTGGGCCACAAGCGGCCCCATGGCCTCATCACCTTCCAGGGCACTGATGTCATTCACCATGGTGGCTCCAGCATCCAATGCGGCCTGAGCAACGGAGGCCAATCGCGTGTCCACGGAAATGGGAATCAAAGAATTCTGACGAATTTTCTGAATCACAGGTACAATGCGTTGGATTTGCTCTTCTGCATTGACAGCAGGTGCACCAGGCCGGGTGGATTCGCCTCCAATGTCCAGGATATCCGCCCCAGATTTCACCATGTCTAGGGCCGTTTCAAGGGCTTGTTCCTCATTCAAACGGCGACTATTGGCATAAAAAGAGTCTGGAGTGCAATTGACTATGCCCATGATGCGGGGGGGAGAAAATTGGCTCATATAGTTCTAGTGTACATCGAAGCGATGGGCGCGGGGAAGCAATGAGAGAAAATGTGCGGGTGCAATTTTACAGAATCCTTGGGGGCACCCCGGCGTTCCCACGCCGGGGTCGATCTAAAACAGGAATTTAGACTTCTTTCTTTTCCAGGGTTTTGACGCTCACAAACCGGGCGGAGGTGAACTCTTTGGGTTTGATGCGCACCCCCCGGGCTTTGACTCCCTTGATGAGGTAATCCTCAACAGGGAATTGGTCGGAACCGGCCAGAAGACTCTTTTGTTTGAAATCCACCACAGCTGCAACATCGGTTTTGGTGGTGAGACGGATGATTTTCCCGCCTTCAGGAACCAGGCTGTACACCCGGTTCAGAATGTATTGGGTGATTCGACAGCGCTTGATGTAGGGATAATTGTTCTCTGTATTCCGGTAAACCAGAGAGAACACCACCTCATCACAGGTTTCTTTATCGGCCAATCCTGCATAAAGCATTCCTTTGCCCACAAAGAGTTTATCCGGGACATCCGTGACCAGATAGCTGGCATCTTTTTTGATGTAGATGACCCGGTCATAGACGGAGGCGTCAAAGAGCACACGTCCACCGGAAACTTCATAGCCCAAATAGCCGGTGTCTGGATTGTATTTCACCTTGAGATTCTTCTGGGCAGCATCGCGGATGTCCACTTTGCGCAGAGAGACGAGCTTGCTGCGCCGGGGATAGCGGGATTTGTATTTTTCTAGGATTCCATCCAGGAAGGACAGGGAGTATTCCACCAGATGCTTGAGGTGATGCTCCACTTCGGCCAGACGGTTTTCCAGTTCGCGAATTTCATCTTCCATGCGGCTGATGTCAAACTGACTGATGCGGCGGATGGGAATTTTGAGGAGGCGTTCCACATCATCATCGATGACCTGACGGAGCAGCTCTTCCTCAAAGGGTTCAAACCCTTTGTGAACTGTGCGGTAGATGCCATCCACGGTTTTGATGGGCTCAATCCGCTTGTAGATTTTTTCCACAATAAAGATTTTTTCCAGGGTACGGGCATGGATTTTATCCAAGAGATGCCCTTTTTCTAGAAGAAGTTCTTTTTCCAGGAGTTTCACAAGACGAGAGGCATGATGCTCAATGACTTCTGGAACGGTGAGGACTTGGGGTTTGTCCTGGACAATCATGAGCATGTTCACCGAGATGCTCACTTCACAGTCGGTAAAGGCATAGAGGCCATCCAAGACGTCCTCTGTATGCACGCCCCGGGGAAGTTTGATTTCAATTTCCACCTGATCTGTGGTGTAGTCCGTGATGGCCCCGATTTTGATTTTGTTGGACCGAGCCGCGTTCTCAATGGAGGCAATGAGATTCTCTGTGGTGACCCCATAGGGCAGCTCCCGGATGAGGATGCGCTTGGGATCGGTGGAATCCAGAAGGGCTCGACTCAAAACCTTTCCGTTGCCTTGATTGTAGTCCGACACATCCATGGTGCCCCCAGAGGGGACATCGGGATAAAGGATGAATTCTTCTCCCCGCAAGCAAGCCTGTTCGGCTTCAATCACTTCCACAAAGTTGTGAGGAAGCATTTTGGTGGACATCCCCACAGCAATGCCTTCTGCTCCCAGAATCAGGGGCATGGGGATTTTGGCAGGCAGGGTGATGGGCTCTTTGCGGCGGCCATCATAGGAATCCACAAAATCGGTGATTTCTGGACCGTGAAGCACTTCTTTGGCCAGAGGAAGCAGGCGGCATTCGATGTATCGTGCGGCCGAAGCGGGGTCACCAGTGAGGGTGTTCCCAAAGTTTCCCTGTTTATCAATAAAGAGTTCTTTATTGGCCAGATTCACCAGAGCTTCGTAGATGGAGGAGTCGCCATGGGGATGATACTGCATGGCATGCCCCACCACATTGGCCACCTTATTAAACTTTCCATCATCCACATCAAAGAGGGATTGAAGGATGCGCCGCTGAACGGGTTTGAGTCCGTCATCCAGATGAGGGATGGCCCGTTCCTTGATGACATAGGAGGCGTATTCGAGAAAGTTTTCGTTGAAGAGTTTTTTGACGTAGGCCATTAAACCAGGTTCTCCATGATGTACTGACGCCGCTGGGGAGTGTTCTTCCCCATGTAAAAGGCCAGGGTTTCTGGAATGCTTTTCATGGAATCAATGCTCACGGGAACAATGCGCATTTCTTCCCCTATAAACTGACCAAATTCTTGAGGGCTGATCTCTCCCAATCCCTTAAACCGGGTCACCTCTGGACCACGAATGGCGGCCATGGCGGCATCCCGTTCCCTTTCCGAATAGCAGTAACGGGTTTCTTTCTTGTTCCGAACACGGAACAGTGGGGTTTCCAGTATAAAGACATGGCCCCCCACCACCAGTTCTTCAAAGTAATTGAGGAAGAAGGTGAGGATGAGGTTGCGAATATGAAAACCATCGGTATCGGCATCGGTGGCGATCACAATGCGTTCATAGCGCAAATTATCAATATCATTCTCAATACCCAAGGCCATCATCAGATTGAAGAGTTCTTCATTTTTGTAGATGGCGGCCTTCCCCTTACCAAAGCTGTTCCAAGGCTTTCCTCTCAGGGAGTAAATGGCCTGAGTGTACACATCCCGGCAGCTCACCATGGAACCGGTGGCCGACTGTCCCTCGGTGATGAATATGGTGGTTTCATCTCCCCGCTTATCTCCCCGGTGGAATTTGCAGTCTTTTAACTTGGGGATGTTCAGAGAGATTTTTTTTGCGGCGGCTTTGGCCTCTTTCTTCACAGCGGCCAATTCTTTGCGCAGCTTCTCATTGTTGATGATTTTGTTTTCCAGATTCTTGGCAGATTCTGGATTTTTGTGGAGATAATCCACCACGGCCGCTTTGACTTCATTGATGATCCAAGAGCGCACTTCTGTATTACCCAGTTTGTTCTTGGTTTGGCTTTCAAAGACTGGATCCTTGACCTTAACGGCGATGGCGCCCACCACACCTTCGCGCACGTCGGTTCCAGAGTAGTTTTTTTTGGTGAACTCATTCACCCCTTTGAGCATCCCCTCCCGGAAGGCACTCAGATGCGTTCCTCCATCCGAGGTGAACTGACCATTCACAAAGGAAAAATGCGTTTCTCCATAGGATGCGGTGTGGGTGAAGGCCATCTCAAACTTTTCCCCGGCATGGTAAACCATGGGGTACACCACTTCCTCCCCCACTTCTTTGGTGAGAAGATCATGGAGGCCTTTTTTGGATTCAAATTTTTGGCCGTTGTAGTACAGTTTGAGATTTCGGTTGAGGTAAGCGTAATTCCACATCCGTTTCTCAATGAACTCATCCACAAAATCATACTCGGGGAAAATATCTGGATCGGGGGTGAACTCAAAATAACAGCCATCGGCCTTCCCTTCACAGGCGCCTTTTCGCTCCTTCAAGAGCTTCCCCCGGCTGAAGGTGATTTCTCTGTATTTGTTGTCTCTGTAGGATCGAACAAGAAAATGGGAGGAGAGGGCATTCACGGCCTTGGTCCCCACACCATTGAGCCCTACGGAAAACTGAAACACTTCATCATTGTACTTGGCACCGGTGTTGATGATGCTCACACATTCCACCAGTTTTCCCAGGGGAATGCCACGACCATAATCCCGGCAGGCAATGGTGCCATCCTTTCGTTTGACATCAATCCTCTTGCCAAAGCCCATGATGAATTCGTCAATGGCGTTATCCACCACCTCTTTTAATAAGATATAGATACCATCATCCGCATTCGAGCCATCTCCCAAACGGCCAATGTACATACCGCTTCTCAGACGAATGTGCTCGAGGGGACTGAGGGTTTGGATTTTACTCTCATCGTAGACCTGTGTTGCCATGGTGCCATAGTACCGTTTTCACCAAACGCCCGTAAAGCGAGCGAGCCCCTACTGGTGGGGTGAGTTTAGCGAGTTTGCAAAAAACAACACTGAATCAGAATTCCTTTAAAGGGAGGCGTTGTCTTTCTTACCCCGGCCAGCAGGCCGGGGTCGATCTGAGTAAAAAGGAATTAAAAACGTCTTTGAGCGCTGAGAAGGGGGAGCATCATCAGAGCTGAAAGAAGAATCATTCCACCAGAGATGAGACCGATTTGGAGGAAGCTGAGACCATTGAGTGCCCACAATCCAAGAAATGGCGCCAATAGACCTCGAATTCCTGCCAAAAAGGCATGGGCAGACTGATAGGAGCGAACCTCCTGTGAAGTGGCAATCCGTGTCACCCAGAGTTGCCAGATGAAGGGAGATCCGGAGAATCCAATGCCAAAAAGAATGGAAGCCAGTGCAATCCAACCAAGGGAATCAGAGAAAAAATAGAGGGGAATTCCCAGGGCAAAAAACAGATTAATGGTGAGACGAAAAAGAGGAAAACTCCACCGGCGGTAAAGCCGGGCCCAGAGAGGATTCACCAAAAGTCGCACTCCTGCGGGTATCACAACCAGAATCATGGTGGTGAGAAAGGGAGAGAATCCAAGTCCTCGTCCCTCTTCTGTGAGGTACACAGCCCGGAGTGGAAGGGTCCAAAGGTTGCCAAACCCCACAAGCATCCAAGCCGCCTGCACATAGAGAAACATGGGATTCTTAAAGGCCTTGAGGGGGGAGATGGTGGGTTTTTGGGCTTGTTTTTTCTCTGGTTGCTCCCCCAGGCCTGGAAGTAAGGCTAGCAAAAAAGCGCAAAGAAGAAACACAAGAGCAACAAAGAGGAGCAAGAATGGCCAAGAGGCCAATTGGGTATCTAAGAATTTCCCATAGGCAAATCCTGCCAACAAGGCCACAACCAAGTTGATGCGCAATCCAACAGAAATTCGTCGCGCTCGCAAATCCTCGGAATAGGCCGCGCGATACAAATCTGTAAAGAACGGCTGGCGAATATTCACAAAGGTCCCAACACAGGTTGCAGCCAGCGCAAAGAAAATGGCGGAAGGGGAAAAGGCTGCAAGAATTAAACAAAGGGCCACAAGGCCTGTTAACCCTGCAAGGACACGAGAGCGGCGATGCAATCCGGTATTCACAAATGAGACCAGGGGAGCAGAGAGCAAATATCCAATGAATCCAGCGGCAGAAATGAGGGCCTTCCAAAAATCACCCACGGAGAAAAATCGAATGGCAATGATGAGAAACAAGGAATCCATCAGGGGATGAATCAATCCATCCATCCCCTGACGAACAGTATCAATATAAAATGTGTTCTTCTCTGCGGGATTCTGGGGTATGGGACTTCTGTGCATACCGCCATATTTGCCCAATTCTGGGTTCTGGGGAAGAGGAAGACCACCTTCCTCTTCTTTTCATGGATTGGTCATTTCAGAGTAAACCGGTGATTCCTCGGGCCTGTCGATCCTCTTGCAGATAGAGAAGCCATTCCCGTTGCTCCTTGAGCTGAGCCTCCATTTGATCCAGTTCAGCCAAAAGCCAAGCCTCTTCACGCCCATATCCGGATTCCCATGAAAGACGATTTTCTGCGGCTCTGGCCGCATCCGTTTCTTCAAGACTTTGATAATACTCGATGTTCTGCTGATGCAAATTCAGGGAATAGAGAAGAGATTTCAGATGGGCAATGATCTGCCGCTGTCCTGCTTCTCTTTTTTGAGTTGCAGAACGCAAACGGGATTCTGCGGCACGAATGGAGTTGCGGGATCGACCTGAATCAAACACCGTGGTTTGGGCTCCCAGGGTCACAATCCAAGTGCCATCGAGGTGATCAGGTTCTCGCCCGTAACCTCCCCCATAGCCAAACTCCCCACGCAAAGCAATGTCCGGTTTTCCTAAAGCCTGGCCTCGGGCCATCGAAAATTCTCCCCTGGCGGCATCTTCTGCTGCTGCAAGGGCTAGTACTTCAAAATTTTCCCCAAGGATTCGTGCGCTGAGTTCCTCCACGGATGGAAGTGAATAGAGAGCAAAATCAAGGGAAACCGTTGGAAGGATTAAGTTGGTCTCTTCAAGATGAACAATTCCAGTGATGCGCTCCAAACCCAAAAGAAGATCCCGACGTTCTTTTTCTAATGCTGTTTTGGCAAGAAGGATTTGCTGCAATCGATCTCGAGTTTCCCGGTATTCTGTTTCAAGAAGAAACCCTTCTTCAAAATTTTCTTTGGTGAGTTCAATGAGCCTGTCCCCAAGCTGACGCTGCTCATTCACCACATTCAGCATCATTTCCACAAGGGCCAAGGATTCCATTCCACTGGTGATGCCCACACGCAAATCACGCTCTCGAGCCGCTTGCAACCATTGTGCAGCCCGTCTTCCCCCATCTGCCGCTTTCACTGCTCCAGAAATTTTCCCCCAGGTGAGAAGAGGCTGTTCCAACACCACTTTGGCATCATAACGAAAATCATTGGTTTTCCCTCCAAGTTCTAAGCGCTCTCCTGGAAGCTGAACACTGGGCATGGGAGGGGGAGAAGGGATGGTTCCCAAAGCTCCAGGTTCCACAACAAGGAACGGATCACTCACATAGGAGGTTCCCACATCCACAGAGAGTCGGGGTCCCCATTCCGCTTTGGCTCCCTTCCACTGAGCCCGTGCAGCCTCGGATTCTGCCATCAAGGAAAGGAGCTCTGGATCCTGTTCAAGAGCACGAGCCATCAGATGGTTCACATCCCATGATTCAGGAGTACTGGAGCTTTGATTCTCCTGTGCATCAAGAGCAAATGGTGGAGCCACAAGTCCACCAAGGAGGAAGAAAAGAACCAAAGCGGAGGCATGGCGGCCATGACCAGAGGATTTTCGACGATCTCTGCGCTGTTCTAAAATCTCATACAGGATGGGAACAAGGAACAATGTGATGAGTGTTGAAGTGAGTAGTCCACCACCAATCACCTGCCCCAGAGGGGCATAAATTTGTGAGCCCTCCCCCATGGCAAAGGCCAGAGGAATCAATCCAAGCAGAGTTGTGAGAGTGGTCATCAAGATGGGTTTTAATCGAATCTGTGAGGCTTCCAGAAGAGCCTCCCGAATTCCAAGTCCATCGCTTCGTCGTTGATTTGTAAAGTCCACAAGAACAATGGCATTATTCACCACCATCCCTCCCAGAGCAATAACACCAAAGAGACTCATCATGGTGACGCGGGTTCCAAAGGCCGCCAGGGCCAGGGCCACTCCGATGAGAACAAAAGGAACTGCACCCATGATGATGAAGGGTTGGGCAAAACGTTCAAACTGCACCACCATCACGGCGTATACCAGGAAGACTGAAACGGCCAGAGCCATTCCCAAATCACGGAAGGTGTTCCCCATCAAGTCCGCTGCACCGGCGATTCGCCATTCCACACCCGATGGGAAATTGGCGGATTCGAGCTGAGGAAGCAAACGTCCTCGTACAGCTGTGAGATCTGAATCTGAAAGAAGTCCCTCCACCGTAATGGAAGGAAGTCGATCCACCCGGGGAATGCGGTCTGCAGTGGATTGCCGCTGAGTTCGAGAAAAGGCGGTATAGGGAATGGCATCACCGGCTCCATTTCTCACCTGGATTCTCCCTTCAATTCCCTCTTCCCACCGACGATTCAAAAACTCCGAATCCAGAAGAACAGGATAGGTGACATCATCATCCCGGAGATTCCCCACTTTTTCTCCAGCAAAAAGAATGCGGAGGTTCATACCCGCATGAGCGGCATTGACCGCAAGCCGATTCATTTGTTCCCGATCCAAATTCAGGGAGAGTAACTCCCGATCAAGCCGCACATCCAACTCTGTTTTGGTGACCAGAGGATCCTTTTGAATAAGGGCTTCAACCGCTTGAGCCGATTCCAACACATCATCCCAACTGGATCCTGTCAGCTCCACCCGGAACCCGGCTCCCTCTGTGGCATAATTCAGTTTTTTAGCAAGTCCACCATTACGCACAGCAATATCGGCATCTGGAATCTCTGTGGCAAGGATTCGATTGAGTTCATTCACAATTGTGAAGACAGACCGTTCCCGCTCCTTGGCGCGAATCAAGCGGATTCGTCCATATCCCGTGGAAGGGTTCCCCTGATCAATGATGGCAGCCGCATCCTTCAAACCGGCATACCAAAGATCAGCTTCAATTTCCGGAACTTCTCGCCGAACAACTTGGGCAATTTCCGCCAATTTGGATTCGGTGTCTTCCAGAGCAAAACCAGCAGGGAATCGAATGCTCATTTCCAGTTCATTCATGTCTGGAAAACTCATGAACTCCCCTCCCACCAGTGCCATCACTCCAAGGGAGGCCAGAATGGTGATGCAGGCAAACAGAATGACATAGGTTTTTCGATTCAAAGCAACCGAAAGTGCATGGCGGTATCGACGGGCCAAGGCTTCAAAGAACGCGTCAAATTTCACCCCAAACCGGCCAAACCAACCCCTTGCTTGATGGCTTTCATCACCGAGTATGCGGGAGGCCAACCAGGGGACAATGATGACTGCCGTGATCGCAGAGGCTCCAAGAGAAAACACCAAAACCCAGGAGACATCTTCCAGAATGGCTCCCACAAGCCCGGGGAGAAAAAGAATGGGCAAGAACACGGAAATGGATGTGGTGGTGGATGCCAAAACCGCCCCACCTACTTCTCCTGCACCTTTGGAAGCCGCCGCCTGAGGATCTAAGCCGAACTGTCTATGGCGGACCGTGTTTTCCAAAATCACAATGGAGGAATCCACCATCATGCCCACAGAAACCATGATGCCGGCCAAGGTCATCATATTGAGGGTCATTCCCCGAGCCCTCATCAGAATGAACACCACCATCACAGTGAAGGGTATGCAGAGGGACACAACAAAGGCCGCTCGAAAGTCATGCAAAAAAAGCAGCAGAACAAGGACGGCAAGCAAGCCTCCCACCCAGGCCGATTGAGCTACAGATGAGAGGGTGAGAGAAATGGTTTGAGCATCATCTAAAACCGGTGTGAAATGAACGGCCCCTCCACTTTCTTCTTCAATCTGCTTTTGGAGTTTTTGTGCCGCTTGAATCAGGGCCTCGGTATCCCCTCCTGGACGTTTCAGCAAATCCAAAGCCACACCAGAACCACCCTGGGAAAGAACACGGAATTCCGCATCCATGGTTCCCATATTTATTCGGGCCAGGTCTCCAACTCGAATGGGTGTCCCTTCATCCCCATATCCCACACTTTGCTGGCCAATATCATGGATGGTTTCAAAGTCACCGGAGGATTGGAGGGAAAGACGATCTGGCCCCACACGAACATCGCCAGCAGGAACACTTGCCTGGGCGCGTTTTAATGCTCCATAAACCTCAAGAGCCGTTAGTCCCGAACTTTCCAAGGCTTCTGGAGACAACGTGACACGAACAGCCGGCTCTTCAACCCCTCGAGCATATACTGCCGAGACATCTGGGATTCGACTGAACCGCGGTACCACATCTTCTTCCAGATAACGAGCCAATAATGAATCCTCCATTGAGGACTCGATGGTGCAGGTGTAAATGGGAAGACTGGATGTGCCGAGCTCAAAAACTCGCGGAGTTCCTGATAATCCTTCTGGAAGAGAAGCCGATACATTGGCAATTTTATCCCGGACATCATTCTTTTTTGCTTCCTTGTCTGCATTCCAGTTGAGAGAAACAAAAATGAGAGAATATCCATCATGGGACTCCGAAGAGAGACGTCGCACATCGGAAATCAGAGTGAGTTCCTCTTCCAACACATCCGTCACATCCCGCTCCACCACCTCTGGCGAAGCGCCGGGATACACAGAAAACACCAGGATTTCTGGCATATCAATGTTGGAAAGGAGCTCCCTCCCCATTCCTCCAGCAGAGAGTAAACCAAAGAGAGCCAAGGAAATAAGGATGATCCCGATGACCGCCGGGTGCTTGATGGCATAGTCGGAAATTCTCACAGAATTTGCTCCTCCAGAATGCTCACCTCTTCCCCCTCTCGGAGGAAGTGCTGGCCTTCGACCACCACCTGAAGCTGATCAAAAGAATCGGGAAGTTTGAGCGCTCCTTGGTGAATTTCCACCTCATCCAATACAATCTTCTGAGCCCGCCCCTCCCTCACAACCCAGAGTGCATTTCCATTCACCAGAACCTCTTCCTCCACCATCAAAACTCCATATTCTGTGGAAAGAATGATTTGGGCATCCATCAGCATCCCAGGTCGCAACAGATCATCCGAATTGGCAAAAGAGCACACCACTTCAAAGCTTCGGGTTTTGGGATTCACCCATGGAGAAATGGTGTTGACTTGAGCCTCAAGAACGATGGAAGGCGAACTGGCTGGTATCAAACGCACAGCCTCCACCCCTTGAGAGAATTCTTCATACCGTCCAGACGGTATGTTCAATGTCACTTCCAATGCATCAAGCGAACCCAAAGTGTACACTGGTGTACGGGCTTCTGGTGCCACCAGGGCTCCCTCATTCACATGACGCACCAGGACCACACCATCAATGGGACTGGTTAAACGGGACCAGTCATAGCGCATCTGAGCGGAAGAGGCCTGGGCATCCGTGGCATCTCTTGCCGCCCGAGCATCCTCCCAGTCCTGACGTGTGGCATTCCCGGTTTTATAGAGCCTATCAATGCGCTCCCAAGTGGATGCGGCCTGTGTTTGTGCGGCTTGAGCACGACGCAAATCCAGAGCATAGGCCTCCCGTTCAATGTCGGCCACGGGCATCCCAATTCCAACAGCATCCCCCACCTTCACCAGCAAGGATTCCACCGAACCTGAGACTTTGGGAACCAAGGTCACCTGATTTTCTGAAGCCAAAATCCCTGAGGCTTTCACCCAACGTTCCAAATCTCCACGCTGGGGAATCACAACCCGCACGGGTTTGGGCAAAGCCTCCTGTGCTTGAGGATTTTGATGCTGGCGAAACCACCAGAAACCACCAACAGGAGCCAAGATGGCAAGAAGCACTAGGATTTGTAAAAACACACGGGATGACGTTTTCATTGAGAACCTTCCTTGAATCGTTGAACGTAACGATGCCGGCTGTCTTCACTCAAAATGCCACAGAGCAAAACGGTTTCGACAAAGACTGGGAGAGAAGCGCCGCCGTTGTCTAAGGACGGACCACCTTCCCTGCCCCACTCGAGAATCAGGGTGACCACAGCGGTTGATAGAGCATGAAGAGGAATATTGGAACGGAGGACTCCCAGAGAAACCCCTTCGGCAAAAAAGCCTTCCAGCCCTTCCACAAGTTGTTGTTTATGTTCGGGAAGATAGTAATCCGCATCAGCCCCAGGAGCCACCAATCCATTGGGACCGTAGAGCTCTTCCGTGGCCTCTTGACCAATACGAATCAGGTCAATGCCCCGCTCGACAAAACCACGGGAGGCATCCCGCATGGCAGTGAATAAATGCTGAGAGGATTCTTCCATTCGCCGTTCTACACATAAACGCCAAATTTCTCGTTTTCCCCCAGGGAAATGGTTGTACAGAGTCTTCTTACTCACACCCAGATGAGAGGCCAGGGTTTCCATTCGCAAACCCGCAAGGCCCAATCGCTTGAGAAGCGGTTCTGCTGCATCCAAGATGCGCATCCGAGTGCGCAAACTCTTCCCTTTAAATTCCATTTTTTCACTTTATTGTGTTTATTGTGTAATTTCAAGAGAGACAAAAACGACCCCCGGCGTGGAAGCCGGGGGTCAATCTCAAACAGGTTGGAACTATTTCTTCATGGAGCGGCCGTAGTATGCCGCCTCATATATGGCCTTCACATCAGCCACTGTGGGAGTACCAGGATTGGTGAGGGTGCAGGGGTCGCCATGGGCATTGGAACTCATCCGATCCAAAACCTCTAAGAACTTCTCCTCAGCAAAATCCACCTCATCACATTCGGCAAAAGTGGCGGGGATACCCAAGGAGCTGTTCATTTCCCGAATAGCCTGGGCCAAATCTTCAACACCCAGAAGGGCCTCACCCTGGGCATAGCTTTCTGTGAAACTGCGGTTGAAATCAATGATGTAGGGAAGAAGAATCGCATTGGCCAAACCATGCGTGACTCCAAACTCACCACCAATTTTATGGGCCAGGGAATGCACCAAACCTAATGAAGCATTGGTAAAGGCCATGCCTGCCAAGGAGGAGGCATTATGCATCTCTGTTCGTGCAGCCATATCATCCCCATTGGCGTAAGCCTTGGGCAGATTCTTAAGAACCAAATCAATGGCCTGAAGAGCATAGGGTGTGGTGAAACAGGTGGCGGCTGTTGAAGCCAAGGCCTCCACGGCATGACACATCACGTCCATACCCGTATGGGCGGTGACATGGGCAGGCATCTTGGCAGGAAGTGCAGGATCAAGTATGGCCAGATCAGGAACCATATCAGCCGCAACAATGGGGTATTTGATGTGATTTTTGGTGTCCGTGATGACAGAGAATGCGGTGATCTCTGATGCTGTTCCACTGGTGGAAGGGATGGCCACAAAGCGCGCCTTATTGCGCAAACCAGGCATGGAACCGGGTTCAATGATTTCTTCAAAGCTCAGTTCTGGATGCTCATAGAAACACCACATCACTTTAGCGGCATCCATGGCAGAACCACCACCAATGGCCACAATCCAGTCCGGCTCAAAATCTCGCATTTCCTGAGCCCCACGCTGAACGGTTTCAACAGAAGGATTGGGCTCCACCCCATCAATGATGATGGATTTCATGCCACCCTTGGCCAAAAGATCCTGTGCGGCTTCTAGAAAACCAAAGCGCTTCATGGAACTTCCACCAGTAACAATGGCCGCCTTTGTACCACCCAGGGTAGAGAGACGCTCCATGGCACCTTCACCATAGACAATATCGCGGGGAATAGAAAAAGACATGACGGACATATGCACTCCTTCGCTTCTTGAAGAAACAATCATCAAGAGAACGATTTATCGATATAATGTTATCGATATTAGAGTAGCGATCATTAAAAGAGTCAATGGGTTTGAGAAAAGATCACGACCGGTCAGGATTCACATAAAAGAGAATTGAACGAGAACAAAATCTCTCTAGAAGATTGTAAATCCTGATTAAAGAAGGAAATCAATCCCATCATACAGGTGAAAATCAGGCGTACTGGGCCATCATTCCTGTGTAGAGTTTTTTTAACCTCACTGTAAAAAACTCCGGATCATTTTGGTACAGCTCAATGCACTCATCCGTTGCTCGGATTTCCAATTCTTTTACATCCATGCCCATTTGACACAAAATCTCAGAATGCCTGACCTGATGCTCTTGAGTCTTTTGAAGCTTTTCCTGAAGTTCACTATGCAAAGAACAAAGGCGTCTTTTCCGTTCTTGAAGAGCAAGAATGGATTCCGAAGGTTCCAACACGGTGTTGAAGGTGAGTGCCAGAGCAAAAAGATCTTCACCTGAATCAACAGAAATCAATCCATCACGACACTCTTTACGAAAACGCTCAATTCCAAGTGGAGTGATGGAGTATATCTTCCGTTCAGGCATTTCACCCACTCGAACCTGATTCACATTCAGGCATCCCTCTTTCTCAAGCCGCCGAAGAGCTGTGTATAACGAAGGTTTGGAAATATGAGCCCATTGATTTAAGCCAAGACTCTGTAGGAATTCGCTCATAGCATAGGCATAAGATTGCTGGTGGTACACCAAAGCAAGACAGATGAGTTCATTCTTTGCCATACATGGCCTCCTGACTGGGGAACCGGTTGCATTCATGACAATGAATACAAACCCACGATCGTATGGATTTTCTCCGATTGCTTTTGTTGTATTTGAGCATCTTGCGGAATGATTCTTCAAGAGACCTGACAGATCGATCAAAAAAAGTGAAGCTCCAGAGACAATCCATTCATGCCTGCAAGAAAGAGTAAAGGAGTGACCCAAGTGTGAGGAAAAAAGGCCTCCGCTAGGGTCACAAGTCTTAGAAGCAATACCAGCAAAAACAGCTTTTCTATAAAGTGTTCATGATAAAAAAACAACACTTCCCACACCAATAGGTTCTGCCAAACCATCACCCATAAATACCAATGGAGTCATGAGGATTAATGCATATCCCATGGCATCTATGCAGGCACCGCAGATGATCATGACAACGGTTCCTGCTCCAAGTACTTCACTAACCCTATGGACTGTATTTGGTCGATCTTCCGGCCTAACCAAAGCAAGGAACATGGTTTCAAGGATGAAAGAATGCCACCAGAATCTCTTTGAAAAAAATGAGTGTATAGACCACAAGACTCATCATAGCCATCCCATTATTGTGAAGCCATGACTCAATGGGATAGGGAGGATACGATGCAAAGGCAATGAGAATAAAATAACGGCAAAATGCACCATTTTTCTGGTTAGTTCACTCTCACAATCCCATGCCTCATCAACAAACCAAAGAGATAAACCAACCCCCAAAGAAAGAACAATGTACTGAGCTCAACAATGACCAAAATAAAAACCATTCATCATTTCTAGGGAATCCCTTCAATCCTCAGCAAGGAAACATGAACATCATCCAAAGTTGCTTGTGGTAAAATTACAGCCGTGCATAAGAGAATCTCGAGCAAAAAGAATCTTTGCCCGAAAATCCTTTGCATCCACAATTCCAATCAGGATCCCTTCAGGATTGCCATTTTTCCCCTGTCCCACTGTTTCAATAATCAGCTTTTGAACTCCCATTCAACGCAAAAGAGGACCTTCCGCGAGGGGCATGTCCATGATTTTGTCCAAAGGGTTACTCTTTTTTTCCGAAACACAATGCCCCGTTTGATATTGAAGATTTCGTTGTGATTTCACAATGCATCACCACCTAAAATCTATTAGGAGAAAGCCGTGGATCAAATCCGCTTGCTCTCTCTCTTTTCAAATCGTCCATTACATGCGCCTCAGAACTGCAACCGTTTTATGGCATATACAATATTAGTATTTCATATACCATTAGGACATAACACTTCTTTGACAGCGTGGGAACACAACTCATTCACAAGGAATTTGGCAGAAAATCAGGAGTTCCTCCCTATCCTGAGAAAGAAGAACCTCTTGCATCCATCAAGAGGTTCCATCACTCAACCAAAAACTAGCGGTTGATCACACCTTTTTTGATGATGATGTTTCCGTACTTACGGACTTCGCCACTCATCACCACAGCAAACGCATTCCTGGCCCGTTCATAAAATTCAAAACGTCCAATACGAGCAGGACCTGCAGCCTCTGGCCATGTCTGATGCACCGCCTTCATAAAATCGGCTTCCACCTCTTCATCAAGAGAATCTCCTTCCCCGGGCTGCATCATCACAAGGGGATTGTCCACATAGGAATCCAACGTGATCAAAGGACAAATCCCTGCCAATAAACGGGAGACATCAATGCCATCGGCACGAATCACACGGCTATTGCAACTGTCCCCAGGAAAGAAGGCATCCGCAAGAACAATTTCATCTCCATGGCCCATACGAAAAAGAACATCAAGCAACTCAGGAGAAACCACCGAATCAATATTACGAAGCATCAGTCACCTCATCACTATCGCCCAAGGGCGGAATGTGTTATTTTATCACAGAACCATCTTGAGAAGATCGTCAATTCAAGGGGACATAAGCTTACACGTGATGAAAACTCCAGCTTCAACAAAGAGTGTGTCTTCTCAAAGAAATCTCAATAGGAACAACAATCTTCTGAATTCATTCTTTTATTGAGAAGATTTTACCCTCTCGTTCTTGTTCTTTGGCATCCTTTTTTAACAATTGATGGACATAATCTGGGGTGTTCTACGGATTTTGACAGAAAAGAAAATCTTTCCATATGATTTGACGTAGCACAGGAAGATGGACATCATCCAAAGTGTTGATGTACAAGCATGCCTTTGACCGTCGATGCTTTCCCAATTCACAAAGCAAATCACCAAAATCATCAAAATTCCCATCAATGTATAATGTGAGCGCCTTCTTCCGCGGAGAAAATCCTGCCATGGGCATAATCCCCGTTCTCCCCGATATATACGTGTATTCAAGAAGCCCAAAACCAATAATGGAAGTTCCCCACATGACAGGATCATACTTTGTCAGAGATTGATAAATATCCAGCAATATCACTGATTCTGATCGTTTTTTTGGGCTCTCAAGGCTCAAGAGGAACTCATGAACCGATGCCTTTGTTGGGACACACTTATTCATGATGCAGATTCTTCCCCCTAGAAAACATAAAACCAATTATTGAAACAATCTGATGTGATGCAAGAGAGCCTTTTCCTCTTAAATTTGAGCCAAATGCCGGGTGGTGTTGATATTTCGAATTGTCATATTTTTATAATGCAGAGTTTTCAGTATTGCATTGATACGACTCTTGGAATAATGCTCTTTTTTCAGGGTCCAAAAGACGGCACCACGGGCATATTGCATTGTGATGTATTGTTTATTCACATCAAAATCATCCAAAATTTCTGGAAAAATCACTCTCTGGAAATAAATACCCCACATCCGTTTTATACTCTTGATTGTTTTCCCAATTTTGAGGAACAGATTGTTCAATAAACTGTACCTCCTTTTGGCTCTTCACCAATGTTGGGATTTCAAAAGAAAAAAGATGGAGAAGACATGTTTGTATTTGATTTTGCACATGTTCTTGTGACTGGTCAGATGTGAAGATGACATTGCCTGTATTCAGGTATGTTGATATGGAGGCATAGCCCAAAGAATGAAAAACTTCCTTGAGCTTCATCATTGAAACTTTATGATTACCACCAACATTGATTCCCCGCAAAAGAGCAATGTATTTCACAATCAGCACCATCCTCAAATCGATACTTTACGATGGTCTTTTCAATCCTCAATTTTTCCGCCAGCAGACAGATATAAAAGCACAATCACCGCAAACATATTGGTTAAAAATACCACAAATGATGAATGACAACGAAATGGAACAAATCTTATCATCCATGGGGAATCCTCCATATCAACGTTCAAACGTTTGAAGAAGAGCCAGGGCCTCTTCAGCCCTTGGAGCAGGAACAAACACATGATCATGATGATATGCGGCCACCACATTGGCACTGATTCCAGCTGCAGCTAATCGGGTGGAAATGGCTGCGGTTAAGCCCACAGCCTCTAAACTCGAATGCACCTCAAGAGTAATGAGTCGCATGGGAGATTCCTTAAAATACCCTGCCTTCATTGCCGCCTCCTGCTCCACAATGAGAGAACAGCCCTCCTGTTCCTGAAATAGAGCTAAAGGTGAAAATGGGAAATCCGTGGCCTCTCTTAGAGTCAGAAAGACATAGGTTTGCGGGCGCAAAACTGGTGACATTGAGGATAAAAGTTTGTCAAGATTGGTTTCTCCAGGCATGAGACTCTCCAAGAATGGGTACCAAGATAAAATCGACCGCTCTTTCGAGCGGTCTGTTTGCCGAGATTATAAGGATACTGTCATCGGAACAAGTACGTCTTTCAGCTACCAGAGGGAAGAATCATTTCTCCTTGGGAAAGCAATTCGGGAGAAAGAGAATCCACCGTAGCAATTTGTAGCCCTTCAGAATTCGGATTCAACTGGCCCAATTCTTGGTTCAAATCCGATTCATATTCTGAAGAAAATTTCCACATGGCTCCCGTCAGAGGATCCACAATCAGCCATCCAATGAAATAGCCAAAAAGCAGATTCCCAGCAATGTACCAACCACCACTCAAATCCGGCTTGATGGTGTATTCATGATCTTGGTATCCCTTCTTTTGAATGGTGATACGGTATTCCGCCCCTTTGAAATATTTCTCAGCCCGAGGAAGTTCCACTTTGAGAGGAGTTTCACCACTGGCAATCTTTTTACCTGATGGTTCTTGTGTCACCACGATGCGGGCATCATCCGGATTCGATCGAAAAACAACCGATTGCTTGGAACCATTGATGATGGAAGCACAGGAACTCAAAAGAATGAGAACGCCACTCATCAGAAAAAGATGTTTCATTCCACGACTCCGTAAACTTGATCTTCACAGCCTCAGGCTGTATTTCAATTGTGCCCTCATCCGCTTCAATTTCCAATTATTCATGGTAAATCACTATATTTTTCGCAAAATCTCTTCCCACTCACTGAAATCTGCATTAATTCCATACATCCAGTTCTCTTTTCAAAAGTTCTCGGAATAAAGGAACATCCATTTCAAAGGAGCACCAAGAGAAAAGGAGGTTTCAACCGAGTTCACATTGAGATGAATCCCCTAAGATGATGTGCAGTGCTGTGCCAGATCAAACAGAACCTGGAAAAAAGGAACAAAGAATTGAGAACCACTCAGGAACATTATTGATTTTAACCTGCCATCCTTTGTTACCAAAAAAGTTTGATAGAAAAATTAGCTTCAAACCGTAAACTTGCTCAGCCCAAGTTCCTTACTCATTTTTTAAAGGAATAAGAATTTAAAAATCGTATCGCAGCCCTAAAGAGACTTCTAGCACCACGGGGTTTCTTGAAAAGAGGCTTTGAGGGGGACCGGTAAACCAGGTGCCTTCCGAAAAGACTGTGAGAGAATCCCAGGCGGTCCATTCCATATCCCAATTCAAACGAAGAGAACCATCACCTAAGGACACCAAGAGGGAAGGAATGAGGGAGAGTGTTCCTTGTAGAACATCCATTCGTCCCAAAAAAAAGACAAAATGAGAATCCCAGTCCAAGGGAGAATCTCCCAACAAGGGCTGAGGATGGGAATTGAACACATATTCAGCATGAAGTTCTAGCCAAGACAATGGGGATACGAGAATCCCAGCCACAACCTCATAGCTGTCAAACGAATGCTTTAAATCATACTGAGCCAAAAATTCACCCTTCAGCGCCAAATTGGGAAGGATACTCCAACTTCCAAGAAAGGCACCAGAAAGACGGGGGTCTGCGAGATTCCATGCCTCGGATTCCACCAGAGTCAATCTCAGGCCAAGGTTCAGGGAGTGAGCAAACCACGAGAGGCCTAATGTGGCCACATTCCCCGAATTGGGATTCAAGAATCCTTCCCATTTGCCTCCCCCACCAAGGGATTGTTGAGAAGCTTGGAATGTGGGAATCCAGGTGATATCTCCCGAAAACGCACCAGAATTCCAACTTCCTTGGAGCAACCAATAGGACAAAGGATCTTTGAGATCACCCGAAGCATCCACTGGATTAGAGGGATTGGCCACCAGAGTTGTGCCTGTCACAAAATGCTGACGTCCTAGTATAAATCCCAATCCTGAAAGAAATTGACCTTGAAAATACAATGCATCAATTTCAGGTTGAAAAGAGGCTCCTTCTGAAGGACTCCCCGCATTGTCCACAGTGACGCCCACATCCCATGTCGCAGATATCCATGTAGAGGGATACCAATCCCCAAAAAAATTAGCCTCCACTTCCACCCCCATATCCCGGGAAAGAAGAACATCTTGCCCCTGGAAAACAAGGAATTTCGGCGCAAAGGAAACCAAGGCTCCAGGAAACCATGACTGAGCAATAAGGGGATGTAGGCATCCAATAAAGAATAGAAAAAGGAAAAGGAGAGTTTTCATCGCACACGTCCCAAATTATTGGGATTAAACCAAGCCAATGGGCTGGCCTGAATCTTCATATCAGACAGCTCTATCACAGAAGTTTTCTCTTGGTTCAAGGGAGAGGAAATCTCCGCTTTTTGAGGAATCCATGCTCCCCAGGGAAGAAAAAAATGTTGCGAGTATTGGGCCGATTTCACCAGAATCCCACTGCGAGTGAAAAACTGGGCCTTCAGCATTTTTCCATCCTGAAATCTGGCCTCAATTTGCCCATAGGGAGCATCAGGGTTTTTGGCAAGCAGTTTTAGAACGACCCCCTCTTCAGATTCTTCTTGCTGTTCCAAGCGATAGAGGGTGAGAAGAGGGGGTTGGAGGAGGTCTCCATTGGAAACCGATCCTGCAAGAGTTCCAACGGGAGAAAGAATCATGGTTCGGGAAATCTTTGGAAAGTGCATCCAATATCGCCCCTCAATTTGCAGAATCACCTTCCCCTTTTCACGTGCTGGGGCTTGGTACACCAGAATTTCTTTGCCCTCATGGGCCCGTAACAGAAATTCATGGCGTTCACCCTCCTCCCCTAGAGTTCCTACAGACACTTTGGCCTGGAAGGGCTGTGCCTCATCCGCCTTTTGGAGAGTAGAAAGGGCCTGCTCAGCCTGGCTCTGTGCCCCCAGGGAAAGGGGCATAACGTTCAGAACTAACACAGATAGAAGTAAGAATCGATTGTGTCTGGTTTGCATAATCATGCTCCTTAACCTCGCAACGCCTTGATGATGTTGATTCGAGTCCCTCGGAAAGCCGGTGGAAGAGCCGCAAAGATGGTGATGAAACAGTAGAGAAGTCCAAAGACAAGCAGTCTGTTGCCCTGCACCATGATGCTCAAACGGATGGGTTCATAGGTTCCTGGAGGAGGTGGGAGAAAAATGGGAACAACATTGAGTATGGCTTGAATCCCAAGGGTAAACAGAATCCCCAAAAGACTTCCTCCGAGTCCAAGAAACAATCCCTCCAAGAGAACGGTGGCCATAATTTCATGAGAAGAGATTCCTATGGCTCGCAAAGTGCCAATTTCTCCGTATCGCTGAAGAACCGAAATGGAAATGGTATTGCTCACGGCTAAAGCCCCAAGAATCAGCACCACCACCAAAACCAAGCGGATTTGGGTGGTGTAATCCCTTATCACCTGAGTGTAAAAATGGGCCAGTTGGGTCCAGATTTTCATTTCCACTTCAAGACCCTGGGATGGGAGAACCTTTTGGAGCTTCTCCATCACGGCCCGGGTATCCTTGGTTTCACCTAAAAGAACAACCAGACGTTGGGCACCATCACTAAAGAGAAGTTGGCGTCCATTCTCTAGGGTGGTTTCCACATAACTGCGATTGAGTTGCTCTGGGCCGTAATCGGCAATTCCATGGATTTCTAAATAGGTGGCTTCCAAACCTCCCCCTGCATTGGGAACTATCATGGTAAGAAGATCTCCCACTTGGGCATGCAGTGCTTTGGCCAAACCAACCCCAACCACTGCGCTGTAGGGATTGCCTGGTTCTAATCGGGATCCATTGAGAAGCGTTCCCCGAGCCATGAGATTCTCTTCGATGGGATTTCCAGCAAATCCCGAGGCAAGGAGGGATCGTTCTGAATTTCCCACCATTCCTGCCAAAGGCAAACGTGGCAACACCGCAGTCACTTCATCAAAGGAATACAGAAGCTTTGAAAGAGCCTCCACTTCTTCTCCTGAAAACAGAAGATGGGTTGCCCCTGGATCATCAAGGGATTCAAAGCCCTTGGGATAAATCTGAAAATGCCCATACTCCTGACGGATGAGCTGTTCCGCAAACCCCACACGAACCATGGCCACATAGCCATCCACAAAAAGAAGGGCGGCAAGACTCACCATGATGATGCCCATCGTGAGGAAGGTTCGCCCTGGATTGTGAAGTCCATTCTTGAAGGCCATAAGAAGCTCCGTCTTCATGAAAGAAGCCTCCCATCTTGTAGCTGCACCTGTTGTGCTCCAAGAGCATCCATCACAAGTTGATCATGTGAGGCCACAAGAAGCAGCATCTCCGAATGTTGCTCCAGAAGTGTAAGAAGTAAATCCAGAATGGACTGCCCTGTTTTGGAATCAAGATTTGCTGTGGGTTCATCGGCAATGAGCAGTTTGGGGCAGGCCACCAGGGACCGTGCAATGGCCACACGCTGACGTTCTCCTCCTGAGAGTTCCCTGGGGAAACGTCGCTCATAACCCATCAATCCCACCTGCTTCAGGAGTTCTGTGACTCGGGTACGACAGTCCTTGGCAGACCGTCCTCGTTGATGCAAGGGATAAGCGATGTTGTCCATAAGGTTGAGCTGTCCCAAAAGATGAAAATCTTGGAAAACAAACCCCACCTGGGTTCGTCTCCATTGGGTTTTCTCTTTTTCGCTGAGAGAAGAGAGCGAGTGACCATGAAAAAGCACCTGGCCCTGAGTGGGGTCATCAAGAGCTCCGGCAAGATGGAGTAAGGTGGACTTCCCACTTCCCGAGGGACCTCGGAGAAGGGTCACTCCTGGTTGAAAATGATGGTTCACCTCATCCAAAGCCAGCACATGAGATGATCCGAGGGAATACCGTTTGGTGACATGGGAGAACTCCAAGCCCCTCATTGCCATTTTCTCTCCAATTGGATTTGCCGGTCTTGGAGGTTTTCCCATCCCGCTCTTTCAAGACTCCCCTCTGGAATCTGATTCAAATAAAAGCGCACAGCCTCTCCATCTTTTTGACGACTTTTCGCCTCAGCAAGAACCAGGGCCACACGAGGGTGATAGTCCTCCCAGATTCTCTTCTCCTCTGGAGACAGTGCATGCTGATCCCAAGCCATAAAACGCTCACCTGAATGAATCAAGGTGGTGGTGAGATTCTGAAAATAGGTGGGAACGGAAACACAGCTCACCAACTGCAGCGCCAAAACTTCAAAATTGTCAGGGGAAAGAGCCAGAGCATTTTCAAAGGCGTTGATGCCCTGGGTAGTAAAACGAATTTTGTCTCGAAGTTTTTTAGCTTGCCCGGCAGCCCATAAATGGATGGTGGCGTAGAGTGTGGTGATCTCCCCATCACGACGATGGGACAAACGGTAAGCCTTTTCAATTCGTTCCCGGCTCAATGCCACATCCTCTGAGGGTGAAGTAGAATGCCCCTGATTAACCCGATCAAAAGCCAACAAAGCCCCTTCCACAAGTTCTTGAACATTGTTGGAATCCAGCGGGATGTCCCGGTAAGTGCTGGTATCCCAAAGTCCAGGAGTGAGGGTGGCGGATTGCCCCATGACCAGAGGGGTCATGATGCAAAACACGACGAGTGTAAGGATTATTTGCTTCCACTGTTTCATGGCCAAAAAGGTGCAGCAAAATTGGCCATACCACTGTCAAGACTTGGGTGGATTTCCCTTTGGAGAACTCAAGAAATGGGTTGATTCTCACCCTTTTGAGCCAACATCATCCAATGAATCAACTCCACCTGATTTTTGGCCCCTGTTTTTTGATAAATTCGATTTGTATGAGTTTTGACCGTCGCCTGGGAAATAAACAGGGCATTCTCAATCTGCTTATAGGATTTTCCATCCAACAAGAGTTTGCACACTTCCCTTTCCCGTGGACTCAAGGAATATGCCGATTCCCACCGATTCAAAATCTCTGAAAGACTCTGGGAAGAGTTCTCAAAAACCAAGGCCTTCACACCACCATAAATCAAAAGAATATTCCAAATCATCAAGAAAAGGGGCGCGGCTGAAAAAGAGGACACCAAATCATGAAACCATAAATGGGATGGAACAAAGCGCCAAAAATCAAAAAGCAAAAACAGTGGCATGAAAAACAGGGCCAACTTGGCCATGACTGTACATACTTGAATCTCCCATGATTCGGCCTTTTCTGGGGAGGATAAATGACGTCTTTGGTGTCGGACGATGAGAATAAAACTGGTGGTGAGCACAATGGACAGGCCTAACGAGGCATAGAGTACAAAAAATAAAAAGGAAATGGGCCAAAACAGGGCATCCACCACCAGCAACAAAGCAATCATCAGGGCATATACCAGAAGTGGGACTTGGGGAAATCGGTTGAAATACAATTCTCCAAGCATGCGAAGAGAAAACCAGGGTGTGATAAATATCATGGAAGCTGCAGCCAACCCCTTCATGGTGGAAAACACCGCCAAGGGAAAAAGATGCTCCAATAAATTGGCCACAAGCAATGCCGTGAGACTGGCAATCATGGCCATGAGTCCTCGTAAACTCCCATCACCTCGCCGTTTGTCCACCAAAAGGAGCAAGGTCAAAGAAATAAGAGAAAGAGAATAGGTAAAGAACTCGATGATGAGTGCTGTTGTTTCCATCTACAGATATTCTCAGTACTCTGATAAGAAAGATCAATTCCCTCTTCTGATTCAGTGACTGCGAATAAAAATATGGATGATTCTTGAGTTTTTATCGGGCCGGTGTTCCACATCAATGTAGTCTAAATCTTCTACCAGTTTCCCCAGTTTTAAATGACCATAATTGCGTGCATCAAAATCGGGATTATTCTTCATGATATGGTGACCCACAGCAGAAAGGGCGGCCCAGCCATCATCTGCAGACACACTGTCAATGGCCCGACAAATGATGGTTTGAAGCTTCTCCTTTTCCGAAGGACTCACACTTTGTTTCTTATGGTCAAGAATGTTCTCAACATACACAAAGGCATCACATGCGGCAATAAAGGCCTCTGGAGTTTTTCGTTCTCCAAAACCATAAACGGACAAACCTTCTTGACGGATTCGAGTGGCAAGACGGGTGAAATCACTGTCCGAAGAAACAATGCAAAAACCGTCATAATTCTTTGAGTAGAGCATATCCATGGCATCAATGATCATGGACGCATCCGTGGAATTTTTGCCTTTGGTGTAGCCAAACTGCTGCACCGGCTGAATGGCAAAGCGATGCAACACATCTTTCCATCCATTCAAATTGGATGTGGTCCAGTCTCCATAAGCCTTTCTTACAAAAGAAATACCAAAACGAGCAATTTCCTGAAGTAAGCCTTCAATGGCTCCGGCCTGTGCATTATCCGCGTCAATGATCACGGCAAGTTTTTTTGTGCTATTTTTCATATTTTCCTTTTTTCTCATCCACCTGTCTTGCGTAAAGCAGAGGGATCTTCATCATGATAACGAGCGGCGACTCATCCGAACATACTGCTTTGGCGTCACTCCAACCTGAGTTTTAAACACACGAGCAAAACTGTTCAAACTGTTAAATCCAACACGGCGAGCCAAATCTGTGATCATGATATCAGGCTCATTTTCGAGAATTTTTTTGGCATGACGAATCCGTGTGGCTGTCAAATGATTCTTAAAATTATCTCCTACAACACGTTTGAACAAGAGACTCGTGTACTGATGGGTTAATCCCAGTTCATCGGCCAGCTCATTGAGCATGATGTTGTCGGAATAACCACGTTCAATAAAGCCCAAAAGTCGTTCTTTTAATTCAGCCTGATTGCTGGCTCGACGAGCCCCTGCCGCTTCCACAAGAATACGAAGGGCCTCAAGAACACGCTGCGTCACAAGGTCCAATTCAGCTCCAACCGTCTGAGATTGCAATTCCTCCAAATCCAGAATTTGAGATTCATCTCCCTTCAGTTCAATCTGAATCCGGTGCAAGGTGGCCATCAGACTAAACACAAGACGTCGACGTGTGCGCGGTGTTAAACGACGATTCTTGGAATTCTCTTCGAGAATGGAACGCATCTTTTCCATGCACGAGATGTTTCCATCCAACGCCTCATGAATGATGAGATTCTCCACTGAGAGCGGATAATACACCTGATCATGATGCAAACCTTGAGTATGTTTTTCCTCAATCACAGGGTAATCAGGAAAATCACCTCGAAATTCTCGTAGTACTTGCACCGATTGGTAAAGCTGAGGGAGAGAGGAAAGGCTGTCCCCAACACCACTGAGAGCGGCCTGGATTCGATTTTGGGCATCAAATGTGAGCATCCAGGATTCCAGCAACGCGACCATAGGTGTTTGTTCTGGTCGGCTAAAAATCACAAGCAAATCATCATGAGCGACCGTAACCACATGGATATGAGGCAAATCTATGAGATTTTCTCGTAAGCTTCGTCGAAAACGAAAGATAAAATCCTCATCCCTTAAGGCCCCTCGATTTGGAAACAAAATCAATGCCAAAGCAAATTTTTGCCCCTGAAAACGAGCCTGAAAGTCCGAATGAAGTCGAGCCGATGTTCCATGAATGCAATCAATCCAGTTTTTCTGGAAGACAATGGCCTTATTCTTTTCCGCAAGTTGAATCAGATTTTGATTTTGGTGAACAATTTTCTGGAATTTTTCATCAATCAGAGCAAATTCATCTTGGTATTCCCCAGCGTCCTCAAACTTATCAAGAAGGGATTTGAAAGGACTGTAAAGTCGACTTGTGACAATCCGATTGAGCCAGCGAAACAGAAACACCACGGGAAGGCACACCACAAAGAAAACCAAGAAATACACCGGAAGTTTCTTCCGATAACGATCTGCTGTGATGATAAACGAAATTCCTGTGGGACCATGTTCATAGGTTTGCCAAATTTGGAAAAAGCGATCACCTTCATCCTGAGGATCAGAATGATGAAAAAGGTTGATATCCTCTGATTCAAGAGAGGTCAGTTCCTCAAGTGGAATCGCCACAAAGAGGATGAGGGGATGGGGCCGGAAGGAATACATCCGAAAAAAACACAGTTCCATTTTCCCAAGATGTTCATTCACAAAGGAAATTTGAAACTGCTGCTGCAATGTGGAGTAGATGCCCTCTATTTGAGATTCTGAGAGTCCCAGTTTTGCTGCAAGATACAAATCAGGATTGTAGATTTCAGACTCTTTGGGATACAGAGGATCCTTCATCACCACAAAGTGAATTTGGGCACTCAAATTGATATCCATGGGTGCCCGATTAATCACAGACCGAGCAAGTGCTGAATGGGCATAATAGAAACTTTGTAAATCTTTAGATTCACCCAATTCCTTGGCTTCATCACTTTCTCCAATGCGAGCCATTTGCTCCGCAATGACCTGAAAGCGCAAATCAAGATAAGCCTTTAATCCATTGATTTCTGATTGTACGACTTCTCGATGTTGATCAGAGTTGAACTTGTAAACTAAGACAAATCCAGAAATCAGAGTAATCCCCAAAAGGGCAAAAAGAAGAACCGAAATGAATCGGCTGAGGGTATTCCTATACTGCATCAATCATATCCGATTCGAGGAATTTGCGGGACCCTGAAACCAGAGCCCCGCTTCTAAAAGGAATATTATCCTTTCAGCCCTCCAATCGAAAGCCCTTGTGTCAGTTTCTTTTGAGCAAAGATATAAACCAAAAGAACTGGAAACATCACAGTCACAAGTCCAGCAAATAGAGCTCCCCAGTCTGTCGCAAACTGCTGAATTTCCATCAGTCGGACCATTCCAATGGGAATGGTGTAGAACACTTCTTCCCGAAGAAGAGTAAAGGCCAAGATGTATTCATTCCAATATCCCAAGAAGGAGAAAATCATCACAATGGACAATCCCCCACTGGATAAAGGCACAATGACATGCAGAAGTGTTCTCAAATAACCACAACCATCAATGGACGCGGCATGTTCATAATCCACAGAAACACCTTTAAAGAATCCTGTGAGAAGAAACAGATTGTAGGGAATGGCTCCTGCCGCGTAGAGGATTCCTAATACCACCGGTTTATTGAGAAGATTCATTTTACTCATCATCAGAAAGATGGGGATGATGGTGAAAGTTCCTGAAACAAACATCCCACTCAAGATGAAATTGAAAAGGATTTTTTTTCCTCGAAATTCAAAACGACTAAAGGCATAAGCTGGTGGAACGGTTAAAACCAACATGCTGATCAAGCCGCTTGAAGTGGCAATCAACGAATTAAAAAAGAATTGATCAATTTTAGCCGTTTCAAATGCCCGGACATAATTATCCCATTGAAGTGTTTTCGGCAAACTCCAAATGCTGTTGAAAAACTCCTGGTTGGTTTTAAAGGATGTGTAAAAAGTCCACAACAACGGAAAAACAACAAGGATGGATGCGGTAATGAGAATCACTCGTGCAAGTGCAGTTCCCAGGGTACGGGAGAGTCTGTAGTCTTTCATAGCAATTCTCCTAGAACTGGTTCTTTTTACCAGTCAGCCAGTTGCTCAACAAAGCAAGTCCAAAGGTGATGAAGAAAATAACCACTGCAACGGTCATACCATACCCAAAGTTCCCATTCCGAAATGCCTGTCGGAACATGTAATTCATAATCACTTCCGATCGTCCATTGGGTCCTGAATTTGTGAGAACTCGAACAAACATGAAGCTTCCATTCAAAGCTGAAAGTATGTAGAGCACAAATGTGACTCGAAGAACTTCCCACATCATGGGAATGGTGATCTTAAAAAACTTGAGAAAAACATTTGCACCGTCAATATCGGCTGATTCATACAGCGAGGGAGAAATGTTATCCAAAGCCGCAATGTAGATGAGCATGTAGTAACCAACAGCTGACCAAACCATGGGAATGGCAATGGCCCACATCACCACATTCACATCTCCAAGCCAGACAGGACCATCCACTCCAAAAAGTGCTAAGAATCCATTTAAAATGCCTGAATTAGGATCAAAAACATAACGAAAAATGATGCTCACAATGACGGCTGAAAGCATATTCGGAAAGAAGAGAACAACACGATAGAACGCGCGCTCCTTCATTTTTGACTGTACAATACAGATGGCATAGAACATGGAAAGTCCCATGGTTCCTAGACTTGCCACCACCATGAGAAAGAACGTGTTCTTCAATGCTAGAAAGAATTTATAGTTCGAAAAAACGTCCTGAAAATTCTTCCACCCAATAAAAGTTTTCTTCAGGGTGATCCCGCTCCATTTATAAAAGGAACTTTGAAAAATGCTGATAGTGGGATACAAAACCAACAGACAAAACAGCACAAAAGGAACACCAATGGAGAGAATAAGGAAGAGATTCCGGTGTGTTTTTCGGCTATGCAACAACTGTTTCAATTCGCCAGACCTCACGAAAAATGGGGGCGGCCAATCTGGCCGCCCCTCCGGATTAGTTATTCAGAACCGCCTTGGCCTCGTCTAAGACGGGCTTCACAGTCTCAATGAATTCATCCACGGTAATAATCTGGTTCATCACACCACCAATCTGCTCAAGGAAGAACAAGTCGGGAGGAGTTTCCAAACCAGCTACGGGAGCAAATGTGAGGCTAAAACCTTTCACATTAGGATCTTGCAGGGATTCCAGAGAGGAAACCACAGCAGGATCAGCATAGGGAGTTAAAGTCTCAATGAGGCCCTTCACAGGAGGAATACTTGCAGTCATTTCGGCCTGAAGCTCAATGTTCTGATCTTCATAGAGGAAGAGAAGGAATTTCTTGGCCCACTCCATATTGGGTGCACTCTTAGGAATCCAAACCTCTTCAGTCTTGCTACTCACCCACTGCTCAGCACCAGGAACAATAGAAGGAGAGGCCATCATGCCGTACACAAAGCCCTCTTCTTTGGGGGCATCTTTCATTTCATTGACAATCCAAGTACCGCAGGGAATGAAGGTGGCATCACCGCGGAGGAACATGCTCTGAGAGGTGGTGTGGTCAAGACCTGCAACCTCTTTCATCAGGGCATCGTTGTCTTTCATCTGAGCCAAGATCTCAAGCCCCTGGCGGAATCCAGGATCATCCAGAGCAGAGGAATCATAGTTCATGATGCGCTTCATGGTTTCATAACCATTGGGTGCAGAAGCAAACATGGAATACACAAAGCACTGGAGATAACCGGGGTAAATCCCCTGGTACACAAAGAGTTCACGGTCCTGAATGGTGTTTGCAAGGGAGAACACTTCATTCCAGTCTTTGGGAAGTGCAAGACCTTCTTTTTCAAAGAGGGTCTTGTTGTACCACAATCCCGTGGTGGCCACGATGTGAGGAGCCAGGTAAATCTTTCCATCACCATAGGGAGACATGGAGGGGGTATCCAGGAAACCGGGGAGGAATTTGTCCTCAATGCTCTTCATTTCTTCTGTGATATCAGCCACTTCTTTGTCCATGACAATGCTAGCTGTCACAGGGTCAGAAATGCTCATGTAAATAAAATCAGCAACATTACCTGAGAGGAAATCTGTTCGCACAACCTCACCAATTTGGGGATGGGCCTTCACCTCTACCTTCACATTGGGGTAACGCTCTGTGAAGCGCTCACCAAGCACTTCCCAGAATTCTTTCCCATTGGCTCCCTGGAATACAGAAAGTTTCAGGGTCACTTCCTCATTGGAGAGAGCCTCTTCCTTCTGTCCCTCAGCCCATGTGGCAGGGGCAAGAGCGGCCACAAGGGCCAACACTGCTAAAATGCGTGTTTTTTTCACAACGTCCTCCTTTTCGAACGTTTCATTTGATATGGATCACCCCGGCCAGGAGG
Organism: Spirochaetales bacterium; assembly: GCA_022360655.1. Taxonomy (GTDB): domain Bacteria; phylum Spirochaetota; class Spirochaetia; order DSM-2461; family DSM-2461; genus UBA2779. The sequence goes on along the minus strand of JAKSCK010000243.1, from coordinate 17,174 downwards.
CCGGGGTCGATCTGAGAATTAAGAGATCACCAGGACCTGACCTTCTGTGAGGGCCACGGTCTTATCAAGAATCAGTGCATCATCATCTTTTTTGAAACCAATGGTTTTCCCACCGGCAACAATGGATGTGGCCTCTTCATCAAGTGTGATTCTGGAAAGGTCAATGCGACCGCCCTCAACTTTGAGAATGGTGACTCCACCAATGCGGGAAATACGTCCCCAACCTTCTCCATAGGTCCACATGTAGCTTCCATCTTTCTTCTCTAAGGGTTGGAAGCTCAACGCATTTTCCACCCGGTCATAACGGAAGCCAGAGAATGTCAAAAGAAGGGCAAAACTGGCCATGGATCGCACGTAGTTCTGACCACATTCCATTTCGGACCAAGGATTACGCCGTTCACCGTTGTAGCGGTCACGCACGGACTGAACAATGCGCAAACCCTCTTCCTTCATGCCACGACGAATCATCAGGTCAGCAGAGGCATACTCAAATCCATGGAAGGTTTCTTCTGCATAGGGAACAGAAATCTTGGGTTTCCGAACGCCTTCAGGGAAGGACATGATGGTGATGCCAGACTCGTCATTGAGGGCATAGATGCGGCAGGGATTCGCATGGTCACGCATGGTTTCCACAAAGTTGTACTTGAACATGGCCTTGAGGGCACTGAGAGCCTGATCGGGGTCAAAGATGTCACCCAAACCATTCACATCGGCATGCCACTGTCCAATCATCTGATCGAGGGCACATCCCTCGCCGTACTGATACTTGAGCTCTTCATGCTCTTCACTCCAGTACATGTCATAAATGGAACGCTTGCCATGAACGGCAGCCACGCTCTCGCTTTCGTTTTCATAGGGAGCCAAAACACTCTTGTCACCCATGTCCACGTTTTGGACATAGTATTCACCGTTGTACAGCCGGTCATTGAGGGCTTTGCACCCCTTGGCAAACACATCCAAGTACTCTTGAGCAGTCTCGCTGTCGCCCAGGGCTTCTGCCATGAAACTTCCAGCCTTTAATCCAGCAAGGTACATACCGGTAAGCCAGGAGTTCTCTGTGAAGAGCTCCATGTCCAGGGTGTGGTGTTGGCGACCGGTAAGAATACCGGTTTTTCCCGGATCCCACTGATCTTCATTGTCAGGATCCCAGGCAAATTCTATGGATTTTTTCACCCGAGGCCATAATTTCTTCAGCCATTCCGTGTCTCCACTGATACGCCATTCCCGGAACACTTTGATGATGGTGGCATAATGGCCATCAATGGCCGCTCGGAAGGGCCAGATGCCAATTCCCAAGGGAAGAAGAAGGCGGAAGGCCATGTCACCATTATCCCGCCAGTTGTAGGTGAATTCGGCTTCTCGCATGCTTCGAGCAAGTGCAGGGAACAGGTAGGGCAATGACTGAGCATAGGCCCAAACATGGGTACAAGAACCTTCACAGGATCCTGCCTTTTCTCCAGCTCCTTCCCAACTGTAAAGAGTGCCATCTTCCAAACGGTACATGGACGGACTCTTGAAGATGGCCAAGTTGGCTCCAACGGCCTCCCGTACAGATTCTGGAAGTGTGGACTCATAGATGGCATCACTAAAGGCCCGTGTTTCTTTTTGGAGCTTGTCCCAATGCGCAAAACTGTAACGTGCCACATCCCCAGAATCAGTCCAACGAGTGGCATACCAGTTCTTCCAAGGAGCATTGACCTTTTTCATCTCCTCTTCGGAATAGGTTTTGTAGAGACGGTTGTTGATGCCATCTTTCCAATCCATTTTGTTGGTGGGATGATACCAGCTGATGAGGAAACGAATATCCTTGGATTCACCAGGTTTGAGGGTGAAATGTGCGGCGAGAACGCCATGATCTAAATCAAAGGATTGTTCTGTGGCAGGACGTTCCACGGGTTTATACTGACGATTCTCAAGGCGACCAGGCTGAGAGAAATCAGACCAATAAACACCAAGAGCATCATACCAGGTGCCTCGATAGAAATATTCCTGATAAGAAACTTCTTCAGCATCGGTGCTCAGACTCATATTGCCATAACGAAGATCATCTTCAGGAACATTGAGGGATTCCAAACGAATACCCGAAAGGTTTCCATCTTGAGCAAAAGAGTTTTTCGTGGATCCAAAATAGGGATTGGCCAAAACAGAACCCACGGTGTAATCCAATTCCTCATTGCTGTCATTTTCCACGCGGACAACAAAGAAGGCTGCAGGAATGCTGCTATCATCTTGATTATGAGGAATAAAGGGGTTGAAGGCTGTTAAAGTCAACCTTGCGGGGAAATTCTGTTCTTCATGGAAGCGCAGATCCGCCATGGGGAAGCGTCCCTCAAAATCGTTCTTTTCAAAATGAGGAAGTCCTGAAAGAGTTTCCCGCATGGGACCCCAACCAAAACCCTCAAAGAATTTATCTGTGCCCAAGGGCCCCTCAAAAGGAGCTTGGAGATCGCCATGCAAGATTCGGGCGTTCACCACTTCACCATTCTTTTCTGCCTTCACAGCAAAATGGCTCATTCCGTTGAATTTTCCCTTTGCTGGGCGGTTAAAGATTTCCCAGTCAATAAAGCGGCCGTTACCGCCAAGGCCAAAACAGCCTGTACCAATTCCTCCCAGAGGGAAGGAGATGCACTGCTGATTTCTGTCCGTATAATGATGTTTCTCTCTCATTATTCATCCCATTTCGTCGGTATTCGTCTCGCGTGTGATTGCGATCTGGTATGTGATTTTGCATGTTTCGATTCAGAAGTGAATGGGAGATTGATCAGGGTGATTATGCAGTTTTCGCGCAAGTGGCAATTTTCAATTTTCTCAAAAAAGTTCAGTCTTCATTTTTTTGACAACTTGATACAGAAAACCGTCTAGAAGGGATGGAGAGGCATAATAATTCACATACCGATCGGTATGGAGAGAATTTCATCACGATTCAAGAAGAAAGATAAGGGATGCATTTTCCCAGAAAATCCAACCCCATCAATTTCAAATTGACAGTCCATGGTTTTCAAAAGTTCCTTGAGGATCAGACCGTCAACCCATTGCTTTCAACCATAAAATCAGATCTCTCGGCGAATCGAATCAGAGACCAATGGGTTGGAAATGTTTTGTTCCAAACACTCTATATGCCCCCAGATTAGGTTTATAGAGGAAAAACTCAAACCTATGAAAGCATCATTTCCCGATGGGAAGACCATGAAAATCCTCAACTGTTGGGAATGTGGAATAGTCTAGAGCGCTTCTAATCCGTGAAATCTCAAAGGACAAGAGCTAGATTATATACACCTAAGTAATCTAGAACTCGATAAGTACCAAGAGGCATATCCAAGGAGGATGTGAGCCATGAAAAAACAACCCATTTCTCACAAAACACCCCTAATTCTTCTTACCATCGTTCTTCTCACCCTCACCTTCTCTTGCAAAGACAGCACGCTCAGCACAGCGCAAAATATTGTTGAAGAACTCATCACTGATCTCACAGGAATCACGATACAGAACATCACATCAACAGGCGATGATCAGGTCACAATCTCTTGGACCATTGAAGAGGCCGCCTCTGCTATACTCACCTGGACTCCCGATTCTGGAAATTCGGGATTCTACTACAATCTTCTTGTGGGAGAACTCACGGCTGGAAGCCGAAGTTTCTCAGCCCCAATATCCGGTACCATTGATATACGAATTGTCACCCATGATGGAACAGCCCATGAAAAGCGCCTTGCCATCACAATTCCTCCTGAAAATAGCATTTTGGAATGGAGTGCTCCTGTTGTTCAAACAGATGAAGGGGAAGACTTTGTTGAACTGACGGTTCTACGAAGCGGGAAGATGAACAATACTGTGCGCGTCTCATACCGAACGGCAGATGGGACGGCCCAAAGTGGAGCTGATTACACAGCCGCTTCTGAAGTGCTTCTCTTTGCACCGGACGAAACCGAAAAACGGATTCGAATCAATCTTGATGCAGAAGATCAAACCCAAGAAATCACCCAAGATTTTCAAGTTGAATTGCACACTCCCTTGGGAGATGCCATTCTGGGATCAGATTCCACTGTTACTGTAGAAATCCTGGACAATGAAGACAAACCCTCTTTGCAAATCAATGGGCCAAGACAGGTTTCTGAGGATGCAGGTTCTCTGTCCCTTACTCTTGATCTGGATGCACCTGTTGTTGGAGAGAGCACCATCATCACTGTTCTGACCCGTTTCCTGAATACGGCCAATTCCGCCCAACAGAATGACTTTACTCCAATTGCATCAACACAAATTGAATATCTTGCAGGTGAAACATCAAAATCCCTTTCCATACCCATCCTCGATGACAACTTGTATGAGAATGATGAAGTCTTTGAACTTCTTGTCTCAACCACCTCTCGGAACATCAATGTTATCAATGCACAACAAACCACACTCACCATCACCAATGACGAAAGTGCACCAGTGGTGAGTTTCACAGCTCCAACACGGGTGGATGAGGAAGACAGCATTGATATGGTCTTCTCCATACCAGCTCCATCAGGAGTAAGCACAGTCATCCCAGTGGTTTCAACCACACAGGGAACAGCGAGTTCCCCAGAAGACTTTGATGCCATCAATCAACGCGTCACCATACCAGCTGGACAAACACAGGCCACCCTCTCTCTTCCAACGAAGGACGATGAGCTCGTGGATGGAGTAGAAACCATCATCTTCAACCTTGGCCCAGCGGAAAATGGCATCTTTGCAGAACAGAATCTGACCGTTGAGATTCACAATACAAACCTTCTCAGTCTTGGGTTCCTCAATTCCATACCATCCATTGAAGAAAATGCACCTCAAGAGACCAATGTGGTGACCATCGGCCTCAATGGCCTTGCTCCTGTTGGCGGAGTTCAAGCCCAATGGACCATCAATGCAGGCACAGCTGTTTTGAACACGGACTACAGCACTGAGAGTGGCTCCATCACAATCCCGGAAGGGGAACGCCAGGTTTCCATCACGAGTGGAGACATTGGAATCATCAATAATGATGTTGATGAAGACACACGAACCCTCATCATCACCTTAGAAAATCCAACAGGAGCTCGTCTTGGAACCAACAATACAAGCACCATTTCCCTGGTGGATGATGATGTATCCCCCATCCTCTCCCTCACAGAAGGAGCAGATGATGTAGCAGAATCTGCAGGGGATGTGCAATTAACCGCCACATTTAATGGGTCCAGTCAACGTTCTCTCTCCGCCCGTTGGGTGGTTTCCTCAGAAAATGCCACAGAAGGTTCAGATTATTCCAATTCCACAGGAACTCTTGTTTTTGCTCCTGGAGAAACCTCAAAAAACTTTGTCATACAGATTCTGGATGACAGCCTTGATGAAATTAATGAAGAACTCACCGTCCGTTTAGAAGCCATTGATGATTTGCGTCTTGGAGAAACCATCTCTCATACCTTCTCCATCACCGATAACGATGATCCACCAAGCATGAGTGTCCAAGTTGCCACATCCGTGGATGAAGATGTGAGTGGAGGGAATATCACCGCCACCTTCACCTTAGATGCTCCGAGTAGCCTTTCCATCTCTGCCGATTATGCCACAGCCGATGACACGGCCATTGCCGGTACAGACTACACCGCTACAAGCGGTCGAGCTCTCTTTGCACCAGGTGAAACCAGTGCCACCGTTGATATTCCCATCATCAATGATGTGCTTGTTGAAGACGATAAAAGTTTCAACTTTGTCATCAGCAATATCGTCAATGCCACATTCTCTGGTACGCTCAGCCAAAGCATCACGATTGTGAATGATGATCTTCCCACTGTAACCATCACAGGTTTAACAGTCACGGAAGTGGCCCCTGGCCCCAATGACCAGGTCACGATTGCCCGATTCACCTTATCAGAACCCCTCGATGAAGAGGCTACGGTGAATTATTTATTCATCGCAGAAGCAAGCTCTATTAACTATGCCTTCAGCCAGGGACAAGATCTCACCGTATACCGATCCAACCCTCCCGATGCCAGTTACGGAGCAAGGGGAACCATTCGATTTGCAGCAGGAGAGGTTTCGAAAGATTTACAAGCCTACTTCCAAGATTCCTCCACCTACTATGAGGGAACAGAATCGCTGACGATTGAGCTGAGAAATCCAAGCACCAACATCACTCTTGGAAACACAAGATCGGCCGTGAGAGTGCAGGATAAAGATCCTAAGATCCCCGTGACATTCTCAGGCAATGTCACCATCGATGAGAATGGAGGAGCCCAACAGGTGGCCAACATCACGGTGCCTTCAAACCGCGTTCTCCCTGTTACCCTCACCATAACTCTTACCCATGGGGGATTCCGTGCCACCGATATCTCCAGCTTGACCCACTATGACTTTACCGCTCAAACCAATACACTCACCTTCCCTGTCGGAACCAATTCACGAGAACTGGTGCTCACTCCTGTTGATGACAACATATCGGAAGGCTATGAGGCCATGCTCATCAATTTCCGGATTGGTTCTCATGGCCGCGTTTCAGGCACAACATCCTCAACCTCAAGAACGATTCGAGTCGAAGTCACTGATAATGACTTCCTTTTTTCCTCTCAACAGCAAGTGAGTGCCGATGAAGATGATGGATCCGTGACCGTCGATCTCACCTACTCCGACAGCAGCAATAAAGCGGTTCCCAGCCAAGGCTTCATGGTAGATTGGGCCATCACAGCTCCAGACACACTTGCCAACCCTGTTACTCTTGGAACCGATATTCCCACGCCTCACAGTGGAACCATCACCATTTCAGGTGGAACAAGGCAAAAGGGTAGCCTCACCATCAACATCACCGATGATGACATCCAAGAATCCTCCGAGCAGTTCATTGTGACATGGTCCAATTTCCGAACCACAGCCACTGGAATCAATTTCCTCCCCTTCTCTTCAGGATTTGATCAGGCCACCGTCACCATCAATGATGATGATTGAATAAGATCGACCCCCGACCGCGCAGCGCGGCCGGGGGTTATGATCGATTCACCATCCTTCATGAGATCCACTCCATGAAGGAGAAAACATGATTTTTCCGCCAAGGATTAACAAGGTTCACAGTAATCACACATTCATTTTATTACGCTAGAGTTCCTAGGAGTCATGTATGGCAAAGAAAATATTTGTGTTCACACTGATGATCGCTCTTGGTTGTTCCATATCCCTCTCAGCTCTCCCCACGGGAATATCCTTTGCTGTTGGAAGTGCCTATTCCTACATTCGGGAACTCCATTTGAACGGATCATCAATCCAATGGGGCGATGAGGCCCATCTGGCTGGTGTGGATGTTTCAGCAACATCCTTAAAAGAGGATGAACGTGTGGGAATTCATGCAGCGGCGTCCTTCCTCTTTCCGTTCTCAACCACACAGCATGGAGAGCAATCATTCTTTGTTGATCACATCCCAAAATCACGAAGCTTTGCCATCAGCTTGCTTGCTGGTCCAGTTCTAAAAGTGATGGAGGATGAGCAACTTGTCCTTCTTTTGACGATTGGTTTTGATTTTAATCAGTTCTTCTCATATGAAAGTACAGCCACCACACTCTCACGAACCTTTGGCCTTGGTGCATCCCTTGGAGCAGATATGAAAATCTCTGAGAATGCCTCATTCTCCGCAGGAGTTCGTGGAGGCTATGGAATCAGAGGATGGCAAAGTGAAACTGTAGGTTCTCAAACCACAGAAGGTTGGAATGAAAACATCAATCTGCTCAAAGTCATCCCCTATGCATCCCTTTCCTATTCAGTGGGAGGATTGGAAAAAAAATAGTTCACCTGAAAGCAATGCATCCCTAGAAAGAATTCCAGAAATGGGTTTATTCCAGGAATCTCTTGGAATAAGCCCACGACGGCATTCACGCAAACGCCTTCTTTTCTGGCAAAAATTTTCCTTGAATACTGAGTTCTGGAATCGTACATCGGTTTTGATCAAAACAGCAGGGACGACGCTTTCCAATTGAGAGATGTTTCAACATGAGAGAAAGACGCTTCTGACGAGTGGAATGATGGTGGGCGGAACGCACCCATCGAAACCAAGCCCACCGTGCTGCAGGAGTGATGTTTTCCCATGTTGATATGGCATATTCTGAGGATTGAATGGCCTGAAAAAAATCCTGGGAAAGAGGAGGGATTGCCCATTGGCTGGATTGTTGTACTTCGACATGAAGAGTTTGCCCCAAGAGAAATGAAGGAAGGGACAGATGATCATAGCCTGGAATCCAATGCCCCCCAAAACCATCAGGTTCTGCAACAGTTAAATAGGAATCCCTCTCCACTCTCCCCTCAATGGCTACCGCCCCACGTGAAGAAAATTCTTGACTAATGGAATCGGGTATTCGCAACCAAATCCATGTTCCCTTTCCTTCTACCACCGCCTCAAAGGAATGCTTCATGAACAAACTATAGCTCAAAAAGCTCTAAGAAACGGTTTTTCACTCACCCATGCCATTCTTCATTCATTCTCTATTTTGAAATATTTGATAAACATTGAGTTGAGAATAAAAAATCACTACCGTTAACCTCATGCGATGCAAGATAGGCTTCGTATTGTTTTTCTTTCTCCCCTTTATGAGCTATGGGGAAACTCCTCATCCCCGTTACAACATCTATGCCACCAGCCTCACAGTGGAAAATCCTGTTCTCTTTGCTGGTCTTCGACGCCGAGCCATGCGCATGTATCCAGAGGATGAGGGTCGTCTTGAAGCGGTCGTGGATGAAATCAATCGACAATCGGATGCCCACCGACGCATCATCAATCTTTACATTACCCTTCAACTCGAAGGAACATCGGAAAAAATTGCCCAATGGTATGAAATTTATCTCACAAACCTGGATATATCAGAAGATTTGGCTCGCCGTGCACTTCGAACAGGCGTTCCTTTGGGAGCTCTTGAAGGTGATTTTGAAATGATCTATGCCACCATGTCGGCAAAGTTCTCATCGTCTGTTCGGCGGGACGAATAAAGCCAAATAAAGGATTTACATTTAGCCAAAGTGGGGATTTGAACCCCAGACCTACGCATTACGAGTGCGTTGCTCTACCAGCTGAGCTACTTTGGCGAACCGGCACCATTATATCCGGTAAATCACTCTGGTCAAGCGCCTTGACGGAAAGCGCCGGAAGCACAAGTATTGATGCAATGGACACTCAGGGGAACAGACGCTTCGAACGCACCGACTTCAACGTAAAGGGCTCTCTTGAACAGAACGGATCTGAATCCGCAGCCCGCATCCTCAATGTCTCTCTAAAAGGAGCCCTGGTGGTTCCAACTGACGGACTCCATCCTCAGATTGGAGAGCAATGGACATTGCACATAGCCCTCCCCCATTCTGGAATTCGCATCAGCACTCAAGCCACCATGGTTCATCAAGCCCAAAACACCTGTGGATTTCGATTTGATTCCATTGATGCAGAAGGAATGATTCATCTCCGTCGGCTCCTTGAATTGAACCTGAATGGAGAAGAATCCATCACCAGGGAATTGGCCTTTCTCAAAGATGCACCAACGCCCCAGTCCTAAGAAATTCTAAATCGACCCCGTCGCTCCGCGCCGGGGGCATCGAACCGGTTTTTCTCAATGACAGTTGGTTGGTTGGCTCAAGAAACGGTTGGATCTTGACTTTCCTGAACCTTCCGGCGGGAGGAAACAAATCGGGCTAAATCATGAATATTGGTAACCTCAATGCGTTCCTGAAACACACTCACCCGACGTTGTTCTTGGAAATGGTTGAGAATTTCCCGACACCGATCCGGACTCATCCCCGCCCAATGGGCAATATCAGCTACAGAATGATTGAAAATTCGCTTTCCAGTGTCCACATCCGGATCTTCCATTTCCGATTGTTCTGAAAGCATCACAAACACGTCGGCCACCCGGGCATAATCATCAGACAGAGTGAGAATGGCTAAACGCCGTTTTTGGTCATGTATGCGTTTTGCAAAAAGAGAAAGCAACTTGAGAGCCATCTGAGGATTTCCAGTCATCAGAACCTCAAAGTTGCTGCGGTTAAATTCCAAAAGCTTGCAATCTTCCAAAGCAATGATGGAGGCACTCCGGGGCGCATTTTCCAACAAGGCCATTTCGCCAAAAAACTCACCAGGTTTCAATATATCAATGGTTTTTTCAATATGGCCAAAAATCTTAACTATTTTCACCTGTCCTGATTGGATCAGGTAAAACGTATCCCCTGGTTCATACTCACAGATGATCATTTGACCCGCGGAATAGGTTTTGGCAAAGCGCTCAAAAAGAGAGAGATCAAGACTCATTCTCCACCTCCCTCAAGCTCACGGAGTTTCCCCATCACTTGTCGATAGAGGGTTCCGCCTTCTTCTGCCATCTGACCGGCTTTTCGTAAGAATCCCTGTGCTTTTTCTTCATCCCCCATGGCCTCATGACACAGCCCCATGTAATACACCGCCTCTGCAAGATGAGAATGCTTTGGATGCTTTCGAATCACCATGGCCAGCTGCTTTGCTGCCTCTTGATGATGTTGGAGATGATGGAGACAACAACCAATACGGAATTCTGAGAATGCCGCATGCTCAGGATCCCGATTTTCATTCACCAAGGAAAGGAAGCCCTTCATGGCATCCTTGTAGTTCTCCATACCAAATTGCCGCTCAATTTCCGCAAAACCCATGCTTCCATACTCTGCTGGAGCTTCAGGTGGTGGTGGAGTTTCATCATTAATGGAACTCCTTCCCGCTTCCGCTTCTCCAAGCTTCAAAGTGGCTTGAGGCGCATAGATTCCAGAGGGCCAATGACTCAAATAACTTTTAAAAACATGGGCCGCTTGAGGGTACTGGTGTTCCTTCAGGTAATATTCTCCAACGGCAAACAAACCTGCTTCTTGATTTGTTCCAACTCGGTCAGCAGAGAGCAAACCCTGAACCTGATGATGGATTCGCCGAAGCTGAGTGGAAAACACTTGAAGCATTTTCATCAAAACCCGAGGATTTCCTGCGACCAATTCCTCAAATTCAGGAACACTGAAATGCACAACCGTACAGTCCGTCACAGCGGTTGCTGTTTCATCATGAGGGTTTCGTCCCAAGGCGGCTTTCACACCAAAGAACTCACCTGTTTGTATTGGTTCCCGTATTTCGCCACCAGTCTGCAAATCCTCATAGGACAGCTCAACCTTCCCTTCCTTGAGGATGGGGATTCCTTCGGCTTTGTCGCCTTGGAAGTAGATGATGGCGTTTGCTCGATAAAAGACCGGTTTAGGCAAAAGAAGCTCCCGTTAAACCCGTTAGGGAAAAGAATACGCATCCCCCCGTGGGCCTGTCAACAATTCCCCATTCCCGTATATCCTATCTTATATGGTAGACCTCCACACCCATTCCCATGCAAGTGATGGCGATTTTTCTCCAACACAACTGGTGGATTTAGCTGCTGATGCAGGAATCACAGCTCTCGCCCTCACAGATCATGACACAATAGCCGGCCTAACCGAGGCCACGATCCAAGCACAGAAACATGGAATTCGCTTCATTCCTGGAGTGGAAATTGAAGTAGAATTTCGCCCCGGAGAATTTCATCTTCTTGGTTTAGGACTTCATCTTGATGAAACAGAGGAATTAGAAAAATTCCTTGTTGAGATTCGACAGCGTCGCCAAAGACGCAACACCACCATGATTGAACGCATGCAGGCAGATGGCCTCACCATCAGCCAGAAGAGCCTGGAAGAGTTAGCAGGTGGCGATGTGGTTGGCCGAATGCACATGGCTCGTTGGCTCATCAATGCAGGGAAGGCAAAGAACGTCCCTGAAGTTTTTTCTCAATGGCTTGGCCCTCGTTGCCCCTACTATGTTCCTAGAGAGCGTCCCACTTTAGAGGAAGCCATTCATGCCATCCATTCAGCTCAGGGTAAGGCCGTTCTTGCCCATCCTCTTTCCCTCTGGATTTCCTGGGGAAAAATGGGAGAACGACTTGCCGAATGGAGTAAACTGGGCTTAGACGGTGTGGAAGCCCGTCATTCTGGGGCATCAAAAAGAGAGGCTGCCCGACTCGAAGTTCTGGCTGAGGCCAACGGCATGTTCATCACGGGAGGATCGGACTTTCATGGCCCTGGACGCCCAGACCGACGACTTGGACGAGGTGCGGCTGGAAAACCTGGAGATTTGGAGCTACTTGAACCCTTTGATGAGAAAAATTAGTTGCGCATTCCTTTATATTGTACTTCTCTCGCGTTCCACACTTGGCGCACAATATCCCCAAATCATGCGGGCTTCCGTAGCCCAAGACCCTCTTTACCGGCAACACCAGCAAGATATTGAAGCCTGGTATGCCGGAGATGAAGAACTTCCCCTGACTCTTTTTTTCTACACACCAAAAGATGAGGAAGATTTATTCTCCGTCGCCGCAGCGTTCAATCTTCCTTATGCCACCTTAGCCACCCTCAATGGGTGGTCGTCTCCCCTTCTCTTTCCTCATGGACAAAGTGTTCTTATTCCCAATATTCCTGGATTATTCATCCCTCAAGAGGCCCAAAAAGAATGGGAATTATCTCTTGTGGGACGACATGAAACAGAACCTCGAACACTCATCACACCAGATGGACGATCGTTGCTCTTCTACCCTGGGCTTCGACTGCCGCCAGGGGAACGCAAGAGTTTTCTTGGACGACTTTTTACTCGTCCACTGAATCGTATTCATCTCACATCAGCATTTGGATATCGCCCCCATCCCTTTACTGGCCGAATGAGTTTTCATCCTGGGGTGGACCTGAGAGCAGCGATTGGAACCGAAGTGCTAGCAGCCAGGGAAGGACGCGTTTCCCAGATTGGCTCATTGGAAATCTATGGACGCTTCGTTATACTCGACCATGAGGGAGGCTTTCAAACGGTCTACGCTCACCTCGATGAGGTGCTTGTCAAACCCAATCAATGGGTGATGACCGGAGAGCGTATTGCCCATTCTGGAAATACAGGAATTTCCACTGGGCCTCACCTTCATTTTGAAATTCGGAAGGATGGAGTCCCTGTGGACCCATCCCGACTGGCCTCCCTCTTCAATGAATAAGGGAAGTTATGAGGAAAACACCATGAGACGGATTCGTCGCTTCACCGCCCTGCTCGTCCTGTTGCCCCTCACCTGTCTGCCGTTAATGGCGGAGAACCTTCGTGGAAAAATTGCCGGCACAGTCATTCCTGATGGGGATTCTGTACGTTTTCACCCAGAGGAACTTGTGGTTATTTCCACAGAAGGCATCAAGGATTTCCAAGATGGTTGGGAACTTGAATTCACAATTCCAGATGGACTTCGACAGTATCCAAACAGTTTTGCTCTTCTCATATACCGCAATGTCACACCACCTCCCAGCCAGGAAAATCTTTCCTATCAGGCTACACGGTCTTTTATGCGCCTTCTACCATCGCGTGAATCCTTCTACATTAAAGTCCCATTAGCAGGCGGAAGTTCTCTGGCTAAAGACGCCTTAACCGATGTGATTCCTCTTCCTGTTTCCACAGAGGATCTTCCACTGATGGCAACGGTGTTACCGGTATCAAAGGGGATTCCAGATTCGGTCTTTGATTTTGAGTTGAATCTCAAGGCATCCACGATATGGCGCCAAGAAGGCACTCTCTCTGTAAACCTCACAAACCCTTCCAACGACCCAGACGAGCGCATTCAATTGGAAGTGAATGGAAAGAAAGTGGACTTAAACTCGCCTCTCCCACTTCCTGCAGGGCTTCACCGGATTCGGGTGGAAAGCAACCTAGCCCCAACCCAAGACATGACCGTAGCCGTGGAACCCGGTGAGCAAAAAACAGTATCCGTGACTCTTGACTACCGACTTCCGGAACTTCAATTCGAAATTCCACCTGGTAGCATTCTTCTCTTGGATGGAGAAGAAATTGAAAATCAGAATGGCATGGCAACCATTCAGGTGAGTCCTGGAAATCATGTGCTGTCCTATTTGATTGGTGATACTGCTGTGGAACGAAGCATTGATGTTCTCCCTGGAGGGAAAATCAGTATTCGTCTCATCATGGACATTGCGGTCACAGACAACACAGAAGGCCCAGGATCCCCCTACGGTGCTGGGGACGGCTAGAAACTCAAGTTTTCCCTACTCTGGTGCGATAATGGGAATGTCAGGAGAACAGGACAGTACCCCTCCCAGTTCACTGTGCTGTTCACTGGCCCCTTTCGAGGGTGACCGGTCCCCTCGGGACCGGTCTTCTTATCCTCCACTTCTTGACAAGCCCCCCCTCCGGTCGTACCGTAGTGACCATGCTGCTCACCGGGAAACGCCGGACCATTGTCCTGCTCTTCGCGGGCTCCTTAATCATCACGGCTGCCGCCCTTGGCGCTGCCCTGGGTTGGAGCCTTGCCGTTAATAGAAATACGCAAAATATGGATGAGTTGATTGCCAACCGTCCTGCCATCCCTTCACGGGTATTGGATATCAATGGTGATCTCATCACAGAATTTTTTTCTGATGAAAAGCGAGATTTGATACCCATAACCTCTCTCCCTGAAGTTCAGATTCAAGCTCTGCTCACCCGGGAGGATGCTCCATTCTTTGAGCATACAGGTATTTCCATTGTGGGCTTGCTCCGTGCAACATTCCGTTCGGCAATCTATGCCATCACCAAGCAAGGATCGCTCCAAGGAGCTAGCACCCTCACCATGCAGCTTGCAGGCCGTCGCCATGCGGACCGATCGGACATCTCCGTGAGCCGAAAACTGCGGGAAATTTGGTGGGCCTATCAATTAGAACGACGCTTCACGAAACAAGAAATATTGGAGCAGTATCTTAATTCTGTGTATTTTGGACACAACACCTATGGCGTTGAAGCAGCAAGCCAATTTTTCATGGGGCATAGCGCAACAGAAAACTCCGCCGCAGAATCTGTGATGCTCGCCATTCAGCTGGCTGGTAGTGGCCTTTATTCTCCCATCATCAAACCTGATGTTGCCCGAGCCCGCCAACGGGAGATTCTCAATCAGATGGTTGATGCAGGGTACATCACCATGAATGAAGCGGATTCCTCGTTTGATGAATATTGGAACAATTATGATTGGTCCCGTTCCCCCACCGACTCCCCGTATTTTGACCGGTTGGCTAATGATAAAGCCCCCTATTTTAGTGAGTACATTCGCTCTGAAGTGGAGCAATACCTCTTTGGGCAGCAGGACATCTACCGGGATGGATTCACCATTCACACAACTCTGAATCTGGAATACCAGAAAGCAGCCAATGACCAAATCCAGGCAGGCCTTCCGGTATGGAATGCCAAATACCGGAATGAGCGAAGTGAAAAAGATAACTATGCCTTAGAAAACCTCATTGATACGGTTGATATGCTCTCTCTGGCTTTTGATATCCCTGGGATTCGTGTTGCTGATGCTCTTCAAACGCGTCGGGCCAAAGCCTACATGCAAAATGATCTCAATCCTGTGATGGACATGATGTCCTTGGCTTTTGGTCTCCAACCCCTCAAATCCCTGGCAAATATTTCCTATAACGAAGCCAAGTCCACCGTCAAAAAGAACAATGTAGAGACAGCCCTCATCACTTTGGACAATGAAACAGGCTACATTCTGGCCATGGTGGGGGGAAGTGAATTCAACCGCAATAACCAGTTTAACCGAGCCATGAATGCCAATGTGATGCCCGGTTCCGCTTTCAAACCTCTGTACTATTCTGCTGGAATCAGTTCAGGAATGTTCACCCCTTCCAGTAGAATCTTGGATGGGCCTCGGGAGTTCATCAGCCCGGATGGCACTCCCTACACACCCACAAACTACAATGGCCGTTGGAATGGTTACGTATTGCTCCGTAATGCCCTGGCCCGTTCTTTAAATATTCCCGCCCTGGTGGTGCTTGAAACTATTGGATTTGATGCTGCCATTGAACGTTCTGCAAGCCTTTTGGGCATCACTGATCCCCAGGATGTGGCCAAAACCTTTGAACGAGTGTATCCCCTGGCTCTTGGTATCATCAGTGTCCCCCCCATCCGCCTTGCCCGAGCCTATGCCACTCTGGCTAACCGAGGACGAGCTGTCGAGCCTTTTGCCATTCGATACATTGAAGACCGGGATGGCAATGTGATTGTGAACCCAGAGCGAGAACTCCGTGCCTCCCAGGAAAAACGGGATATGCAGGTGCTTTCACCACAGGCGGCCTATGTGATGACAGACATGCTTCAGTCCACCGTTCAATACGGGACGCTCCGTTATGCTCGAGTTCGGGTTGATGGATTTGATGGCATGCCCATGGCAGGAAAAACCGGTACAACCCAAAACTGGACGGATGCATGGACTGTGGGCTATTCCCCTTATGTCACGACAGTCATGTGGATTGGCTTTGATCAACGTGGCAACTCCTTGGGTAAGGGACAAACCGGTGCCACGTCTACTGGCCCTTATTGGGCACAATACATGAAAAATATTCATGCAAACCTTGCTCGAATTCCATTCCCTGAACCGGAAACGGGAATTGTTCGAGTGGACATCGACCGACATACCGGAATGCTTCCTGAGGCAGACACCCCAGAAAATCAAATCCGAGAAGAGGTTTTCATTGCTGGCACCCAACCTCGTTCCATAGGAACACTGGCATCCTTTGAGAAACAACGGAATGAAGAGCAGGCCATTCGCATAGCAGTGGATTCTACGCTCAGTTCCCCGGCCTTTCAGGCAGCTGACAATGCTTCATACACCTCTGAACTCTTTGCAGAATTGGGATTGGATGAGAAATATCTTGGCAATGACGTGACCAATGATCCTTTTGGACTGATTCCATCAACACCCACTCCGACGCGGAAACCTGTTCAACCGGCCGCTCCTTCAGGGATCTTGGACTAGCGGATTCTATTGAGAACAGACGTTAACCTGGGGCAAACTTTGCCGAATCCCTTGTGCATAGCAAGGGTGCCCCAGGGCTAAGAACATTTCATTCTTCTAAACGGGATCAGGGGGTGGATTCCGCCAAGACCACAAACGTCCAGCCCTCAATTTTTGGCAGTATTGGAAGAATAACGAGCCACAATAACAGCATCGGCTGGGGCGAAAGAAACTGTGCCACCAATGGAGAAAAGCAGGGGGATCCTGCGTGAAGAGATTCTGCGCCTGGGCCAGAGCAGACTGGTCTGAATGATGGTGAGGAAAACATCGCTCGGGGTATACCTCTGGAGCAATAAATGCTGCATGGATGAGGCAATG
>JAKSCK010000214.1 GCA_022360655.1 Spirochaetales bacterium | reverse complement strand
AACATTTCTTTTAGGTTTTGGTTTCTTTGGAATCTCGGTGATATGGTCCATGTACAATGTCTATGTCCCAGTGTTTCTCAAGGAAAGCTTTGACTTACCCCTGTCTTTGGTGGGGGTGGTGATGACCATTGATAACATTTTTGCGGTGTTGTTACTTCCTTATCTTGGCGCTTTGAGCGATAGAACCAACACGCGTCTTGGGAAACGACGTCCCTTCATTTTGGCGGGTGCTCCTTTGGCCATGGTGTTTTTTATGCTGATTCCAGTGGCCAATTTGAATCAGCGTTTGGGACTGATGATGCTCTCGGTGATCATCATGAATTTGTCTATGGCATTGTTTCGGAATCCCGTGATTGCCCTGATGCCTGATATCACACCCTCCAAATTTCGGAGTCAGGCCAATGGCATCATCAATTTTATGGGAGGAGCTGGAGCCCTGCTGGTGTTCTTTGGTGGCAAGCCTCTCTATGACCATGACATCCGTCTTCCTTTCATCGTGGGAGGCGCTCTCATGTTTGTGGCCAGTATGCTGGTGGTGATCTTGATTCGAGAGGACAAGGGGTATGAAGGGGGACAAGGGGAACGGGTTTCACTGACATCTTCCTTAAGAGAGTTGGTGGAGAATCTGCGGGATGTGGTGCGGGGAGAGAAGAGTCTTTTGGCTTTGTTAGCGGCCGTGTTTTTTTGGTTTGTGGGCTACAACTCTCTGCAAACCTTTTTCTCCAGTTATGCAAAGTATTACATGGGATTACCTGAAAGTACGGGGGCTCTGATTCTTGGGGTATATTCGGCCATGTTTATACTTGTGGCCATTCCGGCTGGATTTTTGGGGGCCAAGCTTGGTCGGAATCGCACCATTCGGTTTGGATTGGTGGGAATGATTGCCATGCTCATAGTGGCCATGTTTTTCCGAACTTTTCTTCCTGTGGCCCTCTTTTTTGGGGTGGCAGGTTTGGCTTGGGGACTGGTGAATGTGAATTCTCTTCCCATGGTGGTGGATATGGCTACGGTGGGGAAAATCGGAGGATACACGGGTTTGTACTATTTCTTTTCTCAGGCGGCCAGCATTGTGGCACCTCCTTTGGGTGGAGTGGTGATGGACATCACCACGCAGGGAGGAGAGAAACCGGAGGGCTATGTGGCCTTGCTTCTTTTTGCTGTGTTCTTCTTTCTTTTGGCTTTTTCCTTGATGTTTTTTGTGCGGCGAGGGGAAGAGGGAGAGTCAGAATGCTCTCAGAAGGCTCAATGAGAAATCTTTGCGATTTCCATTTCTTATGGTTTATGTCCATATGTTTTGAGAACCACGATTTTGGTTGAGCTTCCCCCAACGGTGGAATGAGGGCCATATTCAAAAAAATCATAGAAAGTATTACAGCAATCAAGGAGAGAGGATCAGTCATCATGAGTGAAAAAAAACCTCAAATTTGGGGACATCGCGGTCATAAGGGACGGCTTCCTGAAAACACATTGTGTTCATTTCGCTCAGCATTAGAGGCTGGAGCCGATGGGGTGGAATTGGATGTCCAAAAATCCAGCGATGGGGAATTTGTTGTGATTCATGATGGCTGTGTGGAGAGAACCACCAATGGCCAAGGACGGGTGAATGATCTGATCCTTGATGATTTGCAATCCTTTGATGCTGGAGGGGGGGAGAGGATTCCATCCTTACAATCCGTTCTCACACTTGTGGCCACTTATGAAGGTAAAACTGTGGATGTGGAATTGAAGGGAGAAACCCTATCCAAGGACGATTTTGCTGCCTTGGATTCCTTACTTTCCCAATATCCTCAGATTCATTTCCATATGTCTTCCTTTATGCATGAATTATTAGAACCCTTTTCTTCTGCAGGTTATGAGGTGGGACTGCTTTTGGGAGAAGACCATCAGAAAGCAGGGTTTGGAGCTCTTGTGAAAACCATTCGGACCATTCAACCTGCATACCTGAACCTTCCCATTCAGGTTTTTGATTCTCTACCGGCCATCATACTTCGTATGCTCCTCTTTCTTGCTCGCTGGAAAGGAATCAAAATTGCCTTTTGGACGGTGAATACCCAAGACCAATGGCGTAAAGTGCGTTCTTTTGCTCAGGTTCTCATTACGGATCATTCCCCTCAAATGATTCAGTGGGAACAATCCATTTCTTCAAGAACATAAGACGATTTTCCAGTCAATTCTTGCATCACCATGAAGAAGAGCTAGGTGAGGGTGTCTGGCTTTGGGAAGATCAAACCATTTTGTTTTGACCTGAACAGAGGTTCCTGAATCGTGTTGTTTTTTAACAATGTGAGATTGTAAAGCTTGACATGTACATGATGAGAACGGTTTGATGTCAAGGTTAGCTAAAAGGATAAAACATGTCAGAAAAGATGAAAAAAGATGACGATGCCCCTCAAAAATCACCCAAGAAACTTTCCTATTTTTTGGGGTCTTATCAACCTCCAGGATTTTTGCGTTCTTGGAAAACAAAATGCCAAAACAGTCAAAAACTGAAGAAATCTTTCCGTCTGCTTTTCCGGGGATTTCTTGGATTCCTTGGCATTGTTGTTGTTGGGATTCTGGGGCTGCTAGTATGGAAGTTCATTGATTCACGGCGTCCTGAACGCTTGGTGATTCCTTATCAGGTAGTGGTTCCTCCCATCCCTCAATCCCTCGAAGAAGCCCCCCAGCCCTTGCGTATTCAGTTCCGTGGCTCTGCAGCCCATTTGGAAGAAGTTGGAAAAACTCCTGGTGGAGAAATCCGAATGAATCCCCCCATTGCTGGTGTTTGGAAATGGGAAGGAGATTCTGTATTGACCTTCCAGCCAGAGGCGCATTGGCCCGTGGGGACCGAGTTTGATATTCGTTTTTCAAAGGATCTTTTTCCAAGCCATGTTGAGGTGATGAATCAGGCTTCTCTAAGAATTCCTCCCCTCGGACTTTCTCTCCGCAACATGGAATTTTACATTGATCCCACGGATAGTCATCGAAAAATTCTTTTGGCAACCTTGGTTTCAAATTACCCTTTAGATGCGGATTCTCTTGAAGGGAAGGTGCATCTCGAGCTGGACCTTGAGGCCTCTTCTGGGACACTTGAGAAGAGAGAGTATGAGACTGAAATCACTTTGAGTGAGGATGGGCGGGAGGCCTATTTTGTTTCAGAAACCTTAGGGGTTCCAGTTTCCGATATTCCTGCGGAATATCGCGTAGATAAAGGAGTCCTCTCTGCTTGGGGAGGACCGGGGTCTTCAAAGTCATTGAGCTCCCATTCCACCATTCCTGGTTCCTCGGCCTATGCTCGGGTGGAACGTTTTTCACTTGATCTTGTTCCCACACCAGAAGAGGGCTATGACCAAATTCTCATTGTAGAAACCCGAGGTGAGATTTCCATTGAAGAGATTACTTCTCATATCCGGGTTTGGACTCTTCCTCATGACAGACCAGATTTACCAGGACTCAGGGGACAAAAAAATTACAGGTGGCGCAGTCCTCAAGAGGTGGTGCCGGCTGTTCTGGCTTTATCCGAGCCATTAAATCTGGAAGTTCTCCCTACGGCTAAAGAGTTTTCAAACATGGTGAGCTTTCGTGTAAAAGCGGAACCGAAACGGTCCATTTACGTGGAAGTGACAGAAGGGGCCAAGTTCTTTGGGGGCTATTACCTCACAGAAGATGTTCAAACCATCATGAAGGTTCCTGAATATCCTAAGGAGCTGAAAGTTCTTTCTGATGGTGCTTTACTCTCTATGAGTGGTTCCAAGCGAATCTCTCTTCTTTCACGGGGAATCTCACGTGTTGGTTATCAGATTGCTCGGATTCGTCCTGATGATGTGAATCATTTGGTGAGCCAATCCTCTGGAAATCTCACTAATTTTAATTTTAGAAATTATCGATTTGATGAAGAAAATCTTTCTGTATCCAGTTTTGCCACCCAACGAGTCACCCCATCGGAGGATTCTAAGCCCAATTATCTTTCTTTTGACTTTTCTCCTTATCTCAATCCTGATGCTAGTAAGGGTTTGCGACATGGCCTCTTTTTCTTCAAAGCCTATGACCAAGGAGGCCGTTCTTTTGATAAGCGTTTGGTGATGGTGACGGATTTGGGTTTGTATGTGAAAACCCAGAGAGACATGAGCCATGAGATTTTTGTTCAATCCTTAGCCACTGGTCGGCCTGTCTCTGGTGCCCGTGTGGAGGTGTTAGGAAAGAATGGAGTCACCGTAGCCTCAGCCACAACGGGTGCCCAAGGTAGGGTTTCTCTTCCTTCCTTAGAGCATCTGAATCGAGAACGCACCCCTGTGGCCTACACTGTGACCAAGGGGGAGGACATGTCTTTCCTTCCCTATCAGGCCACTGGACGATACTTGGATTATTCTTCTTTCCCTGTAGGCGGGGTGAGAGGAGGTTCTGATCCCGACATTGTGAATGCATTTTTGTTTTCTGATCGGGGAATTTACAGACCAGGCGATGAAGTGCGTCTGGGAATGGTGGTGAAGTCTGGAGATTGGACAAAGGATTTGTCTGGTGCCGTTCTGGAAGTAGGGGTTGTGGATTCTCAGGGGAATGAGGTGGCCACCAAACGGCTGCGTCTTTCGGGGGCGGGGTTTGAAGAATTCCGTTTTGCCACTCAGGAATACTCACCAACAGGAAACTACACCGCCAGCCTTCACCTGATTCGTAAACGCAGTGGGCGAGAAATCAAAACGCTGTTGGGCTCTGTTGATGTGAAGGTAGAAGAGTTTCTTCCAGACAATCTCAACATCCATGCTTCGTTTTCTCCATTGTCCTCTGATGGGTGGATTAATGCTTCTGAACTGAAGGCTCGGGTTGGGGTTCGGAATCTCTTTGGCTCTGTTGCCTCTGGTAATCGTGTGAAGGGCCAGGTGGTTCTTTCTCCAGGATACCGTCAATTCCCAGGTTATCAGGATTACGATTTCTTTGATCCCTTGATGAAGGATCATCGCTATGACGAGGACCTGGGAGAGCTGAATACAGATGAGGATGGCATGTGTCAATTCCCCATCAATCTGTCTCAATTTGAAGAGGCCTCCTACAATGTCACCTTCACGGCGGAAGCTTTTGAAAAGGGAAGCGGACGCAGTGTGGTGCATCGCATCTCCACCATGGTTTCGCCATTGGAATATTTGGTTGGTAAGAAAGCGGATGGGACTTTGCGTTCCCTCTCACGGGAGAGCAAGCGGGTGGTGCGCTTTTTGGCCTTGGATTCCCAGTTAACTCCGAGAGATGTGACAGATTTGACTCTACGAGTGGAGGCCATTCGCTATGTGTCTTCTTTGGTACGTCAGCCCAATGGTGTGCACAAATATGAGTCGGTGAAAACCTATGAATCGGTGCTTGCCCGCCCCTTCGGGCTTCCGGCCGAAGGGGTCGATTTTACCCTTCCCACTTCTGATGCAGGGGAATTCCGTGTGGTTTTGGAAGACTTGACGGGACGGGAGGTGAGTGCATTTGAGTATTCTGTGAAAGGGGCCACCAATGTGGAACGCCGTTTGGATCGGAATGCCGAGTTAGAAATTTCCTTGGACAAATCAGATTATGTTCCAGGGGAGTGGATTGAGGTGTTCCTTAAAGGTCCCTATTCCGGTTCTGGTTTGGTGACCATTGAAAAGGATCAGGTGTACAACCATGTCTGGTTCCAAAGCGATGGGAGTGCCACCACTGTTCGCATTCGTGTTCCGGAAGAGTTGACGGGAAATGGCTATGTGAATGTGGCGTTGCTGAGACGACAGGATTCTCCTGAGATCTTTATGAGTCCTCTGAGCTATGGTGCCATTCCTTTTTCTGTGAGTAAGGATGCGCAAACCAACCGCATCACCTTGGACATTCCTCAGGAGGCGAAACCTGGAGAAGATTTTACCATCCATTATACGGTGTCCAAGCCGGGGAAAATCTGTGTGTTTGCCGTGGATGAGGGCATCCTTCAGGTGGCCCGCTATTCCACCCCAGATCCTTTAGGGTATTTCCTGCGCAAACAGGCCTTGGAGGTTCGAACCTCTCAGATTTTGGACTTGCTCCTTCCTGAGTATTCTGTGGTGCAATCCCTTGCAGCCATGGGTGGTGGCGGTGGGGGAGATTTCCTGGATCGAAATCTCAATCCCTTCCGACGAAAGAATAAAGAACCTGTGGCGTATTGGTCAGGGATTCTTGATGCCACAACTTCGGGCGGTTCTGTTACGTACAAGGTTCCAGGCCATTTCAATGGAACTCTTCGGGTGATGGCGGTGGCGGTGAGTGCCGATGCTCTTGGTGCGGCAGAGCAAAAGGCCACCATCCGAGATACTTTTGTGATTAAGGCGCTCCCTCCTTATGCGGTGGCACCCGGAGATGAATTTGAGGTTCCAGTTACGGTGGCAGACAGCCGGAAGGATGGGGGAACTCTGGCTCCGGTGTCACTTTCACTCACGGCAGATAGCGGTTTTGAAATTCTTGGAGAATCCCAGTTTTCTCTTCCTTTGCTTCCTGGAGAGGATGCATTGGCCACCTTCCGTCTGAAAGCGTTGGAGACTTTGGGAGAGGCTTCCCTGACCTTCCGAGCGGAAGATGGAGATGAGGCTTCTGTGGCTCAGGAATCCCTGAGCATTCGGCCAGCTCTTCCCTACCGAACTTCCCTTTACACGGGCATTGTTCCTGGTGGAAAGAAAACCACGGTGGAATTGGATCGATTTGTCCTTCCGGAGTTTGCTCAGGAGGAACTGACCCTGTCCACCTTGCCACTTGGACTGGCCAAAGGGCTTCACTTTTATCTGAAGAAGTATCCTTATGGTTGTACGGAGCAAATCATCAGTGCCACCTATCCATTGCTCTATCCTGATCTTCTCCAGGGGCTTGAGGTGTCACAAGAATTTGCGGAAAGGCACATCAATTCCACCATTTCAGTTCTTCAGTCCAGGCTCAAGTCTGATGGGGCTTTGGGACTTTGGACCTCTCGTTCTTTTTCTCATCCAGATGTGGATGCCTATGCACTTCTGTTTTTAAGGGAGGCGAAGGAGCAGGGATACTTCATTCCCAGCCGTCTTTACCGTCTTCTTTCTGAAAAAGTGGAAGAGTTTGGAGTCAGTGGCGGAGTGAGCCATCATCAGCTGATTTCCCGGGCCTACTCTCTCTATGCTTTGACGGTTGATGAGCGGGTCCTCTCCCGAGACATCGAGGCTCTGCGTAAGGATTTGGATGCCCATGAAAAGGATTGGGAAACAGGTTATCCAGGTCTGTTCCTGGCAGCCTGTTACCGTATGCTTCAGCAAGAGCGAGAGGCCTCATCTTTGATTCGGAAAATATCCAATGGGATTAAGGGGCGTGAAGAGGCCACCTATTTGGAACATCTTTCTTACCAGGCTTATGGGGTGAAAATCCTGGCCGATTACTTCCCTGGTTATCTTGATGATAGAGCCACGGAGCTTCTCACGAGAATGGCAGAGATTATTGGCTCTGGTTGGTATTCCACTTTCTCGTCGAATGCTGTGTTGATGGCGGTGGATGCCTATTTGGAGGCTCTTCCTGATGCAACAGAGCATGTTGTGGACGCCCATCAGCTTCTAAGAGATGAGAATTTGATGGCCCTGGGATTTGAAGGGGGAACTTTGGCCCTGGCAAATCTCTCTCCTGAGGCCCAGGAAATTCAAATGAAGAATCAGGGAGACGTTGGGCTGTTCTACCAGGTGGTTCGGGCTGGTTTTGATCAAACGTTGCCGGAGGAAAAGATTGCTTCTGGCTTAGAAGTGCACCGGGAGTTCCGGGATGAAGAGGGGAATGTGGTGAGTTCTTGCTCTTTGGGCGACCGCCTCACGGCGGTGGTTTCCTTCCGGAGTACAGATGGAAATCCTCTTTCTAATGTGGCTGTGGTGGACATGCTTCCCTCCGGCTTTGAAGCCGATATTGCCGCTGTGCGTGAAGGTCAGAGGGGGTGGAATCCAGACTATGTGGATGTGCGCGAGGACAGACTGGTGATCTTTGCAACGGCTCAAAAGGATGTGCGTGAATTCACGTATCCTGTTCGTGCCGCTGTTCGGGGGGATTTCTCTATTCCTCCCTTGTTTGCCGAGGCCATGTATGACAATGGTGTCCTGGCCCTCGAACCTGCAACACGCATCTCCGTTGAATAGGGAATGGAAGAGGAGGATGGTCCTCCTCCCTGGGTTGCCTTGGGTTCTGCTTATTTTATATGCCTGTTTCCATCCTCTTCCTGGCTTGTTGGAAGAGGTGGAATTTTCCACTGTCCCACTTGATTCTCAGGGAGAACCCTTGCGGTTTTTTCTGACGGAAGATGAGCAGTATCGAGTTTTCCGTCCATTACCCAATTTTCCGGTTCGGTTCAAGAACATCCTTTTACTTCAGGAGGACCAAAACTACTATTGGCATCCTGGGGTGGATGTTTTGGCTTTGGCTCGAGCCGCTTGGGGCACCTATGTGATTGGGGAGAGACGTTATGGGGCCTCTACTCTCACAATGCAATTGGTGCGTTTGCGCCAGGGATTTGTGACCCGAACCATTCGCGGTAAGCTCAGACAAATTTGGGGTGCTCTTAGCTTAGAAGTCCACTACTCTAAAGCCGAAATTCTCGAAGCCTATATGAACTTGGCTCCCTGTGGTGGAAATCTTCAGGGTTTTCCTGCGGCCTCTTGGAAGTATTTTGGTAAAGATATTTCAGAAACGTCATATTCGGAACAATTGACTTTAGCAACACTTCCTCAAGATCCTTTGGAACGTGCACCCCAACAGGATGGATTTCCAATGGAACTTGTTCGAGCCCGTCAACGATTGGCAGAGCGTTGGGAGGATGAGGGGAAGGATGTGCATCCATTGTTACCAGTATCCCTGGTGAATCACTTTCCTTTTCGGGCTCCCCATGGAAGTGAATCCGTGCATTTCAATCGACTGGGACAAGAGGTGAAAACCACCTTAGATGGGGTGGTGCAATCCATGGCAGAAGAGCATTTGCATCGTTATGTTGAAGCTCAAAGATTTAAGGGAGTCAAGAACGGAGCCGTCTTTATTGGTGATTGGCGTAATATGGAGGTGTTGGCCTGGGTGGGATCGGCTAATCATGGAGATGATGCCATATTAGGGCAGGTGGATGGAGTGAATTCCCGTCGTTCACCAGGATCCACGTTAAAACCTTTTGTTTATGCCTTGGCCATGGATCAAGGATTGATCATCCCAAATACCATTCTGCGGGATACACCAACAAGCTTTAATGCCTATACACCGGATAATTATCGAAGTGATTTTACAGGAGCTCTTCCGGCATGGCGAGCCTTGGTGGACAGCCGAAACATTCCAGCCATTTCGTTGGCCCAGGATTTAGCACCCCATCACGGTTTGCACTCCCTCCTTCAATCCGCTGGCATCACAGATCTCAAACCTGAAGAGCATTATGGCCTTTCCATTGTACTTGGAAGTGCGGAGCTCTCCCTTTGGGAGCTGAGCATGCTCTATGCTGCCTTGGCCAATGATGGTGTGGCCCAAGATTGGCGCTTTTTCCAGGATGAAGGGAAGAGTTCTGGCTCTCCTATTTTGTCTCCAGAGGCCGCATGGCTCACATTGAAAATGCTGGAGAAGAACCCCTCTCCCATCCCCCGTCCCCAATCCAATATCGCTACTCCAGTTGCCTTCAAAACGGGTACATCCATTGGTTTTAAAGATGCATGGTGTATCGCGGTGGCTGGTCCCTATGTGGTGGGGACATGGATGGGAAATTTTGATGGGGAGGGGAATAACGCCCTTTTAGGACGAAGTATGGCGGCTCCTCTGTTGTTCAAAATCGTGGATGATTTACTATCGCGAGAGGAAACAAGGGTGGTGATCCCCCCTCCTGATGGTGTTTCTCAGGTTCCCTTATGCAAAGTTTCTGGAGCACCTGTGAACGCTCATTGTCCAGAATCTGTGATGGGATGGTTCATTCCTGGAGTCTCACCCATCAAAAAATGCACCATTCATCGAGAAGTGTATGTGGACATGAAAACCGGTTACCGAACCAATCAAAAAGGGGATGGTGTGAAATGTCTTGTACGGGAATTTTGGGATTCTGATGCCCTGGAGATGTTTGCCCAAGCGGGATTACCTCGTCTCACACCTCCCCCTTATCCTCCAAATCGAGGGATTGATGGAGCCTTTCTGGGGCATCCTCCCATCATTCTTCATCCCCTCGATGGGGGAAGCTACATGCTGGAAGGACAACGTCGGACGATTGGACTTCAGGCGGCCGCAGATGGGGATGTTCAGCAATTGATGTGGTTTGCGAATGATCATTTTTTGGGGCGTACACGTCCGGGATTTGTTCAAGAATGGAGTCCCGGTTGGGGGAAATGGGCCTTGACGGCAGTTGATGATGGAGGACGCTCTTCTACCGTAGATATTGTGGTAGAACCCTCTCCCTCCTTCTTGCAAGAGGAAGAGAATCCTTAATACCTGAATAATTATCTATGTGATTCTTATGGAAGGAAGGAAAAGGCCAGACCAATCAGGCCACCAAAAACGCCACCCCAAACCACCAGCCAGCCCAAATGGTCCCGAATCATATCTTGAATGATTTGTTTCACCATGGGAGGAGTGAGTTCATCAAGACGTTCATCAATGAGATGCTCTAACCAGGCTAGGATGGCATCAAGGGATGTTTTGTCTGTGATTTGCTTTTGAATTTTTTGGGCAAATTCAGGTGAGGAGATTTGCTCGTGAACCACAGATTGCATTCTGTCTTTGAATCGGGGACGGTAGCGTTCCAAGGCATCCATTCCCCCAAACATTCCCAGAACTGAACCAAAGCCTGATTCTCGAATCATGCCTACCATACCATCAAAGGCGGCATCATAGTTCACTGCACCAGCAATTTTACTACTAATGGGGCTGGATGGAAATTCCAAAGCCGCCTCATTGAGCATTCGCTTAATATTCTCTTGGCGGAAAAACTCCGACATGATGAGGTTTTTAATGCCCTTCTTCATGTCTTCAAAACGCAAGGGAATCACCCCTGAGCCATACACGAGAGGCACTTTTTCAAAGAGCATATGCACCGCAAGCCAATTGGTGAGGGCTCCAGAGAGGGCAAAGATTCCTGCCGAAAGAATTTGATTTGGAAACCATGGGGAAAAATATCCTGCTACGGTGATGACGAGAGAAAGAAGAGTTGTGATTAGACTCATGTTTGAGAACCTCAGATGTCAATCTCTGCTGTAAAAGCAATGACTTGAAGCAGAAGATACTCTTTTCCCCTGGGGCTCGTCAAAGTTCCATCTGATGATGAAATCAGAAATTTGAGATTTAAAGAAAGTTGTTGCTTTTTAAGATAGGTAAAGCTATTGACATTAGGATGATAGATTTGCGATTGTATGTCTGAATTAACCCATATAAACATCCTTTGGGAATTGTGAACGCAATCTTAATGGTGATGAATTGGGAGTGACCCATGACCATACTGGAACACCACATCTATGAATTGAAGAAGGGATTACGCGATATTGCCCTTTGCACGCTCTGCAAAAGGGACATTGCTGATGCTCTGGAACGTTTGTCACGGAGTCAAATGTCCTATTTTGTTCAGAACCTTGGCCCCAGGAAGGCAAATATTTATTTTGGTAATCCCGAATGTCTTCAAATCCTTCAAGGATTTCAAAAATCATCTCCCTCTCATATGTCACCTGAAGAGGATTTTATGCTGGGCATCATGCTTGGGTATTC
Source organism: Spirochaetales bacterium (assembly GCA_022360655.1). Lineage (GTDB taxonomy): Bacteria > Spirochaetota > Spirochaetia > DSM-2461 > DSM-2461 > UBA2779. Next base: position 8,366 of record JAKSCK010000214.1, on the reverse strand, counting down.
TCGAGATGGGCAGTACAAGCGTTATCAAAGCAAGAAGCGGCATTGTGTCGATTCATTGACAAGTTCCATGGCAATGGAACGTTCATCACAAGGAGTTATGCAATGAAAATTGCTATATTTTACGGTTCTATGACAGGAAACACGGAATCTGCAGCCAAAACCATCGCAGAAAAATTCGGTGGTGCAGAGTGTTTTGCTGTGGATGCAGGTAGCTTAACCAAGATGGCAGACTATGATCTGATTCTTCTTGGTTCTTCCACCTGGGGCATTGGGGATCCTGAGGATTCCTGGGATGTCCTTCTGGGAGATCTTGCTTCTCTTCACCTTGAAGGGAAATTTGTCAGTTTCTTTGGAATGGGAAATCAAGACGGCTTTGGTGACAGCTATGTGGATGCCATGGGTGTTCTAAAAGAAGCTCTTTCTGGTAGTGGGGCCACTTTTGTGGGAACTTGGCCCACGGATGGTTATTCCTTCACAGAATCCAAGTCTTTAGAGAATGGAGCATTTGTTGGTTTAGCTCTTGATGACGACAACCAACCCGGTCAAACCGATGCTCGCATTGCCGCGTGGGTGGAAAAGCTCCAGTCTGAGGTGGCTTAGTTTTTGTTAGAAAGATCCCCCTTCAAAAACATAGTGTTTGAAGGGGTCAACCAATGTAAAATTTTATTTAATTCTTAGGCCTTTTCTATTCAGTCTTTTTTTCTCTTGGTAGTTTAAGTCAATGGAAGAATATCAGCGGCAAAAAAAGGCCATGGTTATATACTTGAGTGTTCTTGGGATTCTCGCCTTGGTGATTATTTTTATGGCGCGGGATTTTCTTTTTGATGGGTACACAGCTCGTCATGGTGCCCTCGTGGCCTCGGATGGGCATCAAGCCTTTGTGGTAGGAGGAACGGTTTCAGATGGCGACCGCGTTTCCTCTGTCTACGCGGTGGATTCTCAGAACAAATCCATCCAATTCATTGGTGAACTGGATTCTCCTCTTTTTGGTTGTTCTGCCGTTGTTTCGAAGAATTATGGTTATGTTCTTGGAGGAATGACAAAGGGGGCTTTTTCCAATGTGGTGTACCAATTTTCCCTAAAAAACAAAAATTTTAAAAAACTCACTCAACTTCCAGTTTCCTTGTCCTTCAGTTCTGCCCTAGCTCTCAATGATCGCTTGTACCTTATGGGAGGCTATGATGGGGAAAAACGATTGGATTCCATTTACTGCATCCAGCCCCTTACAGGAGTTTGCCAGAAAATAGGGACACTCCCTGAGGCCAGAGATGGAGGTTTGGCAGTCACTTGGAAGAATCGTTTGTTTTACATTGGCGGGGAAGGTGCTGATCATCAACGAAGCCAAGAAATTTGGGAGATGGACCCTCAGGATGGTGCTGTACTTGCTACTCGAAAGCTGCCTGAGAACTTCCGCCCACTCTCCGCTGTTATTTATGAAAATCAGCTGATGATTCTTGGCCGAGGTTTGAACAATACACATTTCTTACTTCGGTCCAGCTTGGAATCCAGCGATGCATGGGATCCTCAGCTCACTAAAGTTCCCCTTGAACCACATGATGCGGGTTTAGCCGTCATGGATGATGGTCTTTATGTCATCGGTGGTTCTCATCCCCGAATCTCTCGCCAATTAGGCATTTGGAAAATGGAAAGCCATGGACAAGTCCTTCGGCCACGACGATTTCGAAGCCATTCTTGGTCCTCATCCCTTTTTTAAAACAGAGAGTGAAGGACTTCTTGGCTCAGAATGCTATTCCCGGCCTTCTGTTATCACAGGTTGCTTTCCTGCAGCAGCAGAGGCTGTGGCTGCAATGGCCATGACTTCGACAACGGCTGTGAGGGGAGTGAGCAGGGGATAGGACACCATCAGCAAAATCAGAATGGGGCTGCTTGGAAGTCCTAGAGGGGAAAAGACCAGACTCAGAGAGGCTAAACCCATCATTGACAGATTTCCTACATTCAAAAGAGACGCCCCAACCACAAGCAGAATCCCAAGGAAAATGGAACCTGCATGCAAGGGAATCTCATAAAGTTGGGCTGCAAAAACGATGGAGATAGCAAAGAGAATGGCCAAGGAAAATCGAAACACAACCACACCAAGAGAAACGGTGAATGTGGTAGCATTCCGCTCCGCTCCAAGTTTTTTTGTTAAACCACGGATGATGGCAGGAGCCGCATAGACGGCGCTTTGAGTTCCAAAGCCAATGACAATGGCCTCACCGAGAGCCCATATCACACGACCAGGATTTACCGCCAAAGATATCGAAATTAGTATGGCAGAAAGAACAAAAATGATGGCGGAAATCGTGCCAAGGACAATTAAGAGCTTACCAAGGGCCAGAATGATGGGGAACCCCAGCTCTGATACCTGGCCACTCACAAAGACAAAGAGAGCCACGGGAAGAAGGATGGTGATCCATTCAGCCATGGAAAAAAAGGCCTTAAATAGTGATGAAGTTCCATGGAGAATGTGGGTTCGATGCTCTTTGCCAATTCGCCTCAAGGACAAGCCAAACAAGATTGCCAGAATGATCAGTTGAAAGCCATGTCCATGGTTCCAAAAGCCAAAGATTTCGGAGGGAATAAATCTGGAGAGAATGGAAGGTTTCGTTTCCATGATGTTTTGTTTCATTCCGGTTTGGTCGGCATGGAAGAGTGTTTTTCCAAGGGTGATCCGAGAAGACTCAGATAGCCCCCTCCCTGGTTGAAACACCAATGACAGCGCCAGAGAGAGTGCGCTCACTGCAAGCAAAAAAAGTAGGGCAATGAGGATGACACGGAGAAAGGAAATTCGATGTTTTTGTGAGGAATCGGAACTACCGAGGGTGGTGATGAGGGATACCACAATAAGAGGGAGAATGGCCAGTTGAAGAAGGTGGAGATAGGCCAGGCCTAATGGTGCGATTCGTTTACTCCATTCTGGTGCCACAAATCCTACATAAATTCCGGCCAAAATGGCGGCAATGAGCATCAATGGGTTTTTCATAAAGCGAACCAAAAATGGCTGAGATTCTGTGTTATTCATTGTGTTCTCCTTGCCGCTGGGAATCTTTAGGGCGATTGGAATCTTGTATTTTTTCAAGAGCGATAGAGAGCCATTCTAAGAAAAAATCATCATCTGACGACACGGCACCTCTGATGGATTGAGGAGCATTAATTGATATGCACCGGAGTGTGAGAGCCTCAGCTGGATGAGAATGCAAAAAATGGTGAATATGTTCTTCTTCTGTGATGAGGGCCAGAATCGCTCCAGAATGTAATTGTGTTCGTTGCTCTTTTGCTTTGCTGCTTTCATGACTGAGGGGTTCCGCTGTAAGGAGAAGTTTGTTTACGCTCTTTTGATCATGCTCCACTACGGGGAGATGGTTGAGAGATGACGGTGATGTTCGGCTCACCAGCAATTTCATGGGAATGGAATAGAATGGAAATGTGTATATTTCAGATGTTTCCATTCCTGGTGGAAACAAGAACACATCAAGAGACTGGTTCTTGAGCCATTCCTGGGCCGTCGCTATCTGAGGATAAGAAACAAAAACAGGTGTAGCTTGTAACCAAGAGGCCAGTTGGAAGAGAGTCGGAAAGATTTCCCCATCCCATCCTCCACCTTCATTCTTTTGGTAATAGGGTGGAAAATTTTCTGCAGGAATCCCAATTCTCACAATGCCAGAGGAGGAAATTCTCTCGAGGGTATTCTGACCAAAGACCGGTGTGCCAAGAGTCCAAAAGATAAGCAGGCCCCACGCCATGAGCCTGTTATTCATGTCTCTCTCCATAACGTTCCATCAAGGCATCCGCTGTCCCTATCACTCCATTTTTTTCAAAATAGGAATTGATCCACTGTTGAAGATGAAGAGCATCTCGGTTCACTGCAATGGCAAGGGGATCGGCATAGCGGGGATTTATGATGGGAACAGCTTGGAGGGAAAGTGACCGTTCTGGGGCAAAGGCAAGGAAACGCCGAATACTGATTTCATCCCGAAGAATGGCCTGGGGTTCTTGTTGGACATCCATAATGGCGTCAAGAGCCATATCCCATTCTGGATACTCGAGAATTTTTGCTTCCGGGAAGAGTGCTTGGGCCGTTTTTCTATATGTGGTCCCCTGCTTTTGAGCCAAAATGAATGGAGTATGGGCTAAGGATTGGAGGGGATGATCTGGATGCAGTTGAAACTGATCGGAAGCCACTCGGTTAATAAGAAGTGTGGGATGGAGGGTGATGTAGGGAGTGGAGAACCGAACCATGCGTGCCCATTTTAGACTACGGCTGAGAAGTGAAATCCCCATATCCGCATTGTTATTGGCCACGCGTTCAATGATTTCTTCAAAAGTTTGAGGGGAGCGGTCAAAGCGAACTTCTACCCCCAAAGCCTCTCCGAGTTTTTCTGCCAATTCCACTTCATGGCCAATAAAGTTGCCCTCCTCATCATGATACATGAAGGGAAATACATCTTTTTCATACATGGCAACAATGAGAAAACCCCGATCACGAATGGCTTGAATCTCTGGAGAAAACAGGTTTTGTCCTGAGAGGTGAAGGGATATGAAAAAAAGCAAGAACAGGGAAAATATCCCTTTTTTTATACCCCATTTATTCTTTGTGGCCGTGAATTCCAATGGCCTTGTTCTACGCTGGAATCGCTTTGTACGGTTCTGGAATTGGGGAGAAGGGAAAAATGTTTTGGAATGCCATAATTGAGGTTTTTCTGGATAACCCTGTCTTTTCATTTTTTCCTCGATGGTTGGAAAGGAATGTGCTGGAATTCTAATTGAACATGTCAGCAATTTTCAAATCTTTGAGAGTGAGTTTAACTCTTTGTATTTAAGGGAAATGAAATCCTGTTGATACGATCTCTATCCCGCTTAACCTTTCAATGACTTTCAGCTGTTAAGGAGGAAGAATATCAACAGGAAATTCCGAATGGTCAGATGTTGGGATTCACATCATGAATGTTCTTCGATTTAGAAATAAAATGCTGTGATACAAGAGTTGGAATACTCCTCCTCTTCCGTTCTTCCTGATTTCAATAAAACGATGATTCCCATTCCCATTTTTTGATGGATAAAACCATGGTACTCTCAGGAACACATTAGGAGTTCATGTATGAAAAATACAAATATTGAGAATATTTTGACTTATCTGAAGGAACTTGTGCACATTCCTTCTCCAACAGGTTTCACGGAGCAAATTGGTCACTATCTTGAGTCCCATGCTCAAAAAAAAGGCATCCGTTGTCGACGAACTCGAAAAGGTGCTGTTGTTTACTCTTTTGGACCCAAGGATGCCACCAGCCACAGAATGCTTGCGGCTCATGTGGATACTCTCGGAGGAATGGTGAAAGAGGTTGGGACGGATGATGTTCATTTTGTTCCCATTGGTGGTTTTCCCTTCTTGTACACCATTGGAGACTACTGCCAAATCCATGGAAGGAATGGAGAGAATATTGAGGGGACCATTCTTCCAGTAAACCCTTCCGTGCACGTCAATAAAACTCTTTCAGAGACTCCACTCAATGAATCCAATGTGGTGATTCGACCTGATTTTGTTCCCACAGAAGATGATGCCTTATCCGCCCATGTCCAGGTGGGGGATTTTGTGAGTTTTCACCCCCGATTCACACGTTCTCAGGGATTTGTGAAATCTCGTCATCTGGATGATAAGGCTTCTGCCGCTATTCTTTTGGATCTTGCCGATTCTCTTGTGGGAGAGGTTTTTGAAACGGGGATTCATATCTTCTTCAATGTGACGGAAGAAACTGGTCAAGGCATTGCCGGACTTCCACCCATTGATGATTTGCTCATCATTGATATGGGTGTGGTGGGAACAGGATGCCAGGGGAGTGAGCATAAGGTTTCCATTTGTGCCAAAGATTCCTCCGGCCCTTATCATCATGGATTCACCCAAGAGCTTGTGGCCTTGGCGCAGCAGTCCAAAATCCCTCATGCGGTGGATATTTTTCCCTTCTATGGCAGCGATGGTTCGGCCTTTCTTCGGGCTGGAAATGATGCCAGAACAGCTTTGATTGGACCGGGAGTGGGAGCCTCACATGGTTATGAGCGAACCCATGAGACGGCCCTCAAGGCCACTGCAGATTTGGCTCGTTTGTATCTTCAGAGTTCTTAACACCCCTACCGTTGGATGGATGAGGTTAAGCGGGGGGAGTGGAGTTTTGATAGCGAGCGGCTTCCACCTCATCAATCTGACGGGGTTTGAGATAACCCCGCGCATAGTCCATGTAGGCTCCAGAAGACACCAACATATCAAAGAGGTGGGGGTCGATCTTATGCGCTTCTTTCATGTCGTAGAGGATATCAAAGGTTTCAGAGAGCGTTTTATCCCGTTTATAGGGACGATCCGATGATGTGAGGGCTTCAAAGATATCGGCAATGGCCAGAATTTTGGCCGGTATGGATAAGTCTTGATTGTTCAAACCTCGGGGATATCCTTTTCCATCCGGAGTTTCATGGTGTGAGCCTGCCAATTCCACCACTTTCTTCAAGTCGTCTGGGAAATCAAGCTGACTCAGCATCAGTATGGACTGGGCAATGTGTTCATTAATTTTGAAGCGTTCCTCTGGTGACAGTGTTCCTGCACGAACACTCAGATTGTGAATCTCGCCTCGGTTGTAGAGGTATTCGGGAATGGGAAAGGTGAAGCCCAGCTTGGCATACTCTTCGCGAGCATCATCATCCCGGGGAATCAGGTGCTGAGGCTTGTCTGCGAGGAGCCGCTCTAGGACCGGAAGCTTTTGGTGATCCTGATTTTCAACGGCATTGAGGCGTTCCAATTCCTGCCAAGAGAGTCCAAGGCTGTCATCAAAGTGCCGGGTCCATACACGGTGACTGATGGATTTGATGCGCTGAATCTCTTCCTCTCTGAGGGGTCTGTCTCCCAGGTTGCATTGGGCCAGGAAGGCAAAGTCCTCATGGAGTGCAGCTTTTTTTTGTTCCAACTTTTGTTGGGCCATATCAGGAGGAGCTCCTGAAAGGAGGGCATCCTTGTAGGCAATGGTGGCATCACGATGCAGCACTTCAAAACGGGTTCGGATTTCATGAATTCGATTACCGATGGTTTCCAGTTTTGTGGCCTTGTCAATCACATACTCAGGAGTGGTGACTTTACCGCAGTCATGAAGCCATGCGGCAATCTCAAATTCACGGCGTTGAGCATCATTTTCAAAGGAAAAGTTTGCCAAGGGTCCCTCTGTCACAGCCTCTGCTGCATCAGCAATGATGCGGGCCACAACGGGAACTCGAGCACAGTGACGAGCGGTGTGAGGACTCTTGCCTCCAATGGCGCTTCCAATGAACTGGGCCAATTCATCAAAAAGTTTTTTGTGCTGACGAAGCAGATTGTGATTCTGAAGAACTCCAGCAGCTCCGGCACTCAAAGCTTCCACATAACTGATGAGGTCTTTGGGAAACGGGAGAATCTTGTGTGTTTTTGGATGGGTGGCATTGATAAGTAGGAGCACTCCCAGTGGTGTTCCGGATCCCCAGGTTTTTAAGGGAACAGTGAGAGCCGATTGGGATTTGTAACCCCGTTCTGCATCAAAATTCTGGAAGCCCGTTAAGGTGAAACGAGGTGAGTCATACACATCATCCACGGCCATGGATTCCCTGCTGTGATAACAATAGGCAGCCATTTGCTGACGATTTTCATTCCCCTGTTCATCGTAGAGATTGATGGGCTTGAAGGATGTGTTCTGAGGGGAAGAACCTTGGAGGCTGTCATTCAGTACAATGTGGAAGTTCAGCTGCGTTTTTTCTGGATTCACAAGAAAGAGCACCCCGGAATCAGCATGGGTGAGTTCCTTGGCATTGGAAAGTATCATGGTGGAAAGCGAATCAATGTCTGTTTCCGTGGACATAGCAATGCCCATGTCCACCAGCATGGCCAGATGCTGATTGGATTCCTGTAAATCTTTGGTGCGCTCTGCAATGGTGCCCTTCATCACATCAAAGGCCTGTTCCAAGCGCCAGTATTCATAGATGGGGGAGTTCACCTTAAGATTTCCAGTGAAATCCAGTGCTCCAATTCGCTCTGCATCCAAAGTCAGTTCCTGCAGAGCCCGAGCCAAACGGATTCCCCAGAAGAAGGCCACAGGAGCTGTGATGAGCAGAACCATCAGTGCCGTTATGAGTATGCGTTGCCGCATGAGCAAAGCTTCTGTGAGAAAGTCTTTTAATGGAGCACCCACCATGAGATGGAGTGTCTTTCCAGGGGCAGGTGTCCATTGGTAGGAGCGAAGGATGTTTTGCTGGGACATCACTGTGGCCAAGCGGTGATTTTGGGAGTTTTGTGTGACGGATTTATCCCAGTCTCCCAGAAAACGTTCCGCCCCTGGAGAGAGAGCAAGGGGCCAGTGTTT
>JAKSCK010000109.1 GCA_022360655.1 Spirochaetales bacterium | reverse complement strand
GAATCTATTACTACTACGTTTCAGATTTCAATGGATGTATTTATCAAGATAGTGCAATTGTGAATGGACCTGATTCCCCTTTAAAACTGAATGTGACATCTGAATCAGTAACATGCTATGGTAAAAATGATGGTAAAATCACCACCTCATTTACAGGAGGTACACCCCCGTATATAAATCTATGGACTAGTTATGATTACTCAAGCAATGAACAAAATTTAAGTTCACTAGAATCTGGGATATATTACTTAAATGTGCATGACAAAAATGGGTGTTTAAAAGATACTATGATCACTATACATGAACCAGCAGAAATCACAGCCAATTATATTGTAACAAACCCATCATGCATTGGCAATACAGATGGCACAATAGAACTGTCAGTAATGGGAGGATATGAACCTTATATTTTCGACTATCAAATTGGACAGTTGCCGGACTTGAATTTTGATAATGGACAATTTGATGCCATTGCCCTTATTTATGCCCATTTTCCGCCAAACATAAAATCGGAATACCACAAAATTCTTGACAGGAAACTAAAGAAAGGTGGAACGGTGCTATTTGAGGCGTTTGGAAAGAACCATCTGGAATATCGGAAAAGGAACCCCGACATTGGAGGACCGCCCGATCTGGATTCATTATTTTCAACGGACGAACTGAAATCCGACTTTGGGAATTATGAAATTCTGGAATTGGTGGAAACAGAAGTTGAACTGAAAGAAGGACTCTATCACAACGGAAAAGGTTCCGTGACAAGATTTATCGGAAGAAAAAAATAGTGATTACCGCAAAGGTCATGATCCAACCGATCCCACAAGATTACAGTTTATGGGACTACTCAGCATAGCTGGGTTTTTGGCAATCTGGAAAATTCCGTAAATTGAGGGGATGTAGATCTTAAATCTATTTTCTACATTGGCAGTGAATAAATACAAAATTAAAGGTCGAACAAATGGACAAGAAATGGATATTGTTGGTGGCAGTGCTGATTTTCATCATATTCACTTTTCTTTTTTTGAGGCTGGGCAATGCTTTCTTTAAAAAAGAATACG
>JAKSCK010000172.1 GCA_022360655.1 Spirochaetales bacterium | reverse complement strand
GTATATGGTTCCTGTCCCTAATGTCTGTCCAGTAACTGGATACTCTAACGCACGTTGGCAAGAAGGTCGTGAACGAGCAACCAAAATGAATGAGTGAACACAGGGGGACCGGAACAAGAAAGGTGAAAAGCTTAAAAAGGGAGGGCTGAAACATGGAAGGTGGCAAAGGCTGAGAGCCGTTCACAGCATTTTGACATCCGTACCAATATGGAAGCTTGTGGTGGTACTTGACGTACGATGTTTGAATGGTAGTCCTGTTGCAGGTGACTGACAGCGCGCTGGTTGTGGCGGTGGTCTCTCCTGTGGGTCCCACATTTTGTTGCGTGAAGTTGCTGGTTTAGCGATTTGTGTGATTCTGAACAAATATGACGTTTGGTATGTTTGTCTCCTGCTGAAACTCTGTTTGACGCCCCACACTTTGAAAACAACACAAAGAGATGGTGAGATGGATCAGTGCGCTGACACTATCGACACTGACAATATGGAGTTCCCGTTGCGTGAGCGTACACAAGAGTGAGATTGATGCTCTATGCTGTGGGGCCCCAACTTATTTTGAATATCCCATCCCTTTTAGGCAGCGGTCAGGGTCAATTGGGGCGTTCCAGGTGCTGGTCTGTTCTGGAGTCCTTCCAGTGCATCTCCAACCTCATTGCGTGGGCCTCTGTCTATTGTGGCAACTGACCAACTTTGCGCACAGCACGGAAAAAACGTGCCTGCAACATTTCAGGTTTACATCAAGCCACTTTGCCGAAAAGCTTACTTGTGGTAGCCCTGTAGGGTTTTCAATTATGGCAGACTCGATCAAAGCTTGTGCTTGTTTGGGAAGCATGCAGCATCGCCGGCAACAATGCAGCTCATTTGTGGGATGGAGTCAGGGTGGTCAATTTTGACAGTCAGACATAGCCGGCAGACATGAAGGGATGGCTGGGACCTCATCCTACCTCTGTTAGGAACCTCCGGTTGTGGTGTGCTGGAAAACCGCAAATGTTGCAATGCACGTGTGTTAGGGCGGTGCGAGAGTGAATGCACACGGGGTTTGACCCCAAATGGGATTAAAAAATAGGCAAAGTCTCAAACCAAAATCGCAAGTAAATCTGACCCAAGTGGACCAGACTGTGCAGCAAAACGAAACCAAGCCGGGCACCCCAAGTGAAGGCTGTCCATACTGTGTGTTGGTACAAAAGAAACACAAAACGTGAAGATGAGAGGGGTGCATACAAATGAAGTGTAACTTTTTTGCAAGCAGATGGCAGAAGAACACCCACTTTGACGGTAAGTTCAGGATGGCACAACCTTTTTGGCATATCTGTAAGGGCAGTCCCCAAGGACAGACCCACTGGATTGTCCATCTGCTGGCGGCTCTAAGTCCGCAAGATTGAGAAACGCTGCATTGGGTTGCTGGTGCTGCCGTTGATTCTGTGATTGTCTGGATGTGCAGTTTGGCCGTACACCCCTTCATTGGGCAGCACAGAATGGATCCCTGGATGTGGTGAAGCTGCTCCTCAAGGAGGGAGCGGCTGTCGCTCCAATTACTAAGGTGACATTTCCTATCACGTTGTAGTGATGGCAGTGTGATGG
>JAKSCK010000223.1 GCA_022360655.1 Spirochaetales bacterium | reverse complement strand
TAAGCCCCCAAATTCAACTCTTTCATAAGCGAGATGTCCTGTTTCCAACGGTGGAAATGATCACAGGCCTCTTGGCCGGAATCTCCATTGAAGACTTTACCGTCCTCTTGGCAGAAAGCATCCCAGGTGCTCATCTTTCGCCCACCTTCTTGGGCTCCTCCTTCGATTTGGTAGGATGCAGTTGCAGCGCCCCAGGTGAAGTCGGGGGGAAAGTTTCTTGGCATTGGAAGGCCTCCTGGATATTGGTTGGCTCCAGAAGATGTATGGGATGCATCTGCTGGATGCGCTCCTCCTCATGCAGGGGGAGCCTTTTTAGAATAGCTTTCTTGTTGGTATGCGTCTTCCATTCATATGACTTTTTCTTGTGAATATGTGATATTTCTTCTATGTCCCATCATGAACGCCATCCCCAGATGATGGATTCCATCAATGAATTGAGCCGCCAAGACTTTCTTCAATGGTCTTATATCCTTCACTATGTCCAATCTGATGAGCCTTGGAAATATCCAGAACATCAGCACCAGGGGTATTTTGAATGGGTGTATGTGATGAGTGGAGAGGTGGAACATTGGGTTGAAAAGCAGAAATTTTCACTGAAAAGTGGAGACTTACTGGTGCTTGGGGAACAGGTTCATCATGAAATTCGGGGCCAGGATTTTTCCTTTGCCAATCTGATGATTCCGGTGGATGTGTGGCAAGAGGTGATGGATTTTTTGTTCTATGACGACCCCTTCGGGGATGTTCGCTCCTGCACTGGGGCTGTGACAACTCTTCCCTTTGGAGCTCGTGAGCCCTTTCGGATGTCTTTAGAATTTCTTTTTCGCCGTCAGCAGAGTCAGGAAGGGGAGCGGTATTTTCGCCGTTTTCTGATGGAACTGCTGCTGGGAGAGGATTGGTTCTTTTCCACCAAAAAACCTGCCCCACCTGGCATTCCAGGTTGGTGGACTGATTTGGAGCGCCAGGTGGATGAGTTGGAGCATCTTCCCTCCGGAGCAAAGGAATTGGCGGACTGGGCGGCACGGAGCCGGGAGCATGTCTCCAGAACCTGCCAAAAATCCACGGGATTGAGCCCTTCCTCTTGGTTGAATCAGAAACGGGTGGAGCGGGCGGCCTTGATGCTCAAAAAAACTAACCGCAGTGTGACGGAGATTGCCGAATTATCAGGTTTTGGGAATCTTTCCCATTTCTATAGACTGTTTCGTCAGGCCCATGGCCTTCCTCCTCGAGCTTACCGGCAGCAGCATGGAGAAGCGCCAGCCGTGCGCTAAGTGCACCCACTCTGGTTCTTTCTCATGGAAGAGTGACGCTCTTTGTTGAACCTCCCTCTTCTGCTGAGTATGATGGGGACCACCGTGCTCCTGCAGCCGGAGAACCCCATCAGAGGACGAAAAACGTGAAGGCGATTGAACTGCCCAAGGCCTACGACCCAAAAGATTTCGAAGACCGCATCTACGCGATGTGGAAAGACGGGGGCCATTTTGAGCCCAAAGACAATGGCGAAGGAAAAGATCCCTTTGTTATTGTCATTCCCCCGCCCAACGTCACCGGGGTTCTGCACATGGGCCACGGACTGAATAACAGTCTTCAAGACATTCTGATTCGGTACTGGCGAATGAAGGGCCGTCCCACTCTCTGGGTTCCAGGAACGGACCATGCCGGTATTGCCACTCAAAATGTGGTGGAGCGCCGTCTCAAAGAAAAAGGCCTCGGACGCCATGATTTGGGCCGGGAAAAATTCCTGGAAGAAACCTGGAAGGTCAAAGAAGAGCATCACGGAATCATCACCAAACAGCTGGAGAAGATTGGTGCCTCCTGTGACTGGAGCCGGGAACGTTTCACCATGGATGAGGGCCTTTCTGAAGCGGTGCGGGAAGTCTTTGTCACCCTTTATGAACGGGACTTGCTGTATAAGGGGGAGTATTTGGTGAACTGGTGCCCCTCCTGTGGCACCGCCTTGGCCGATGATGAGGTTGATCACGAAGAGAAAACCGGTGGTCTTTGGGAAATCCGTTACCCCCTTTCTGATGGGAGTGGCGAGCTGGTGGTGGCCACCACCCGTCCGGAAACCATGTTTGGAGATAGTGCTGTAGCGGTTCATCCGGAGGATGATCGGTACAAGCACTTGATTGGAAAAACCGTTCGATTGCCTCTCTGTGGACGAGATGTTCCTGTCATTGCCGATGCCTATGTGGACAGGGAATTTGGAACCGGCTGTTTAAAAATCACTCCGGCCCATGATCCCAACGACTTTGAAATTGGAAACCGGCACAAACTCGAGCGCATCAGTGTGATGAATGGGGATGGCACCATGAGTGCCGCCACCCCAGAATTTATTCAGGGCATGAAGGCCAAGGATGCCCGAAAACGCACCGTGGAAGAATTGGAAGCCCAAGGATTCTTGGTATCCCATAAAGAGCATGTGCATCAGGTTGGCCATTGCTACCGCTGTTCCACCGTGGTGGAACCCTATCTTTCCGATCAGTGGTTTGTGCGTATGCAACCCTTGGCTGAAAAAGCCTTGGCAGCCTGGCGAAAGGGCGATATCACCTTCTATCCCAAGAAATGGGAAAACACCTACCGTCACTGGTTGGAGAACATTCGAGATTGGTGCATCAGCCGTCAAATCTGGTGGGGACACCGCATCCCAGCCTGGACCTGTGCTTCCTGTGGCGAGCTCCATGTGGAGCGTCAAGATCCCACCCAATGCAAAAAATGTGGAAGTGAGGAACTCAGACGAGATCCCGACGTGCTGGACACATGGTTCTCCTCCTGGCTCTGGCCCTTCTCCACCCTTGGTTGGCCAGAAAAGACCCCCGATTTGTCGAAGTTCTATCCCACCACCTCCTTGGTGACAGGATATGACATCATTTTCTTCTGGGTGGCCCGGATGATCATGGCAGGTCTGGAATTCATGGGAGAAGTTCCCTTTAAGGACATCTACATCACAGGATTGGTGCGCGATAAAAAGGGCCGTAAAATGTCCAAGAGTCTTGGGAATGGCATTGATCCCTTGGATGTGGTGGACACCTATGGTGCGGATGCGATGAAGTTCACCTTGGCCTACCTTTCCGCCCAGGGGGAAGACATCCCCATGGACATGGACACCACAAAAATCGGATCAAAATTTGCCAATAAGATTTGGAATGCCACCCGATTCATTCTCATGAACCTGGAAGGACGTCAGCTGGGTGATGCCAAGACTTGTGAGAAGAGTTTGGCCGACCGATGGATTCTCCATCGGTTGAATGAGGCTGTGAAAACGGTGGCTTCCGCCATGGATGCTTACCGATTTGATGAAATGTCCCATGCCGTGTATGAGTTCTTCTGGAATGATTACTGTGACTGGTATGTGGAATGTGCCAAGGGCGGTCTGTATGGGGATGATGAGGCGGAAAAAGATCGCACCGCCACCATGCTCATTGCTGTTTTGGAAGAGGCCTTACGGCTGATGCATCCCTTCCTTCCTTTCATCACAGAGGAAATTTGGAGCAAGTTGCCTGGTACGCGAGAGGCCTTGATTGGAACATCCTATCCAGAAGCAGACTCATCCAGAGAAGATGCTGCTGCAGAAGCCGCCTTTAAAACCCTTTCTGACCTGGTACGGGGGGTGCGCACCTTAAGGAGTGAATTCACCATTGCTCCTGCAAAACAGGTGAAAGTACGGGTGGAATGCACATCAGAAGGAAAGGGCGTGATGGATGGTTCTGAATCCATTGCGGCCATGCTGGTGCGTTCTGATGACTTTGCTTTCCTGGAAGAAGGGGAGTCCACAGACGGATCTTTAGCTGTGGTGATTCCTGGCTATACCGTGCATGTTTTCATCAAAGATCTCATTGATGTGGATGCGGCATTGGCTCGTTTCCGCAAATCTCTGGACAAGACCCTCAAACTGATCGAAGGTAAGAAGAAGAAGCTTTCCAACGAGAACTTTGTGTCTCGAGCGCCAGAGGATATCATTGCCAAGGAGAAAGCGGCCTTGGCAGAAATGGAAGATACAGCCCAGCGAAGTGCGGCGTATCTCACCGCTCTGGAGGGATGATGAGGGGCAGAAACCGAATCAAAACAGAGGCCTCAAGATGAGACGACTCTTGGGAGTGCTGGTTATTTTGGGCCTTGTTTTGGTGGGCTATATGGTGGTGAAGGATCCCGATAAACGGGAGAAACTCCTTGGAACCATTGAATCATCCACCGGTGTGAATCTCGATGCCTCTCCTTCCGAATTGGCTGGCCAAGCCGGTCGGGCGGTGGGAGAGGCCACTGAATCGGTTCTACAGGATTTAGGAGAGCTTTTTCGAGACCCGGAATTCCAGCGTTCTCTCAAAAAGTGGGGGATTCGGGGGTGGGATAGCCTGGATAACGATGATCTCCAACGTCTCAAACGCGATCTGCGCCGGGAAGCCGATGAATTCGAACGGGATTTTGATGCCGTGTTTGAGAAGTATTTTGGCGATTTGGAGGTTTCATGAGTCGTCGTTCTGCTGACCGGCTTCTTTTTGGAGAATGGCTCCTACGGACCGGTCGGTTGGATCAAGCTGTTCTCAGTGAAGCTCTGAAAATCCAAGATCAGGAGCGGAGTGATAATCTCCGTTCCTCTCCTCGCCTCTTAGGTCAAATTCTTTTAGATGATTTTTCGGTGTTCCGGAGTCGCTTAGAACTCAATGCCAGTTTGGTGGAGTTTGAAAAGGTTCGCCAGGCCGTGTCTGCCCGCTTGGATGAAATGGAGCTTCATGAGGAGCATTCTCGTCCAAGGCGGGAGGACTCCGATGCCAAAATCACCTACACGCCCATTCCCCTCACCGAAGATCGCTCCCTTTTTGGCCAATTTTTGATTGAAAAACGAAAAATCAATCGGGGGATTTTGGATCAAGCCCTGGAGATTCAAAATGCGGAATCCAAAGACAGTTTGAGAAAGAGTCACAGGCTTTTGGGGGAAATCCTCTTGGATGACTTTCATGTGTTCTCAGGGCGTGTGGAATTGACCCGTTTTCTTGTGGAATACACCCACTTCAAAGATGAGTTGGAAAAAGAACGCACCGCATTGATGTACATGAATGCTCAGTCACAAAATAAGGACTGAGCATCCGCTTGTCTCAATCGTCTAATCGGACAGGGACTCCAGAAAGAGCTTGAACGGTACGGGCATGAGCATCCCGGGAATTTCCCCAGTCCATTCCATCATTCTGAGCATCAAACTTTTGAGTGAATCGGAGAACATCAGCCTCCAATTGTTCCAAACTCTGATCCAGATGATCAGAAAGCTGAGAGAGCACAAATTTGCGCTCTTTTTTTCCCAGGACTTGGGCCCCCATTTCGGCCAACATGGCCGCATGCGGGAGGCAGGGACCAGAAGCCTTCTGGAAGAGCTGTTGAAATTCGTCTTCTGTGGAAAGCAAAATGACCGCCGTGTAGGCATAGCGTTCCGCGTCTCTCTCCATCGAATGACAAATCAAACATTCTTGGGTTTTCTTCTGCACCTTTCGAGCAAAATCCCGGGCTGCTGCACCGGAACCACTCTTGAGACTTTTTAATGAAGAGCGCAGTTCCTTACGACGTTGTTGAAGATGGGTATGTCCCACCAGGCCCAAATGATGCGCCCGATTGGCCTCACGCATCATGGGAAAGTGACGAGAACAAAAACCAGTGGCATTCACCAGCAGTCGCGTTTCCGGATTCATCACCGAGTTTCCAAGGTAATAGCGAACATGCCGCTCTTCAGCGCGAGCCAATAGGGTGCAGAGAGGACAGGGCACGTTCTCAGCCCAAGCATCATGGACGGGTATGGTTTCCAGTTGGTATTTCACAGTGTTGCCAGTATACCTCAAGTTGAGTTGTGGGTGTTTTTCAGAACCACCCCTTCCAAACCATTGTTTGGAAGGGGAGAGGGGAATTATGAGGACTCCTCTCCTGCAGGGAAATACGCCTCATGCAGGGCTCGAATGGCCACAATCTTGTCCCCTCGGTCAATCACGGCATAGGCAGCCGCTTCTGAGGCTCCCACAGAGAAAATTTGGAAACGAACATCGGCGGCAGCCAACGCTTTTGTCATGCCTTGAGCCACATCAGGAGCATCGCCCAATCCATCTCCCACCAAGGCCACAACAGAAAGGTTTTTGCGTGGGAGGATTTGTCCCACAGTTTTCAGCTGGAGCTGACTCACGGTCTTGTGGGTGTTCTCCAGGTCAGCCTCATTCAGATAAATATTGATGGCAGTTTGACTGGTCACCACCGACTTGATGTTGATGCCGGCGGCATCTAAGGCACCTGTGACTTTGGCCAGAATCCCTGGTTTGATTCCTACGCCAGCACCTGCAATGGTGAGCACAGCAAAATCATCCGTGAAGGTCACACTTTTGGGGCCTGGGGGAGTTTGCTCATCTGGACCAATGATGGAAAGAGGTTCCAGGTTTTCTGCGGCATCAATGTTGAAGACCCGAATGGGGATTTCTTTCTCTTCCAAAGGTTCGACGGTACGAGGATGGAGGATGCTGGCTCCAAAATAGGAGAGTTCTGCTGCTTCTGTGTAACCTAATCGGGCAATGCGTTGAGGAGAGGCCACGGCCTTAGGATCAGCCGAAAGATAGCCATTCACATCCTTCCACACATCCAGGGAGGACGCCCCAACACAGCGGGCCACCGCGGCCGCAGAATAGTCGGTTCCACCCCGTCCTAAGAGGGTGATGCGCCCTTCTGGGCTGATGCCGTAAAACCCAGGAATAACACAAACCTGATCCTGGGGAAGAGCGGATTGGACGGACTCTTTTGAGGCCGTGAAGTCTACGGCAGCATTTCCTTCTTCTCCATCGGTGAGAAGTCCAATGTCTTCTGGAAGGTACTCGCTGGCCGAAATGCCGTGGTATTCCAGAATGGCTGTGACAATGAGGGAGCTGAGCCGCTCGCCATAACTCAAGATTCGGTCGCGAATGAAGGGAGGGATTTCACCGATGTAGTGAGTCCCCAACATCACCCGAGAGAGGGCTTCTAAACGTTCTCCAAGCCGGGCATAGACGGCCTTCCGAGCCTCTTCATCATCAATGAATTGCTCCAGAGACTCTCTTTTCATGGTTTTCAACCGGTCGGTCATTCGACGAATCTCGCCCTCATCACCGGTGGAATCCATCACAGCAATCAGTTCATTGGTGATTCCGTAAAATGCCGAGACCACAAGAATGGGAGGTTTGGGATACAAACGGACAGCCTTGAGGATTTTTGCCATATCCCCAACAGATTTAAAATTGGAACCGCCAAATTTTACTACACTGCGTGCCATAAGTGGAGTATAGCTTTCGGCTGGAAAAGGGAGAAGGAGTTGGCAAAAAAACCTGATTTTTGAAATGCTCCATCTCCCTGTAGAATGGAACAAGCGAGGTGGTCGATGTTTCTTGAAATTGATGATGGCGTCTATATCAATCTCAGCAATGTGTTCCATGTCCAGTGGCAGCCCTATGAGAACCGTGGGCGGTGGGTGTTCAATGCATCGGCAGGTGAACCTCGTTCTCCAGGTCCACCCGCTGCCCGTTGGCTTCCGGTGCAGAGCCGTCCCTTTGATTCACGAGAAGAGGGCGAGGCCTGGCTGCGTCGAGCACTGGATGGTGATGGGGGATTGATCGCCGATCCCTCCAAAACTGGACGACGGCGAGTTTGGCCTCAGGATGGAAGAATCTCCTAGGCTGTTTTGCCCCTCTCCCCACCACCTTCCCTGGGGGATTTTCAGGCACGACTCTGTTGGAATGATGAGAAAAGGGGAGGCGGAGGGGGCGATCTAAAAAAGGGATTTCTCAGAACTGCTCTTCTGGCGTTGACCCGGTTTGACCGCGTCCCTATAGTATTTCCCACGCTAATCTTAGACTATATGAGGTATCATCATGAGCGACACGAACGGAAACGGGGAAGAAAAGACCCGTGGGCTGGATTTCATCCGGCAGATCATCAAGGACGATGTGGAGTCCGGTCGTGTCCAACAAGTGGTGACACGATTCCCCCCTGAACCCAATGGCTATCTGCATATTGGCCATGCCAAAGCCTTTTCTCTGAACTTTGCCGTGGCCCAGGAATTTGGCGGTGTTTGCCGTTTGCGCTATGACGACACAAACCCCGCCAAAGAAGATGAAGAATTTGTTCAGGCGATTGAAGAAGATATTCGCTGGATGGGTTTTCAGTGGGAGGGGGAGCCACGTCATGCCTCTGACTATTTTGAAACCTTCTATGGGTGGGCCGTGGAGCTGGTGAAAGCCGGTAAAGCCTATGTGGATGATCAGACTCCCGAAGAAATTGTGGAGATGCGCGGTACTCCTACCCAGCCTGGTCAGAACTCTCCCTATCGAGACCGAACACCAGAAGAGAATCTGGAGCTTTTGGAGAAGATGCGCAAAGGGGAGCTGGAAGAAGGTTCCTGTGTTCTTCGGGCCAAGATTGCCATGGACCATGTGAACATTCTGATGCGGGATCCGGCGATTTATCGCATTCGAAAAGAGGTTCATCATCGCACGGGAGATGCATGGTGCATTTATCCCATGTATGACTTTGCCCATGGTTATGAAGATGCCATTGAAGGGGTGACGCATTCTCTGTGTTCCTTGGAATTTGTGAATCATCGTCCTTTGTATGAATGGTTCTTGGAGAATGTTTCGGTTCCTCATATTCCCCGACAGTATGAATTTGCCCGGTTGAACTTGTCCCACACCATCATGAGTAAGCGCTATTTGCGAAAATTGGTGGAAGAAAATCATGTGCGGGGTTGGGACGACCCTCGGATGCCCACCATCCGAGGGATGAGGCGTCGGGGATTCCCGGCTGCGGCCATTCGAAAGTTCATTGATGAGATTGGCATCAGCAAGGTGAACAGCCTGGTGGATGTGGAATTCCTCAACTTCCATGTTCGAGAAGAACTCAACCGCACCGCTCAGCGGCGATTGGCTGTGCTGAATCCTCTGAAACTCACCATCTCCAACTGGCCGGAAGGAAAGGTGGAGAGCTTCATTGCGGAAAATAATCCTGGAGATGAGAGTGCTGGTACCCGGGAGATTTTCTTTTCTGGGGAACTGTGGGTGGAGCGCTCCGACTACATGGATGATGCGCCCCGGAAGTGGTTCCGCATGGCCCCTGGTAAGGAAGTGCGACTCAAGTACGCCTACTTTGTCACGGTAGATGAGGTGATTCGGGATGAGAGCGGAGAACCCGTGGAGCTCATCTGTTCCTACGATCCAGCCAGTCGAGGGGGCGAAAGCCCTGACGGACGTAAGGTTCGGGGAACCATCCAGTGGGTGTCTCGCCATGATGCCCAGGATGCGCAAGTGCGACTCTATGAGCACCTCATCACCTTAGAAGATGTGTCTAAGGTGGAAGAAGGCAAAGAATTCTTGGACTATGTGGATCCATCCTCTGAAAAAGTGATTGAGGCCAAATTGGAACCATCCCTTGCCGGAGCTGAGAATGAGGAATGTTTCCAATTCTTGCGTAACGGTTATTTTGTGGCCGATCGCAATGACCACATTCCCAACCAAAAAGCCATCTTCAACCGCGTGGTTGGGCTCAGAGACTCCTGGGCGAAGATCGCCAAAAAGGGATAATTCCAAAGAAATCTCACAATTTGCGATTCTTACATGAGCGATAGCGTGAGTAGAATCAGCAAATTGTAGAGAGAGTTCTGGAATGATCCCGCTGGCTGGAATGCACTATGCCAGCTCACAATTTGCGACTTCTATGTCAGGGCAGATTCGAAAGAATCTGCCTTTTTCTTGTAGGGAAAAGTGTGTTTTGCCTTTTTTCCATTGCGCGTCGTTTTGATAAAGTTGGAAGCAGGCTTTCTTAACGAATTTTATGGGCTCACGCGCCTTGGGTGGAATCGAGAGCATCACTTCTCTTTTCAAAGGTTTGATTTTGAAATTCGCTTGGTGAGATTCCACAAACCTCTTTGAATTGTTTGGAGAAGGCACTGGGGTCTTTGTAGTTTAGGGCATAGGCGGTGTTTTTTACGGAGGCTCCATCCTTTCGAAGAAGGGTGATGGCCTGATCCATACGAGCACGGATACGAAACTCTCCAGGGCTCATTCCCCAGTGTTGAGTGAAACGGGAACGAAGATGGCTATAGGAGGCCAGATGTTGGAGGATTTTTTCCAATGGTTCTCGGCTGAGGGCATGGATGCGCAGAAGCCGTGCCGCTTTCTCTTCTAGACTCTCCGCTTTGATGGCTTGAGCTGTTGTTCGCTTCATGAGTTCAAGGAGTGATATTTGGAGATTCATTGGAGTGGGTGAATCCCGAAGCGTGTTAATCATTTGATTCCAATCTGGAAGAAGACCTGGAATGTCTTGGCATAGACCAACGCTTCGGGATCGATCTAAAACTCCTAGCCCATCAATCAAAGATTCTGTTTTGTCATGCAAGCCCCCAAGGGGAGATTCCATGGCATTGGGTAAGAGCCAATCGGTGTTTTCATCCCTTGCAAAGTTGGCCGGAATCTCTTGGTCTATATCCATGGATTTGAAGGCCAGAAAATACTCTTGCCAGTGATTTGACGTGATGATGATTCGATGCTTCTCACCAATGTTTCGAAGCACAAAGTTCCCAGCTTTTAATAGGGTTTTTTCACCTTGATGGTTCACATAAAATCCTTCTCCCTGAGTGATGAGGATGAGGGTGAAAAAATTGTAGCGGAGAAAGGGTTCTGCACTTTTTGTTTTCTGGAGACGGCCACAGCCCAAGAACACGGCTCCATGAGGTTTACGAACAAATCGATAGGAACTTTGAGATGGTTTTTGAGACATAGCAAATAGTACATGCGATTCCACCAAATTGGCCATCGGAAATGATCTTGAGGCACCACATTATATTCAAAAGAACCATGGAGTTTGGCATGAACGAGAATCTTCGAACCCACTACGATTTCAATCCTGGATGGCGATTTTTTTTAGGTGACTGCCCTGGAGCAGAGCAACGGGATTGGGATGATGAAGATTGGACGGATGTGGATTTGCCCCATGGCCTGGAGATGCTCCCGGAAAATTCCAGCGGTGGACGAAATTATCAGGGGATGGCTTGGTATCGAAAGCGTTTCACGCCACCCCCCATTCCAAACACCCGGGTGGTGCTGCGTTTTGAGGGAGTGATGGGTCACAGTTTGTTTTATGTGAACGGCAAACTTCTTCAAGAGCATTGGGGGGGGTATCTCCCCATTCACCTGGATGTGACGGATTCTCTCCTCGATGGAGAAAATGTTCTGGCTGTGGCCTGTGACAACAGCAATTCTCCTGACTATCCACCGGGAAAACCGCAGGAGCTTCTGGATTTTTGTTACTTTGGCGGAATCTACCGCAACGTTTCTTGGATCCAAACCTCCTCGGTTTTTTTCAGTGATGGAAATGATGATCGATGGGAGAATCCAGGATATTTCTTTCGTAGCCTTCAGGTGAATGAGAACAAGGCCCATTGTGCATGCCATGTTCATGGTGTGAATCTCGGAACTCAGGATTGGAAGGGGAGGGTAGAGCTTACTCTTTGGAATCCCAACAATGAAAAGGTGCATTCGTCCCAGCAGGTGTTCTGCCTTGAGCAGGATGGTGACGGATCTTTGAATTTTGAATGGGAATGGGAGAATCCTGAGTTGTGGACTCCGGAGACTCCTGCGCTTCATTGCTTGGAATTGACTCTGATGAATTCAGAGGGTATTTCGGATTCCATCTCCGTACCCGTTGGCATACGAACCTTTGTTCTGGATGGAGAGAACGGGCTCATACTGAATGGGAAGTCCTATCAGAAAAAACTCTTTGGTGCGAATCGCCATCAAGATTATCCCCATATTGGTAATGCTCTTGGATCGTTTCTTCATGAGCGAGATGCCATCAAGCTCAGGAATGCTGGGTTGAACATCATTCGGGCCGCTCATTATCCCCAAGATCCTTCTTTTCTGGATGCCTGTGACCGCTTAGGACTGTTGGTGATTGAAGCCACTCCTGGTTGGCAGTTCTTCAATAAAAAGGGCCCCTTTGTGGAACGAGTTTTGAAGGATATTCAACAGATGATTCGCCGGGATCGAAACCGAGCATCGGTGGTGATTTGGGAACCCATTCTCAATGAAACAGAGTATCCCCGATCTTTTGCAAAAAAAGCCTTGGAAACAGCGCGGAATGAAGATCCTGACCGACCTTGTGCCGCTGATCGAGGAACACCGGGGAGCTCGGCGTATCCTCTTGTTTATGCCCACAGTCTGAAAGCACGGGATTCCCGACCAGTGTTCACTCGAGAGTGGGGGGATGCTCCTGATGATTGGTACAACCAGAATGGAAGGCATCGTCATTCCTATGCCCAGGGAGAGCGGGCGCAAATGACCCAAGTGGAGCGCTTTCTTTCACCAGAATCGGCTGTGCATGAATTTCTCACAATGCCTGAAATCACCTCTCGATCTTCCCAGTATCTTGGAGCGGCACTTTGGGCAGGTATGGACTGTCAGAGGGGATATCATCCAGATCCTTTCTATGGGGGAGTGCTGGATATGCATCGGAGAGAGAAGTACAGTTATCATTTCTTTTCATGCCAGCAAGCCGTATCAGATGGTCATGCTCCTCAAATTTTTATTGCCAACGAATACGCTCCATCCAGTCCAGAAGATGTCATGGTTTTTTGCAATTGTGAGCAAGTGAGTTTGGAACTCAATGGCAAGGAGATTGGACGGCAAAAAATTGAACGTCAAAGCGGGGGGTACACGCATCCTGTTGTTTTTCCTAACGCTTTTGAATGGACACGATTCGACAAACCAGTATCCACAATACGAGCGCGAGGTTGGGTGGGCAAGAAAGCGGTTGTTTCGATTGAACAACCCCGGCCTGGCCGAGCTGAGCTCTTGCGAATCATAGGGGATTTTGCCTCGCTCACTCCCTGTGCTGGCGGTGATATTCTTCCCTTCTTTGTGGAAATCACTGATGTGCGAGGGGTTCGTGTTCCTCATGCAGAAGATTGGATTCATCTCACACTTGAGGGGGATGGAGAAATCCTTGGAAATGAGGAGAAGGTTTTTATGAATCCTGTTCGAGCGGCTTTTGGTTCTGCTCCCTTCTTGGTGAAAACAGGCCGCAACTCTGGAATCTTAACATTGACGGCCACTTCTCATTTCCCTGGGACCTTTGCCCCAAGTGCTGCCACTCTTTCTGTTGAAGTTTCCTCCTGTCGAGCTCCAGCTTTGTATTCTCAAAATTTTCGAAGAGAGGTGAATCGGCAAAGAAATTCTTTTCCAAAAAGAATGGAAGGGGACTCTGAACAATGGAAACATTCCCTTGAAGATGTGGGACTTCAGCAAGAGGCCTTTATTCGTCCTGAACAGCATCAATCCGCTGATGGGGTGAGGCTCAAGTAGGGGATTTTCTTGAGGGGGAAGCGATGGTCTTGTTGTTTTTCCATACACGGATGTTTCCGTTATTGTTCCCCATTTGCTTCATGGTATACTCCCTTCTGGAGTGAAAGTGGGTAGCGAATCTCTTGCCAAATCAGGAATAGAACCAGGTCTTTTTTATTCACGTTCCCAAGGATTTCAAAAGAAGGGAGAACCCCATTTCCTTGCTCTACGGCGGGGAAATGGAGTTTTCTTTCTTCTCTTAGGCGGCCTTTTTTCCAGTTACCTTTTGAGCTGGGTGCATTATCCAACATACCTGGAAGAGGGATTGCCCCAGGAATCCTTTCTTCTTTTCTATTTTTTATCGCTCGTTTTGAGTCTTCTTCTTCTTCTTCAAAAAACCGATTTTTTGGCCACCTTGATTCTTTTTTGCCGCGTCTATCTGGTGGCCATTCAGAATTATGGAGCAGGTGGAGGTTGCACCGTTAAGCTCATCATTGGTATTGCTGTTTTGCTGGAAACAGCCTTGCTCTTGAGCCGGCCGTATAACGGAATATTTTGTGCTCTCTTTGCTCTTCTGATTCTGATTTTCCAGATTCCCAACCCTGTTTGGGGAAGTCCTGCAGGAAGCTCCATTGCCTTTCTCTCTCTTCCGGAATTTGGGACTCAATTTTTTGTGTATTCGATGGTTTCAATACTGACACTTGTTCTTGCTCAACGCATTGAGGTGGCCAGAAAAATCCAGCGACAAATGAAGCTTCAGGAAATGGCCATGAAGCATTTGGCAGAGTTCAATACAGATCTGCAATCCTATGCAAGAACTGTTGATCTCCGCTCCTCAGAGCGGGAACGTCATCGAATTAGCCGGGAAATCCATGACATTTCTGGTTACATCTTTACGAACCTCATCGCCCTCTTGAATGCCGCTGCCAGCATACCTTCAGAGGCGCCTGATGACCTGGCAGAGATTCTTTTGATGGCCCAAAAGCAAGCAAAAGAGGGCTTGAACGAAACTCGGAAGGCCTTGCAAAAAACCCGCGAACTTCCCATCCCAGAAGAAGAGGGGCTTCGTGCAATTCAAAAAATTGTGGCCATATTCCAAAAAATTACAGGTGTGGATGTTCAAGTGAATTGGGGAAATGCCCCCCATAGTTTTGGGAGACGAGTCAATTTTGTTTTGTACCGTACTATCCAAGAAGCCCTAACCAATGCGATTCGTCATGGTTTGGCTACCCATATTGATATTCATATGTTCTTAGAAGAAGAAAAATTGAGGTTACTGATTTTAGACAATGGCTTGGGAGCCTCTGAAGTGGTGAAGGGTATTGGTTTGCAGGGGATGGAAGAACGTGTCGGAGCTCTTGGCGGACACATTCATGTGGAAGGAGCCTCTGGGGGAGGATTTTCTTTGGAAGTGCACATACCACGTTGCACCATTCAGCGAGGAGACCATTCATTCACTCAGAAATCCCCACCTTACCCCCACTCTTCGGTATAATTCATTCATGGCCAGGATATCCGTGATGATTGTGGACGATCAGGATCTCTTCGCAATCAGTTTAAAAACCTATATTCATAATTACACCGACGACATACATGTTGTGGGAATGGCTTCCAATGGAGAGCAGGCTCTGACTCTTGTTGAAGAGTGCCACCCTCAACTCATACTCATGGATGTTCATATGCCCCAAATGAATGGTGTGGAATGCACCAAAATTCTGATGGAAAAAAATGCTCAGCAAAAGATCTTGATGCTTTCCACCTATGATAAAGATGAATATGTGCAAGAGGCTCTCTCCTATGGGGCTGTGGGATATTTACTCAAGGATCTTTCCCCCACAGAGCTCATTGCCAGCATTCGGGCTGTTTCCAGTGGGGTGACACAAATTTCCCCCACTCTGGTGCAATGTTTGATTCGCAAAATGGATGCAGGCCATTCCTCTTCTCTTCAGTCCGTCCAGGAGGAATTGGAGGTGATGGAAACCCTCACCAATAGAGAACGGGAAATATTTACTCGAATGGCCACGGGATTTGACAATGAGCAAATTGCGGAAGAACTGTGCATTTCAGAACGTACTGTTCGAAACCATGTGAGCTCCGTTTACGCTAAACTTGGCGTTCATAATCGGTTTGAAATCATTCAATTGGCCAACAAAATCCCCTTTCATGCCTAGAGGTCTCAGCGAGGTTGAATGGTGAAGAGGGACTCTCCACCCTTGCTGTGATCAGATGGAAATCGGGCTCATCATTGACTTTTTGGTGCTCCCATCAATGCATCAGTCGTGACAAATGTCCTAGTCTCCAAAGGAAATCAGAAAACATGGGATAAAAATCGTGATATTTGTCCGTGGCGCCATTCACCAATCCAAAGCATCCTAATAGCACCATGAGAGGGCGGTGTTCTGCCCATTTGATGAAAAGGAGAATGATGTGAAAAAAACAGGTCTGATTTGTCTACTGGTCTTCCTTCTTGTTCCAACTCTTTACACCTTTGCCAATGGTGAGGATGAAGGGGCTGCGACTGGAGAGTTGACCGTCTGGTGTTGGGATCCCAATTTCAATGGATATTCAATGAAACAGGCAGCGGCGGTTTACACGGCACAGAATCCTGATGCCACCATCAATGTGGTGGACATTCCAGAGAACATTGAAGCAAAAATTGAAGCTGGACTTCAGGCCGGTGGTGTTGGACTACCTGATATTTCTCTCTTCCAGGACTTCATCATTGAAAAGTTCCTTCAAAATTACCCTGGCTCCTTTGTTGATTTAAAAGCCGAGGGTATTGATTACAGTCAGTTTGCCCCCTACAAAGTTGGTCCCATGTCCGAGGGGGAGAGCACCTACGGTATTCCCTTTGATACAGGGGCCACAGGCTTCTTCTTGCGCACCGAAGTTTTGGAAGCTGCTGGATTGGCTCCAGAAGATTTCTATGAAGGTATGACCTGGGCAGAAGTGATTGCTCTTGGTGAAGTTGTGAAAGCCAAAACTGGCAAAGCCCTCATTGCCTATGACAACACCAGCTTTGACTTCCTACGCATCATGGTTCAGTCCACAGGGGAGCAGTTCTTCCGGGCCGATGGCACCGTTGACTACGACACACCTGCCATCAAAAAGTCCTTGGGCATTCTCAAAGAGATGAATGAGAAAGGCTTGCTCTACATGGCAGAAGGCTGGAACAACTGGATCGCAGCCTACAATGGCGTCGATGATGTGGATGCGGCTGGCTTCATCAATGGTGTGTGGATTGTGGGAACTCTTAAATCCCAGCCTGAGAATGCTGGTAAGTGGATGGTGGCTCCTACTCCCCGTCTTGATGGATTTGAGAAGGGACGAAATGCCAGCAACAACGGTGGATCTTCCTGGTATGTGTTCTCCACCACAAAGGCCAAAACCTTGGCTGTGGACTTCTTACAGAATACCTGGGCCGGAACCAGTCCAGAAGCCTTGGATTTCTACAATCGTATTCTCAAAGATGCTGGTGCCATGGGAACCTTCCTTCCCAGCCGTGAAGGCTCAAACTACCAGGCAGAAGATGCTTTCTTCTATGGTTCACAGCCCGTCTTCAAGGATTTCTCCAACTGGATGGCTCAGGTTCCTGTGCTCAAATACACACCCAACTACTCGGCCATGCGCATTGCCCTCAACAACGCCATGCAGCTGATGTACGCCGGTGATTTGGCCTCTGTGGATGATGTTGTTGCCGCCGCAGCAACCGAATACTCTCAGATTTCTGGTAATTAAGCTCATCCTTCACCCCGACAAGGCGGAGAATCCGCTGAAGACGGGGTCGACCAGTTCCGCCGAAGTGCGGAACTGGTCCCATTCCTTCAAGGATTCCCCATGTTGATTCAAAACAAATACCACCGGTACTTGAACCGGACGGGGTGGCTGTTCATTATCCCCGCCCTTCTCTTTTACGCGGTATTCATGCTCTATCCAATTTTCTCATCCCTATTCCTTGTCACCCAGAAATGGAAGGGTCTGACACGGGAATTTGTGGGACTGGGAAACTTTGTGCGCATGTTCCATGACATGATTTTTTGGAAGGCTCTTGGTCATAACTTCCTGTTCATGTTCATCCAAATCCCCTTGATGGTGTTTTTGGCCATGATCATTGCAGTGGTGCTGAACCAAGGGATTCGACGCTTCCGCGGTGTGTTTCGTACCATCTATTTTCTTCCCTGTGTCACGTCGCTGGTGGCCTATTCGGTGCTGTTCCGGATTCTTTTGCAAACCAATGGATTGTTGAACAATCTGATGATTAATCTTCGCATCATTCCGGAATCCATTGCCTGGCTCAATGACCCTTTTTGGGCCAAAATGACCATCATCATTGCCCTCACCTGGCGATGGACTGGGTACAACATGGTGTTCTTCCTTGTGGGACTTCAGAATATTGATGGTGAGATTTATGAAGCTGCAGAGGTGGACGGAGCGTCAAAAAAGCGCCAGTTTTTGTCCATCACCTTGCCGCTCTTGGTTCCAGTGATTCTCTTTTCTTTGGTGACATCCACCAACGGAACCATGCAGCTTTTTGACGAGCCGAATATTCTCACCAATGAGGGAGGCCCGGCTAATGCCACAATGACGGCGGCCCTTTACATCTATCGACAGGCTTTTGTGCTCAATTCCGACTTTGGTTATGCTTCGGCCCTGTCTTACGTGATGGTGCTCATTGCCGGTGTCCTGGCTTTCATCCAAATTAAAGTATTGGGAGATAAAAAATCGTGATTGTTCGAACTCGCCGTCTCTCCATCTCCCGGGTGCTTTTAATGACCCTCTTTGTCTTGGGTGCCGTTATTTCCCTTTTTCCCTTTATCTGGATGCTGGTTGGATCCACTCAAAATCCCAATGATGTGGTTCGGGGGAGTCTCAGGCCTGGCAAAGAGTTTTTGCTCAACTGGGAAAAAATCAACTCCACCTACAATGTGCTGCGCTTCTTTTTCAATTCCATGAAAATTGCCTTGGTTACTGTAGCCTTGGGAATTGTGGTGAATAGTTTGGCGGCCTTTGGTTTTGAAAAGTACAGATCCAAGGCTCGGGATCGGGTGTTTGGTGTGCTGCTGCTCACCCTGGTGGTGCCGCAGATGGCCATTGTGATTCCCCTGTTCAAACAGGTTGCGGCCATGCGCATGCTGAATCAGCACATTGCCATCATTCTTCCCTCAGTGATGTCTGTGTTCATCATCTTCTTTCTGCGGCAGAACTTTAAAATGTTTCCCACAGAAATCATGGAAGCGGCTCGAGTGGATGGGGCCGCAGAAGGACGCATCTTCTTTTCCATTGTCATTCCTTCCATGAAGGCCACTTTTGCCTCTGCCAGTATTTATATTTTCCTGGCCCAATGGAACAGTTATCTCTGGCCTCTCATGACCATTTTGAGTGATGAAGTGAAAACGCTCCCCATTGCCATGTCTTCGGTAATGCGGTCCTATACCATTGAATATGGGGGGTTGATGATTCTGGTTTGCATCTCAACGTTTCCCATTCTTCTGCTCTTCCTAGCCATGCAGCGTCAGTTTGTTCAGGGTTTGATGGGGTCCATTAAATAGAACGACCCCCGCATTCGCGGGGGGGTATCCGCCCGAGAACGGCCTCGGGCGGTCTCATTACCAACCTCCGCTGGCTCCGCCACCGCCAAAGCCGCCGCCTCCACCAGAGAAGCCACCACCGCCTCCAAAACCACCCCCTGAGTGATGATGGCCACGAGAACCGGAAGACCCCAGCATCGAACCAAGAATAAAGGCGCTCATGGGAGACATCCCACGACGACGATACCGCCCATAGCGGCCTAATCCCCCAAAGAGGAAACTGATGAGGAAGAAAATCAGAATGGCAGGAACTCCACTCCCTCCATCATTTTGGGAGGACTCTTGAACCTTTTGAGGGCTCAATTCGCCAGCCACCGCCTGACCCATGGATTGCACGCCTTTCATGATGCCCTGGGCATAGCGCCCTCGCTGAAAGTCGGGAGCAATGCTGTTGCGGATGATGAATCCAGAGACGGCATCTGTGATTTGACTCTCTAATCCATATCCCACTTCGATGCGGATGGCCCGATCGTTGAGGGACACCAGCAAAAGGGCTCCATTATCCACACCTTTCTGACCCAAACCCCATTCTTCAGCCACTTCCCAGGCATAAGATTCAAGAGATTCCCCTTCTAGGGATTTGATCACCAACACAGCGATTTGAGCACCGCTCTGTTGTTCTAATGCGGTCAGGTAATTGGAAATCTGAGCCTTTTCTCCTGAATTGAGCACACCGGCAAAATCTTGCACTCGTCCTTTGAGGGGAGGAACATCCAAGGAGAAAAGGGGGACGGTGGATAGGATCAAGAATCCCACCAAGACCAGTTTTTGTTTGAAACGGCTTCTCATCATGATCCTTTCTCCAATTCTATGGGAGCATCCCCTTTTTCATTTTCATCATCTTCACGGGGAGGGACATGTTCTGCGAGAACAATGCCAATCTCCTGCACCGCATGAACAAGAGCCTGGGCCCCTTTGTTCTCCCTGAGAGAACGACTCAGTGCAGAAACAATTCGGTCCCAGGTATCTGGTGCAATTTTTTCATGAATGCCCCGGTCGGCAATCAGCTCCACCCGGCGTTCCAAAACAGACAGAAAGAGCAGCACACCAGTGGCATCCTGGGTGTCATACACGCCGCTTTCAGCAAAATGGCGCATGGCTCTCTTTTTGACAGAAAGTTCCATCACGCGTTTGCCCACAATCAATCGGTCCAAAGCAGGAATTTGGGCTAGGGCATAGGCCATACTGGCTGCTGCAAACCCAATGGTTCCCACAGAAAGGGGCAAAAGAATAGGGGAGGGGTTCCAAAACATGGTGTTCAGAAGAGCGGAAATCCCAGTGGTATTCCATGCGGCTATGAAGAAGGCCAAAATCCCCATGAGGAGGGCAAATAGAAATTCTTTTCCGGCATAATCATCACTTTCCGGGATGATGGCCACAACAATTTCTCCTCCGGTTTTCAATTCGGCTTGAGCCACAGCTTCTGCAACCTGATTGGATTCTTCTTTGGTGAGAAAGGCCATCTTAAAACTCCACCTGAGGAGCACTGTCTGCTCCTGCTGCGGCTTCAAAATAAGGGCGTTTTTCAAATCCAGTCATGTTGGCCACAATCACCTGGGGAAAACGACGAATCGTGGTGTTGTAGATTTGCACGGTTTCATTGAACCGCTTACGTTCCACCGTAATGCGGTTTTCTGTTCCTTCTAATTGATCTTGGAGGGCGAGAAAGTTGGCATTGGCTTTGAGCTCAGGGTAATTCTCCGTCACCACCAGCAGGCGTTGAAGAGCACTTCCCAAACTATCCTGGGCTGCTTGGAAACGTGCAAAGGCCTCAGGGTTGTTGAGTACATCCTCATTCACCTCCATCACACCTCCTGCACGGCTTCGTGCTTCAGCCAGGGCGGTAAAGGTTTCTTCTTCATGAGCGGCGGCTCCTTTGACTGTGGCCACCAGATTAGGAATGAGATCTAAACGGCGCTGATACACATTTTCCACTTGGGCCCAAGCGGCAGAAACTTGTTCATCCAAACTCACCATTTTGTTGTAACCGCATCCAGTGAAAAGGGATGTCATCAATAGAATAAGGAGTAACGGAACATAACGGCGAAGAGAAAATTTCATGAATACCTCCCGATTCCGTCCTTGGAATCGTTTCTTCAAGATACTTTTGGAAGGCATCAGGAGTCCAGAACTCTCTTGCTGTTGCTAAGAGTTCCTTGTCCCAAAAGAATTTTTCCATGAAGTCTTGGTGAATTTTATTTGGAATTCCGATTCATTTGCCTTTGAGAATGGCAGAAGATGAGGGGGAAACCTTGTTCCAGGAACGGGGATGAACGAGGGTCTATAGGAACATTGCGCAATTTCGGCGCTCCGGAGGCCTTGAACATGGAAACCGTTCGTAATTCAGCCATTGTGATCATTGGTGCTCAGGGAGATTTGTCTCGTCGGAAACTGGTACCGGCCCTGTGTGCCTTAGTCACCCAAGGACTCATTGGGGAAGGGTGCATGTTTGTTGGCTCAGGACTTGATCCCATGACCGATGAGGAGTTTAGGCTCCATGTGAATGCAGGAGAGGATTTGGTTCCCATTCTTCGTTTTCATCATGGAATCAAAGGACTCAAAAAATTCTTGGACAGTCTGGGAAATTTTGAACGCACCATCGTGTTCTTTTCTCTTCCACCCAGTGTGTATGCGGAAATGGCGGCGGCCATTTCAGCCGAAGGATTTGGACCGGATACACGAATCATTGTGGAAAAACCCTTTGGTTATGATTTAGAAAGTGCACGGGAATTGAATACGAATCTGCAAAAGCACTTTCCTGAACATAACATTTACCGAATCGACCATTACCTGGCCAAGGAAGCCGTGCAAAATCTCTTAGTTTTCCGCTTTGCCAACACACTGTTTGATCCCATTTGGAATTCAGGGCATGTGGAATCCATCCAAATCAGCGCCACCGAATCTCTGGGTGTAGAATCTCGGGGAACCTATTTTGATGGGGCCGGGGTGACACGGGACATGGTTCAAAACCATCTGATGCAAATGCTGGCCCTGCTTACCATGGAAGCTCCGGTGAGTTTAGATGCAGAGGATATTCGAAACCAGAAAACCAATGTGCTGAAAACCATGGAGGTGGTTCGACAGGCTCGTGGGCAGTATGAGGGTTATCGTCAAGAAAAGGATATCTCCCCCGATTCTGACACAGAAACCTTTGTGGAAATGGAGCTCCGTATTCGGAATTTCCGTTGGGCCGGAGTTCCCATCTACATACGTTCTGGAAAAGCGCTGGGACGAAAAGGAACCGAAATTGGGATTCGCTTCCGCAGCACACCACGGATTCTTTACAACAACGATGGCGGACTCAAAGCCAACAGCATTGTGTTCTACATCCAACCCCTCAATGGCATTGTGATTAATCATGCTGTGAAAGTTCCTGGCAGTGACAAGGAGATCATTCACAGTCAGCTTGATTTTAGTCTGAGTGATGAATTTGCCAATGCTCCCATGATGGATGCCTACCAGCGTCTCCTGATGGATGCCTTGGCAGGTGATCCCACACTGTATGTCAGTGCAAAAGAAACGGAGCAGGCCTGGACGGTTCTCGAGAATGCCCCTGATGTGGGTAAAAAGCCCTTCCTGTATCGCAAAGGAGAAATGCCTCATTCTCCCTTGGACATCGATTGGATTGATTTCTCTGCTTACAAAGGACGGCGGTGTGGAGCAAGACCTGCAGAATCTTGATTGACCCACCTCTCCTGGATCAGAGAAATTGATTGACCACCCCTGAGTGCCGGGTTACCCTGCATTCGTTTGGGACATAGGGAAATCTCTATGTCCCAAACGGGGGGAAACATGCAGGATTGGCAACATCATTTTTCGACCTATCGTCAAAACATTGTTGGTATTGATGCCGTCATTCCTACTCCCTATGGGGAAAAACCACTCATTTATGCAGATTGGATTGCTTCCGGACGTCTGTATGCTCCCATCGAACAACAAATGGGGGAATGTTTGGGCCCCTATGTGGCCAATACCCATTCCGAATCCTCCTACACTGGTCAAACCATGACCGAGGCCTATCATGCGGCCCATCAAGAAATCAAAAACCATGTGAATGCTGGAGAAGAGGATGTGATCATCACAGCTGGGTTTGGAATGACCGCGGTGGTGAACAAACTGCAGAGAATGATGGGAATCCGACTCCCTGAACACTGCCAAGATTTTATTCCAGGTGTTCGTTCCTCGAGAGAGCAAGCGGCGGACCAAAAACCAGTGGTTTTTGTGACCCATATGGAGCACCATTCCAATCATATCTCTTGGCTGGAAACCATGGCTGATGTGGTGGTGGTGCCTCCCAATGAGGACGGATTGGTTTCACCACAGCGGTTTGCTGAAGAGGTTCAAGCCCATCAATCCCGTCCCCTAAAAATTGGAGCCTTCACGGCCGCCTCCAATGTGAGTGGAATCATTCCTGATTATCGAGAGTTGGCACGAGTGATGCATCGTCATGGAGGGTTGGCCTTTGTGGACTTTGCCGCATCTGCACCTTATGTTCCCATTGATATGCATCCTCAGAACGACCCCTACGGGGGCTTGGATGCGGTGTTTTTTTCCCCGCACAAGTTCCTTGGAGGACCAGGAAGCTCGGGAGTTGTGGTGTTTCATGCTCAGTTGTATAAGAATCTTGTCCCCGATCATCCTGGGGGAGGTACCGTTTCCTGGACCAACCGCTGGAATGAACGGCGTTATGTTTCTGACATTGAAGCGCGGGAAGATGGGGGAACGCCAGGATTTTTACAGGCCATACGTGCCGCCATGGCCGTTCGCTTGAAAGAGCAAATGGGCTGCGATGCCATGGCTGCACGTGAGGCGGAATTGCTGCATCAAATCCGTCAACGTCTCCGTCCTGCAACCGGCCTGCATTTGCTCGCTGATGGAGAAGAAGAGCGCATTGGAGTGATTTCCTTTTACATGGAGCATCTCCACCATAATCTGGTTGTGCGTCTCTTGAATGATCGTTTTGGTGTTCAGGTTCGGGGGGGATGCTCTTGTGCCGGAACCTATGGTCATTATCTCTTGAATGTTTCGCGGAGCCTCTCCAGTTCCATCACAGAAGAAATTAACCGTGGGGATCTCACCCATAAACCAGGATGGGTTCGACTGTCTTTGCATCCCACCATGACCAATGAGGAATTGGACTATGTGGCCAATGCCATTGAACAGGTGTTAGACATGGGCCGTTCTTGGGCCAAAGATTATGATTTTCACCCGCCATCTGGAGAATATTCCCACAAGACTTGGAGGAGTCCTCAACGGGACTGGTTAGCCCTTGGAAACTGATGCAAAAGAGTATTACAAACTCATTCTGGTGGATGATGAAGATGAGGTTCGGGGACGAATCTCCTCCAAAATCTCAGAGGAAAGCGGTTTTCGAGTGGTGGGCACGGCTGGTAACGGTCATGATGCCCTAGAGCTCATTGATGAGCATTCTCCCCATGTGGTGATCACAGACATTCGCATGCCCTTCATTGATGGCATTGAATTGGCCTCCGTGATCAAGAGGGAATATCCCACCATCCGTGTGGCCTTCATCACAGGATATGATGAAATCGACTATGCCAAAGAGGCCATTGCCCTTGGCGTCAAAAGCTATCTCACCAAGCCCTTAACTCAAGGGGATATTTCTCGATTCCTCACCCAACTGAAGGGTGAATTGGATGATGAATTTCGGCGTAAATCTGATGAAGAACTTCTTCGGGCCCGTTATGAGGAAGGTCTTCCCCTCCTCATTGATAGTCATTTTGCCGCGGTTCTTTCAGCCACATCCCAGCAAAGTGCAGAAGGAGTGGATGCTCTTCGGGCCATGGACATCGATTTTGATGGAAAACCTGCCGTCTTGGCCTTGGTGCATGTGGAAGAAGATCAGCCCCATGAGGGGGGATTTGCACGAGAAGGTCAGAAACTGGCCATTCGTGCCAGCATGCGGTCCATCTTTCGGCGTCGAGACATGGATTATGCCCATTTTTATTACCATGATCGGTTTGCATTTGTGGTTTTTGGGGAAGGAACACTTTTCCGTCGAGAGTTGGATGAGGCTCTGATGGAATCGGTTCAAACGGCACGGATGTATCTCTCTTCCGATATTGATATTGGTGTCAGCCCTCCTTTTCAGGGATTTAAGGAACTTCGAGAAGCCTATGTGGCCGCACGAAAAGCCCTTGCCGATAGTCGATTTTTAAACACGGGTCGCATTGTGTATCTGGAGCAACTCCAAGGGGAAAGTGCTCAACCTGTGGTGATGGCGGAAAGCGATGCTAAACGTCTGGAATACACCCTGCGTTTTGGTTCGGATGCAGAACTTCATGAAGCCTTGATGGTGGAGCAAGGAAAAAATGTCACCACGGGTGACTCGTTGCGAGACTATCGTCTTTATACTGTTGGATTTCTCAACATGCTGGTGAATTTTTCTGCGGCCATGGGCGTGAATTTGACAGAAGCCAATGGTGGAGATGTGTTGGAAACGGTGAACGCCCTCTCTGGTCCAGAGGCCATTTTTTCTTGGTTTGAATCCCTAGCACTGCGATTGCGGGAGCTGGGACGACGAGAAACGGCGGCAAACACCAATGCCCTCCTCAACAATGCTGTGGCCTTCATGAGCCTCCATTTTGCGGATCCAGATTTAAATATGGAACGCACCTGTGACCATGTGGGCATCAGTGTTTCCTATCTCAGCCTTCTGTTTAAACGAGCAGGAACCACCTTTGTGAAGCGTTTGACCGAAATACGACTCCACAAGGCCCAAGAAATCTTAAAATACACCACAGACCGTATCATTGATGTGGCTGAGCAATGTGGTTACCGTGATGTGTATTACTTCAGCCACAGTTTCAAGAAATACAAGGGCATGTCCCCAAAGAAGTATCGTGAAGAACAGAGCACGGATTAGTTTATCCATAGGAAACAGCATTTTAGCCGCCACCATGGGTGTGGTCTCCGTGGCGTTGTTGCTCACCGGTTTACTCTACTACTTCAGTTTTTCTCAGCGGGCCCAGCGTCTGATTGAAAAGCAGGCCAAGGAAATCAATAAACAAATTGTTCTCAACTATGAACGATACATTGAGAGCATCATTGAAACGGCCAATTACATTCAGATTGCCTCTGTTCCATTGGATTGGTCTTTGGATCAGGAGCGCTTGCAAGATATTTATGCCCTCAATTCCCAGTTGAAGGAGGATGTGGTTTCCATTTTTCTCTTTGATGAGATGGGACACCGGCTTTTGGGCGACCGCATCTCTCGTTCCCGAGAGCTTGCGGTTTCTGGGGAGGCATGGTTTACAGGAGCACTTCGCGATTCCTCCATCTTTCATTTTGTGGCGGATGGAGCCCAAAGTGTTTCGGCCGACCGGGATGAAGAAGTGATTTCTGTTTCCAAGTCTGTGATGTATGGCCAAGCCGGAGAGGAGCTTCGTGGTGTGCTGCTCATT
Source organism: Spirochaetales bacterium (assembly GCA_022360655.1). Taxonomy (GTDB): domain Bacteria; phylum Spirochaetota; class Spirochaetia; order DSM-2461; family DSM-2461; genus UBA2779. Next base: position 75,999 of record JAKSCK010000223.1, on the reverse strand, counting down.
GAATTGAATTTCCAGGTCATACGCAATTTGGCCCAAAAAACGGACCTTGGTCCTGGGGGACATATTCTGATTTTGGATGGCGATGATGAGGCGGTGTACACTTCTCAGGATCCCAATGAAAACCAACAGGAAAGTTTACAAAGGGCCTTAGATACGGTTCTTGGAGGATTGGAAACCACGCTGGGAACGCACCAGATGTATTTGAACATCAACACCCTTTCCCACACCCGTTGGCGGATTGCCACTTATCTGAACACCGATGAAATAGAAACCGTGCGAAAAAGTATGCTTCCGCTTGCTCTGGTGATTTTTGGGGTGAGTATGATTGGAACCACCATTCTGGCTGCGTTTATTTCCTTTCGAATTTCTGAACCCCTGCACCAACTCCAACGAATCATGGGAAAGATTGAGGCGGGAGCCATCAACACAGAAGTTTCTGTGAGTGGGCAAAAAGAAGTGGTGATGCTGGGACGATCCTTCAACAGCATGCTTCTTAAGATTCGGGAGTTGATGGATCGGGTGGTGGCAGAACAGCGTGAAAAACGTAAAACAGAACTTCGTGCTTTGCAAAATCAGATCAATCCACATTTCCTCTACAATTCCTTAGATTCCATTGTGTGGTTGGCGGAACATAATCGTTCTGAGGATGTCATCACCACCGTGATTGCCCTTGCACGATTCTTTCGTATCAGTATCTCTCGGGGAGCCAATTTTATCAAAGTGCGAGATGAAATTGAGCATGTCCGAAATTACCTCACCATTCAAAGTGTGCGATATGTGGATAAATTCACCTACAGCTTTGATATTGATGAGGAACTCATGGACCGGAAAGTGATGAAGCTGATTTTGCAGCCCTTGGTGGAAAATGCCATTCATCATGGAATTGGCGATGAGGAAGGAAGCATCAGTGTTCAGGGATCCTTGGATGGTGGATTTATGGTGTTTCAGGTCACCAACACAGGATATGGATTGACGGAAAAACGCATTGCTGAAATCCACAAGAGTCTCAATACCCCCGGTGCTTGGGGCACCGGGGTCGGCCTCAAAAATGTGAATCAAAGACTTCAAATCTATTATGGAGAAATGGCGGGAGTGCGGATTGGAAGTTTGCCTGATGAACGGACAACGGTGACCATACGCATACCGACAGGGGAAGAAGAGGAGAACGAATGAAGTACGGTATTCATGGGATTCTTATTCTCTGCCTCTTTGCATCCTGTTCGCCACGGCTTCCTCAAGCCGGCCTCTTCATCTACAGAGAAGATGACTTGTTCATGAGCATTGTGACTCAAGACATCTTGGATGTGTCCCAGGACCGGTTGGATTTGCAGACAGAATATGGACTCAATTCCCAGATCATACAGAATGAGCAAGTGGAGGCCATGTTAGAAAAAGATGTGCCTCTGATGATTGTGAATCCTGTGGATCGATTGGGAGCGCATGCTCTGATACGGCGCATGGCTTCAGAACATGTTCCGGTTATTTTTTTCAATCGGGAGCCCATTCCTGCTGATCTCCAATTGGCTGACAATGTGTGGTATGTGGGTGCCAGGGCAGAGCAATCCGCCGTGATGCAGGCACAGTTGGCCATGAAGCTCTTTGGGGATGATCCACAAAACCTCAATGAATATGACCGCAATGGGGATGGAGCCATTCAGGTGGTGATTCTCAAGGGGCAACAGGGGCATCAAGATGCTGAAATTCGCACAACCACGGTGATGGAATCCTTCCGTCAGGCGGGCTATCTCTTGGATGTGGTGGGGATTGAGGTGGCCAACTGGACCCGGGATGAAGGCTATGAGCGAATGGAAGCGGTTTTGGATGAAAAGGAAGGAGCTTCTCTTGAGCTTGTTCTTTCCAACAATGATGCCATGGCTTTAGGGGCCATTTCGATTCTCCGTCAACGAGGATTCTTCAAAGATGCCAACGGGAATGGAACGGTGGATCGAATGGATGAGGACTGGATTCCTGTGGTGGGGATTGATGGCGTTCCTGAGGCTGTTGAGCATATTGAGAAGGGATATCTCTACGGCACGGTCATCAATGATTCGCTCAAGATTGCTCGAGCCGTTGTGGATTTAGCAGAGACCGTACTCTCAGGGGGAAATCCCTTGGATTTAGGCCTTCCGATTGAAGGGGGAAAATACATCTGGGTGGATTACCGTCCTTACACCTTTCCAGATAATGCCCTGATGTAGGGATTGGCTTCAAAGCAAAGAAAAATCAAAAATATTCTAAAATTGGCGAAAATATCACAAAAACGGTGGAAAAGATTCCATTGTGTTCTCATGTCGCTCATTTACCCTGAACGGGACAACGACGCCGTTGGGGCGTTGAAATACAAAGGAGTGTTGCATGAAAAAAGCCTTTTTGCTTCTCGCAGTGGTTCTGATGGCTCTTCCCGTTGCTGTATTCGCGAACGGTGCTGATGAGGACGGTTCCATCGTCATTGGTGCGAACATCTACAGCTTCGCTGATAACTTCATGAATGGTGTCATGAAGCCCGAACTCGAACGCTACGCCGCTGAAAAAGGCGCTGTGATTGAAATCGTGGACTCTGAAGGTCAGCAGGCCAAACTCAATGACCAGATTGATGTGTTCATCACCAAGGGTGTTGATGTTCTGGCCATCAACCTTGTTGACCCTGCTTCTGCTTCTTCTGTGATTGAAAAAGCCAAGCGGGCTGGAATTCCTTTGGTTCTCTTCAACAAAGAAGCCACCGAAGCTGGCGTGATGGGCACCTACGACAAAGTGTGGTACGTGGGAACCAACTCTGCTGAGTCTGGAATCATCCAAGGTGAGATGATGGTTGCTGACTGGCTCAACAATCCCGAATGGGACAAGAATGGCGATGGTGTTGTCCAGTACGTCATGCTCAAGGGTGAGCCTGGACATCCTGATGCTGAAGCTCGAACTTTAGAGTCTGTGAAAGCCTTCACCCGTGCTGGAATTGATGTTGAGCAGTTGGCTCTTGAAGCAGACCCCAACTGGTCCACTCAGCATGGTAATGACAAGATGCAGGCGTGGTTGTCCTCCTCCTTTGGTGATGACATTGAGCTGGTCATCTGCAACAACGACGGCATGGCCTTTGGTGCTATCAATGCTCTGAAAACCGCTGGTGTTGTGATCCCCTTGTACGGTGTGGATGCCCTTGATCAGGCTCTGACTCACATTGCAGAGGGTGAGATGAACGGTACTGTCCTCAATGACGGTGTCAATCAGTCCCGCGCTACCTTAGACTTGGCCATCAATGCCGCTCAGGGCGTGGATGTCACCGAGGGAACCATCTGGACCATCGAGAACAACGAGACCAAAGCGGTTCGTGTTCCTTACGTTCCTGTCACCCCCGAGAACTACCAGGACTTCCGCTAATCGGATCCGGTATGATCGCCACTTCAAGCTTTCTTGAAGTGGAAGTGACAAACCGCCGGGTCCGCAAGAGGGCCTGGCGGTTTTTTCGCCCATCCTGAAGGGAGGTTGATTTCTTGCAAGAATATCTGTTGAGCATCAAGGGCATTAGCAAGTCCTTCTCCGGCGTGAAAGTGCTGGACAAGGTGTGCCTCAACGTCAGGGCGGGTACTGTTCACGCCCTCATGGGAGAAAATGGTGCTGGTAAGTCCACCATGATGAAATGCCTGTTTGGTATCTATCGTCAGGATGAGGGCCAGTTCTTTCTCAATGGCAATGAGTTTAACTTTGAAGACCCCAAACATGCCTTGGAAAATGGCGTGTCCATGGTGCATCAAGAGCTGAATCAGGTGACTCAGCGAACCATTGCCGATAATATTTGGTTGGGTCGATACCCCAAAAAAGGCCCTTTTGTTGATGAAAAGGCCATGGCACGAGAAACACGGGCATTGTTTGACAAGTTGGGCATCCATCTTGATCCTTCTACCCGTCTTGAAACACTCTCTGTGTCTCAGCGCCAAATGGTGGAAATTGCCAAGGCCGTTTCCTACAATGCAAAAATCATTGTTCTTGATGAACCCACCTCTTCCTTAACGGAAAATGAGGTGCGAATGCTTTTTGATATCATCAAAGTTCTCAAATCTCAGGATGTGGGAATCATTTATATTTCTCACAAAATGGATGAGATTTTTGAGATTTCTGATGACATCTCTGTGCTTCGCGATGGAAAGTACATTGGTACAGACTCCGTCGACAATCTGACCATGGACAAGATTGTGAACATGATGGTTGGCCGGGATTTGGATCATCGATTCCCACCCAAAAGCAATGTTCCAGGTGATGTTCATTTAGAAGTTAAAAATATCAGCACAAAGTATGCTCCCTATGTACGCGATGTGAGTTTCTCACTCAGACGAGGTGAGATTCTTGGTATTGCTGGTCTTGTGGGAGCCGGGCGAACCGAATTGGTGGAATCCCTTTTTGGAGCACGGACTTTAACCTCCGGAGAGGTGTTTATGGATGGGAAGAAGCTGGATAACTCCACGCCTCGAAAATCCATAAAAAACCGTTTTGCTTTGCTGACAGAAGAGCGACGAACCACGGGAATTTATCCTGTGGCTGATGTCACGTTTAATAGTACCATTGCGAATATCGCGGCCTACAAAAATCGTTTTGGCCTTTTGCAAGATAAGCAGATCAAAGAAGACACCGATACCCAAATTGCGAACATGCGTATCAAAACTCCCAGTAAGAAAGAGCAGTTGCGCTCTCTCAGTGGAGGAAATCAACAAAAAGTGATCATTGGTCGTTGGCTCCTGACCAACCCGGATGTTCTTTTGTTGGATGAACCCACCCGGGGAATTGATGTGGGCGCCAAGTATGAGATTTATCAGCTCATCATTGATTTGGCTGCCAGTGGAAAGTCCGTGATTGTTGTTTCCTCAGAAATGCCGGAGCTCATTGGAATCACCAACCGCATTATGGTGATGTCCAACGGACGGATGGCCGGAATTGTGGATACAGAAAAGACAGACCAGACCGAGATATTCCATCTCGCGATGAAGCACCTAACCAACAATAAAGAGGTGGAAGTGTAATGAATAAACTGCGTCAAAAAATGGCATCCATGTCCGGTGATGACTGGAAGAATCTGTTGATTCAAAACGCCATCTACATTGTGATTTTCGTCATCATTCTCGTGATTATTGCCCAAGACCCGAAGTTCCTTTCTCTTCGTGTTTTTGAGAACATTCTCACCCAGTCCTCGGTGCGACTCATTCTGGCTCTTGGTGTGGCTGGCATCATCATCCTTCAAGGAACAGACCTGTCCCTCGGACGCATGGTGGGTTTTGCTGCAGTTATTTCTGCATCCATGCTGCAACGGGCGGATTACGCAGCGCGTTTTTATCCTGACATGGCCGCGCTTCCTCTGTTTGTTCCCCTGTTGGCAGCCATTGTGGCCTGTGCTCTTTTCAGTGCCATCAATGGTTGGGTTGTGGCTCAGTTTAAGATTCACCCCTTCCTGGCCACCATGGGTATGATGATCACTCTTTACGGAATTCTTTCCATCTACTTTGCCTCCGGTGCTCCTGGTCCTCAGCCCATCGGTGGACATGATCCCCGCTACACCGAATTGGCTGTTGGAAAGGTTCTTGGAATCCCCAACTTGGTGATTTTTGCCGCTGTGGTGAGTGCCATCATGTGGGTGATTTGGAATAAAACCACCTTTGGTAAGAATATGTATGCCGTAGGGGGAAACCCTGAAGCCGCCAAGGTTTCTGGTGTGAACGTGATGAAAACCACCGTGTTGGTGTATGTGGTTGCCGGTGTGCTCTACGGTGTTGGAGGCTTCTTGGAAGCTGCTCGTATTGGTTCCGCCAACAATGGTACTGGTTTTGGTTATGAGTTGGATGCCATTGCGGCCTGTGTTGTGGGTGGTATTTCCTTCAGCGGTGGTATTGGTAAAGTTTCTGGAGCCATTGCTGGTGTGTTGATGTTCACCATCATCACTTATGGTATGACCTTTGTGGGAATGGATCAGTTCATTCAGTACATCATTAAGGGAATCATCATTGTGGCTGCAGTGGCCCTGGATACCAAGAAATACCTCAAGAAGGTGTGATGATTTGATGAGAATGATTTCCCATCAATATTCGTGAATAGATCGACCGCTCCCTCGGGAGCGGTTTTTATGGTTCAAGGCCGTGCATCATCGAAAAGTTCAGGGTTCTGATGGGCCATGGATTCATGAATTTGAGCCAGATTTCATCCATTTTTTCGTTGATAATCTTCAAAGGCCTTTTGATCTGCTTCCCGCCATGCGGCATAGTCACTCGGAAGAGTCCCATCAAATTCATTCCATGGGGAGGCGGATTCTGGCTGTTCAGAAACGGGACCAGGGTCCACAGAACCATCGCCTAATCGTCGGGCCATGAGATAGCGTTTGCTCCAATAGTTTGAGTCGGCAGGAGTCATGACGACTCCGGTTTCTGGGCCACCAGAGATGCTATGAATGAGCTGATTTTCTCCATACCAGAGAGCCACATGAGTGATTTGTGACGGATTGGTTCCCGTGGCATAGAAGAGCAAATCCCCCGGAAGCCATTCGCCTTTGGCCACAGCCGTTCCCATTTGCGCCATATCACGGGAAACTCGGGGTAAATTGGGAATCTCATCACTGTAGAGGTAGAAGATAAAACCAGAACAATCAAATCCAGAGGGATCTTGTCCTCCCGGTTTATAGGGTGTACCAAGCAGGGTGGACGCTTTGACCAAGGAATCCTTGCTTTGTCCGCTCAATGAGGTGGCCAGCACCAGAAAGAGAACTCCGTAAAGGATTTTTTTCATTTCGTGACTCCCGTAATGATGGGAAGGTTGTTGGATTTTTTCTTTCCCTTTATCAGGGCAAAGAGAAGAGGGATAACGTAGGCTGCAATGGTGATCATCACCCCCCCTCCGCGACTCATGTTTTCCCAATATTGCGTTCCAAGCCAATGAATGCTCCAGGCGAAGAGGGCAGGAAGCACCAATATGAGGAAGAAGGCCAGAATGGCCGGGGCGTTTGGGGCCGTGACCATGACAGTCTGACCTGGTATCACTTGAACATCCTTTGGAATCTGGGCCTCAAAAGGAAGACCGGTCACCCGACAGCCACAGGTGGAAGAACCACAACCGCCCTTTGTCCCACATTGGGATTCATGATGCAGCTCCTCTTCATCAAGAGCCATCAGTGAGGCTCGGTTTCCATTGATTTCGCGAACTATGGCTTTACGTGTCATGGCGTTCTCCTAAAATTACCATACAAGGAAAATCAGAATTGTGCGAGTTAGGCTTGTATAATATAATTAATAGTATATCTATATATAAATGTTGAAATGAGGTTCCTTGAATTGGTTTGAAATACCTCATTCAGGCTGGCGCCACTATCCGTGTTGAGAGATACTTTTTATAAACCTCGTTTTGAGCGAGGGGGGAGGGAAGCATATCGTGTTTCAAAAGCAACCAATGATGAGGAAGGTGGTTTATTCCCTCATTCCCATCTTCTTGTACTCTGTTCTCCTCTATGGCTGGCGGTCCTTATGGGTGACCGCTGTTGTTTTTGCCTTTGGCATAGGGACAGAATATCTTTTCATTCACAAAACAAAAAAGAAGGTCAGTGAAGCCGTACTGGTCACCAGTGCTTTGTATGCCCTTTCCATGCCTCCAGCCGTTCCGTGGTGGATTGCCGCCCTTGGCATTGTTTTTGGGGTGGGGTTTGGAAAAATGATCTATGGAGGATTTGGACGAAACATCTTTAATCCTGCCATTGCTGGTCGTTTGTTTGTGTATGTCACTTTTCCAGATGGACTTCAACGAAGTTTTCTTCCTCCTTGGCAACCGGGAATGCCCTGGAGATTTGGGTTGGACACAGGCGTGGATGCCCTCACTGCCGCAACACCCTTGATGCAGATGAAGGAAGGCAGCATTCCAGATCTCATGACACTTGTTGGAGGATTCCGTATTGGATCATTAGGGGAAAGTGCGGCCATTCTGATCATTCTTGCTGGCATCTACCTGATTTGGACCAAGACGGCCAATTGGAAAATTATTCTTTCCACTTTGTTCAGTTTTTCTGCGGTGAACCTTGGATTGTGGTGGGCTGGAATCACCCCAACGGGAAGTTCTCTTCCGTTCCCACCAGTGGAATCTCTGTTTGCAGGAAGCATCCTTTACGTGGCTGTCTTTATGGTCACAGATCCTGTTTCAGCTCCCAAAAAACCAGGAGCACAGTGGGCCTATGGTTTGTTGATTGGAGGAACCACAGCGGCCATTCGAATCTTCTCTCTCTTCCCTGAAGGAGTGAGTTTTGGTGTGCTGCTCGGAAATACCTTTGCCAGTCTTCTGGATGAATGGTTCCCAGCTGCAAAGAAAAAAAAGAAGAAGGTGAAGGTGTCTCCAGCTCTTGCTCCTCAGGTTCCGCCAGCGGTGGATCAAACCAAGGGGGCGGCATCATGACAAAAGATTCCTTTCTTTATGTTGTTGTTTTTACTTTTCTTGTGGCCTTTGTTTTTGTTTTCCTTATTGCTCTTGTGGATGAGGCCACCTCAGAGCGCGTTCTTTTGAATCGGGAACGGGCCACTGCGGAAGCCTTCCTCAATGCCGTTGGCATCCCTTTAGAGGGTGATGTCCGTGAACTGTACAAAAGTTCCTTTGGGCAACCCAATTCTGATGGCATTGTGACCACCACTGTGGACGGAAGGCGGGTGGTAGCCCGCCAATTCACAGGCAATGGTCTTTGGGGCGCGGTGAGTGGGGTGTTGGCTCTTGATCCAGAGGAAAACATGATTGTTGGATTAGACATCATCTCCCATTCCGAAACCCCCGGACTCGGGGGTCGTATTGAAGAAGATTGGTTCAAAGAACAGTTCCGTGGAGAACTCATTCCTCCTGATGGCTTGCGGGTGATGAAAGGGGAAGGGGGCATGGATATGGACCAGGGAAACGGCATGGTGGATGGAGTGACCGGTGCTTCTTTAACCAGTGCCGCAATGGAAACAATTGTGAATGATGAAATTGATATGCTGATGAAGGGGGCGGATGATGAGTGATGTCTCACCCCGGACCGTACTTTGGAAAAATTTGTGGACGGATAACCCCATTTTTGTTCAAATCCTGGGGATTTGTTCAACCTTAGCGGTCACCAACAACCTGGCAAACACCCTCATCATGACCGTGGCGGTGATCTTTGTGACCGGTCTCACCAATGTGACGGTTTCTGTGATGAAATCTCTGATTCCTCGCAAGGTGAGAATGATTGTTCAAACGCTCATCATTGCGTTCTATGTGATTCTTGTCGACATTGTTTTGCGTGCTTATCTCCCAGAAATATCCAAGGCATTAGGGCCCTATGTGGGCCTCATCATCACCAACTGCATCATCATGGGGCGGGCTGAGGCCTTTGCCCAGGCCAATCCTCCAGCCATTGCGCTTTGGGACGGCCTCACCAGTGGTGCTGGTTATATGGGAGTTTTGGTGATTGTTGCCGTGATTCGGGAATTGCTTGGATCTGGATCACTTCTTGGCTTTCGTATTTTTGGACAGAATTTTATTCCCTGGACCATCATGGTGATGCCTCCCAGTGCCTTCTTCCTTCTTGGTGGCCTCATTTGGGTGGCCAAAACCATCATGCTACGCAAGGAGGCTGAATAATGGCTCCTGAAATCCATCCTTTTGTGATTCTTTTTGCCTCTGTTTTTACTGGGAACATCTTGCTCACCAACTTTCTCGGAATGTGTTCCTTTATTTCCATCAGCAAAGACATGAAATCAGCCAATGGTTTGGGCTTGGCTGTGACGGTTGTTCTCACCATCACCTCTGCAGCGAACTGGGTGGTTCTGGAGTATGTGCTGATTCCCTACAATTTGGTGGTGTACCGCTACATTGTGTTCATTGTGGTGATTGCGGCAACGGTTCAGATGCTTGAGATGATCATTGATCGAGTGAGTCCAGCATTGTACATGTCTTTAGGAATCTTCCTTCCTTTGATTACGGTGAACTGTGCCATTCTTGGTGTGGCCCTCTTTATGCAAATTCGTGAGTACAATTTCTGGCAAACCATTGCCTTTGGTTTTGGTTCTGGACTGGGGTGGTGGTTGGCCATCATGGCTCTGGCGGCCATTCAGAAAAAAGTCTCCCGAGCTCCCGTTCCTTCTGGTTTACAGGGGCCGGGGATCACCTTAATCACCATTGGATTCATGGCATTGGCCTTTGTTGGATTTAGTGGAATGTTGAATGTGCAGTAACAGGAGAGATTTTTGATGATGGGATACTTACTCGCACCATTAACCATTGCTTTGATTGCTGGAGTGATGGCTGCACTCATTGCCCTTGTGGACATGGTGGCCAATAACTACGGCGATGTGGATGTGGACATCAACGAAGGGAAGAAAACCATGAATGTGAAGGGGGGATCTTCTCTGTTGCTCACGTTGTCATCAGAGGGCTTGTATCTGCCCTCAGCCTGTGGGGGACGTGGTAGCTGTGGGGCCTGTAAATGCAAGGTCAACAGCGATATTGGTCCCCATTTACCCACAGAAACCCCGTATTTAACACCCGAGGAGATGCAGGACAATGTGCGCTTAGCCTGTCAGGTCAAAGTCAAAGCTCCCATTGGTATTGAAATTCCAGAAGACCTTTTCAACGTCAAACAATTTGATGCCAAGGTTCTTTCCATCAAGGACGTCACCTATGACATCAAAGAGGTTCTCTTTGATCTTGGAGATGAAACCGTGGAATTTGAAGCGGGAAAATATGTTCAATTGGTCATTCCTCCCTATGACAAAATCAAAGGAACCACCCAAAGAGCCTATTCCATGTCTTCCAGACCCTCGGATAAAAACCACATTGAGGTTCTTGTTCGCCTGGTTCCTGGAGGAATTGCCACAACCTATGTTCATGAACAGTTGAAGGAAGGGGATCAGATGGCGCTGGTGGGGCCTTTTGGCGATTTTCGGCGCACCGATTCCAATTCTGTCATGATTTGCGTTGCGGGAGGATCAGGAATGGCCCCCTTTAAATCCATGCTTTATGACATGGCAGAAAAGGGGGACACAAGCCGAGAGCTTTGGTATTTCTTTGGAGCCCGAAGCACCAGGGACATGTTTTATCTTGATGAGATGCGGGAATTGGAACAGAAGTTGCCCAATTTCCATTTTGTTCCGGCTCTTTCAGAGCCAGAAGACGGTGATGGTTGGGATGGTCCTACAGGATTGATTACCGAAGTCTTGGATTCTTATTTGAAGAAGGACATTTTGTCAGAGGGGAAAACCCTGGAAGGATATCTTTGTGGAAGCCCTGGAATGATTGATGCCTGTAATCGAGTGATGACAGATAATGGGATTTCTCTGGATAATATCTATTACGACAAGTTCGCCTAGGGTTGAGCTTCAATGATGCAAAGGAGAGGTTGATATGAAAATGACACCAGAGCTCCGGAAAGCCCAGGAGAACATGAGCCCAGGATACATCACAGCGGAAGGTTTTTTAGGGAATGATCGCCGTTCTCTTTCCACCATTCTTGATGAGGATGCCCAGGTGATGCGAAAGCTGGGAATCGATCCTGTTGCGGTGGCTCAGCAACTGCGTCATTTTATGGAGGAGGGGCGCAAAGGTCTTGGTGAGCCCAGAACGGTAGATGGAGAATGGTTGGTCAAAACAGATGAAGCCCGTGGAAAGCTTCCCTGTCCTTGGGAGGACGGCGTTTTCCGTAAAATCAATGTGACGGTTGAGAGGAAAGACACCGGGGAAAAAATCTTTTATACCGATTTGTCCATCCATCTCTTAGAGGCGCATGGTTTTCTTGAGGGTCGAGGTTCCACATTCCGCTTGAATCTTGAGAGCATCAAACATGTGTTGAAACTTTAAGAATTTTCCAGGATTCTGATGGGGGAGGAGTGGGATGAAGGAAGATATCAAGGTTTCAATAGAAGAAATCACACCAAAGAATGGCAATCAAAAACCATCTTCTCCCATGATCATCATTCGTGGAATTCTTGCCTTGCTGGCAGGCACCGTGATGCTTTTTTGGCCCCAAGCCGGACTTGCTGTGGTGGCCATTGGCTTTGGAGCCGTTCTCCTCATTGATGGTATTGAACGACTGGTGGCTCTTCTGCGAAGCCCTCGAGGCATGGCAAACCTGGAGATCTTGCGATGGTTTGGAGCCATTCTACGCATCATTTTGGCCTGTGCCTTGATTCTCCGCCCCACCCAATCCGGCGGTTTTTGGCTTTCCATTCTTTTTGTTCTTGTAGGATTTCAGCTCATCATGAGCACTTTGATGCTCTTTCGCTTTCTTCCCTCCAGCCCAAGTTCTTTGCTTTCCAAGTTTTCAGCAGTATTGATGCTTCTACTCGGAGCCGTGCTTTTGCTTATGCCTCTCTTTTCTGCACTTCTTTTGTTGCGTGTCGCAGGAATCCTTTTGGTTCTTCATTCGGTTGTGAGCATTGCAGAAGGCCTTGGGATTCGGTAGTGAATCCCAAGACTTATCCTGATCTAACCCACTTTTAGGGCCAAGAAAGTCTGATCATCATGCTGTGTTTGTCCCGCGGTATAGGTGGTTAAAAAGTCCTTCACAGTTTTGGAGAGTTCTTGAGGTGATTTCTGAGCATTGCGGGCAATGAAGGTCAGAAGGCGTTCAATTCCCAGTTCTTCACCACTGCCATCTCGTGCTTCCGAAAGTCCATCGGTGAACATTACAAGATAATCTCCCGAGGCCACTTTGATTTTTTTATGTCCATAGGAGGCATTGGCATCAATACCAAGGGGAAGTCCATCGGTATCAAACATTCGGAAACGGCCAGTATCCCCTCGTAAAATATACAAGGGATGATGTGCCCCATTGGAATAGGACACAATGCCGGCATCCAGATCAAGGATGATGAGGGATATAGTGGCAAATCGATCGGCCCGAAGTCGCTTTGTGATGGCAGTATTCACCTCATGCAAAATTCGATCTGCACGTTTTCCTGGAGAACTGACGGATCGAAGAACGGTCCGAATCATGATCATCAAAAGTGAGGCGGGAACTCCTTTCCCTGCCACATCACAAACCACAATAGCCGTTTTACCATGACCAAGTTCAAAAACATCGTAATAGTCACCACTTACGCCTTTGGCAGCATCACTGAAAGCATGAACTTCAGCACCAGGGAGGCGGGGCATTCGCTCTGGGAGAAGAGCTTTTTGAATGTCTGCGGCCACTTCAATCTCGCGGTTGAGGCGATGGGATTCCACAAGGGCCATGTACTTCCGCATGTTATCAATGGTGAGTGAAATGAACTCACTATATGAGCGCATGTAGGCATAATCCAAGTCTGTGAATCGAGTATTTTGCTGGGTAAGAGCCAGTCCCAGCAATCCAATCACGGAACCTGAAACTGTTAAGGGAAGGAAAATGGCCGAGTTGATGTAGAGATCACTTTGAATATCGGCATTATTGGGGAGGATGCTCTCCTGGTTGTCTCGAACAAAGTAGGGTTCTCCATTCAGAGCAATGGATCCTAAAAAACCTTCTCCGAGAGGAATGCTCAAGGTGCGAAACCAGTCCACAACATATTCCCGTTTGTTGGCCACCATCGGAGGAAGGGGCATGGGAGGAGGAAAATACCCCTGGTGTTTTGTCAGCACAAGATTCTGTTTTTGAGTGAGATAAAGAATTCCAGAGTCAGCTCCAGTATTATCAATAGCCAACTCAAGCATAAACTCCAAGAGTTCATCCATTTCCATTCCTTCTCCAGCAGAACCACCAATGTCTCGGAGCATGTCTTTCATGGAATCTAGGCGATTCCATAAGTCACTGGTGAGACGTTTAAATCGTCTGGAAATCAGTTCCAATTCATCACCAGATTGGATGGAAAAATCGGTGCTGAAGTTCCCCTCAGCAACCTTTGAAAGGGCCCGTTCCATTGTAGCAACACGTTCACCCAGACGGCGAGAGAATCGAAATCCAAGAATGGCCCCACCCACTTGAATCACAAGTGTAATGAGCATGACAGCATAGGCAATGGTGGAGGTAAACTGCTCAACACGTTCCCTGAGGTCGGAAACAAACACTTCAGAGGGAATGAGGATGCTTGAAACCAATGAATAGCGAAGTTGGTTAAAATCCTCATCTAATCGCATCAGCTCCTGAATACGAGAATCTTCAGGGAAGAGTCGCATGGTGATGCGTATGCCGTTATCTTGTGATAAATCCCCGATTCCTTCATCTAAAAGTTGTTCGAGTTGAAGAATGAGGGGGGTAATCTCCTCTTCTTTAATGGATGTCCATGCTTCATAACGTGAATCTCGCCGGGCCATGGCGGCTGGTCCCAGCAGGCGATGGTTGGGATTTGTGAGGAGGTCTGTGTAGTAATAATCCAAACGTGTGAAGGTGGAAAACCAATCATCCCATATGCTTTGGAGGGACTGCTGTCTTGAGGTGAAAAACAGTGTTTTCTTTTCGAGTGTGCGAATTTCCGTGAGAGCTTCAATCCCCCGAAGCTCAAGAGATTTGAGGCGATCGGCCTGGGTGAATCGTACCATAACAACGGCCATAGAAATGAGGAAGCCGCTGAGGATTAATGATTGAATAAGGGTGATTTTTGCACGGACTCTCATACGGCACCTTCTCCTTTGTATTTCAGGACCACAACCGTTTGGTCATCATTCTGTTGTGTTCCACGTTCAAAGAACTCCAATTCGGCCTTGAGTTGATTCATGATGGTGGGAGGTGGATTTTTGGCCTCTTGGGCCACGAGATCAAGGAGTCCTGTCATGCCAAATTGGTCTCCAGTTCTGCTTCGACTTTCAGGAACTCCATCCGTATGGAAAAGAACCAAATCTCCAGGATTCAGTGTTCCTTTTTTCTGTTCATAGGATGCGGAAGGATCAATTCCAACAGGGATGCCTTTTAAGCGAATGGATTCATATTCACCCATGTCTTGGTGGAACACTTGCAAAGGGTGATGTGCTGCAGAGCAATAGGTGTACTCACCTTCATGATTCATAATCAGAATGCTCACACTGGCATAGTTTTCAATGGCGATGTTTTGGGTCATGTCTCTATTCAATAGATGCATCACATCAAGAGCTTCTGAACCAGGATGGGTCACAAGTCGTAAGATGGTTCGAATCATCACCATAACCAAACCGGCAGGTACACCTCGACCGGCCACTTCACAAACACTGATGATGGATTTCCCTCCTCCCAGAGGAAATACATCAAAATAGTCGCCATTCAATCCCTTGATACGTCTGGAGAGATACCCCACTTCACCTCCTGGGAGAAGGGGGAGTTTTTTGGGAAGGAGATCATTCTGAATCTCTTCTGCAATGCCCAATTCTCGGTTGAGCTGGGAGGCTTCTAAGATGTCCGCATATTTGAGGATGTTGTCCAAGGTAATTGCAGCAAGTTCTGCAAATGATTGCATGTTGGCAAATTCCAAATCGCTAAAAAACCGGCCATTCCGAGAAGAACTCACCACAAGAACACCAAAAACCGTAGAACCCACCTGAAGAGGAAGCACCATCAAGGAGGCAATGTGGAGGGGATGGGCTGGGTCTCGAGCCCAATCAATACCATAGGCAAACTGACTATTTCGAATCATTCGTGATTCGCCACTTTTGGCAGAATCACCCAGAATGGTTTCTCCAGGACGGATGATGCGGGAATGAAGGAAGGCAATCACATCCTCATCATCTGGATTTTCAGGAAGCTCTTCGACAGGAAAAGGAGGCCGAAATTTGCCTTGGGCTTGCGAGAGGATGAGTTCTCCGGCCTCACCGCCGACTTTGTACAAAGCCGCTCCATCGCCAACGGTGTCTCGAAGTGCCAGATTGAGTAGGGTTTTTTCGACAAGGGCCGTATCCACACCTTCATTCAGGGTTTGCCCAATTTCATGCATGATGTGGCGGAAGGATTCAAGTTTGGCACCAAGAGTGCGTGTGAAGGCATTGATGCTGGAGGCAAGGCTGCTGAATTCATCCTTTGTTTGCATATCCACACGGGTAGAGAAATCACCGCCAGCAATTTCGGCAAGAGCATCAGCGAGCTTCTGGAGGTTTGTGCTCATTTGAGATGCAAAGGAATGAATTCCGAAGAGCATCACAAGAAGGACGAGAGCAGGAACACCTATGGCCAAACGAAACTGGTTGCGTCGAAAATCTTCAGCGGCTTTTTCAAGATAGAGCATGGTTCGATCAAGTTCGGTTTCAAAAGCGCGGTATCGATCCCGTTCCAAGCGACGAAGATCACGATCGGCTGAAATCAGTGCGGTTCGAAGATCTTGATGAATACTGGGATTATTAACGGTCAAGGCGAGAGCTTCTGCAAGGGAAAGAGGCTCGGTGGAATTGATCTGATCACGGAGGTTCAAATGCGAAACAATGGTTTCTGTTGACAAACTGCTTCGTGTATTTTCCCAGGTGGTTTGGGCCTCAATAAAGTATTCTTCCGCGCCCAAAGGAAGTTCTTTGAACAGAGGGTCGGAAGCAATATCTTCCAAATCTTCTTCCATATTATTGGAGAGAAGCTGGTATTCCTGTATCAAAAAATCCGCTGGTTCACTCTTTGCGGTCATGCCAATAACTGAAAATCTCAACTGGCTCGCAGAATCTTGAAGTGAAGCAATTTTTATCTTGAGATTTTCGAATTCAATGAATTTAACAAAGGATGAAATTGAAAAAAGAACGGCAAAGAACAGGACAATGCTCAGGGCAATTTCACTGATGATGAGCTTCGGTCTGATGTTCATGAGGCTGCTCCAGAATAATTAGGCAATAAAATTTGTGATTGAAATCACCTGGCGGAATCCTCCTTCTGAATGGAAGGATGATTCCGACTTCTCTCAGGCCTCTTCAAGATAAAACAAGGGAGACCTGATGAATGATGCTACCATGGTTTTCGAGCAAGAGCCACGAGCTTCTGGGCATCTTGATTGTAGGGCCGGCCATCTAAGGCTCCAAAAAATTCAATGGAAGCAAAGCCTGCTTCTTCAAGCAGCTGGCCCATTTCAAGGGCTGAAAAGAGTCGGTATGTGAAATCACATTCATGCCATTTCCCCTCTTTATCCTGGAATTTCCAATGATTCCGTAGACGAGTCCACGCTGCTTCTGCAGTGTATTCCAGCAATATGGTTCTCCCCTCGCGTTCAATCCAGGTACGGTGTTCGAGGTTTCTGGCAATGACTTCTTTGCCATCACTTTCAATAAGAAACCATCCCCCTGGTGCCAAGTTTTCCTGAGTTTTTTTACAGAGGGACAAATCATCTTCAATATCTTCCGTGTATCCAATAGTTTGGAAGAGACTTAGAGCTCCTGCTAAGGGGGTGGGGGCATGATAATGGCGGATGTCTGCATTCACAAATGATGTGGATTGTTCCAAATTTTCCTGGATTGCTCTGTCCTGAGCTTGCTGGAGATAGGGTTGGTGCAAATCAATTCCTATGACCTTGTATCCCCGTCGAGCCAGTTCCAGACTATGCCTACCCGGACCACAACCTAAATCCAACAGAGGACCTGCTCCTGGATGGGACTGGGTTAATGACTCCAAGCCATCCATATCTGGGCCAGCTTCTCGTATTCTCTCTTGATCAAACATTAGTGGGGCAAAATCGTCCCAGAACTGGGAATCATTCCACCATGTCTCATTTGCCTTTGAATCCATAAGAACATTATGGCTAGAATCTTGCTTTACGTGACCCCCCTGAACCATTGGTCTCTTTGCTGGAATTTGGGGTATCATGGGAATTATGGGAAATCTTTTGGTTGCCATGCGTCGAACCTTTGTCATCGGATTATTCCTAACGGTATTCACTCTTGGTGCTCAGACTCCACCATCCTCCGGTGAGAATACGCTTCGTCTTCTTTCTCCTGGGACGTTGGGAAGTGGACTTTCTGTGACCCAAGCTCAACGGCCCAGTGATGGACGGATCAACCCTGCTGTTGCTGCCGTTTTTCAGAGAACAATTTTAGAACTCAACTACACAGCCCTGGCTGGTACTGGAGAGGCCCCAGGTTTGGGCCATGCCGCTACAGCGGCCATGGCATTTCCTACCCGTTATGGTGTGCTGTCTGGAACCTTAGAGTTTCTTCATACCAATGCCTTTACCAGTTCTGCTATGGATCTTGGGGTTTCAGGTCATGCCTCATTCACCTTTTCCAAAGAACTGTATTCGGATTTGTATTTGGGGCTTGGTCTTGATGGTGGTTTTGGGACCATTGATGGTGTCTTTCAGGGTGGAGGAGCACTGAACTTTGGTTTTCTTCACCAACCAGGAACTCTTGGCAAACTCCAGAATTTCCGTTGGGGGGCCACTCTGACGGGAATTGGATATCGAACAGGTTCACAAACCCGGGGGTACACCAATGCTCTGGGGAACAACCTGACACCAGCCATTGGGGCTGCTTTTGAAGTGGTATCAAAACCATCCTTTCAATGGACTCTCCGAGGGGATCTTCGATTTCCCAGTTTTACCGATTTTTGGTTTGGTATTGGAACGGATGTTCGTTTTGGTCCTGCACGTTTGAGCTTGGGTACCACATTGGATTTACGTGATGCCATCCAAGGAGAATGGAAGACACTGATTCCTTCCATTTCTCTTTCGGCCCATTTCCCTTTGGGAAAGGAAGATCCTGAAGCCAAACAAAAAACCTCTCGTATGGGTCTTGAAGCGGCTGCAGCGCCATTGTATGCCGATGTTTGGGGATTTTCTCTTGGGGCAGTCCTGCCCTTTGGAGTCCGGGATTCCAATCCGCCACAAATCACCGTGGATTATGGAGATCTACGATACATCTCTCCCAATTATGATGGAATCCAGGATGAACTCATTATTGAATACACTGCTGACGATGAGCGGTACATCACAGGATATCTTTGGCAGGTTCGAGATGATGATGGAAATGTGGTTCGAACCTACCAGAACAAAGATGAGCGTCCAGAGAATGAGAGTATTGAAAATCTTTGGACCAGAATCACCTCGCCAAAACAAGGAACCATCCTTCCAGATGTTTTTCGGTGGGATGGTGTAACGGATCAAGGATCTTCTGCTCCTGATGGAACGTACACCGTTCACATGGCTTTTTGGGATGACAATGGAAATCAAGGCCATGTGGGGCCCTTTGGTGTTGTGGTGGATACTGTGGCTCCCCAATTGGACTTGGTTGTTCCAGAGGGACTGGATTTAATTTTCTCTCCCGATGGGGATGGGGTGAAGGATGTCTTTTCCATCAGGCAGGATGGAAGTGTGGAAACTCTTTGGGAGGCCCGCTGGAGCAATGCCCAAGGCCAGCCCATCAAGGAGTATACCTGGATTAAAACCAAGCCTTCTTCCTTTGAATGGGAGGGGCGAGATGCCAGTGCAACGGTAGTTCCTGATGGGGTGTATTCCTATTGGATTGGTGCCACTGATGAAGCGGGTAATGCATCAGAGGCTTCCATTGAGGGCGTGATTGTGGATACTCGTCGTCCTCAACCGGCACTTTCCATCAGTCGTTCTGTGTTCTCGCCCCTACTTACTGGGGATGAAGCCGTTGTCCGGATTGAACCTCAGATTCCTGTTCGATCTGGAATCATTGAGTGGGAGATTGATGTTCGAGATCAGGCCGGCCAATCTCAAAAGATTTGGAATCGGCGTTTGAGTCCTGCTGTTCCTGATCAGGTGGCTTTTAATGGAACAAATAAGGATGGAAGAACCCTTCCCGAAGGGGAGTATTATGCTCATCTGTCTCTTGAATATCAGAATGGTTTCCGTCCAGAAGTGACATCACCTCTCTTTACCATTGATATGTCTGCTCCTGAAGCCACGGTACGGGCAAACTGGAATTTGTTTTCCCCCCAGAGTGGGAGTCGACGCAATACGGTGGATTTTATCCAAACCACGACGAGCGAAGAGCGTTGGAGTGGTCGACTGACCAATTCCGAAGGGACCGTGATGAAAGAGTGGTCTTGGGTTGGGGAGGTTCCTGGCCGACTGGAATGGGATGGACGTGATGCAGAAGGACGATTGGTAGCAGATGGAACCTATTTCTATGTCCTGGAGTCTCGGGATAAAGCCGGGAATCAGGGTCAATCTGTTCCCGTTTCTGTCACTGTAGATACCCAAAGTGTGGAGGCCTCTTTGACGGCTTCACTTGATGTGTTTGCTCCCACTGGGAATGGCATCAATGATGAAGTGACGCTCTTCCCTCTTTCCGTTTCCGATGCTGAGGTGGGGGAATGGAGCCTGTGGATTCTCAATTCCTTCGAGGAAGAAGTGCGACGCTGGGAAGGGAAGGGCCGCCCTGTGGATCAGCTTTCTTGGAATGGACAGGATAACGCTGGAGCCACGGTTTTGGACGGCTCCTATTTTGCCAAACTCAACATCGTGTATCTCAAGGGTGATGAGGCAGGGGCAGAAACGGGTGCCATTGTTGTGGATACTCAAGCACCTCGACTTGAGGTGGAAATTCCTGATGGCCTTTTTGGTCCGGATGGAGATGGAAACAAAGACCGTTTGTTCATTCGCCAGAAATCCACTGAGGAGCCCTCTCTTGAATCGTTTATTTTGGATGAAGAGAGAATGGTGCGCCGTCGTTGGCTCTGGAGTCCTCAGTTAGAAAATTTGGTTTGGGATGGACGTGATGATTCGGGGAATCTCCTTCCTGATGGTTCCTATTCTTACCGTGTGGAGGCTCAAGACGTCGCCGGAAATGAAACGGTGAGGGAGCTTTCAAACATTGTGATTGATACAGCCCCACGTCCTGTGTATCTCACGGCTTCCGAAGCATACCTCCGGTCCGGTGAGACGGATCCCAATCGATTCCAGAGCTTCCGTGCTGTTGTTCCCAACACCTCAGGGGCCAAGAAATGGATATTCCGTATTCAAGATTCCAGGGGACGTGCGGTTTGGTCAGAAGAGGGTGAGGGTGTGCCGCCCCAGGCCTTCACATGGGATGGACGGGCCCAGGATGGCACGGCCGTAGAAGGAGAATTTACGGGCGCTTTGGAAGTGGAATTTGCTCAGGGGGCACGGCCTCTGGCAACCTCTCGTCCATTCACAGCTGATGGAAGTGCTCCCGAGGTGAATCTCACCATCAGTCCACGCCCCTTCAGTCCGGATGGCGACAATGTGGATGATGAGGTGGTGATTGGATTACAGGTGGAAGATCAATCCCGCATTCAGGATTGGTCCTTTGTGATCAAAGATCCTCGAGGGGATGAATTCATCACATTCTCTGGTCGTGGACGACCCTCAGAACGCATCATCTGGGACGGCCGTGGTGGCCGTGGTGAGACGGTGGGATCGGCAGAGGATTATCCCTATGTTTTGACGGTCACGGATATATTGGGACATAAAACAGTGGAGAATGGCCTTATTCCTGTGGACGTTTTGGTGATTCGAGAGGGGGATCGACTCAAAATCCGAATCAATACCATCAATTTCAGTCCCTCCTCCCCAGCCCTCACTCGTGCTGGTGATGAAGGGGCAAAGAATGCTCAGGTTCTTGACCGCCTGGCTCAAATCATGCAGAAGTACGGCAGTTACCGCATTGTGGTGGAAGGCCATGCGGTGATGCTCAATTGGAACAATCCAACGGCCGCTCAACGAGAACAGGATGAGATTCTTGTCCCTCTGTCCATGGCCCGAGCTCAAACCGTGGTGGATGAGCTGGTGTCCCGTGGTGTACAAGCCAACCGATTAACGGCAAATGGCTTGGGAGGAAGTGATCCTGTGGTTCCCCATGGAAACCTTGATGAACGATGGCGCAACCGGCGGGTAGAGTTCTACCTGGAGAAGTAACGTGAAGTTGTTTGCACCCTGCCCTCCAAAGGCAGAAGACATTTTATCTGAGGAACTCCGGCGTTTAGGCGCGCAGGATGTGACCCGGTCTCCCCGTGGAGTTCGTTTTCATGGGAATCTGGAGTTGGCGTATCGCAGTTGTTTGGAATTGCGTACCGCCTCTCGTATTCTTGTGGAATTGTTCTCTGGAGACGCTCAGGATGAGGATGAACTGTATTCCTTGATTCGCTCTCATGCCTGGGGCAAGGACTTCACCGTAGAAGACACCTTTGCCTGCCGGGTCACGGGTGTTCCTCGGGATAAGGACCCCCGTTATGCCACTTTACGTATGAAAGATGGCATTGTGGATTGGTTTTCCCATCATGAGGGCAAGCGCCCTTCTGTTGATCGGAGAAATCCAGATATCCGTTTGGAAGCCCGATGGAATGGACGCCGTGCGTGGGTGTATCTGAATTTTTCTGGAGCTCCTCTCCATGAACGGGGTTACCGTTTGGAACGCACAGAGGCGGTGCTCCGAGAAACCACAGCGGCCATGATGCTCTATCAGGCCGACTGGCCAAAAATTGCCTCTCAAGGTGGGGCTTTTGTTGATCCAGTCTGTGGCAGTGGAACACTCCTGGCCGAAGCGGCCATGATGGCTGTTGGAGCCCCATGTGGAGCCATGCGGAAGCATTGGGGTTTTGAATCTTGGAAGAAACATGATTTGGGACTCTGGACCAATCTGCATTCTCAGGCCCAGATTCGTTATGGCGAAAGTCTCCAACGAGTTCCCATGATTGTGGGGTATGACCGAGATTCCCAAGCGTTGGAAATTGCTCGAGCTAATCTTCGTCGGGCTGGACTGGGACAGGTGGTGCGTTTGGAGCACCACGATTTGCACGATGGTCGACCGGATTTTTGGCCCCATTCTTCCACAGGTTTGATTTGTGCTGATCCACCCTATGGTGAACGACTCACCGGAGATCCTTCACCCTTGTATGGACGATTGGGAGAGCTTTTCCGTGAAGTGGAATCGGGCTGGAACTTGGCTTTGTTGGCCCCTGATAAGAAAACCGCTTCTTCCACCTGCCTGAGAGCGCGTGAATACCGGGGAATGGTGACGGGTGGAATGGATGTTGTTCTTGGCCTCTATGAGCGGAAGTCTCCGAATCAGGTGGATGAGCCTGTTTCTTTAGATTCGGCCAAACCAGAGACGTCTCAAAAATTTCCGAAACACCCCGGTGCTGGCACCGGGGTCGATCTAGAGAAAAAGCCCATCATTCATTCTGGGCGAGATCCGAAAGCCTCTTCTCTTGCTCAGGCCCTGGAACGAAATCTGGAGGCTCTGGGGAAATGGGCCCAGAAGAGTGGGGCCACTTCCTACCGAATTTGGGATTCGGATATGCCGGAATTCAATGCGGCAGTGGATTTTTATGAGGGGAAGTGGCTGCACGTGCAGGAATATGCGGCTCCTGCAAAAATCCCTGAGGACATTGTTCGTCGGCGGGCTGAGACCCTCATTGAGGTGTTCCAAGAGGTGATGGGTTTTGGAGATGAGGCCATTTTTCTCAAAACGCGGAGACGGGGTGTACGCCCCTATGGACGCATGGGGAATTCTCACCAGCGCTTTGTGATGCGGGAGAATGGTTGCCGATTCTGGATTAATCTGACCGATCGTTTGGATACGGGCATTTTCTTGGATCATCGTCCCACACGAAAAAGGATTCGGGATGCAGCGCAGGGAAAACGCGTTTTAAATTTGTTTGCTTATACGGGAACGGCTTCTGTGGCCGCGGCCTTGGGTGGAGCTTCCGCCACAACCACAGTGGATGTCTCTAACACGTATCTTCGCTGGGCCAGAGACAATTTTGAGTTGAATCGTATCCCAGAGGATGATCATCGATTTGTGAAAGCGGATGCGTTTGATTTTCTCAAAACAGAACAGGAAACCTACGACATCATTTTCTTGGATCCACCCACCTATTCCAATGGGGCAGGGAGGCAAGATTGGTCGGTTGAAAAGCATCATGCCGCCATCATCCGCTTGGCTTTAAAACGTTTGAATCCCCAGGGTGTGTTGTTGTTCTCGGAGAATTACCGGCGCTTTGCTTTGGATCATAAACTCAAACGTCAGCACTCTCCTGTGGAGATCACTCGGGAAACCACAGACCCGGATTTTGCTCGCCGGGCCCGGGGACATCGATGTTGGGAGTTCAGATTGTCTTGAGGGCGTTTCGGCGCTAAAATTGACTCGTGCAGCGAGTGATAATTTTTTTACTGTTTTTTGTGGGGCTCATGCTCATACTTCGTTCTCTATTAAAACTTCTTCCTGTGATCAGGAAGAAGTGGCAACGCAAAGGTGATGAACATGAGCACCACTAATGCCGATCGTCCTCTTCGAAATCGTCCTGAAATGCCTTCGTATTTTAAGAAGGATCGAGTGGGGCGAGATGCGTTCCTTTCTCAAATAGGCCATTTTAATGAGGAGCAACGGGGCCTGTTCAATCGTCTTTGCGATTTTTGGGAACCCGATATGTTGTATTCAAAATTCATCACCAAGGTCAGTGGTGAATTTCTGAATGCTTCAGCGTCTTTTGATACACTCATAACCTACTTGGAGAAGGCACATTGCGGCCTGATTTCTCGGGTCATGAAAGACGGACAGATGGTCAAAGATCGGATCATTCTCACGGATCGGGATGATTTGCGTCATTGGTATTGGCGGGTGGATGAAGCCTGGAAGCGATGTGGTTCTGGGGATGGATCCTCGTTTCCTACCGTGGAGGATTTCTCTTCTTTAGAGGGTTTCCCGGCAGAGAATCTGGAACCTCTATCCCCAGCAGAACTCTCTTCCTCTTTTTCTCTTTCAGAGGGGAATCTGGTGAAGATTTTTATTCTGGGCGGTTTACCCGGTTCGGCGCTGATTGTGACTCCGGCCACCATGGAGGACCTTCTAGGTCAATCCCGGAATAAACTGAAAGACCAGCTTTCTGACAATTTGATGCAATCTGTGCTAAGCCGACTCTTGGGCATCATGAGTAGTGAGATG
Source organism: Spirochaetales bacterium (assembly GCA_022360655.1). Taxonomy (GTDB): domain Bacteria; phylum Spirochaetota; class Spirochaetia; order DSM-2461; family DSM-2461; genus UBA2779. Next base: position 51,267 of record JAKSCK010000223.1, on the reverse strand, counting down.
CTCCGTTTTCTTGGTCAGAAAGATGAGGAGTTTTGGCAGCGGTTTTCAACGGCCGTTCTGGATCATAAAGAGGATTTGCTGGCCAAAAGACCTGGTTTAACTCCTGAGGTGTTTGTGGCTGCGAAGGTGGTACAGGCCTATTCTCGGAATGAGTTGGAAGCGGCAGAGGATAAAAAGGCCGATGATGCGCTCAAGCGAGAGACTCTCCAGGGAATTTTAGGGCAAATCGCCAAAAAAGAGGGATATTTGATGCGTCCCTCTGAATATGATGAACAGTTTGCCCCCTATCAGGATAAATGGCCGGATTTAAAAGAAATGTTTGCGGCTCAATGTCTTGTGTCCACAGGCCGAAGTGCTCTTCCCATTGTGGCCAATATTGGTGGGGATTACATTCATCGAAATCATATTTTTCCTCTGTTCAAAACCAAGTTGCGTGAGGCTGGTGTGGAAATGCGAGCCTTCTATTTGGATATGATTGAGAGAATGCTTCGAACGAATAATCGAGACAGGATCACCATTTTTACCAGCCGATCCGCATTCAATGCGGATATTCGCGATCGAATCTCCGAGGAATTCCCCGTACTTGGTGAGCTTTTTCGTCAACCTCGGTTGGTTTCTGAAGCCATCATTCACTATGCCACAAAAGTGCTCAAAATTTCGGACATGGAGAGGGTGAAGACTCAACTTGAAACCTTTTTTGAACCAGGCACCATACGATTCAAAGAACGGGATAAACTTCTCCATCTCCCGATTCGGGCGATGTTCCAAGAAGCCTATTCTCGTCTCAGCTGGTTTCGCCGTTTCCTGCTTCGGGCGATGGGTCGCTATGAAAGCTACATGAATTCCATAAAATCTGGTGATGCCGAACCAGCAAAGCAAAAAGCATCCAGTAAGTCCCAGTATCAGCGTGCCTCACTGGGGGCTTCCTCTGCAGATTCCTCACGCTCCGGAGGATACCGACCTTCCGGAGAGAATGCGCCGCGAGGGAAGCACAAACGAAAATCTGCTCAACCCCTGAAGGTTCGCCAGTATTCGGAGGAGCAGCGGGATGAGGCTTGGATGGAATTCAAGAATGTGTATAAAAAGGGGAAAGATGAGGAATGAGCAAAATCTTTGATGAAGATCTTGCCTTGGAACGAACGGCAGGAGATCGATCTCTCTTGGCTGAAGTGGTGCGTTTTACCCTGGAAGATGTTCCGCTTCAGCTCCAATCTTTGCGCCAATGCTTGGCTCAAAAAGATTGGAAAGAGGCCTCTCGTTGGGCGCATAAGGTGAAGGGAAGTGCTGGCGCTTGTGGATCCGATGCCATGTACAGAGCTGCACTGGATTTAGAAATGGCCACAAAGGACTCTTCCTCAGAATCTCCTCCCCTTTTTTCCTCTTTGGAAAAAGCCTTTGTTGCCTTTTCCACTCATCCGCAAGTCCTTGCCTTAGCGTCTCTTGACGTCGAGGCTGATGCATCGATAGGGTAGGGTATGTTTGTCGCGGTCGTTCTGGACCTGGGCAATGAGGACAGCCTCAAGGCCGTCACGGGACTCCTGTTTCGGTATGGGTTCCGACAAATGCAACAAAACGTTTTTGAATCGGCTTCGGTTGATGAAAAGCGCCTGAGTCGATTGAAATTGGACCTAGACCGGGCAACAGACTATTACGACTCGATTCGATTTTATCAGTTCCCCGTTGATGAGACCCTTGCCATCACATCTTTGAGTGAGAAACGGTGGCGGAGAAGTCTTGTGCGACGTAAAGAGGAAGAGAGGTGAATATGCTCAACGATTTGAATCCCATGGTGAAATCCCTCGAAAAAGACGTTCTTGACACATGGAGGCGTCTTTGACTCCCCTAAACTAAAAGAAGAAGCCGCCGCCTTGGAGGCGGCCTCTGGTGAAGCTGGTTTCTGGGATGACCGGGAACAGGCTGAAAAATCTATGGCAGAACTGAAAAGGCTCAAGGCGCGTTATGAACCTTGGGAAGTGCTTGTTGCGGATTTAGAGGATGCCAAAGCGCTTCTCTCTCTGGCAGAAGAAGCCGAAGATGAAGAGATGGAAGGGGAAGTGCGCCAGGCCATTGAGGCAGTGAGTGAAACCTTTGAAAAGCTCCAGGTGATGGAACTACTTGGTGATCCCACCGATTCAGCCTCGGCCTTTCTGACCATCCATTCTGGTGCTGGTGGAACAGAATCCTGTGACTGGGCGGCCATGCTGTATCGCATGTATGGACGCTGGGTGGAACGACGGGGCTTTAAGATGACTCTGTTGGACATGCAGGAAGCTGAGGGGGGCTTTAAATCGGTTGACCTTCAGATTGATGGACCCTTTGCCCATGGTTTGCTCAAGGGAGAGGGGGGAATCCATCGCTTGGTGCGCATCAGCCCCTTTGATTCTGCCAGCCGTCGTCATACCTCTTTTGCCTCCGTGTATGTTTCTCCTGTTTTTGATGATGACATTGAAGTGGAAGTTAAAAGTGAGGACATCCGTGTGGATACCTACCGGGCCTCCGGGGCCGGTGGTCAGCATGTGAACAAAACTTCCAGTGCGGTGCGCATGACTCACTTGGAAACAGGAATTGTGGTTCAGTGCCAGAATGAACGGAGTCAATTGAAAAACCGGGCCACGGCCATGAAGGTTCTCAAATCCCGACTCTATGAGTATTACCGGCAGAAACAGGAAGAAGAACGGGCGGCAGGTGCTGCGGAAAAGAAAGAGATTGGATGGGGTAGCCAAATTCGCTCCTATGTCTTCCATCCCTATACCATGGTGAAGGATTTGCGCACCCGTCATGAGACTGGAAATATTCAGTCTGTGATGGATGGTGATCTTGATCCATTCATTGATTCTTATCTCCGTTGGCGTACAGGAGGTCCTAAGGAATGAGAATCTTGGTCGTCGACGACCTCGAATTCATGCGTAAGCTGATTCGGGACATCCTCGAAACGGGTGGCCACGAAGTGGTTGCCGAGGCTGCCGACGGCCGCCAAGCCCTTCTTCTCCGAAGGGCTTGGAAACCAGATCTCACGGTGATGGATATTGCCATGCCACGAATGAATGGTCTCATTGCTTTGGAAAAAATGCGGCAAGAGGATGCTTCGGCCCGCGTCATCATGTGTTCCTCACTTGGGGACCAGGAGCGAATCCTCCGGGCCATTCGTCTTGGGGCTTCCGACTATGTTGTGAAGCCTTTCCGAACCGAACGCTTGTTATCCGCAGTACGAAAAGCAGGGAAAATGCGTGTCCATGAATAGACCGCTCCTGGTTATTTGCCTGCTGGTTTTTGTTGGGAGCCTGCTGTTTGCTGCGGATTCTCCCACAGGTCTTGTTGATGATGCCCAATGGCGCATTGGAATGGCCGCCATCTATGATGACGCCGCGGACGAAAATATCACGACAGCCACACAAGGGTTCATTCGCCTTCTTCTTGATGATTTGAAAGATGTGGAAATTCATGAGCTGGGAGCCCATGAATTACTTTCGCTGTTTCGTCGGTATCAAGAGGATGGAGAACGAAAAGCTCTCATGGCCTTAGGTCAACTGCATCAGCAGCGTGATGAGCTCTTATTTGAGTTAGCTCCCCGAAATGGGGCCTATGAAGAAAAAACCAAGGCCATTCAAAAAGCAGCGATGGTACTTCTCAATTGGCAAAATCTTACCTTGAATCAAATGGCGTTCCCTGAGAAATTGCCCATTGAAATGGTCCCCGTCAAAGATTTATCTCCCACCTCTGCTTTTGATGATGAACGAAAAAATCAGACACTTGTGGGATTGTTAACGATTCATATGCATCAGATTGATCAGTATTTCCAGATTGAAATCCAGCTTTGGCAGGAGGGAACAAAGAAGGAAATATGGTCAGGAACCACATTGCCTGATGATTTACCTCTGGCCGTGGAGGAAGCCTCTCTTTCATTGCGAGGATTGCTTCTGGGAAGGCAGTGGAGCGGTTTACGTATTCAAAGCCCTGTGGATGAAGCGCTGATTGCGGTGGATGGAAAGGCTGTTGGAGTGGGCTATTGGGAGTCTAAACAGCAAATCCCAGGAACTCTCCGTTTAGAAGTCACCGCTCAAGGTTATCTTCCTTGGACTGAGGATGTGGATCTTGCTCCTGAACAAATACAAACCATTACACCAGAGTTGGTGCCAACCAATATTTCAACGGTGCTCGTCAATACTGTTCCCCCCGGCGCAACTCTGCGTCTGGGGTCAGTGTGGCTGGGGGAAACACCGTTGATGGTTCCTCTTCCAGAACGACCAGTGCCCTTGGCACTGGAATTGGAGGGGTATCGCCTTCGAACTCTACCCTTGCTTCCAGAAACAGAGCGTTTGACGATTTCATTAGAGCTTGCTGAGCCTGATCCTATGGCAGCCTGGGAACAATCACGCCGAAAATTGCATAATTCTATAGCATGGTTTGCGGCTTCTCTTGCTCCCACAATGGCACTCTTTGGGATTTCTCAGAATTATGCGGCTATGAATAGAAATAGCACAACAACAGAGGCCTTTCAGTATTCCTACCGAGCCTACAACATCACCTATGGGGCGATGTGGGGAAGCATTGCCATCAATGCAGGCTTACTCACCAATGTCTTTTTTAAGCTTCATCGTTACCTGAAAGCAGCAGAAGAACTGGCGGATTAACAACAGCTTTCTTCTGAGGGGTTCACGAATCCTGGCGCTTGGCCTAGGATAGCTCCGACATGTTCGGATTCAAGAAGAAGAGCTCTCAGCCTAAGGCGGGAGCTTCCAAAAGCATCGGACGTCGGATCAAGGACCTCTTTGGGCGCACAGGCGCCAATGAAGAATTCTTCGAAGAATTAGAAGATCTTCTTGTAGAGGCTGATTTTGGCGCAGCAGCCGCCGTTGAACTTGTGGATGAGCTCCGTTCACGAAAAATCTCAGACCGTGAAGATGCCATTTCTTCTCTGAAAGAGATTCTGGGTGAATCTCTTGTTCCTGCCCAACTGGATCCTTCTCATGGAGGACTCCATCTTTACCTTGTTCTTGGGGTGAATGGTGTGGGTAAAACCACCACCATTGCCAAATTGGCTCATCGGTGGAAAAAGCAAATCCCGGGTGGGGTGGTTCTTGCAGCGGGAGATACCTTTCGTGCTGCGGCCATTGAGCAATTGTCCATTCATGGAGAGCGAGTGGGAGCCCGCGTGGTGAAACAGGAGCATGGCTCTGATCCCGCGGCTGTGATTTATGATGCCATCACCTCTGCCAAAAGCCAGGGGGAAGGATTGATTCTTGCTGATACGGCGGGTCGGATGCACAACCGGGGTAATCTGATTCGCGAATTGGAAAAAATCCATCGCATTGCTTCTGAACGACTGGGTTCGGATGGAGTGTATAAAAAAATACTGGTGATTGATGCCACCACCGGTCAGAATGGTATGCGTCAGGCTGAAATCTTCCATGAAGCGGTGGGAGTGGATGCTCTGGTGATGACGAAGTATGACTCGTCTGCCAAGGGTGGACTTGTGGCGGCAATCAGCCGAAAATTGGGTTTGCCCTTTGCATTTTTGGGCCGGGGGGAAGGAATGGATGATTTGATTCCCTTTGATGCAGAAACCTATCTCAACGAGTTGCTGGCCAGCGAGTGATGGGACGACACGGTTCCGCCTATTTGGCCACCTTCCTTCTGTTTCTGGCTCCTTTAGGGGCCCAGGAATGGTATACCTCTTCTGAATCTGGAATGCCCTTCACCTTGCTTCAGCGAGAGGAAGCCTTCCCGACGGGATGGATTCTTTCGATTGAGCGAAATGGGGATGAAGAGACCCGTCGTCTTTATGAGGACGGGGTCTTGCATCGCACCACCATTTTAGCCCGTCGTGATGGACAACTTGTTTCACGCAAAGAGTTCTCTGATGATGGTACTCTCCTTTCTCAGGTGAGCTATGCCTATGATGAAGAGGGGAATCCCCGGGCCACATACATTGATGTGGGTGATCGTCTAGAAGTGGTGAGCACTCAGAACCAAACGGTTGATGGAACAGCCGGGAGAACAAGCACCGGAAGTGATGGAGATTGGGTTCTCACAGACTACGATAAGGGAGGGCGGAGCATTTCCCGAACGGTTATTGCCGATGGGAATGAACGTTCTTCTACCCTATGGTCTCGTGATGAAAACGGTGTTTTGCAATTTCAGCAGAAGACGGAAGGGGAACGGGAAACCCTTTCTTTTTATGATGATTCTGGACGTTTAATAGAAGAGCGCCATATCCATACAGGATTACCTCGTCTTGTCCGAAGGTACACCTGGGATGGCGACCGTCTCATTCGTGTGAGGGAACAGGGGCAAGGTCGAGAACTTGTTCGGGAGATGGAATGGGAAGATGAACGTCTTGTTCGTGAATCCCGTCGTATCGATGGACGACTCGAAAGCATCACTCTTTGGGAAAGTCCGGACAAGTCACTGGAAACTCTTTATCGGGATGGGAAACCAGTTGTGCGAATTCTAAGAGAAGGTGGCCAACGCATTCGGGAAGAGTTCTTGCGTGATGGCCAAGTTGTTCGCATTCGGGAGAATGGATGAAAAATCTATGGGTTCCATGGGTCTCCAACCGGTTTTTGACTGGACGCCGAGGGGGGCGTGGGAGACTTGTTTTCCTTTTTGCTGTGATTTTGATTGGTGCTGGAGTGGCCACCCTGAATACCATATTAGCCGTGATGAATGGGCTGCAGCAGAATTACATCCGCAGCATTATGGAAATGGGGTCTTATCATATGCGCTTGTATCCAGGTGAGGATGGACTGCCAACGGAATGGAACGATTTTTTTGAGACTCATCCAGATGTACTCACCACGTTTCCCTTCCGAGAAGGTCAAACTATGCTTTCTGGCGATCGTCCTCGCCCGGCAGGGGCTTTGGTTCGTGGTTTGCCTGAGGATATCCTGCGACAAGATGAAGGGATGAAACCCTACCTGAGAATGCTGGATGGGAATTTTCAACTTTCTGGGAATCGGGTGGTTCTCGGGACCTACCTTGCCCGCAACCTTGGTGTCTTTGCGGGGGATACCATCACCGCTCTTGATCTTGGAGGGAGTGGATATTCTCCGTCTGAAGTGGAGCTGGTAGTGGCTGGAATCTTTAGCTGTGGATACAACCAGTATGATGCCACCATGGCCTTTGTTTCTTTAGACACACTGGAAGGATTCTTTGGAGAAGCCCCATCTTCCCTTGCGGTGAAACTTCAGAACCCTGAACGGGTGGATCGATTGGCACAAGACTTACATGAAGAGCTTCCCGACACATCGTTTTCCACGTGGAAAATAGATAACCGTTCGTTTTTTGGTGCCCTGCGAACGGAAAAAGTCATGATGATGCTCCTACTGGCTCTCATTTTTGTGGTGGTCGCCGTCAATATTGATCATTCTCTGCGACGCATGGCAAAGGAGCGTGCAGAGGATTTGTCTTTACTCAAAGCCTTTGGGGCGAGTCCCAGAGATGTGCATCGGCTCTTTCTTCGCCATGGATTGGTGATTGGAGGAAGTGGTGCCGCCCTAGGCAGTCTTTTTGGTGTGCTCATAGGAGAGCATATGGATTGGATTGTGGATGTCTTGGGGCGTCTTCGAAATTCCATCGAAGGACTCATGGGACAGGACAGAATTTATCATCCTACAGATGGCTTTTTTCGAAGTTCAGAGGTGATGGTTGGTGATGTGGTGGTGATTTTTTCCATTGCCGTTATTCTTTCTTCAATTGCAGCGGTGCGGGCGGCATCTCTTGCCGCTCGATCCCGTCCTGCAGAGGTGTTGCGCAGTGAATGAACCGGTTTTTGTTATGGATGATGTCTGCAAATCCTTTCGCTCTGGTTCTGATGAGCTTTCCGTTTTACGGAATGTGACTCTTCAGGCCTTTCCCGGGGAAAGTGTTGCCATCACAGGGGCTTCAGGATGTGGAAAAAGTACCCTTTTGAATGTGCTGGGGGGATTGGACCGTGTGGATCATGGACGCATTCTTTGTCAAGGATATTCTGTCGACTCCTTAAGCGAGCGTGAGCTGACCCATTATCGTCGCTCTGTTGTGGGCTTTGTGTTTCAATTTCATCATCTTTTAAAAGATTTTACAGCCTTAGAAAACGTTATGCTTCCCATGGTGATGGCTGGAAAAGGAAAAAAAGAGGCTGCATCCTCTGCTCTTGAAGCATTAGAACGCGTCCATGTGGCTGAAAGGGCCTCGCATTATCCTGCACAGCTCTCTGGTGGGGAGCGGCAAAGGACGGCACTGGCCCGTGCTCTTGTGAATGATCCGGATTTGATTCTTGCTGATGAACCCACGGGAAATCTTGATGAAGGGCACAAGGACTTGGTTGCGGATTTGCTCTTTCAACTCACGGCAGATACCGGAAAAACTCTGGTTTTAGTCACCCATGCTCCGGATCTTGCACAACGAGCTTCGCGGTCATTGGCTCTGCGAGAGGGGCATTTGGTAGAGGCATGAAAGGTCCTTTCTTCATTGCCGGACGATTGTTCCGGGGAAAAAAACAAGAGCATGGTGCAGGGCATCCCTTGATGGGGGCGGCCTTGGGAATTGCACTTTCTCTCATTCCCCTGGTCACAGTGGATCATGTTGCTGATGCCATGATTGAGGGCATCGTGGCTCGGTATCGAGAAACGTCCACCATGCATTTTCAAGCACAATCATGGAGTTCTCTGAGTCAAGAACAAACTCAGGATGTGGAACAAACCCTGGTGAATCGTCCCGAAATCCGTGATGCTTGGACAGAACGAACAGGATTTGGTTTGGCTCGGAGTGAGGGATCTCGTGAGGGACTCTCCTTAAGAGCGGTTCCAGCGAATTTGGCTTCACGTGATCCCAGTTTTTCTCAGTACATCGAATTTGATGCTGGTTCATGGAATCTCGATTCCCAGAAATCCATTCTTCTTGGTCGAGAAGCGGCTCGTCGATTAGGAGCCAATCTTGGCGATGAAATTCGGGTGTTGACGGCCCGAAGACTCGCAGATGACCGCTACATCCCTCGTGTTTCCCGTTTTACTGTCTCAGGAATCTTTTCAAGTGGTTATCAAGATTTGGATCGAACGTGGGCCTTCATTTCCTTGGAGGCTGGCTGGAAAATCCTTTCCTCTGAAAGTTCTTTTACAGTGGTGAGTGGGAAGTACTCAGATTTGAATCAAATCACTCCATCTGTGGTTGATGCTATCAACGAAGAGCTTCCCCCTCGTTGGATTTTTTCCGATTGGCGAGAATTGAATTCGTCAACATTGGCCAATCTTTCCAGCACGCGAAATATTCTGTTGGTGATTATGGGGCTCATCATCATCGTTGCTGTCGCCAATGCCACCACTTCTTTGATGATGCTCACCATTGAACGTCGTCGTGAGGTGGGAATGCTCAAGTGCATGGGCACCTCTCCAGCCCAAATCACATCGGTCTTTGTGGCTGCAGGTGGCCTTGCGGCATTGGTAGGAATTGCAATTGGTATCAGTGGGGGATTATTTGTTTCCTTCTATGTCAATGAAATCATTGCAGGAATAGAAGTCGTTCTAGGATGGTTGACTCCTGGACAAGGGGTTCGTTTGCTTGATGAAGGCTATTATCTTCAAACAATTCCCATCCATATTCGTTGGAAGCCCACGGCTCTCATTGGAACTTTGACTCTTGCTTTGTCACTGGCAGCCAGCGCTCTTCCCGCTTCTCGTGCAGCGGGTTTAAAACCGCTTGATGTACTTCGGAGACATTAATTCTCATCTCTTAATCAGAAATGCTTGATGACTAAATCCGTGTCTCACGCAGGAAATTTTCCTGGATTCATGGTTTCTGTCATACACATCGAGTATCTTTATGGGGCAGGAGTGCCGAATGATTAAGGGACTGACGCAGCGTGCTCAGCGCATACTCACCGTTTTAGCAAAGGAAGAAGCCAAACGTTTTCATGCGGACAAGCTTCTGAGTGAACACATCATCCTTGCGATTCTCAAAGAACGTGGTGGTATTGCCTACCGATGTCTTCAACGTCTTGGCATCAATACGGGCGAAATGGTTCGTGATTTGGAAAAAGGACTACCTCATCGTAAGGCCACCTTTCAAATAGGGGATATTCCCCCGTCTAATCGGGTCAAGATGCTCCTTGAGAATGCGGCAAATGAGGCCACAACTCTGAGTCATGAATACATTGGAACAGAACATTTTCTTCTTGCTGCGGTTGGAGAAGCAGGAAGTGCTACACGTTCATATTTGTCTTTGTATAAAGTCACCGTCGACATCCTTCGGGGCATTGTATACGAAATCAATGGGGAAAAAGAGGGAGACAAAATGCCTCCACGAAAGCCAGAAAAACCTGTTTTCCCCCGGAAAGAGGATGAGAGTGACGGAAAAGTGGCCACAGGGATGCTGGATGAGTTTTCTCGTGATCTCACAGAAATGGCCCGCAAGGGTCGACTTGATCCGGTGGTGGGACGAGAAAAAGAAATCGCTCGTGTGATGCGGATCCTTGCTCGGAGGAGTAAGAACAATCCTGTGCTTATTGGTGAACCAGGTGTGGGAAAAACCGCTGTTGTCGAGGGATTAGCCCAAGAGATTATTGATGGTACTGCACCAGATTTATTCTCAGGGAAACGACTTGTGAGCTTGGATTTAGCGGCTTTGGTGGCTGGTACAAAGTACCGTGGTGAGTTTGAGGAACGTCTCAAGAAAGTCATCAAGGAAATTGATAAGGCGGGAAACATCATACTCTTCATTGATGAGCTTCATACCATCATTGGCGCGGGTGGGGCCGAAGGTGCCATTGATGCATCCAACATGCTCAAACCTGCCTTGAGCCGTGGAGAACTTCAATGCATCGGCGCAACGACAATGAATGAGTTCAAGAAACACATTGAAAAGGATGCCGCATTAGAGCGTCGCTTCCAGCCTGTATTGATTGAAGAACCCAGTATTGAAGAAACATTTGAGATTCTTCAAGGAATCAAACAACGATATGAAGATCATCACAATGTAACCTACACCTCAGATTCTCTCCGGGCTGCCGCTGAGCTTGCAGGACGTTATGTGACCGATCGTCAGCTGCCGGATAAGGCCATTGACTTGATTGATGAGGCAGGTTCAAACAAACGGATGAAGGGCAATACCCGCCCTGAGGCCATTGGAGAGCTTGAATTCGAAACTCGGGCGCTGACGGATGAGAAAATCTCTTTTGTGAATTCCCAAGACTATGAGAATGCAGCCCGTGTGCGAGACAAAGTGCGTGAAATGCGCTTGAAAATTGATGAATTAAAAACGGAATGGGAACGCACTTTAAAAGAAGAGAAAAACGTCATTTCGGTGGAAGATATTCAAGCCATTGTCTCCGAGGGAACTGGAATTCCCATGGTACGGCTGGAAAAGAGTGAATCGGACAAACTTCTTCAAATCGAGAAAGAATTGCATGACAGTGTGATTGGTCAGGAAGAAGCCATCAATGCTGTTTCTGCGGCAATTCGGCGCTCTCGAACAGGGCTCAATTCTCCTTCTCGCCCCTTGGGATCATTCATCTTTCTTGGTCCTACAGGAGTAGGGAAGACTCTCCTTGCAAAGAGTCTGGCAGAATTCCTTTTTGGTGATCCTGAGGCTCTTGTTCGGGTGGACATGTCGGACTTCATGGAAAAACACAATGCCTCTCGTTTGGTGGGGGCACCTCCGGGGTATGTGGGATATGAGGAAGGGGGGCTACTCACTGAAAAGATTCGAAAACGTCCTTATTCCGTTGTTCTATTAGATGAAATTGAAAAAGCCCATGCGGATGTGTTCAACCTTTTGCTTCAGGTTTTAGAAGAAGGGGAACTGCAGGATAGTTTTGGGCATAAAGTGTCCTTCCGAAATACAGTATTGATTATGACCTCCAATGCAGGTGCTCGAGAAATGAACCGGGGGAATTTTGGATTCTCCTCTGGTGGCAATGCTATGGCTCATGAAGATATTAAATCTTCAGCTATTAATGAATTAAAACGTCTTTTTCGTCCTGAGTTTTTAAACCGTGTTGATGAAATTGTGGTGTTCCATAGCCTGGAATACAATCATGTGATGGACATCATGGAGCTCATGCTTGGAGAGGTTTCGGAACGACTTTCTGATCTTCAAATCACCCTTGATGTGAATAAAAAGGCACGGGATTTGTTGATGGAGAAGGGGTATGACGTTCTCTATGGTGCTCGTCCCTTGAGGCGCACCATCCAGAAAGAAATTGAAGATCCTCTTTCTGTGGCCATTCTCCAAGGGCGTTTTGTTCCAGGTGATGGTGTGGTTGCTGAATTGAGAGATGGAAAGATTCGTTTCAGGAGAAAACCACGTAAACGCGTCCTTGCTCTACCTAATGGTGAGGCAGAGGATTCAAAAATTGAAGACGAGGATCAAATACCTGCTCTTCCAGATGTGACCCCCACAGGGAAGACAGAAGGGGTTTGAGACGCTCGTTCTTCATGTGGATCTCATGCTATGCTGAATCCATGGCGCGGATTCCTTCCATCATTATTGTTCTCTTCGTTTTCGCATCGTTTCCCCTTGCCTCTCAGAGCGCTGATCAGCTCTATTCCAGTGGCAGGGGAGCGTTTACCGATGGTTTATGGTCAACAGCTGCCTCACAGTTAGCTCGATTGTTGCGTGAGTTCCCAGATGATGCACGAGCGGATACAGCGGCCTATATGGAGGCTGTGGCACTTTTTCGAAATACGGATTTTCAAAAAAGTGCAGATCGGTTATCTGATTTCACACGAGATTATCCCAATTCCGCATGGAACCAGCGTATTGCCTACTGGGAAGGTTTATCCTATTACGCATTAGAGCATTGGCCTCAGGCCATAGAAGCCTTCCAGCGCCAAGTGAATTTGCTAGAAGAACCAGCTTACAGAGAGCAATCGCTGTTGTATCTTGCAGATAGTTTAGAAAAGGTGGGGCAAATCCTAGAGGCTGAACAGGCCTACCAGACTGTTATTGATGACAATTGGAGTTATGAACCAGTTTCCCGAGCCGTGTTTAATCTTGGCCAGTTGCGATTGGCCTCAGGCCGATTAGAGCAGGCACTGGAGTCCTTTCGAACTCTTGCTTTTGAATACTTCTCCTCTCCCTTTGCCACAGATGCCATGTTTTGGATTGCGGAATGTCAGCGCCTCCTTGAGCGCCATGAAGCCGCACTTGATGGTTACCGAGATTTTCTTGCTACGGTGTATGATTCCCCTAATCGATCTCATGCCCTCCTTGAGGCGGCTCGACTTGCTTCTACTCTGAAAGCGGATGATGAGGCTTTGGCCTTCCTTGATTTGCGCGATACCGAAGGTCATGGAGAAGCGGATGCCCTGGATGTCGCTCGAATTCGGGGAGCTTCTGCACTGCGTTCTGGTCGACTGGATGAGGCTCGGCGGTCCTATAACGCCATTCTCACTGTATCCTCTGATTTGGTGGAGATTCAGGCTGCTGCCTTTGATCTTGCTCAAACCTGGATTGGTACAGATGAGGCCATCAATGCTGTGTCTTCATTGCTCAAGGCTTCACAGGGGCCAAATCCAGAGATTGCAGGGGATGCACTTTATCTTGCGGGAACACTTCTTTTGCTGGATGAGCAGACCCTCGGAGCTGAAACACTGGAACGCTTTGCTGCAAAGTATCCAGAGGATGAGCGTCGGGAGGAAGCGTTACGAACAGCCTGGACGGCTCGAAGAGAGTCTGGGGATTCCCAATATGCCCTCCAAAATCTTGATTTATTGATTGAGGATTATCCCCAAAGTCCTCAGCGCGCCGATTACCTTTATGTCCGCGGTAGAGTGGCAGAGGATGAGGGGCGAATGAGTGCTGCTTTATTGGATTATGCCGCATTGCTTGATTCCTTTCCTGAAGATGAACGCGGCATGGAGGTTCTTTATCGAATTGCCTTAGTGTATGAAGACCGAGGAGAGTTTGCTCGTGCAGGAGCTTATTTCTTGCAGGCCTCAGAGCAAGGAGGGGGAGCCCAGGGAGATGAATTGGCCAGAAGAGCTCTCTATGGTGCGGGAGCGGCCTTTTCCAATTCTGGTCGAAGTGACGAGGCACAAGCTGCGTTCTCTGCTCTTGCCAAACAACCAGATGCTCCTTGGGGGGATTGGGCCTCCTATCAGGAAGGTGTTCTTCTCCATGAGGCTGGAAGAGCCCAGGATGGGCGAGATTCCTATCAAAAAGCCTTAAAGAGCACAGATCCCCAACTGCGCTTTGATGCATCCTTTTCCATTGCTTGGAGTTGGTATGGTCAGGGCGAATGGCAAAAGGCCGCTCAAGCGTTTGAGGATGCGGCTCTTCTGGCTTTAGATAATGAGCAACGCGCCTTGGCTCAGTATCGAGCAGGGCTGAGTCGCTCTGCAGATTTTCAGTGGGAAAAGGCTCTTCTGGACTACGAAAGAGCCCTGCTTCAGGGCCAAGGAGATTGGAGAGAAGAGGCCTTGTATCAGCAGGCATGGGCTTTTCTTCAATTGGATCAGGAGGAAGAGGCCTTTGCCATCTCTCAGCAACTCTTACAAGAATTTCCAACAAGTCGTTTAGCAGCAGACCTTCCCTTTCGTATGGGGGAAGAAGCAATGGCACAAGGGGATTTCCTCAATGCAGCTCAATGGTTTGATGTCGGCCGGCGATTATATCCTCGGTCTGATCTCGAATCTCGTTCGGCTCTTCTTGCCGCACGGGCGTATTCCAATGCCGGAGATTATGATGAGGCATCCAAGCGTTACGGAGAATGGTTCATTCAGCATCCTGAGGATTCAGGGGCTTCGGCTGTTCTTCGGACTTGGGCCGAAGTGATTAAATCCTCTGCCAACCCCAATCTTGCCGATGAGGCCCAACAAATGATTGAGCCGCTTCAAGAACTCCGTGGTGAAGCATTTAGTGCACCTCTTCTTCTTGCATGGACAAGGGTGGCAGGAATCCCTTCCACTTCAATTTCTCGTCTTGAGCTTTTAGCAGAAAACCAAGATGTTGCCGAAGCCGATCGTGCAGAAGCGGTTGTTCTTTTGGCTCATGCCTATCGAATGGAAGGCAAATATGCCAAGGCAAAACGACTTTATGAAGTGGTTGTTCGGGATGTTCCTGGGGCCTTAGGTGCTGAAGCCCAAGAAGGTCTGGCCCAAACGCTTCGTGCTGAGGGAAAAACGGAACGCGCTGCAGAGGAGTACCTTTCTCTCACGTATTTGTTCCCAGAGGAAGAAGAGACCGTTTTACGGGCTTTAAGCGCCGCAGAACGGCTCTATCGAGAGCTTGAGAAAACCCAGGAGGCCGAACAACTGAAAGAACGACGTTTAGCCCTCCTTGGTGCAAATCAATAACGGAAACCACTCCGTCCAATAAACTCCCGAATGATGGAAAGCTCTGGAACCTCTTCTGTGGGAAAAGGAGAAAAATTCCGAAGGAAGGAAAGAAGTCTTCGCGCCTCACCATACTCTGGTACATTGGGTGGGACAGCCCGGAGTTGAGGTTCAGCAAAGACTTTCAGAACCGACAGTTCATAGTCCAGTGCTGAATTGAACATGGCATCAGCAGAGCTTTGATACGGGAAGATATGACGTCGTTCACCGCGGCGCACCGAGGGCCAAATCTTGAGGGTGTCAACGGCTGGATAGCGTCGAAATTGATGATCCCGAACAATCCGTCGTATCAGGCGGTTATCGGTTGTGGGAATCCGATCGTGGTCATCCACATTCAGCTGGGTGAGGGCGGAAATATAAATACGGAAGGCCGCATCTTTGGGAAGATCTGGTGTTAAGTGGGGATTGAGACCATGGATTCCTTCAAAAATAAGGATTCCATCATCGTCAAGGTGCATGGTGCGACCATGTTCTAGACGACCGCCAATATTCTTGAAGTCAAAAATGGGGATTTCTGTTTCTTTGCCAGAAAGAAGGTCCGTGAGGTTTCGATTGAATTCTTCAATGTCTAAGGCCTCAAGAAGTTCAAAGTCTGGCTTGCCATCCTCATCTAAGGGGATGTCTTCCCGTTCCTTGTAGTAGTCATCAAGACTAATGAGCTGGGGTTTGAGACCTGCCGATTTTAAGCTTAACCCCAGCTTTTTTGTGAAAGTTGTTTTCCCAGAGGAGGAAGGGCCAGCAATCATGATGGCACGAGGTCTGGGATTGCATTGAAGGAGCTGGCCTGTTATTTGTGCAATCTTCCGATCATGTAAGGCTTCTGCAGTTTGAATAAAATCCCTAGCACTTTGTCTGTTTCGAGCCAGGGTGTTGAGATTGGCCACAGTTGTCACACCTAAGATGCGTCCCCAGCGCTTGTGCTCTTCATACACCGTAAAAAGATCAGGTTGGGCATCCTGTTCCCCAAGATGATGAGGGCTTGATGTGGCGGGGAAGCGCAGAAGGAATCCTCCCTGATAGGCTTCCACTGCAAAGACCTGAAGAAGCCCTGTTCTGTGAACAAGTGGCTTATGTCGAAGAGCCATTTCTTTCCCACAACGCCATATCCCAACCCGAGGTTGATTCAGCTCTTCCAGTAATAAGGCTGTTGATGAAAATCCTCCATTCTTAAAATGGGCTCGTGCATCTTGCCAACTTATTTCATCCGGAATGATGGGAAGATCGTCATCCACAATTTTTCGCATGATTGATTCAATCTTCTGAGCTACTGTCTCTGTTGCCTTCGGTCCCTCATCAAGGAATTGATGAAAAAAAGCATGTCCCAGAGAATGCCCAATCACCACTCGTCGACCTGGAAGGACTTCTCGGCAAGCCATTCCAAAAAGGAAGGAGAGGGATTTGCGATAGATACGCATGCCTGGAGTGTCCCCAACGGTCAGAGGAGCCAGACTCCCATTAACTGTGAGGGGGTCGGCTAAAGCAATGTATTCATTGTTGAACCGTGCCGCAACCACAACGTTCCCATCCATTTCATCATCAAGTAAAGAGAAGGCCTGAATACCTTCAGGAGCTTGAACTTGGCGGTTTGTTGATTCTAACAAAAGTGTGATTTGCTTGCTCATTGGGTCACCTTAAGAGGAAGATTGGGAAACCTATGGCCTTTTATTCTAATGGATAAGAGACTGATATTGAGTGCGTTTTCCTAATTATTCATTTCCAATTGTTTTTTGATGTATCAGTGAGATGGTTCATCCTCTTCTGCATATTGTCCTCATTTTCTTTCTATTATCGTTGTGTATTTTTTGGAATGATGATTATTCAGAACTTTGATGTCGTCGGTGAATCTCCTCGTACCATGGACCAGAGCCTCGATAACAGGGTTGAAGGGGGAGGGTTTCGGCTGCTTTTTGAGGAGATTCAAAAGCTTGAGTACGGAGCAATTGAGTTTTCATTCGAGAAGTGGAATTGGCCAGCATTGTTTTAGCAAGAAAGAGGGGGCCTTTCTGGGGGGCTCCTGCATGCTTCCATGCCCGATGTACATCCGCATCACTGGCATCCAGAGGAACACCAAGGAGAACCCAGGGATCGTAGGGAAATTGTCGAATCTCTTGAATGGTCATGCAGAGGCCTCGATGGCAAAAAGTTCAAGGTTGGTTGCTGAAGAAAGTTTCTTTCTTTTCCGGCGAGGATTTGAATGATGGGAAACCGGTTGATCCACCGCTTTTTGCAACCATGGAATGAGCGTTGATGGTTCCTTTGTGCTGGGAGAAAAGAATGATTTGATGGGAAGAATTAGGCTGATTGTTTTTTGGCAACGAAGCAATATGGATTGTGCTGCAGCCTCAATCTCATGGGTGAAAAGTTCATGATCTTGGGCACATTCAGCCAATTCAAGGGCCACTTCTAGGCGAGCAAGCACCTCATGACGTTCTTGGATCTTGTTTTTTTTCAGGCCATGTTCAAGGCTATGGAGCCAAAACAAGAGAGCGCGTTCTGGATCATATTCCCAGCTAGCAAGTGTGGCCAGTCGAAAAGCTTCACTCCATCCGAGACTCATAGCCAGCTGAATATCATCATCGGATAAAGGTTTCTCTTCACTCAGAACGTGAAAGGCCCATAGAATAATTCGCTCTGCAAAATCTGTTTTTTCTTTTATCAAGATTGGAAGCAAACGTTTCATTTCGGCAGGTAGGAGCTGGGGATAAAGTGCGGCTTCTTCCAATGCTCCTAAGCCTTCTCTTTGGTCCACCTGCTCCACCAAGATTGTCCGTGCAAATTCTTCATCATCTTTTGTGCTGCCAGGACGATGTAGAAGGGCTGAAAAAATCCCCTTGAGGGCGTGGGGTGCACAATGCTTAGGAAGGGCGTTCACCAGTGACCATGCGGTGTTTTTATCACCTTCATAGAAGGCATGAAGAGCGGTGCTTAATTGAATCCAAGGGTGGAACACTGGAGCATACTGCGATGAAATTTGGGGCTGTTTGGGCAGGGGCATCCCAATGGCAGCGGCTTCAAAATATTCATGGGCTTGGAGTGCTGCAATTCTTAAGGGATCATCTTCCGCAAGTAAGGAATGATGAATCACCTCATAAGGAGAACAAAGATTCTGTGCCAGTTCCTGAAGAGTCGCATCATCTCGCAAGCGCCTTCCTAAAGCCAAATCTTGAAGTAGAGTAGAGACAATATCATGGGGTGTTGTTTTCATCAGAGTGGTCATTTCAGCCATGGAGGGGCAACGTAACAAGGCCTGGAAAGGGGGTCAAGCCGATACAGGCATCAAAACTTTTTTTCTGATGCCCATCTCCTTGCTTGAATGTCTGTCCAGATGAGACGTTTACTTAGGAAGTAGTCCCTTTTGGATGAGAAGTGAAGTTTCTTGTTCATTGAGAACACCTACGACGGCCAATTCTTCATTATCCGCTGTTTTGACGACCGGTTGTTCTTTGTAGGCATGTAGGGCATCGTCCAGATGCAGTTTGACCATGGGAAATTTGGGATTATCATCTCCAGTATCCACAACAACCCCAATAGACCCATTCTTTAATCGCACATAACTCCCCAAGGGATAGATGGAAATGGAATTGAGAAGGGCTGAAATGACTCGTTCATCATAAAGGCTCCGCATTTCTTTGAGCATGATGAGCATGCTGGTATACCCATCCATACGATTCCGGTGTGGGCGCTTGGAAATCTGAGCATCATAGGAGCAGGCCGCTCCAATGATTTTTCCAAAGAGGCTAATGGCATCCCCTTGTAAACCTTGGGGATAACCTGTGCCGTTGGAGCGTTCATGATGCTGCCACACACCCATCAGGATGTCCTGAGCCAGAGGATTGGCATTCTCTTTAGAATAGTCCTGAAGCATACGTAAGCCTAAGGTGGGATGAGTCGCAATGAATTTTTTCTCTGCGTCTGTGAGGCTCGTGGATTTGTCATAAACCTGACGTGGAATCCGCATCATTCCAATTTCATGGAGCATTGATGTGATTCCCAATTCAATCAGCCGGAAATTCGGGAGCTTGAGTCCCTCCCCAATGGACAGTGAGATGATTGTGGTGCGGGCTGAATGGGTGTAAAGATAATCCACTCCATCAGCTCGTAAATCCTGCAGCCTCAGCATGTAGGATCGATTATCCTTGAGCATCTGAATGATTTCTTTCACCTTCTCCGTGATGGCATCAATGTCCAGATTCCCATCTCTGGTGAAGGTGTCAAAGACTCGACGGGTAAACGTGGCCAGATCTGTAAAGAATGCCCTGGCATTTCGGCGACCTTCCATTTCTTTAGCATCGTTATTGAGAATGGCCCCGGATAGAACTTCTGGAGTTCCAGAATTTCCCTTGTTCAACACTGGATCACCAGCGGTCTCAATGGATTTGACTCCCCAGGCTTGGAGATTTGTCTTCAGCGCCGCTGTGACAGGTGCGTCTTTTGGCAGGAGGAGGTACGACTCATCAAGCCAAAGCGGCGCATCATAATAGGTGTCGGGCTTCAAGTCTTCTACTGGTACAGTTTTTTTTGCCGGCATCCCTTTGTTGACCCCCTCGATCCCCTCGACTAGACTCCTCTCCATTATAGGGGGACATCCTCATGAAATTTAAGTCTATATTCTGGCTCTTCAATTTCGTTGTCGTTTTTGCACTTTTGATGTTCTCTGCAGCCTCTTTTTTGCTGTTTGGGCGAGATTATGCAGGGATGTACTGGAGCAACATGTGGGTGATCCTTCTTTTATTCCTTGTCCTCATTGCCATTCTTGATTTTTATTTTATCCATCACTGGAGTCTTTTTACTCTATTGGAGAAGGAAGATTGGCCGGGGTTACTGGCATGGTTAGAAACCACAATTTATGCAAAGGGGCATCTCAGACGCTCCTATGCCAGCCTTCTCATCAATGCGGCATTGACGGTTTCTAACCTTGAGGCCATTCGTCGTTTGGATGCTCAAGTCCGAGAAAAGAAACCATCCCTTTTGCCCTCTCTTGGAGTGGCTCTAGGGATTCCAGCCCTTCTGAGTCGGGATTGGAAGGCGGTTGAAGAACATTTTGGCCCTCTGGCAGAGGATCCTAAAACCAAAAATCGGGATTGGGCTCGTTGGTGCCGAGCCTTAGCACAGGGAACCGAGGGGTATGAGGAAATGGCTCAATTGTTGAATGGAAATGATGCTTCTGTTCGCCTCCTTGCCCAGGACGTTCTTCACAACCAATCTTCCGAATGTTCACAGGCCATACAGGCCCAACTCACCAGTGCTCGAACTCTGATGAAAGCCCAACTTGCTGGGGCACATGGCGACAAACTGCTAGCAAAATCGCGGGAATCTCATCTTCTCGCTGTTGTTCTATCTTCTCGGGTGAATCAGGCAAGGGAGGCCCTCTGTTGAGTCGGCAATTTGGTAAATCACGGAAATTGGATCGGGTATGCTATGACATTCGGGGCCCAGTCATGGCAGAGGCTACCCGATTAGAAGAAGAAGGTTCTCACATCATCAAGATGAATATTGGGAATCCTGCCCCCTTTGGATTTGATGCACCAGAGGAAATTGTTCGGGATGTGATTGCCAATTTCCGTGATGCCCAGGGGTATTGTGATTCCCAGGGCCTGTATTCCGCCCGGAAAGCGGTGATGCAGGATTGTCAGCGCTTGGGTATTGAAGGTGTAGATATTGGCGATATCTGGATTGGGAATGGGGTGAGCGAACTCATTTCCATTTCATTGCAGGCCTTGATGGATGATGGTGATGAACTTCTCATACCCGCACCAGATTATCCTCTTTGGACCGCGGCATGTTCTCTTTCCGGTGGGACTCCAGTTCATTACCTCTGCGATGAATCTCAGGATTGGAATCCCAATCTGGAGGATTTGGAATCCAAGATTACTCCCAAAACAAAGGGGATTGTTGTGATAAATCCCAATAATCCCACCGGAGCGGTTTACAGCCGTTCGACACTGGAATCTATTGTGGCTTTGGCCCGAAAACACAGTTTGATTCTTTTTGCTGATGAAATTTATGAAAAGATTCTCTTTGATGAGAATCAGCATATTCCCTTGGCATCCCTTTCTACGGATGTTCTGACTCTGTCTTTTAATGGCCTTTCTAAGGCCTATCGGGCAGCAGGTTTTCGTGGGGGATGGATGGTGGTGAGTGGCGACCGCCGCCCTGCGGCGGATTTTTTGGAAGGATTGCGCATTCTGTCCAATATGCGGCTATGCAGTAATGTCCCTGCTCAGCTTGCTGTTCAAACCGCTCTTGGTGGTTTTCAGAGCATCTATACCCTTACCGCTGATGGTGGACGATTGCTTCGGCAAAGGGATTATATTCATCAGCGACTTTCCGCCATGCCTGGTGTGGACTGCGTGAAACCGGCTGGTGCCCTTTACATCTTCCCGCGTTTTAACCCCGAGGTGTATCCCATCCAGGATGACCAGGCTTTTGTTCTGTCCATGCTCCGGGACACGCATGTCTTGGCTGTTCAGGGGACAGGATTCAATTGGCCTCATCCTGATCACATGCGGCTGGTGTTCCTTCCCGATGTGGATACCCTCACTGTGGCCATGGATAGAATCGAAGAATTTCTCCGCAAGGTTCGCATCAACGGGATTTAGCTCAACACCTCTAATGGACATGGACGTCCATTAGAGGTCGATTTATCCAAAAATTGGATTCCGTCACCGAATAGCACTATACATAGAAGAGTCCGAATTTTTATCTCAAAAACCACGATTCCAACTTTGGGAGCGAGGTATGAAACGCGGATTCTTATTGTTGGGAATGCTTCTGGTGACAGCCTCGTTGGTGTCAGCTCAGGAGTTTATTGCCCACTACGTCATCATCGAAGATGCTCAGGCAGAAATTGCTGAGCTCGAAGCGGATAATCAGCGCTACGAGCAGATGAGTGTGACCTTTCAAGAGGACATTGATCGGCATCAAGCCGTCATTGATGAGAGTGAGGCTTTCATCAGTCGAGTGGATGAGGTTCTTCCACGAATCAGTGCTTCTGCAGGGCAAATCTACACGGTTCTCCAGGGAGTCATGAATGAAGACACCCGTCAACAAATCTTGGATAGGGTGGAGGAGAACCGAAAATCCCGTTACGAATTGGAAAGCAAGCTCCGGGATGAGTACCAGGTGATTGCTACAGCCACTCATCACATGGAAAACAGCAAGAAGCGCATTGCCATGAATCGTGTGCACATCAAGGCCAATAATCAGCGCATTGAGTATTTACGGGCATGCATCGCGTATTCTGAACGAGATGGTGATGGTGTGGAACCGGTCCTTCAAGCGGCCGATGCGGTGCGCCAAGAAGTTCAGCAAATTCTAGATTCGGCTCCCATTCCTAGGGCCTAGTCTGGCAAAGATTGCGACGCTATACTCTTCTCAACCCTGAATCAAAGCTCCGTTTTCGGAGCTTTGATGTGGTTTGACTCTAATCTGGAGAATGCATCGATGAGCGTCCGCGTCCGCTACGCCCCGTCCCCAACGGGGCTTCAACACATTGGCAGTGTCCGCACCGCCCTGTTTAACTATTTTTTCGCCAAGTCCCAAAAGGGACAGTTTCTTTTACGAGTTGAGGACACGGACCAAGAACGATCCACCTCTGATGCCTTAGATGATTTGTATGCCACTCTGGAATGGCTTGGGGTTTCTTATGATGAGGGCCCAGGCAAAGATGGAGGCTGTGGTCCTTATGTGCAGTCCGAACGTGAGCATCTTTACAAAGAAAAAGCCACAGAGTTGGTGAATGCAGGGAAGGCTTATCCTTGTTTTTGTACTTCAGAACGTTTGGATGCGCTTCGAGAGGAACAGAAGGGCAAGAAAGGTTCCACCTTTGGTTATGATCGGCATTGCCGGGATCTTGATCCTGCAGAGGCCCAGAAACGTATAGCCGCAGGAGAACCCTATGTGATTCGTCTCAAGGTTCCCATGGAAGGAAAGACGGAATTCAATGACATTCTGTTGGGGAAAACTGGAAGAAAAAACAAGGACATCAATCCTGATCCAGTGATGCTGAAAACCGATGGATTTCCCACCTATCATCTGGCCAATGTGGTGGATGACCATATGATGGGCATCACCCACATCATGCGTGCTCAAGAATGGATTCCCTCCGGCCCACTCCATGTGCTGCTTTATGAAGCCTTTGGCTGGGAGCCTCCCACCTACTGCCATTTACCTATGGTGATGGGAAAAGATGGCCAGAAGCTTTCCAAAAGGCATGGTTCTACAGCCGTGCGGGATTTCCGTCAGGCGGGTTATTTACCGGAAGCACTCATGAACTATGTTTCTCTCTTGGGTTGGAGTTTTGATGATTCTCGGGAATTCTTCTCAAAAGAGGAACTCTGTGAACTCTTTAGTCTGGAGAAAATCAACACATCGCCTGCTGTCTTTGATTATAAAAAATTGGATTGGTTCAATGGACAGTACATTCGCCGGAAAGATCCAGAGGAATTGAAGGCTTTGCTGCTTCCTCTCTTGGCTCAGGATGGAATTGTCACCAATCCTCCCACAGAGAATGAACTGGCCATTTTTGATGGGGCCTTTCCCATCATTCGTGAACGGTTAAAACTTCTCAATGATGTGTCTCCTATGCTTCGATTCTTGTTCCAAGATCCTGGAACGGGAAATGTGGAAGATGCCATCCCCAAGAAAATGGATGCGGTTGGTACTGTGGCCACTTTGGAAGCAGGGATTGCCCTTTTAGAGCAGGCCCCTTCTGCTCCTGAAGTCACGGATGAAGAGGCATGTGCACGCTGGGATGAGGAACGGGATGCCCAGTTCCGTTCACGAGCAGAAGACGGGGAGTGGAAGATTGGAGCCATGCTTCAGCCTCTCAGACTTGCAGTGACTGCTAGTAAAGTGAGTCCTCCTTTGTTCCCTGCCATTCGTTTGTTGGGATTAGAAGAGGCCATTCGGCGGGCAAAGCGTCTGGTTGAGGCCCTTTCTTCCCTCTAAGTTGACAGGATAATGGGCGTCCTTCCCTCCTGGCTTGCTCGCCTTTGGGGGGACGTGATAGCGTAACCCGACACATACATCCGAGAAGGATTTTCTCATGGCCAAAGAAAAAAAAGCGAAAGCGAATACCATCAGCAACGAACATGGCGCATCCATGGACAAGATTGTCTCACTCTGTAAGCGCCGAGGTTTTGTGTACCCCTCCAGTGAGATTTATGGAGGACTCTCTGCCACTTGGGACTATGGTCCCTTGGGTGTGGAGTTAAAGAAGAACATTCAGAATGCCTGGTGGACCGAGATGGTGCGCCGTCATGACAATATTGTTGGATTGGATGCGGCCATCATGATGCATCCCCGGACTTGGGAAGCTTCAGGACATGTGGAGAATTTCTCTGATCCATTGGTGGACTGTAAAAAATGCAAGAGCCGTTTCCGGGAAGACCATCTGGCTCCTGAGGCTCTTGAATCCAAAGTCTGTCCAGAATGTGGGGGGGAACTGACTGAACCCCGTCAATTCAATCTGATGTTCACCACACACATGGGACCTGTGGCCGATTCTGGTTCGGTGATTTACCTCCGCCCAGAAACGGCACAGGGCATTTTTGTGAACTTCAAAAATGTTGTGGACACCACCCGCGTGCAGATTCCCTTTGGCATTGCTCAGGTGGGGAAAGCGTTCCGGAATGAAATCACCACCAAGAACTTCATTTTCCGTACCTGTGAATTTGAGCAGATGGAAATGCAGTATTTTGTAAAACCTGGTACAGAAGACGAATCTTTCGAAGAATGGAAAGCGGCTCGGATGGCCTGGTACATTGACCGGTTGGGGATTAATCCTGATCGTTTACGCTTTGAGGCTCATGGTCCCGATGAGTTGGCCCACTATGCCAAAGCTGCCTTTGATATTGAGTATGAATACCCCTTTGGCTGGCAGGAGCTAGAAGGAATCCATTCTCGAACCGATTTTGACCTGGGACGTCATGGGGAGTACTGCGGTAAGGAAATCAACTATCTTGATCCCACCGATAATTCCCGCTATGTCCCCTATGTGATTGAAACCTCCTCAGGTCTCACCCGAAGTGTTCTGGTAACCCTCATGGATGCCTATCATGAGGAGAAAATCGGGGAAGACAAGAACGGTAAGGATGATATCCGTACAGTTCTTCATTTCCATCCTTCCATTGCTCCCATCACTGTGGCCGTTTTGCCCTTGGTGAAGAAAGATGGCTTGGCCGAACTGGCTCAGGGACTGGAAAAAGAACTTCGGGAAGACTTTGCCACCTTCTATGACCAAGGGGGAGCCATTGGCCGACGCTACCGCCGTATGGATGAGATTGGTACTCCCTTCTGCATCACGGTGGACTATGAAACCAAAGAGGAGAAAACTGTCACTCTGCGGTTCCGGGATTCCATGGAACAGGTTCGCATTCCTTTGGACGGTTTGGCTGAACGAATCCGCAAAGAAATTCGCAATTACAAACGCGTTTGATGAAAACATTTATGGGCAGGAGGCGATTTTTTATCACCTTCTGCTTCACCATCTTCATTACAATCACTCTTCCGGTTCTTGGTTCCGAGAATCCGGAAGAGTCGCCTCTCATGCTTTGGAGTATTGAGGATGAGGACACCACCCTCTACCTCATGGGAACCATTCATATTCTTCCCTCTTCCTTCACTCATGCTTTTCCCTATTATCGTGTGGCAACCATGGCGGATTACCTGGCTTTGGAAGTTGATATATCCACAAAGGATTCCGCTGATCGTATGGTTACTCTACTCCAAACTAAGGGGATGTATCCGCAAGGAAAATCTGTGGAGGATGATCTCCCTCCCCAGTTACTTCATGATGTTAAAGATTTTTTTGGCGCATCTTCCTGGAATCAATTCAAACAGCTTCGTCCCTGGGCCCTCAATTTTGCTCTGATAGAAGCGGGGCAATTTGCCAATACGGGATTGGGTGATGGGCATGAACAATGGCTGTTCCAGCAGGCCTCACAAGCCCAAGTTTTAGAGGTGGAAGGGGTGGATGCCCAGGTTCGGGCCCTGGCCAGTCTTTCCTTGAAAGATCAAATTGGTCTTATCCGTGCCAGTTTAAATGAGGGGCAGAATTTTCAGGAAGAACTGGAGCGAATGGTGGAGGTTTGGCAGGAGGGGGATTTAGAACAGCTCACCCTGGAAATGGAAGAACTGAAATCTCCAACCATGGCCCAGATCCTGCTCTTTCAACGCAACCATGTCATGGCCGATAAGGCCGTGGAATATCTTAACACTCTTGCTGGCACTGTGCTGATGGCCGTTGGTTGTGGGCATTTTCTTGGAGAGCAAGGCATCCCAGCCCTTCTTGAAGAACAGGGTTTGACAGTGAAACGCCTCTATTCCTCTGATTTTTAGCGGGGAATTACGCAACACTTTTCCTTGGCGGTTTTCTTTCGTTGGTGATGGGTTTGAGAGCCCCTGCCTCAGGGGCCCTGACTCTTGAGGCACAGCCTTGGGTATGAATCTGTGTTCTGATGAAGAGAAAAGTTTATTGCCACCGTTTCCAGAATCTCCTCATCCCGCTAAAATGGCGGCCATATTCTTGCATAAGAGGCATAGTATGAGAGACGCATTGGACGTGCTCAAGGAGCGCGGATTCTTCAAGCAGTGCACCGACGAAGAAGGACTGAGGGCCAAATTGGCCGAAGGCCCCCAGAAATTCTATATTGGAGTGGATCCCACCGGTCCGTCCATGCACATCGGTCATTTGGTTCCCATCTATGCCTCGGCTCATTTGCAGAAGGCTGGTCATCAACCCATCATTCTGATGGGAGGCGGAACTGCTCGTATTGGCGACCCTTCGGGGAAAACCGAAATGCGAAAAATGATTAGCTATGAGCAGATTGCGGAAAATATTGAAGCGCAGAAGCCCCAGTTGGCCAAACTCATTGACTTTGAGGGAACAGATGCCATGCTGGCCAACAATGCTGATTGGCTGGCTCCACTGAATTACATTGATTTTCTCCGAGACATTGGCCGTCATTTCAGTGTGAACCGCATGCTCACCTTTGAGGCCTATAAACAGCGTTTGGAGAAGGGACTTTCCTTCATTGAATTCAATTACCAGTTGCTTCAATCCTATGACTTCTTGGAGCTCTACCGTCGGGAAGGCTGTGTATTGCAGATAGGCGGGGACGATCAATGGGGCAACATTGTGGCCGGTATGGAATTGATTCGTCGAACAGAAGGGGCGGAAACCTATGGGTTAACCTTCCCCCTGATTGCCCGTTCTGATGGAAAAAAAATGGGTAAAACGGAAAAAGGCGCTCTCTTCCTGAACCCAGAGATGACCCCCGTATATGATTTCTACCAGTACTGGCGCAATGTTCCCGATGCTGATGTGGAACGATTCTTCCTCACCTTCACCTTCCTCCCTGTGGAGGAGTGCAAAGCCCTTGGCGCGGCCGAAGGTTCGGCCATCAATGCCTCCAAAGAGCGTCTGGCTTATGAGGTGACCAAACTTCTTCATGGTGAAGAGGAAGCCATCAAAGCCCGGGAAGCCGCGAAAGCCGCCTTTGTGGGCGGTGGTGACAAAAGCGGCATGCCCTCATGTGAGATTCCCCAGGCAGACTTTGAAGCCGGCATCAATATCTTGGATTTATTTGCTCGAACCGAATTGTGTGCTTCCAAGAGCGAGGCACGGCGTTTGGTTCAGCAGGGCGGTGCCCGGGTGAATGATGCAAAGATTGATGATGTGGATGCGCTCATTGGTGCCGATGCCATTCAAGAGGGTGAGGTGATGCTCAAGGCCGGTAAGAAGCGATTCTTCCGGGTGGTGGTCACTTCATAATTCCATTCCCACACCCCCAAGGCCTCAAACCCAGAAAATCGCGGGGAAGGGCCTTTGGGGGTCGGTTTAGATTAGTAACTATAGGCATACCGCACAATAAACTCCGTTTTGTTGTCATCTCCCCAGGGAGTGGTGGACTCCAAATCCACACCCCAGGTGAAGCGGAACGACAGATTCGGAACCTTTTCTATAAACAGCAGAACATCTGCTCCAGTTGAACGGCGGAGAGGTGTCCAACCTCCTGTCCAACCCTGCTCATCTAGCACAAAACCCACATCAAAGAAGGGATGAATCTGTAAATCCCACACGCCTTTCCATTTCCAGACCCGAATTCCCAGGGTGTTGTTGAAAAAAAGACCGTATTTTCCATCCATGGTGGCATCGGTGATGCCCCGGAGATTCTCTCCGAGATTGTCATAGGTATCATTGAACACGGTGAGGGCTTTGACTCGCCCATAGTAGGTGAACCATCCCTGGGGACCAAAGGAGAAGTACACGGCCATGGAAGCTCCAATGTCCGCTGCGGGCCGCCATTGACCATCGGCCTCTATCACCCGGAGGGTGTTGGAAAGCTCCGCTTTGATTCCTGTCCGGGCATTGTTGAGGGTGTCCACATTGTCAAAGGCCAATTTATGACGAATCCCTCCATCAAAGCGGATGCGTTCAAATCCACCGCTTCCTAAATAGTCCTTGTAGCTGTAGCGGAATTCCGCGCCGGGTTCCACGGTGTATGACCAATCGTCATTGCGTGGAAATTGAAACTCTGTGGAAAAAAGAAAGGCCGAGCGGTCGTACTGATAATCGGCGGAGAGGGTGTTGTCCTTGTACCGTTTGGTGATGACCCGTTCCTGATCAAAACCCACACCAAAGATGAAATCACCGGTGCGGATGTTGTTGATGCGAGGGGCAAAGAGCCAAGGACCGGCCACCACCTTTCCCGCAGAGTTTTTTCGAACGGTGATGTTCACAAGAGAAAACCAATCGGCCATGGTACCCAGGGCATTGTCCCAAATTTGCACATAGAGGATTTGAACCCCACCGGTATTGGAATCATAGAGGGGGAGGGGAACAGGGATGAATGTGAATCCATCTTCAATGTGGTAGGTCACCTGATAATCTCCTGGTTGTTCCCCAGGGACCACATCGGCCCGAACATCCAGAAAGATTCTCCGGTTGACCAGATCCTGCACATCCTTATCCACCGCTTGCTGAAGTTCCTCCAGGCTGGCATAGCGCTGTCCTTCTTTGACATCCGTCCATCGGGCAAGAGCTTGAGGACGGGTGTTGCCCCCTTCCACCATGAAGCGCACGCTTTCCACTTCAATAGTGGGAGGGCGAGTTTCCTCCTCTAGGAGCTGAGCAAAGAGGCTTGGAATGGAAACAAAAAGAAGCATGAGGAGAAAAATGGGCTTATATATTCCCATGAATCGATTCCTTTCAATCAACCCCAGTGTTCTCATTCTGAGTCTTTTGCTGGGGTGTGCCGGTCATGGGCGAAACCGTAGAACCATCACTTTTTGAGAACCGGCTAAAAATGAATGCTATTCATCTGTTCGAAGAAATCAAATGAGGGAGAGACTCCCGTTCTTTTTTTCGAGTTCTTCGTGAAATCAGGCACTATGGGCCTTTGTATGGGAATTTTCTGTTTTTCTGAATCATACTCTGGTCGGAGAGGGCCCAAGCATTGATAATAATGGCCCAATTTGAATGGAGTAAAAAGAAGATGAGTGATTACTATAGTCAATTGAATGAGGCGGCCTCCTATGTGAAGGAGCGAATTGGAGACATTCCCAAGATTGCCGCGGTGCTTGGTTCTGGTCTGGGAGGATTGGTGCAGGAGATGAGCGATACAGTGTCCATCCCCTACAGTGAGATTCCTCATTACCCTGTGTCCACTGTGAGTGGACATGCAGGGCAGTTGACGGTGGGTGTGCTGGGAAATCACCGTGTGGCCATGATGGAAGGGCGCCCCCATTTTTATGAGGGTTACACCATGAAGCAGGTGGCCTTTCCCACCTATATGATGCGGCTCATTGGGGTGGATACCATGGTGATTACCAATGCCTGTGGGGGAATTAACCGGAGCTTTGAACCAGGCACTTTGATGATTATTGAAGATTTTATCAATCTGGCTCCCTCAAATCCTTTGATTGGGGCCAATGATGAGCGATTAGGACCTCGTTTCCCGGATATGAGCGAACCTTACTCGCTTGAGTTGATTGCTTTGGCAGAGAATTGTGCAGAATCTCTGGGGCTTTCTCCAGCCAAGGGTGTGTATGCTGGTTTCCCAGGTCCGTACTTTGAGACTGCGGCTGAGATTCGTTCGATTGCCAACATGGGTGCCGATGCTGTGGGCATGTCCACTGTGCCGGAAACCATTGCGGCTAATCATGCGGGCATGCAATGTTTTGCGGTGTCTTGCATCACCAATATGGCCACGGGAATTCAGGCCCATAAACACTCACATGAACGGGTGTTGGCCACGGCGCAAGCTGCTTCAGCCGATTTAGGACGCTGGCTCTCCGCCTTCATCCGTCAGATTCCGGCCTAAACTTTTGGAGAAATGCCTCTGCCTTCCTCCCATCCATCAGGAGGGAGGAAGCCTTGTTCTTCACCCCTTGGAATGGCATTCCAAGGGGTCGATTTAACCTGTTTTGGCGTAGAGAGGAATGGTTCCAGGTGGAAGCGGTTCAGGTTCCTCTGTTCCATTATTCTTTGAAGGTGGAATGGTTTGATTTCCCCAGGGAATACTCCCAGTCCAAGAAGGGGCGGCAAACTCATCTAAAATTTTGGTGTATTGTTCTGGTGGCTGTTCTCCCTCATAGGGAATGAGAAGCACCACAATTCGTTGCTCCTCTCCATTGTAGGATGGGGCTCCCGACTCTTGGTGTTGATCCGCGTTCCCATTGAATGAGTTGGAGAGTTTTTTGGAATGATAGACCCCAAAGGGATTGATTTTCAGATCATCTGAGCGTTTACCTGTGTAACGCAGGGGAGCACAGGCAAAATTGCTTTCCCATTGAGGCGTGGTTCCCAGCAAGAGTCCTCGGTTATTCTTGGAGAGAGCCAACCAAGGCAGGGATAAATGGGTGTTCCAACATCCCCGGTGGGTATTGAGGGGACTGTGATGATTCAAATAACCAAAGGCATCTTTATTCCACAAGGAGTATCCTTTTTCTCCCGTTTCTTGGGGAATAATCCCGAGTTCTAAGGGACGCAGCTCTTGCCACCGCTTATCCCAAGTACGCATGAGTCGGCGAGACTTCTGGGGATTCCGTTCTTTGCACTCGGTCCGAGGGTAGCGAACATGAACATCACAGAGCACCCAAGGTTGATCATCACCCATGTAGAATGCACCATCCCACTGAACGGTGGGTCCTCCAGGCAGTTTGGCTTCCATGGACTGACTCATTCGTGTCAATCCTTCAGAAACCACCATGGGAGGAAGGAAATCCTTGAGGGTGAAATTCACCTCTTTTCCACCATAGCGAAGGGAGGGGCGGGAGCTACGGGGATTGATGTAATGATGGCCCTGATTCTCAAGACTCATTCGGCCATCGGTTTCCAGGGTGAAAAGGGTGCGTCCTGAAATCAGGGTGCGTTGCTGATCCATCACCCGAACAAAGGCTGGTGCTTCCCCAGGAACCCGGCGTCGATTAGGGCTTTCAATGGTGGGTAGTGACCATTCTCCCTTTTCTGAGAGGACGGGGGGGAGAAGTTCATCGGCAGATCGAATGGGGCATGGTGCTTCTGGAGCATTGTCCTGAGCCACGGCGAGAGCTCGAGAAGATTGCTCATAGGCAAGATGAGTGAGCTTTTCCCCCTCAGTAAGCTGTTTCTGATGGAGATGGGGACTGCTGGGGCCATAGTACCGGCTGTCCAAAGCTACCAGGCGGGCTTTCAATGCAGCCTCTTCGAGGGCTTCACTCCCTGGTGGGAGCGAATCTCCTAAGAGAGTTGTACGCCAGGAATCCAAGAGTCGGGATTTTGCTATTCCCGTCCAAAGACGGGTGTTCTCCCGTTTTTCACACCAAGAGCAGTAGTCCTGATTTCGTCCTTCTCCATGATCGGTTCGAAGGCAAAGTGTTTTTGCAGCGGGAATCTTTTGCATGGCCGTCCAAGGGGTGGAGAAATGCACTCCTTCAAGATCAGCGATGCTTCGAATGAGAGGAGCCAATCCCCCTGCAGAGGGGTTGAGAGCTCCAAGAGTGCCATAGCCCTTCCAGAAACGATCGGTGACATCGGCATCAATCACAAGGACTTGGGCCATCTCACCTTGCTTTTTGAGTAGGCTCCGAATCCAATGCTTCAAACCCATATGACGTGCAATGTCCTGGGGGCCAAAACTGGGGAGGTAGAGCAACT
This sequence comes from Spirochaetales bacterium, assembly GCA_022360655.1. Lineage (GTDB taxonomy): Bacteria > Spirochaetota > Spirochaetia > DSM-2461 > DSM-2461 > UBA2779. The sequence continues at coordinate 18,816 of JAKSCK010000223.1, read as the reverse complement.
TTTTCCCTGTGTGTAGATCTTTGAGGTAATGGGGGATCAGCCCTGTCTCTACTTCTGGACCCTCGGATTCCAGTGAGTCCATGAGGTCGTCACTTTGTGGGAAACTGAGTCCAGAAATTCCTGCTTCAACATAAAGTGGTATATGGGCTGATGTGAGAAAGCCTTCTGGTGGCCGTAAAACGGGAGCCCAGCGGTGAAAGAGGTTGGCAATTCCTGAATCTTCCGCATTGGACTGGCCCCATTCCAGACTTTTGAGAAATTCCTGCTGATTCATAGCAGAGATTAACCCATGATTCCAATGAACGGCTTCAACCTCATCACGATTTTGCGTAACGCGGCGTTGCCAGGATTCCAAAAGATCTGGAGCATGTTTTGGAATGAGTTGTCCCAAAGTGTTGTGACTTTCAATGCTCCATGTGGCCTGAACAGGAATGCCTTCTGTGTTGAGTGTGTCCAGGTCTTGAAGAATGGTCCGTATGTGGTCTATGTCCCTGCCAATTCCGTCTTGATCAAGGCCTTCCCCTCGATCGGAATGATGAAGATTGACACGGAAACGAAATGCAAGATGAATGTCCGGCATGATGTTCTCCCGATGATGTCATCGCTTTTGGTTGAGAGATTTTCTCCATCTCTTTACCAAATCTGAATCCACACCGTAGCGGTGGGAGCCCAAGAGGGCAAGTCCTCCAGAGTCTTGGCATCGGGCTATCCATTTGTGGCCGTTCCCTGCATCATAGTTCTATGCACGAGACTCAGAATCAATCGGCCATTTCTGTGCCGGAAATCCTTGCACCAGCGGGCGATGCTGTGGCTTTACGAGCTGCCTTAGATGCCGGAGCTGATGCTGTTTATATGGGTGCTGGCGGACTGAATATGCGCAGCCGGGCTCGAAATTTTCAATTAGAAGATCTTCCTGAAGCCGTGAATGCCTGCCATGCCGCAGGTGCCCGCTGTTATCTCACCCTCAATACGGTTATGTATGAGGATGAGTATTCTACTCTTTCTCAAATTCTTGATGCGGCGACTCATGCCGGTGTGGATGCCATCATTGCATGGGATTGGGCTGTGGTGGCTGCGGCCCGAGAACGGGGCTTGGAAGTGCATCTTTCAACTCAAGCCTCTGTGAGCAATTTCTCTGCTTTGATGGCCGTTCATCAGGCCTTTGGTGTGCAACGGGTGGTTCTGGCCCGGGAATGCACACTGGAGCACATCCATTCAATCCAAAAGTCCTTAACTCAGGTGGGGAATCCTGTGGAACTTGAGGTCTTTGTTCATGGAGCCATGTGTGTTGCTGTGAGTGGTCGATGCTTTCTTTCTCAATATTCCTGTGGACAATCGGCCAATCGGGGAGCCTGCCTTCAGCCCTGTCGGCGAAATTACATTGTCAAAGAGGTGGATGGAGAAGGAGAATTTCTTCTTGGGGAAAGTCATGTAATGAGTCCCAAAGATTTATGCACCATGCCCTTTCTTGAGAGAGTTCTGGCCACTGGCATACGTTCTTTAAAGATTGAAGGACGAATGCGCAGTCCTGAATATGTGAGCACCGTGGTTTCTGCTTATCGACAGGCCGTGGATGCCTGGGCTTCTCTTGTTTCGGAGGGAAAAGATCCAGGTCAGGATGAGGATTTCCACCGCTTGAAGTCCGAATCCGTTGAGCGTCTGCAAACGGTATTTAACCGGGGATTTTCCTCTGGATTCTACATGGGACGTCCCATAGATGATTGGATTAAAGGACCCAACAATCAGGCCACTTTGTCCAAGGAGTCGGTGGGAACGGTTGTGAATTACTATCGGAAGGCCCAGGTGGCCATGATTGCCCTCCAAGCCACAGATCTTAAAGTAGGGGATGATCTGCTTATTCAAGGACCCACAACGGGGAATCAATCGCTTCGTGTGGATGAGCTTCGGGTGAACGAGCAGTCTTGCGAGCAAGCTCAGCAAGGAAGTGAAGTGAGTGTGGCTGTTCCCTTCCGGGTACGCCGAGGTGATCTTGTGTTTCGCCGCATTCCCAACAAAGGTCTGGAAACTCCATAATTGTATTTCATAGTCGAAAAACTCTAGATCGACCCCATTGTTTGATTCAAACAATGGGGTTCTTTTTTGAGGGACTCAATGAGTGACATCACCTGATATTTCAGGTTCCTATGTGTTCCCTGTCCCCCTTGGTTTTTCGGACTTTTTCTACATTCTAAGAAAATAGCCTCAGGGGATGCGGAGGATGGTGCTTCTGCATCTGTCCGCACTCTGTTGAAGGGCCACCTTTGGTTCCTTTTCGCTTTCTTTAATTCTGAATCCTTGGAGTTTCATTGTTTTTTTGTTTCTTTGGTTCTGTTTTTTGTGAAGATGCTCAAAAAATGGATGGGAAACTTTTCTCAGAAATTGAAAAAATTGTGATTCTTTTTTCTTGATCTGAGTATGGGCATCATGTACTCTTTTTTATGAAAGTGAATACTCACTCACCATCAAAATCAAGAACTGACAAAAGAGGTTGATGCCATGGCGACATTTGCAATAAAGGATTATCACGACACCAAACCGATTTATGAAAAACTGAACGCTCTTCTTGGGCAACCCATACGGTCCATCCGTCCCGATGAACTTGAGAAAATTGAAAAAGAGTTTTTTGACGGGAAATGTGCAAAATCCAAATCCATGATTGCCGATGCCAAGAAGGTGATTCCTGGTGGTGTGCAGCACAACCTGGCATTCAATCATCCCTTTCCCTTGGTTTTTACAAAAGCGGAAGGGGCCTACCTTGAAGACCTTGATGGCAACAAATACATTGACTTTCTTCAGGCCGGTGGTCCCACGGTTCTCGGAAGCAATCCTCCTGAAATTCGGGAGAAGGTGTTTGAGCTTCTCAGCACAACAGGTCCTTCCACTGGTTTGTTCCATGAATATGAAATGAAGCTGGCGGATTTGATTGCCGAGCATTTCCCTGGAGTGGATAAATTCCGAATGCTGGGTTCCGGTACGGAGTCCTGCATGGCTGCGATTCGTGTTGCTCGTTTGGCCACCAAGAAAAAGAATGTGGTGAAAATGGGGGGAGGCTACCATGGCTGGAGTGACCAGCTGGCTTATGGATTGCGTCTTCCTGGTTCCATGCATTTTGAAGCCAAGGGTGTGCCCATGCGAATTTTCAAAAACACCCAGGAATTTTTCCCCAATGACCTGAAAAGTCTTGAACGAGTACTCCGTCGCAACCAACGTCGCGGTGGAACAGCTGCTGTGATGATTGAGCCCATGGGACCCGAAAGTGGTACTCGGCCCTTGGACTACAACTTCAATGCAGGAGTTCGAGCCTTGTGTGACAAATACGGAGCCCTTCTTGTCTTTGATGAAGTAGTGACAGGCTTCCGAATTGGAATGAGTGGTGCACAAGGCTACTTTGGAGTGACTCCGGATTTGACTGTCTTTGGTAAGGTTGTGGCTGGTGGTTACCCCTCTGCTGGTGGTTTGGGTGGTAAAGATGAGTACATGGCTTACATGGCTGCTGGTATCAAAGGTGGCGGTGGGAAGAAAGCCCTTGTGGGTGGAACCATGGCGGCCAATCCTTTGAGTTCTGCGGCTGGTTATTGGACTCTCAAACGCATTCATGAAACCGATGCCTGTGTCAAAGCAGGTGCGGCTGGTGACCGTTTGACCGCTGGTTTGCAGAAACTCATCAAGAAGTATGACCTGCCTTTTGTGGCCTTTAACCAGGGTTCTATCTGTCACCTAGAGACCGTGGGAACCATGCTCATGCACATTGATCTGAAGAGATTCTGGACCATTAAAGACACCATCAAAGAAGCCCATGTGCGCAAGAAGGCCATGGAGCATATGGGTGCGGCCTACATGTCAGAAGGATTGGTGACTTTGGCAGGAAGCCGGTTGTACACCAGCGCTGCGGATACAGATGAAATCATTGATGATGCATTAGCTCGGTTTGATCGGGTGTTCCAGAAAGTGGAAGGTGTGGTGGCATGAACCACAAAGAAGCCCGTGAGGCCTTGCGAGAAGCCGGGCTCACCCTTGTGCGGGAAGGTTTAGTTGCCCGTACTTGGGGAAACCTGAGCATCAAAGTCGATGATGGTCATTTTTTGATCACCCCTTCGGGGCGGGCTTATGAAACGGTGAAGCCTGAGGAAATGTCCTTGGTCAGCATTGATGATCTGAGTTGGGAGGGGGTATTGAAGCCTTCTTCTGAAAAAGAACTGCATGCCCGGGTGTACCGTTGCCGTCCAGATGTGGGGGCTGTGGTTCATACCCATCAACCTGCCGCATCCTCTCTAGCGGCAGCTCGCAAGGATTGTGTGGTTCAGGATGCATTTCAGGATGTCTTAGGAAAAACCATTCCCTGTGCTCCTTACGCCTTGCCCACAACAAAGCCTCTTGCAAAAGCGGTAGAAGCCACGGTGCGCAAGAATGATGGTGTCAAAGCCATGCTCTTGGCCAATCATGGAACCGCCTGTTTGGGAAGTGGTTTGGACGATGCCATGAAAGTGGCTTCCGTTCTGGAAGACTTTTCTCAGCAGGAGGTTCTGAACTCCTATGCCACCATGCGGGGAACATCGGGTTCTGACCTGAATGCCCTTCTTGGGGATTATGCCCAAAGTTGTGGGAAGGGAGGTGCCTCATGACCAAACCTGAATGGAGTCAAACAGCCGAAACCATGGTTTCGGAGGGCTATTTGGCTGACGTGAGCGACTTGGTTGTTCGAGATTCTGGTGGATTTGCTTTCTGGGATGGCAAGAATGTGGTGCGTCTTGATGCGTCTGGTCTCCGGGCTCGAGGTGTTCTTGGAACCCTTCTTGCCGATGCCTTTGAAGCCGGTGATGGTGTTCAGGTCGCTCTTCTTTCTCAGGCTCCTTATGTGAGAACGGCGGCTAAAGCTGGTTGTGGGGTTCGCCCTATGCTGGATGATCAGGCCCAGTTGATAGGACCCACCCTTCCTGTGGTGAAAGCTTCTTCAACTCGTGTCAAACGGACCCTCAAGAAGCGTAGTGCGGTTCTTGTTGCCAATACGGGATGTCTCTGTGCTGCTCCGAATGCCTATGATGCCCATGCTGTGGCCATGGTGGCAGAAAAAGGCTGTCGAGCAACAATTGAGTCTTCCTATCTCGGAGGAGGGAAAATCATTCGTTATCATGAAGCATGGCTTATGCGAATGATTTACCTGACCAAGTACAGCAAGAAGGCGGCAGGGTGAGTTCTCCCCGCGTCTTTTATAAGGACGTATTTTCTCGGATTTCCCCGGAAAAGAGGCAGCGGGTGCTTCAAGCCGCCGCTGCTGAGTTTGCCGAAAAGGGATTGAATCTGGCAAATATCAATGTGATTGCAGAGCGGGCTGGCATCAGTGTGGGCTCGCTCTACAAGTACTTTGAGTCCAAAACTCATCTTTATCTCGAAGTGGTAAACCGGGGACTTCCTCTCCTTGAAGAGGCTCTCGATCCCATTGTGAATTCCAGTTTGTCCCTTGAGGAAAAAGTGGATTCCTTGGTTGCTGCGGTTTTTGATGGCGTGCGCGCCTATCCAGTCATGAACCGTTTGTATCATCGATTCACTGCAGAAGGGGATAGCGAACTTGCTGAGAAACTCTCCTCAAGCCTTGAGTCGGTTACAGCCAATGCTTACACCGCTCTTATGCGTCAAGCCAAAGAGGACGGTGTGCTGAGTCATGATTGTGATGAAGCCATATTGGCTTTTGGAATGGATAACATCCTTCTTTGTATTCAGTTTTCGTTGTCATCTGAATATTGGAAGGACCGGATGCGAATATACCTTGGTGCGGACATCCTGGAACGGGAGTCCGATTTGAAAAAGCAGATGAGCCGTTTCATCAAAGGAGCTTTAGGTTTACGACTATGAGTGGTCACACCACGTACCTGCTGAGCTACGATATTGGATCGACTGGATGTAAAACTTGCCTCTATTCCCTTTCGGATCGTCTTCGGTTTGTGGATGGTTCCCTTGCCGAGTACTCCTTAGTCACGGTTGATGGGGATGGAGTGGAGCAAGATCCTGAAGACTGGTGGAAGTCCATGATTCAAACCACCCAAACTGTGATGAAAGGCCGGGAGGGAATCACCATTTCTGGTATTTCTTTCTGCGCTCAAATGCAGGGGTTGGTTCTGGTTGATGAGAATCTCTCTGTTCTTCGGCCAGCCATGAGTTACATGGATCAGAGGTCGATCCAAGAGAAACAGGACGTGGTGGGACACGGCATACAAGTCGAAGGGGTGAATCTCTTCAAGCTTCTCAAAAGCTTGGCCATCAATGGCGCTGTTTCAGCCAGTGTGAAGGACCCGGTTTATAAGTATAAATGGGTGCAAGCTCATGAACCGGAAGTTTTTGCCAAGGTGCACAAGTGGCTGGATGTGAAGGATTATCTGATTGCCCGAGCCACAGGGGAATGCACCATGACGGCTGATTCCGCTTTTGCCACCTTCCTCACCTCAAAAAAATCCTCCCATACACAATGGAGTTCTGCTCTTTTGCGCATGTATGGAGTCAATCCTTCTCACATGCCCCGCATTGTTTCTTCCACAGAATGCATCGGTGGTTTGCAGGAAGGGGCGGCCCAAGAACTGGGTATTCCTGCCGGAATCCCTGTCTTTGGCGGTGGGGGGGATGCCTCCATGATCAGCGTTGGAGCCGGAGCCACTTGTTCAGGTGATGCTTATGTGTACACCGGAACTTCGGGTTGGATGTCACTCACGGTTGAGAAACCCAAGGTGGACATTGGCCGGCGCATTGCAGCCATCACAGGAGCGCAGAAGGATCGGTATCTCTTCTTTGCAGAACAGGAAACAGCCGGGAAATGCTTGGAATGGGTGAAGGATCATTTGGCTTTAGATGAGATTGATATTTACCTCAATGCGCAACATGTGGCTGATGATCCAGAATCCGAGTATGAGAGTCTCTATGAATTCCTGATGGATAGCATCAGTACCGTTCCGGCAGGATCCAATGGGGTGGTTTTTGCACCTTGGCTTCATGGAAATCGGGCTCCTTTTGATGATCCAGATTCCCGCGGAATCTTCTTTAATCTCTCCTTATCCACCGGAAAACGGGCCATGATACGGGCCGTTGTGGAAGGCATTGTGTTCCATCAAAAATGGTTGATGGAGTCCATTGAACACAGCTTCCCTGTGAAAGGAGAGGTGGGATTTGTGGGGGGGGGAGCACTGTCTTCAGCCACGGCTCAACTCTTGGCCGATATTCTGGAGCGCCCTGTTCGGCGTATGGCTGATCCTCGGCATGCTGGTGCGGCTGGTGCGGCCATCACCATTGGAGTGGGATTGGGATTAATCCCCAATTTTGAGGATGCAAAATCCTTCCTAGAGGTGGATGATCTGTTCCTTCCTGATCCTGCCCATCGAGAGGCCTATCGGAAAAACTATTCGGTACTGAAAAATCTCTATGTTTCAAACCGAAAAAACTTTGCCTTGCTCAATCGAAAAAGTGCTTAATATTCTTCCCCTGAGAGATACCGGATTGTCGGAATGTCTCAGGGGTCGACCAAGAGAATCCCCTCCACTGAGAGGGGGGATAAGTACCAGGACTGGCATCCACTCCCAACTCCAGAGTAGGATGGTTTATGACTCCCACGGTAATTCGTCATCTTGATGGGGAGATGGAACGGCGCATTGAAGCCAATCCTCTCCTGAATATTGATACCTTCATCATTCCCTCCCCCTACATCAATGATGCCACTGCAGCGAAAGACTTTGAGCATAGTTATGTTTGGGTTGAAGAAGGAGAAATCCTTGGATACCTCCTCACCTATGCTTCCGAAGATCGCCAAGAGTTTTTGGTGTACAAGATTGTAACCAGTCCCTATGGTCGGGGGAGGGGAATTGGAACGGCCTTCTTAGAGCGTTTGGCTCAAGAGGTGCCGCAAGGGGCTCGAATTTACCTGTATGTCTGGGAAAAACAGTACGATACCCTTGAGTTCTTTCGCAAAAAGGGCTTTGAGGCAGAGGAGAGTATTGTTTATCGCAACATGATGTATCATCGCCTGGCCGTATCCCAAGGCGGTATGCTTCGGCGAACTCCCGGAGAATCTCCCCGTTCCCCCCTTGGGGATGAGATTGGAAAAACCCGACACGATGCGCGTAAAGCGGTTCGCTCACTTCTTGCCATGGTGAATGCTTTGGCTCCAGAGAATGCCGGACGCATCATTGAGGAAATTAACCGAGAAACCACCACCCTCACCAACATGCTCAATATGTACCGGGATTCCATGGCCTTGGATCATGAGGTGAATCTTCAGGATTTGGTCTTGGATCGACTGGTACCCTATGTGGAATCCTGTCGGGAAAAAAGTGCCATGCACCTTGAATTTTCAGCAGAAAAACCTGTGGTTCTGGGGCATTGGCTGGGAATTGGTCGGGCTCTTGTGAATCTGGCTTCCAATGCTCTGGATGCCATTCATGAAAGTGGGAGAGATGGTGAACTCACCCTCAGGCTTTTGGCCGATGGCGATTCCCATGTCGTGCTCTCCCTTGCCGATAATGGCGTTGGGATTCCCTTAGACATGCAGGAATTGGGGGAGGATGGTCGGCCGAGGTTTGTGGGGCGCTCCTCTAAAGGGGATGGTGAAGGATTGGGAACAGCCCAGATCTGGAGCACTTTTGGTCCCCGGAGAATCTCCTTTTCAAGTGTGCCAGGGGAGGGCACAGAATGGAGAATTCGCTTTGAACGCTCCGCTCGGGGCTTATCCAAGGGATTTGTCTCCCTTCAACGGCGTTTCCATGAACTTCGAGATTTAGCCAAAGAGGTCACCCTTACAGACAAAACGCCTCGAAATAAGGTGATTGCCTCCATCTGGCAGCTTCGAAAGCGTGAACTCTTCCTGTTTGAACTCATTGAACGATTCAGCCTTCGTCACAATATCCGCGATATTTACCGCGTGGTGTTGGCCTATCTTTATGGCAGCATGGATGAGACGGCCTTTCAGCAATCGGTCTCCCAATGGACTGGAGAGCATCCTGCCCTCAATGGTTGGCTGATGGCCACGGCTAATCGGGTGCAGGAACGGAATCAGGAATTGTCCTCTTCCATTGATGAGCGGCTTTACCGAGGGGCCTTGTTGAAGAGCTATGGCCAGTCTTTAGAAAGAGTCATCATTTTCACTTTGGATGTGGGGAGCGGCCGTTTTCTGGCCACAGACAGAAAACTCGCCGAGCATTTGGACTTTGTTCCCTATCTTGGCGGGGAGAGAACAGGCATGCTTCGCGGGGAGTTTGTGGGGGATGTGAATGTGGATGCCAATCCCATGTATCTGGGAGTGTGGTCTGTGGACAGTGATGAGGATTTGAAACAAAAGCTTCGTTTACTCCGAGATGGTGTGCGGGTTCTCCTGGATTATGGAATTCATCCTTCCAAAAAATTGGCCTTCTATCCCACCACCTATGTTCGTCACCAGCGAGATGTCGATTCTGATGCGTCCACCACCTTTGGAGACTTTGCCTATTTGGCGGATTGGGATTTGCAGAATTTCACTCGAGAGACCGAAGATGAGGGAGAAGGATTCTTGCCGGCTCTGGACTGAAAGCGGGCCAAAACGCTATGATGGCCCGTCGGGGCGCGGCTTCCTGTTTGTCTCGGGCACCAGACTTTGCCCACAGGGCTGTGCCGACTCTGCCGCTCCCGTCCCCGTCACGAATCCGGGCCATTGAGCCCGTTTTTTTTGGAGAAAACCATGCTCAGCGTTTCTGATGTCAGCCTGTCCTTCGGCAAGCGTCTGCTCTTTAAAGACGTCAACATTAAATTCACTCCCGGCAACTGCTACGGCCTCATTGGTGCCAATGGATCGGGAAAATCCACCTTTCTGAAAATCCTTTCAGGGGAACAAGATTATGATTCCGGTCAAATCAACATTCCCTCTGGAATGCGTATGGCCGTTTTGGCTCAGAAACGAGATGCCTTTGATGAATTCAGTGTTCTTCATGCTGTGATTCGCGGTCATGAAAAGCTCTATGCCGTGATGAAGGAGCGGGAGGAGCTCTACTCCAAAGCCGACATGACTGATGAAGAAGGCATGCGAGTGGGGGAATTAGAAGGGGAATTTGCCGAAATGGGTGGATATGAAGCGGAAAGTGAAGCCGCTACCCTTTTGGCCGGTTTAGGCATTGAGGATGATTTGCATGATGTGCTCATGGCCGATGTGGAAGAAAACACAAAAGTGCGGGTGCTCATTGCTCAGTCTCTTTTTGGAAATCCCGACATTCTTCTATTGGACGAGCCTACCAACCACTTGGATATTGAATCCATCCGTTGGTTGGAAGAGTTTTTGTTGAAGTTCAACAACACCGTGATTGTGGTGAGCCATGACCGTCACTTTTTGAACAAGGTTTGTACCCACATTGCCGACATTGATTACGGAAAAATCAGCATCTATGTGGGAAACTACTCCTTCTGGCAACAGGCCAGCCAACTCATGGCGCGTCAGCAAAAAGATCAGCAGAAGAAGGCGGAAGCCCGGGCCGCTGAGCTCAAGGCCTTCATTCAGCGCTTTGCCGCCAATGCTTCCAAGAGCAAGCAGGCCACCAGCCGCATGAAAGAGTTGGATAAGCTTGACTTGGAAAGCATGCCCCGCTCCTCCCGTCGTTTTCCCTTCTGTGGCTTCAGCCCCGAACGGGAGCTTGGAAAGATTGTTCTGGAAGTGGAAGGCCTGGCTAAAACCCTGGATGGGGAAAAACTCTTTGAGAACTGGGACTTCAATGTGCAGGCTGGTGACAAAATTGGCTTTGTGGGCCCCAATAACCCGGCAAAAACCGCGTTTATGGACATCATTGCTGGTGAGGACCAGGCCGATTCCGGAAGCTACAATTGGGGTGTCACCACCAAATACGATTACTTCCCCAAGAATAATACCCCCTACTTTTCTAATGAGTTGAGCATGACCGACTGGCTCCGTCAGTTCTCTGTGGAGCAAGATGAAGCTTATATTCGAGGATTCCTAGGCCGCATGCTCTTCACCCAAGATGAGTCCCTCAAAAAGGTGAAGGTGCTCTCGGGAGGGGAAAAAGTGCGATGTCTGCTCTCCAAGATGATGCTTTCTGGGGCCAATGTTCTGATTTTGGACGACCCCACCGGTCACTTGGACTTGGAATCCATCACCAGTCTGAACAACGGACTGATGGAATTTGGCGGGGCCATCATTTTTGCCAGCCATGACCATCAGTTCATCAACACCGTGGCCAATCGCATCGTGGAGTTCACTCCCGGTGGTGTGATTGATCGGCGCATGACCTTTGAAGAATATCTGGTGAATGAGGATGTGGCAGCTCTCCGTGACAAAATGTACGGTGGTCACCACGAACGTCTCAGAATCTGATAGGGAAATCAGACCGACCCCTGGGCCCCAGAGGCCCCAGGGGGAAGGGAATGGAGAGAATGCTAGAGTTGTCCTCCCACATTCCTGAGCACGGTGAGCACGGCAAAACCTGAAGACAAGTCTTCACGGAGAACCAAGACATCTTCTGGTACCCGAAGGCGCACATTGGTGAAGTTCCAAATTTGGCGGATTCCAGCATCCACAAGGATGTCACAGGCATCTTGGGCCACAGGGGATGGAACCGTCAAAATGGCCAATTCGGCCTTGAGTGAGCGAACCTTTTCTCCCATCTGATCAATGGGATAGACTGTGGGTCCATTGGCTCTTGGGCCAATGCGGTTTTCCGAAAGATCAAAGGCGGCAACCAGATTCAAACCATGGTCGCGGAGTTCTGCATAGCCCATCAGGGCAGAACCCAAGTTTCCGGCTCCCACAATCACGGCTTTAAAATTGGAATCCCAGTTGAGGAATCGTTCTATGGCGGAAATTAAATCGTCCACAGGGTATCCTACCCGTGGTTTTCCCACGATTCCGGTTACCGCAAGATCTTTTCGAACCTGGATGGCTTCAAGTTCAAGTTCTTCAGCAATCACGGTTCCGGAAATCACATCATGTCCTTCCATCATGTGACGTTTCACCACCTGAAGGTAGGACGGAAGACGGCGGATTGTGGGGATGCTTGCGGAAACTTTCTTGGCATGTTGGGCTATTCGGGTCATTCGGGCCTCTTGAGCTTGCAATGGTTCGTAAATTTAGGTCCTATCATAGTGGATATTTCTTCCCTGCGCCAGTTTGCCTCAGGCCAATAGGCGCATATAGTGAACGCACGAGGAGTCATTGGTGATTCTTGTCTCAATTGAAAAACTGGTGAGCGGAGGCGATGGCCTGGCTCATGTGGATGGGCAAGCTGTTTTTGTTCCCGGTACTGTTCCTGGAGATCAGGTTCTGATTGAAGTCCCTCCAAATCAGGGGGAAGGATGGCTTCGAGCCCTTCCTCAGCACATTGAAAAGAATGGAGAAGGACGAGTAGAGCCCTTCTGCCCCCATTTTGATGAATGTGGTGGCTGCACCTGGCAGCATATTGCGTATTCCCATCAGGTGGAGGCAAAGAAGGCGTTTTGCCAGGATGCCCTTCTTCGTCAGGGAGGGATGACAGAATCCCTTTTGCCTCCGATTGAATGCATTCCTTCTGCACCTCAGGGATATCGAGCTCGAATCCGCCCACGGTACCGTGGACCTCGAGAGGTGGGGTTTCGTCGCACCGCTTCTGATGAAACACTTGAGATTCGCCATTGCCCAGTCGCCGTTTCCGGAATCAACGAATTTCTTGCCCATCCAAGTTTAGGAGTGGTCGGAGATGAACCTGTAGTTTTTGGTTCGGAGAGTCAATTTTGGGTGCAGGACATCCATGATGCGGCTCAATGCACGGTCAAAGAAAAAGTCTTTTCCTTTCCTCCTGGAGCCTTCTTTCAATCAAATCCTTCCCTTCTTGGACCTTTGGTGGATTTTGCTCTTGAAGGGGCGCAGGGTGAACGCGCCATGGATCTCTATGGAGGTGTGGGGTTCTTTGGTGCCTTTTTGGCTGATTGTTTTGATAAAGTCATTGGCGTGGAGCGGGATAAACGTGCTCGTTCTGCTTGGTTGAGGCATGTGGGGAAAAAGGGAATTTTCTTTGGAACCAGTCTTGAAACATGGGTGAAGAAAAAGCAACGGAGTCCTGATTTTGTGGTGGTCGATCCCCCGCGGGCCGGTCTATCGGCACCTGTGCGACGAGCACTGATCACTATGGCGCCTGCACGTATGACCTATGTTTCCTGTAATCCGGTCACTCAGGCCAGAGATTTGAAGGATTTGCGACAAGCGGGTTATGAAATAGAGGCCTATCAAGCCTTTGACCTTTATCCCCAGACTCCTCATGTTGAAACGGTGGCACGGCTTGTGCTGAAAGAGGGACGTGGAGAGTGAGGATGCAATGGAGTTGGAGAAAGAGACAGAGCGCTGTGTTCTTTCCTTTGTCTTTGGGATGGTTCCTCGTTCTTCTTACCCTGTTCGGGTCCTCCACACTTCTTTTTGCTCAAGAACCTCTTCCTCAGCTTCTTTGGCGTCGTTCTCTTGGAGGGGACATATTGGGCCCTCCTGCCCAAGGGCCAGGAGGGGATGTGTATGTGGTGTCAGAAGATAGAGGTGTGCATTGCCTCATTCCAGAAACTGGTCAGACACGTTGGGTGTATCGTCCAGGTGGACGGCTCAAAGGCCAAGTTCTGGCAGCACCTGATGGCACCATCTATGTCCAAAATGATGAACAGGAACTCTTTGCTGTTACTCCGGGAGGGAGTGGCCGTTGGAAATGGAATATGGGAGGGGGGAGTGCAGCCCTTCCCACCATTGCTCCGGATGGTCGTCTCATTCTTCCCATGATGGGGGGGAAAATCGTTTGTCTTTCTCGCCAGGGAAAGGTGCTCTGGGAGGGGCAACAAGCAGCGGAAGCCTCTGCTTCTCCAGTTGTTGATGAAGAAGGTTGGGTGTGGATTCCCTTAAGCAATGGTGAGATTGTGTCCTACAGTCCTTCAGGGGCCCCTGGAATTCACATATCCTTTGGTTCTCCCATTTCCATGCTGGCCTTTGATGATACTGGCAGACTCTGGGTGGGGGGATTTCATGGTGCCGTTCTTCGGGCCTCACTTCAGACTCAAGAAATGGCTCCTTTAAAATCCTCTCAGAGTGGAGAAAAAGGGAATCACTCTTTTGTGTCTCAAGGTCAAAATGGCAATGTTGAGACCAATTCTTCATTCTATGTTCTTTCCGATGTGAGTCAGGCAAAACTGGGAGAGAGCCGGGTGGTGTCGCTTTTGCTGGGTCCATTGAATCTTGTGATTCTGGCAGATGGGGATGTTGTGGAATTGGGGGAGCAACTTCAGGTGATTTCTCGTCACCCACAATTCTTAAGTGGGGGAGGGGCGTCGCTCTCGTTGGATTCCACACTCTACATGCCCTCAGCGGATGGAAAACTTCGACAGTTTCAGAAAGATAGCGAGGTGCTCCTTTTTCCCTCCTCAGCAGGATCTCATCCACTCATTACGGATTCGGGCATTCTCATTTCAGGAGGGACACAGTGGGTTCTTTCGGGGTGGGCCGTTTCTCCTCCTGCTTCTGGTTGGAGTCAATTTCGGGGGGATGCAGGACGCACGGGGCAATATCATGGAGTTCCAGAATCTCTAACTCGTCAGGAGGCGCGGTTGCATCCCGGTTTTTTCTACCGAGAAACCCTTGCTCTTTCCAATGATGTGGCGCATAGACTTCAACTCATTGAAGAAATGGAAAGCTATGGAGATTCATTGTTTAAAGAATTGTATGGGGCCTCCCTTCTGCTTGAAGATTTGGCGTATGTGGGAACCGTCAGAACCAGAAATTCCTATCAACAACCCTTATCATCCCATCCCCTTGTTCGAATTCGAGCCTATACACTCATTGGGAAAGATGAGGATTTCCGTTCTCGGAATTTGCTCCTGACAGCCCTGCAACATGAGGATGACCAGGCGGCTCTTGCCTCTGGATTTCGTGCTCTTGGAGCTCTGGGAAGCGATTGGGATGGAGCGGCCGTTCGATTGATGAAAGATCGATATACCTCTTTTTCCCATCCTGAAGAACGTTTGATTATGGCAACAGCACAGACTCTTCTTGATTTGGCTCAGTACAATGGAGGATTGACAGATTCGGCTGGGGCACAACTCATCACCCTTTTGTTGAATGCTCCTCTTGGGAGAGCTCAAAGGGAAGAGGTGCTTTCCATTGCTCTTTCGATTGCAGGTGCATAACTCAAAAACTCCGATGATGTCTCAAATCCCTAGGAATTTTCTCTGAGCAAGGATGGAAAGGCTGTATCCAGCCTGGGCGCAGGATATACTTATGCTGTAAGGAGTCGCTTATGTTCCGTCCGCTGAGGATTTATTTGTCATTGTTGCCCTTGCTACTTCTTCTTTTCCCATTAGCTGCCCAGGATGTGGCCGTGGACAGAGATGAACTCACCAGTGTCAGCGACGGCTCCATTACTTTTACAAACTATGTGGGGCCCTATGAATTCACCAATTCTCTTGATGAAATTCGTGGTATTGGTCGCGCTTTAGGTCAACAGATTGATGTTGGAAAGAGCAGTGAGGCTCGCATACCTGGAAAATACCGCGTTCTTCATATTGTGCATCCCGAAATACCTGAGGGATTCGATGCGGATGTTTTTATTCTTGATGACAACGCCGCTGTGGATCATATCCATAATCTTCGGGCCATATTGGCAGGCTATCTTGAAACAGCTTATGCCTATACCTCCCGTGAGGCGTATCTCGTAGCGGAATTTGCCACCTATTATAATGCCGTTCATCGGGGAGATGCCGCTCTTGTTCAAGAGCGATACAAAGACCCTGTGTTTCATCAACTCACTCCAGAGAAAATTGGACTTGATACCCACTATTCAAATTGGGCTGGAAAAACTCAAATGCTCATTCCTTTACGCGGGGCCTCTCAGGTTCTTTCCCAAAAGATACCTCTTGTGGATACAGCAGCCATTGCCGATGAAGATGTGATTGAACAGATGCGGGATGAAGAGGATTTGGGGTTGGATTCCCGCCGAGAACTGGTAGAACTTCAGGAAAAAGAATTGGCCCAAGACCAAGCGGTGCTTGATGAGAAACAGGAAGAGGTGGAACAGAACACCAAAGCTTTAGAAGAGGAAATTGAGAAGATTCAAGAACGAAAACAGGCTGGAGAATCTCTCACTTCCACAGAACAGCAGGAGCAGACCAAACTGGAAGAGCAGAAAGCGGAATTGGAAGAAGAACAGGCCGCCATAAATGAGCAGCAAGCCCAGTTGGATGAACGTACAGAAGAGATGCTCCAAATGCGGGATGACATTGCCGCAGATGAGAATCAACTTCTGAATGCAGAAGCCGCCCCTCAGGCACGCACAGAACCACAGCAGTATGATCCAGAACCCCAAGAACAACTCCTACCTCTTCGTCCCGCTTGGTTCCTCAAAGTGGAAAGCCCAGGGGATGGGGTGAGCTTTGGTCGCGTTGTGAAAGTGAATCTAGAAGGTGGAGACATCCTCACCACCAGTGAAGCCAGTGCTGTTCGGGGGAGAACCATGCTGTTCCTTGGGGATCAGATTGTGGTGATTTCGGGGAAAGATGCCCCAGGCTCTCGGGTTTGCCTGTTGGCCTTGGATAAAGAAACCCTTGTGGCTGCTCAAGAGGGTCAGGATGATATCTTTG
Source organism: Spirochaetales bacterium (assembly GCA_022360655.1). Lineage (GTDB taxonomy): Bacteria > Spirochaetota > Spirochaetia > DSM-2461 > DSM-2461 > UBA2779. The sequence goes on along the minus strand of JAKSCK010000223.1, from coordinate 2,226 downwards.
CTGGAAGCTCTCTTCTGCTTCATGAAAGCAGCATTTATGCCGTGAGTTTTTCCCAAGGAGAATGGAGATTAGGGAAATTTGATGCTTCCTTGAAACGAACTTCCCTCAGTGATGTTGCGGTAGAGCCCTGGACTTCGATATCCTTCGACGGAAGCGCCGTTCTTGTGCAAGGCACGGATGCTTCCATCCATCATCTTTCAGCGTCGAACCTCCGGGAGGTGGCGCGACTGGAGTAGGCTTCTGGTGAATACACAAAACCCCCTTCGCGGCCGAACCCTGGCCGTTGCCGGTGACTTGAGCGTTGAAGAACAGCGGTATCTGTACGAAAAAACCCGGGCTCTCAAAGAAGCCTGGCGAACAGGTGGAGATTTAGAACCGTTTCGGGTGGATGATCCGGAACTTGGGGTCTACCTCATGTTCCTGGAAGATTCCACTCGAACCAAAGAATCCTTTCGGAATGCGGCATGTTTTCACAATGTGAAGCTCAATGTCTTTGATGCCAACACCTCCTCATTCAAAAAGTCTGAGAGCATTGTGGACACCGTCAAAATGCTCTATGGCTACAGCCGTCGATCCATTTTCATCATGCGAACCAAAACAGAGGGAGTTTGTCGCGCGCTTGAAGAGCAAGTGGGCGACTACGCTCAGCGCATTGGTGGTGAGACTCCAGTGTTCATCAATGGTGGGGATGGAAAGCATGAACATCCCACACAGGAATTCCTGGATGAGTTCACCTTCTTAGAACAGAGAGGTTTTGACGATTCCTCCATCCATGTGGCCCTCATTGGTGATTTGCAACATGGACGCACCATTCATTCCAAAGCCGAAGGTTTAAAAGTTTTCCGCAACGTTGTTGTTGATCTTGTGGCACCAGAAGAATTGGCGCTTCCGGAAACCTACAAGCGAAAAATGCGAGAAAACGGCTTTGAGGTACGGGAATGGGGAAGCATTGACGAGTATCTTCAGTCGGGCCACGTTTCCGATACGTGGTACTTCACTCGCCTCCAGTTAGAGCGCATGGGGGATGAGGTAAAAGAACGAGAAGACGAGCTTCGTCGAGCGGTCACCTTCCGGCCAGACTTCTTAAACCAACTCCCAGAGGGCACCCGTTTCTTTCATCCTCTGCCACGACACCGGGAAAAACCCGTGGTTCCTCCCTTCTTGGATTCCACCGCTCTCAATGGCTGGGATGAGCAGAGCATCAACGGCTTTTTCACCCGCATCATTGAGTTAGCACTTGTGGCAGGAAAACTTGGTCATGATTTCACCGGTCAGGGACCTCTTCCCAAACCGCCCTCTCAACCCTTCATCTCTGAGGTTCCCATCACCCGAAAAACAACCGTCCAAGATCGATTTAAAGTGGGCATCAAACCGGTGGATGAGGGCATTGTCATTGATCACATAGCCAGAGGACATTCGGAACAAGAGATTTGGAATCGTGTGGATCGCATCCGGCGTATTTTGAATCTCAATGTTCGCAGTTCTCATGGTGTGTTCCATACCTCAGATCAAGAATTCAAAGGCATCATTTCCCTGCCAGATATCACAGAGTTTTCTCCCACGGATTTGAAAAAACTCGCAGCAGTATCACCTGGATGCACGCTGAACATCATCAAAGAGAGTTCTGTGGCCAGCAAGTTCCGACTTTCCATGCCTCCAAAAATTTATAATTTCCAGGAAATTTCCTGCAAGAACCCTGAATGCATCACCCATCCTTCTGGACATCAGCATGTGGCTCCCTTCTTCCATCGGGATGGAAGTGAGGCCTTTGCCTGTCATTACTGTGGAAAAGTTCACGGTTATGGGGACATCTGGGACCTGTAATTTTTCGCCATTTTTTAGATCGACCCCCGCCTCCGGCGGGGGGTCTTTTTTTCTCAAACCATAAACCACCAAAGAGAATGGCTGATCTACCGTGGAGCGTTGGTGGGAGCGTATGACTGTCATAAGCCGTTGTGTGAGTTCTTCTGCAGCCGTCACAATTCAACGTTCATTGTGTTCTGGCTGCAAAGCCTGCATTGGGGATGCATGGGCTGTGGATATGACGAAGTAAGGAGAATCATCTGTGAGTATTCAGCTTAAGAGGTGAGTGATGAACATCTTCATTGCCTCATCCATGCAGCATTTATTGCTCCAGTGGTATACCCCGAGCGATGTTTTCCTCACCATCATTCAGACCAGTCTGCTCTGGCCCAGGCGCAGAATCTCTTCACGCAGGATCCCCCT
>JAKSCK010000151.1 GCA_022360655.1 Spirochaetales bacterium | reverse complement strand
GTTGTCATATCAGCATCCATAATAAAAGTTTAATGCAAAAGATACAATATAGCCTTTATCAATGCCCATGAGCACATTGAGTGCGTCGCCTTCTAGCAGGAAAAATCAATGCGTGTGATTTCCCAATGGGCAGGAAGCCTGCTTTTGGGGCAACGTCACTCTCAAAAAGCTACTATCATGAGAAAAGCAGAAGAAAGCATAAACTATGCAAATAGTAAGCGCAATAAGAGATAAGCTGGGTGCGCTTCGCCTAGCAAGTCCTGCAGCCTACTTTCGTCAACTCCAAGCGAGGGGTGGGCAACTGCTAGCAAGGCGCAAGAGAGCTAGGAAGCAACTACCAAGTAACGGCTAACCATCGTGCTAGCTATGCTCCAAGTAACCCTAAGGCATGGCAAGGGGGAGTTCCCTGGGGCTGTGTAGCAAGTCCTAAAAAGTCAAAAAAATCTCTTTTGATAAAGGCTATAAAGGCTTCAGTAGGCGATGGCTCCTAGAGAGCGTGCCTTTATTGCACAGCCCGATTAAGAGAGTTATCGTGCTTTAGGAGCCGCAGCTGAGGCACTCTTGGAAGAGGCTTGGGAAGTATCCGCCTTCTCTGTATCTGCTACTTCTTTGTCCTGACCAAAAGGCCGCTTACCGATTAACTGTTCTAGGTCTTTCTGAAAGATGGTCTCTTGTGCTAGTAGCGCACGGGCTACTTTTTCTAGTGCTTCTTTTTTAGCAAGCAATAATGTTTTGGTGCGTTGGTAGGCGTTGTCTATCAAACTACTCACTTCTTCATCAATGGTCTTGGCTGTAGCCTCAGAATAAGGTTTAGTAAAGCTATACTCCTCTTGTTGCGGGTCATGGAAAGAGATGTTACCAATCTTATTGTTCATGCCATAAATTCCTACGATGCTATAAGCCATTTTGGTCACCCGCTCCAAGTCACTTAAGGCCCCGGTAGATATTTTACCAAAGATAATCGCTTCTGCTGCTCTACCGCCGAGTGCCATGCACATTTCATCCAGTAGCTGCTCGGTTTGATATAAGAACTGCTCTTTGGGCAGATACTGCGCATAACCAAGCGCAGCCACGCCCCTAGGCACAATGCTT
>JAKSCK010000260.1 GCA_022360655.1 Spirochaetales bacterium | reverse complement strand
GATGGTGCTGCTCACGCCGTGGACTCCTCCGACCAGGCCTTCCAAACAGCTGGTCTTATGGGATTCCGTGAAGCCTACAAACAGGCCAAGCCCATCATCCTGGAACCTGTCATGAAAGTGGTGGTTGAAGGCCCCACAGAATTCCAGGGAAATATTTTTGGCAGTATCAACCAAAGACGGGGTATGATTGTTGCATCCCAGGAAGAGGGAGTGAATAGTACAGTGGAAGCCGAAGTGCCTCTCAGTGAGATGTTCGGTTACTCCACAACTCTTCGTTCCTCCACCCAGGGTAAGGCGGAGTTCACCATGGAGTTCGCCAAGTTTGCGAAGGTTCCTCAGTCCATTGCTGATGAGCTCATCAAGAAGGCTGAGGAGGAGAAGAAGTCCGGCAAGTAACCTTGCCGGTAGAGCAAGGGGGTGCCCCTCATGGTCAAGAAGGAATTGATCGGCAAAAGCCCGCTCCGGAAATTGGATGATTCCATTTCCGGCGGCCTGGGCGTCGGGAACGTTGGTGTGATCGCTTCCCGGCGCGGTATAGGCAAGACAGCCTGTCTGGTTCATATCGCAACAGACAAGCTGATGGCTGGGAAGCATGTGATCCATGTGTCCTATGCGAAGCGGGTTGATCACATCATCAGCTGGTACGAGGATATATTCCGCGAAATCAGCCAGAAACGGAATCTTGAGAATGCAATGGACGTCCATGACGACATTGTTCGGAACCGTGTGATTATGAACTTCAATCAAGAGGGGACAAGCGTCAGCCAAGTCATTGCCGGAGTTTCGGCTATGATGGATGCTGGCGGAATCTCCACCGATGCCGTTGTGATTGACGGCTTTGACTTCACAAAGGCCTCAGCAGGGGATCTCTCTGCTTACAAGGCCTTTGCGGTGAACAAGGGCATAGAGCTTTGGTTCACTGACGATTATCATCGTGAAGACATCGATGGCCCCGTGCTCAATGAAGATGGGATTCCTGAGAATCTTGTCTCCTTCCTCCAAGACATACAGGTGATAGTCACCCTCAAAGCAGAGAAGGATTACCTCCATCTCTGCCTTGTGAAGGATCATGACAGAATCATCACAGAGGATTTGCCATTAAGGCTTGATCCCAAATCACTTCTGGTTGCAGAACTCTAAGCAACTGGAGCTGAAATCGACCGCCCCTCCTGGGGCGGTTTTTTTTGAATTTTTCATTGTTTCTTCAATCAATCCATTCTTTTGTACCCTCTGATGAGCTAGATGAAGGCCATGTGAACAGTTTGTCCTTGTCATGAAGTCCAAGAACGCACATCTATAAAGGTATATATTACAAAGGAAATATTGTTTGAATGGAGATTGCTATGAACAAGCTGTTTGTGAGAGATAAGAGTTTGATTCTTCTTGCTCTCTTTGCTCTTATCCTCGGAGCCTGTAAGAACCCCGCTTCCTCACCAAGCACCCCTGCAAAAGGGCGTGATGCCAATCTTACGACATTGATTGTTGCGGCAGGTACAGTGCAATGGCCGGTTACACCTACCCTTGATCCTGCGATAACAAACTATGCTGTGAGTGTTCCATCAGGAGTCAGCGCCCTTGTCATTGGAGCCGGGTTGAGTGACAGCAATGCGCAAATCCCTGCTTCAGACATTAGTGGTCTTGCTGCCGATCGAATCACACCATTGAATGCAGCACTCACTCCCCAAGGAATCACAGTTACGGGACTTCAAGATGGTTCAAACGTACTTCGTGCCCGCGTTTTGGCCGAAGATGGGTCAACGGAAAAAACCTACGAACTTACCATCAATGTGGTGCCGTCTCAAATCACCTTGGCTTTTGATGGAACCAGTGTGGTTGAAGGGAGTGATTTAACAGGAACAATCAGTCTTGCACCAATTCCTGTTCAAGATGTCACGGTATCCTACTCCTTATCTGTCAACAACAATTGGAGTATCTCAACCTTTGTTCTTGCTGCAAATCAAACAGGAAGTGCGACAATTTCTGCTGGGGAAAGTTCAGCGTCATTCTCTGTTCCCACCATAGATAACTCTGCATATGATGCACCTCCTCCAGGTCTTGTGGTCACCGTTACTGGATCAACTCCCAGCGGAGCAGCTTCTGGAACTCCAAGCGCCACCCAGCCTTGGGTTGAGAATGACCAGACGGATGTCAACATCCTGAATCCTCCCTCTTCAGTGAATGAAGGTAGCACGGCGCTCTTCATTGTTCGTGTGGCACAAACCGTTCCAGAAGCGATTACTGTGAACTACACCATCACAGGTTTGGCGAATCCCTCAGATTCTTCTTCTTTAACTCCTGATTCTGCCTGGTCCACGGAATCCACTGGATCATTTACCATCCCAGCACGTACGGTTACCCATTTATTCCGAGTGGTAACAGTGGATAACACGGAAATGGAGGCCTTCCAGCAAGGCTTTGTCCTCACCTTCAGCTCTGTTTCATCCGCAAATAATTATGTGGCTCTTGGTACCCCTGTCACAGCAACGGTCAATATTACGGACGACGAATAGATTCAAATTTCACCCCGAAAATACGCGAGTATTTTCGGGGTCGTTCTCATTTTGTTTGAATAAAATTTACACAGTGAAAAAGCACGGAACGGTCTTGCAACGAAGCCCTTGCCTTAACTCCCGTCTGAGAGGCACAATACCAACCAGAGATGGTGCAGGAAATTTCCTATCGCATGAAATTCTCTTTTCCCACAGGGGATGACGAACGGGAACATATGCTCCCGAGCGTTGATCTTTTTCTGCGCGCATTTGAAGAGGCCGATCGGCTGATGGCGGGTTCCTTAGGGCTGGAATTGGATTACCGACGTGCGTTGAAAGAGATGGGGGAAACCCATTTTGACTACACGATAAAGCTGATTCTTCATTGGCCGCGGCAAATCCTTCTTGGCTCCTGGCCTGATCCGGGGCATTTGCGTCATTGGATGACCCAGGCTCGGAAATCCCTCTTTGATGCCGCACGAGGATTGGGAGATTCTGCTCAGGATGTTGTCCAGTTCTGGGATGCTCAGGCGCATCAAGAAGGTTTGTCAGAGGTTTTTGTTTACGAAGAACCTCATGTGGAGGCCCTTGTTCCCATTTTAGAAGATCTCTCTCGGGCTGTTGGTGTTCTGGGTGGGGAAAACTCCGTGATACTGGATTGATTCACCTATGGAAGTTGGACAGGAAGATTTCGCTTGATGGCTTCCCCTTTTTGCTGAAGTTGAAAGAGTAAAGTTCGACTTTTTTCATCTCGAGCCAAAGAATTCAATTCCGCAATATCCCGTTCTAAGGCGCTGATTTCACGGCGAATACGGTCATAGCGGGTCATAAAATATCCTCCGTTATCCTTTGTTCTCCAAATTTCGGCAATTTCCTCCCTTTGATGAACAAGCGGGTGAGAAGAGAATGGGGAAAGTCTTTCGAATTTGCTTGAAGTCATGGGACGAATCATGGATACATATCCGGAACCTCTGGAAGCCTCGCTTCAGCGGGATTATTATATTTCTGAGAGGTGCTCCTCTTGCGAGGAGTCATACTGCATCAGGAGGCGTTTATGTCGGATTGGGACAACCTTGACGACGAAGACGACGACAAGACCATCTCCCTAGACGATCTTGAATCAATGGAGAATGAGAAAGAACAGTCTGATGATTCTTACAGAGATGAAGATGACTGGGGTGATTCTTACGACGACTTCGATAGTGAATCTTGGGAACGTCAATATGGATCGGAAGACGGTGAAGACGTTGAACGAGATCCTTGGGATTTGGATTAGAGTAATCGCGTCAGTAATTTGTGATTATTGAAATGTGATTTGGAGTAAGGAAGAACGAGGAGGGGCGTTCCAATCATGCCGTCTGCTGAGAGCCGCCGTGACTTGGTGGAGCGGTTACGCTACACATTCGTCTCCTCTGATTATGCTGAGATTGATCAGCTTGTTGAAACACTTGCTCATAAAGACAATTTTGAAGATCTCTGTGAAGAATTTTTTGAGGGATGTCGGATTGATCTTAAGGGGCGTCTTGTTCCTGGGGGATTTTTCTATGATTCCAGCAACAGCGCATCCTTAAATTACGCCATGTATGAAATTCTTGGCTGTGCTCCGGAAACATTTTTGTTGAAATACCGGGTCACTCGGGCTGATTTCATGAATGGGACCCATACGGGCCGCTTCCGAATTCCTCGGAATTTGTTTATTCTGCCCCGGTTGGAATCGCTTGCGATTCGGGGCATTGGCATCACGCGATTACCCGAAGAGATTGAAGGATTGAAGACCCTGCGGGTTTTGGATCTTTCTGCGAATCATTTTACCGAGTTCCCAAGGGTGCTATTGAAGTTTTCTAAACTGGCAGCTTTGAATCTTTCGGACAATGCCCTTCAGGCTTTGCCCGATGATCTCGGGCGCCTCAAAGGATTGAAAATACTGAATCTGAGAGGCAACGAAATACTAGAATTACCCGCTGATTGGCACCGGATGCAGGCCCTACGAAATTTGGATCTTTCCATGAACCGTTTGGCTAAACTGCCCAGTTCCCTCAAATCAATGGCGTGTCTCAAAGAGCTCCGTGTGGCGTATAACGACCTCCCGGCCGCCGAAGAGGCACGCTGGGAGAAGGATCTGGATACTGGCGGCCGGCAGGGATCCCTTGGGATAGGCGGGTAGGAGGCAACGTACATGTATCTTCCCCCAGTCCATCAAGACTCTTATGTCACAGATGCCCAACGGCATCAAAAATATCGGTCACGAAAAGTTTTTAAGGGACCCTTCTGGTTTTATCCTCGCTATGGTCTCCTCATTATGTGGTCTGGAATAAAGTTCCTTTTCACACGTGATCCACAGGCTGCTGTCTCTTTACAGGGACGGCGAGTGATGTCTATAGCCGAACGTCATGGTGCACATTTTACCTGTGAGGGGATGGAGAATTTATCCAAGGTTCAGGGACCTTTTGTCTTTGCATGCAATCACATGAGTACCCTTGAAGTGAATGCTCTTCCTGGAATCATTGCTTACCGCATGCCCATTGCTTTCGTTGTGAAAAAGAGTTTAATGAAAATTCCGTTCTTAAGTGGGGTTCTTAAACGACTCGATTGCATCACCGTTGAACGGAAACACCCTGGTGAGGACTTGATGCAGGTGCTCAAGCAAGGGGAAGAGCTTCTTCGAAAAGGGACTTCTGTAATTCTGTTTCCGGAGAGCACGCGTCAAGATGTTTTTCACCCTGGTAAGTTCAACAGCCTTGCCATCAAACTGGCCTTGAAGGCCAATGTTCCAGTGATTCCCGTGGCTCTCAAAACGGATTTTTGGGGATCCGGAAAAATGATTAAAGATTTTGGACCATTGGATGAGAATAAGCCTGTTCATATTCGGTTTGGAGAACCTCTTGTGCCTTCTGGAAGAGGAAAGGCCGAACATCAAAAGGCTGTTGAGTTTATTCGTTCTCATCTTGAAGAATGGGGTGTTCCCATTCTCGGAAGTGAGTAATCCCAGTTGTCCACAACATTGAGTTGTGCTTGTGGATAACTTGGGGAAAATTCGGGATAACCTGGGTATAAACGGTCATCCTTTACCATTCTTTATTTTGAAAGAAATGGAAGCACCCCTGAGATGGGGTGCTTTTTTTTGGGCGAGAATTCATATAGGGCCCCCAGAATTCACAATCTAGGTGATGAATTCAGGGGTTTCTAGAATTCGCAATGTTGAATTTTTGATTTTTCTGTAAGTTGAAGAGGCTTACAATGGGTCCTGTGGATTGTGGATAACTTGGGGATAATTCGTGGAAGATCCATCTGTTTCTGCTTAAAATTTGTTTAGGCCCAGGAAATACAGGGAAGGATGGACTGCTCCTGCATCTGAACTTTTGGAATTGATGCGGCAAGTATCTTTTCTGCATTTCGCATCATTTCGGCGGCTTCCCAGGTCACATGCTGGATGCGGAATGGTTGTGGAGAAAGTGGAGCAAAGAGAGATGAGGCCAGGAGCTGAACTTGATCATCCTCGTAGCCCAATACAATGCTGTTTTGCTTGAGTATGTCTTGTATGCCCTGTCTCTTGAGCAGATGCATGGGATAGGTGGCAACCTTCACCATGCCCACACCTAATTCATCATCAAACCATTCTTGAAGAAGTCGACATGATCCAGGTTCAATCATTGCAGTGACAAAAAGATGAAGGGAGAGGAAGGAATCTTGGCAGCGTAAAATCTGCTGTCGTAGAGTCTCTTCCATGGTCCATTTGGTGAGGAACAGTGCATCCATTTCAGACCACTCTGAGACAAAGGTATCAGAGAAACAAAGGCGTCCTTTTTTCTGATATTGACGGATTTTTTGGACGATTGCTTTGCTATGGAGAGGTTGGGTTCCAGACTGGAGTGCCTGGATTCTGTTTTTATCATCATCTATGACCGTGACATGGTGTCCCAGCATGGTCATGCCAATGGATAACACCAAACCGTCATAACCAGCACCGAGTATGCCAACGTGCATGGAGCGCCTCCCTCCCGTGGCGTTCTGCAAGAAAAATAAACAATAGAATATTAAATGTCAATAATGGTTCCTATTCTTATAAGGAATATTAGGAAAGGAGGCGCATGCTGGTCATCACATAGTCCATATCAGCCTTTCGAAGAACCTGGCGGGTAAATCCTTGGTATTCATTCTCTTCTGTTGTTTCCTGGGGAAAAGTGCGAATCCAATGCACCAATCGGATTTCACTATCCGCAATTTCTAGACAGGTCATTCCCCGTTTTCCAAGGACGGTTCCGGAATTAAAGACGCAGGGAACAGGTAAATTTCCAGCTGCGTAAATTCCACTGGAAAGCTCTTCCGGGTGCTTTCGAGCACTCCATTCCGCTAACTCACTTTTGAGATCAAGGATTTCTTCTTCAATTGGAGGTCGTTTTTTAACACTGGCTTTTCGGTAAGCCAGCAACAATGCCTCAATACGAAAACGCAGTGTGTCAGGCTTGGAAAGGGACTCAAAAAGGGGACGATGGGTATGACCAATGATGGAGATGAGCTGCTGTCGCCGGGAATAGGTGTAGATTCGCTGTTCCATAGAATGACGCTTTCTACTGCTATGAGAAACAGAGCGATTCATGATTCCCAGTGGCATGGCAAAGTAGCGCACTCCAATGCGGCTGATGTCATTGAACCGATCATAGTAAGTGGATACTTGATGCCCATGATAAATCAGAATGGGAAGTTCTGTACCGGTCATTCTCAACACCGTATCCATGGGGTACGGAGAAGACTCTTTTAAATCCAGGATCAGACGAGCGTCATGGTTGCCAACAGTTTTGTAGAGCTTACCCTGGTGATGAAAGGTATCAAAAAGGCTGTATATGGAGGGCCATGCTCGTTTTATGGCTCTCCAGGTAAATTTGTAAAGCTCTTCCACATCCCCATTGAGAATGAGATTCCAGTCTTCAACAGGGTAAGCCTGGGTGAGAACAGAAGAAAAGAGATCAGCATTGCTCGCAAAATCATCGCGTTTCCCTCCATCTCCCATGTGGAGATCACTGAAGATGACCCACCTTCCTTTGGGTGACCAAGGAATATGGCGGGCATGAGAAAGTTTGAGATTGAGGCGCTCATGAGACTTTGGATCAATTGATGATGCCATGATTTACTAATGGTAATTCTTGACATCATCTTTTTGTGAAAGAGTGATGATTTTTTTATGAGATCAGATTCAGCTTACAGGTCCAAACCACTCATCAAGAATATCCGGTGCAGCAGGCTTTCCATCCACCACGCATGCCACATGAATCATGGCTTCTAATACAACCGTTTCTTCAGGTATTCGGATGATTTTTTGCTTAAAGAAAAGTTTAAATTTTCCCTTGCGTCCAGGTTCTGCTGTGATTCGGACGGTATCTCCAGAACGAAGAAAGTGGCGATAGTCTAGCTCTGCTCGGCGAACCATCAAATTGATTCCTTTGGAACACAGATCAACCCAGTTGAGACCGACAGTATCACCAAATTCATGACGTGCATGTTGGAGGTAATTCATGTAAACCGAGTTGTTCACCACATCCTGCTGATCACACTCATAGTCGCGGACTTTCAATTCAATAAAGAACATGAAGGGATGATAATTCTTAGTTGAATGGATGGCAATCCTGGCCCATTCTGATTTGATTAAGTTGAGATTTACGGGAAAAAGATTGCCTTGTCTCTTTTCAAACTTCCCGCCTATCATCCTCAGGGAGGCTGTATGAAACCCCGGGGCTATCGGAATGGATTCTTTATTGTGTGGGGCATTTTCTTTGTGTTCCTTGGATGGATAGGAGCGGCGCAAGTCCAGGGAACAAGTCCCTTGGGGCTGATTCGGAATTTCTTGGAGCGACTATGGGCGTAAAAACTTCCTCTGAAGGACGTTGGAAAAAAGCCTTCTGGTGGTCTTTTCTTGGAACTGGTTTGATTTATGCTGTTCTTTTGCCTCCTTTGTTCACAGACATACCTCCCTGGATTTTCTATCCTTCCATTTTTTCCTCTTTGCAGTTCAAGCTCACTCATGTTCACCCGGATCAAGATAAAGATGGTCTCTCTGATGCAACAGAGAGGCGATTAAAAACCTATGTTGATTCTCAAGATACAGATGGAGATGGCCTCAACGATTATGATGAGGTTCACAAATACAACCTCAATCCGCTCACGGCAGACAGTGATGGAGATGGAAAAGGGGATTTTCTCTGGGAAGAACGCTGGGAATATCAACGGGTTTTCCGAGTCATAGTGGATCTTCGTCCTCCCTTCCATGTCGAGGATATGAATGATTTCTATCAGGATGCCCGATTGCTCAGGGAAAATCCTGATGGAAGTACACGAGTTGAAGTGATTCTCTATCCGGATGCCCAGGAAGTCTTAAACCCCGAAAGCTATCAGCCACGAGATTCTGTATGGACACAGCCCACCTATGGGAAGAATCTGAATCCCAGCATGATTCGAGAGATTCGAGATGGATTACCGGAAAAACCACGAAGCCAGCTGGCAGTGCTTCAGGCACTCCAGGGAGAATTTAACCATTACCGATACATCTCTATATCCAAGGAGTCCGGGTATTCCACCGATCTTCCCTTGCAGTTTCAGCATTATCGATCCACCGATGGACAGATGATGTCCTCGTGGGCTGGAGAGGCCACAAGCGTTCCTATGAAGGAACTCTTGCAACGCTTTTACTTTGCGGAAGGTATGTACAGGCGGAAAACTCGGGGCGCCTGTTCCTCTTCTGCCACATTACGAGGAGCGCTCTTTCGCGCTGCTGGTTTGGAAGAACGGAGCATTTTTACCATTCCTTTGTTCTACACCTTGCTGGAGGATCAGACCCATGTGGATGTGACCAGTTCCTATCCTGCGAAGTCCATGGATATTCCAAAAGGGTTCACCCTCATTGCCGACCATGTTTTCAATGAGGTGAAAATTGGAAACCGATGGATTCGTGTGGATACAGGGATAGTGGACACAGGACTTGGGGAACGAAATGGTGGGCCCTATCTCAAAATTGCATCTTTCCATGATCAAGCAGATGAAGATTGGCAGTATTGGAATTACGCCACCTGGCAAGAAAAACGCCCCTTCATTTACCGGGAGATTACAGAACTTTTCCCTGAGCATCGTTCCTGAGAACTCCAATCCGGGTATGATGAACCCATGCCCGGATATCACCTTCACTTAGATGCCAATCTTGGAACTTTTCCTCAGAGCCATGGAGAGCTGTTTCTTTCTCCATCACCCCTTGATGAACCGGTTCGCGTGGTGGTTCAGAATGCCGGACTGGGAGCTTGGCTGAAGCGGGCCCTTGCCCAGTCCCAAAAAACAGTTATGGGAATGAATATTCTCATGCCGGAAATGGCTCTTCGTGATTTTTCTTCCGGATATCCCTCTGTTCGGAAACTTCTAGGGGAAAATCCCCAGAGGGGTCTTCTTTTTATGGATGGAATGAAACTGGCCACTCTCAAGGCTGTGGAAGAAATTCTTGAGGGAGAGGATTCCCTCTTTGCTCCCATTCGGGCTTATCTGGGAGAAGAACGAGGAATGCGCCTTTGGCAGTTTTCTGATGCCCTTGCCGGGATTTTTTACCACTATGGGATGAACTGCTTGGAGCTGGTGGAATGCTGGGACCAGGGACGAGCTTATCCTGTACCCAATGAGCGATTAGGTCGGGCTGAGGAATGGCAACGCGCTCTTTGGCAACGAATCTTTCATGATCAAGCACCCTATGTGCATTTGAGCCGGGTTCTCATGGAGGCCATGGCCAGCGATGAGCCCTATGATGGTCCTTCGGGACCGGTGATGCTATTTGGCTCCATGTTCCTTGGAGAAACGGGGCTGAAGTTCTTCCGTCATTTGGCCAAAACCTTGGACATTCATCATTTTGTTCTTTCTCCTTCCAAGGTGTACCGTCCAGATTCTGCAGCCAAGGCCCAACTTCCTTTTTTGGAATACAATGGAGGACTTTCGGCAGGATTTGCCTCTCTCATTCCTCAGCTTGATGCCATTGTTCATCAAGGGGAACAAGAACAGGCTGAAGAGACGGATTCTTCCCTTGTTCTCCACCGTCTTCGATGGTCATTATTCCATGATGCCCCATTCGATGGGGATGTGGTGGATGATGGATCCCTCACCTTTTTGGATGCTGGAAGTCCTCGACGAGAGGTGGAAATTCTCAAAGACCGCATCATGGCGGCTCTGAAAGAGGATGCTGGATTGGCGCCCACCCAAATTGGTGTTTTGGCTCCAGATATTGGAACCTATGCTCCTTTTATTGAGACGGTGTTTCCCGGCCTCCGAGAGGATGGACGCGATGCTCTCCCTTACAATCTGGCCGATCTCCCAAGTCGTGATTTGGCGCCCTATCCTGCGGCCTTTGCCCTTTTAGCCGAACTTCCTGGTTCCCGTTTTGGTCGTGTACAAATGGGACAACTCTTTTCCAATCCCTGTTTTGCTCCCCTCTGTGGAAAATCGGATGTGGCTGAATTTTGGAAAGAACTCATGGACCGCGCCCATGTGCGCTGGGGAACGGATGAGTTTCAACGTCAAGAAGAGGGCGCGGTCGATTTAAAAACGGGCTCCTGGGAAATGGCGTTTGAACGCCTTCTTTCTGGCTACTGCTTTGATGAAGGAGATTTAACAACGCTTCTTCCTTTGAATCTTGCGGGAGATGGAGAGGCGGATATTGCCGGAGAACTGATGCGGACTCTCCGGGGCTTGAGTGCCGATTTCCAAGGCTTGGAGAAGCAACGGAGGAGTCTGCGGGATTGGATTCTCTACTGGGAAATTCGGATGGAACGCTGGCTTGCTCCACGGAAAGAAGGGGAGGGAGCCGAAGATGATGAACGGGATAGACTCACAGCCAAGGCTTCTGTACGGGATTTGATGGCCCTGGTGGATGATTTGGCCAATCTGAATGATTTTGAGGATGATACTCTTCCCTGGCCGGCCTTTCGTTCCATGCTCTTGGAAACAGCAGGCAAGGCTTCTGGAAAGCGGGGTCGCTACCTGGCCCGAGGAGTGACCTGTTCCTCCCTGAAGCCCATGCGGGCCATTCCTTTCCGGAGAATCTATGTTTTGGGAATGAGTGAAGGGGCCTGGCCAGGACGGGAATTCCTCACTGGTTTTGATTTGCGGGACCTGGTTCCCAAATCCATTGACTTGTCTCGGGAGTCGGTGGATCGCTTTGCCATTTTGGAGATTCTGTTTTCAGCCCAAGAACATCTGTCCCTTTCCTACTGTGGTCGGGATGTAGAACGGGGAGAAGCCGTGGCGCCCGCCTCTCCTGTCCTGGAGCTGATGGACCATTTAGGAGAGGATGCACAGCGGTTGATTCACCGCCATCCCTTGGCTCCCTTTGATTCTCAAGCCCTCACAGGAGAGGGGCCTCTGGCCACCATCTCACAAGAGGCGGCATCCATGGCCCAAAGCCGTTCTCTGCATTTTCCTCAAAGTGCCCAAGCTCTGCCCTTAGACGATCCGGAAATAGAAGAGCTGGACTGGCAGGAATTGGTGGCCTTTCTTCGGAATCCCCTCCGTCATTTCTACAAGGGCATGCTGCAGGCCCCTCTGTGGGAAGAAGAGGTGGATGAAGGGGAAGAGGATGTGCTAGAGGCCAACCCCTTTGACTGGTGGTTATGGCGTCGGGCTCACAGCGAAGGGGATTTGTCGGAGTTCTTGCATCATGAGCAAATGATTGAGTCTTTTGCCCAGCAGCTGGATTTGGATGGAGCGGTGGCGCAAACACCGGCGCGTTTGCTTCAGCAAAGGCGCTTTGCCCAAGATGCTCAGGCCACGGCTCAGTGCTTGGAGCAGATGGTAGGAGAAGGTTTGGACATTGTGCGCACACACCGTGTTGGCCTTCGCCGATGGGGAGATGATTCGCCAGCCCTGGATGGAGAAATTCCGGTGAGTGCTCCAGTTGTGGAAATGGCAGATGGCCGCAAAATCCGCGTGGTAGGAAGCATTGATGGGTTTCGGCGTCTTCATGGAAAAGACTGGGCCCGGGTGGATTTTGTTTCGGGAAAGAAGGCTTCCACTCGGCACAACATTCCTTCATGGGTGGCGGTTTTGGTGGCTGCGGTGGCCCTGGGAGAAGAAAAACCCCAAACGGTTCAAACCCTGCGTTTAGGTCCACATAATATTGGTCCGCGAACCTATGTGCTTCCTGGGGGAACGGCTGCTGGAGCCACGGTGCTGGCCCGGCCCCAGGAAACGCTCCAACATCTTGTGGAAGCTTATTTTGCTGGAAGTGTTTGTCCCTTGCCTCTTTATCCAGATTTTGCAGAAGGGATGGCCGCTGCACTGACCAAGGCGAAAAAAGCTGGAGTGGAATGGGATTTTGCTGTTCAGGGAGCCCGGCTCTGGGAACGCTTGGTGACGGACCGTTACAATCCCTTTTCCACCTTGAGAGTCTGCCCCTATCGTCGGAATTTCTATGGAACTCCTTCTTTTGATGATGTTTTAGAACGCTCCTGGGAGCAGGTGTATGTCCAAGGAGGACTGCTGTGAGTTCGGCGATTTTTTGTGCTGGAGAAACAACGCTCTCGGGACTCTCTCTTTTGGAAGCTTCGGCTGGTACCGGTAAAACCTATGCACTTGAGCGTATTGTGGCGGACATGGTGGCCGGTCCTGCTCCCGTGGATATTGAACACATTTTGGTGGTGACCTTCACCAACCGAGCGGCCCGGGAAATGAAGGAACGGATTCGAGCTCTCCTGGTGGAGCGGGCTGGAGAAGAAGAGACCTCTCCCCTCTATGCTCGTGCTCTCTCCCGTTTTGACAGAGCGGCCATTCACACCATTCATGGTTTTTGCCAAACGGTACTTTCCACATGGCCCTTTGAAAGTGATGTTCCCTTTGGCCAGGAACTTGACCCCGAAGGGGGCTTGGAGACACAAGAAGCCCGGCGATGGCTGGCCTCGGGTGCTCCTGGTGTGTCTAAGCTTCTTCTCACTCGAGCCTATGATGAGGCCGGCAGTGCTGACGCTCTTGCAGAATCCATTGCAGAGTCTCTCCGCTCCGATGCCTTCCCCCCCGGTTCGGTTGTGATTCCCAGCCGGGAGCAGTCCTTGAAATTTTCAGAGGATTTAACAGAATCCCGCAAACCCAATTCTTCCTTCCAACAGGCCTTTGATGCCTTAGTGGATGGAACATGGACTGTAGAGGCTGCCAAAGAACTCATTAAGGCTGCGTTGGGAAAGAATAAACGGGCTCCAGCCCTTCAAGCGGCCTTGCTCCATCTCCAATCGTGCCAAGGAGCCCAGGGTTTAGCTGAAGGTGCCTCACAGCTCTTTTCTGGTCCCTCCCATCTCCATGAACTTCTTCTGGCGGCTTGGGTGGCCAAAAACACCTCGGAGTTGGGAGAATCGGCAAAGCAACTTTCTTCAGAAGCGGAGGAATTGGCCCAGGTTACAGATCTTCTTCTCTTGGAATTTGGGGAGTATCTGGAAATTGATCCCGAGGGAGAACGTCCTCTGCACTCTTTGGTGGATCAGTACCTGCTCTGTTCCTTCCAGGATGTCGCACAAAAGGAAGTGGCTCATCGAACAGAGGAATTAAAAAGCACCAGTGGGCGGTGGAACTATTCGGATTTGATTCGTCGGGTGGCCGCCAAGGTGGCCGAGCCCCATTCACCCCTTCTGACCGTGATTCGCGAGCGCTATCAAGCGGCTCTCATTGATGAATTTCAGGACACAGATCCGCTTCAATGGAGCATGTTCCACAAGATTTTTGTGGAAGCTGGCTCTCCTCTGATTCTCATTGGTGATCCGAAACAAAGCATTTATGGCTTTCGGGGCACGGGGTTGCAGGCTTACCAATCAGCTAAAGATTCCGTTCCTTCCCAGGGCCAATACCGATTGGACACGAATTACCGTTCCTGTCCAGAGTTGGTGGGAGCGGTGAACCGCCTCTTTTCCCCGCTCTTTCAGCGGAATGCCGGGGGAGGTTCTCCCGTGGGATTTGAAGCGGTAAAAGCGGGAAAAACGGATGCCCCCGAATTGATTTTTCCTGGTGGAAACCACCCCATGGAATTCATCTCTGCAGAGTCAGAGGAGGATGCCGCCCACTCCATAGTTTCTACCATCCGCCAGCTGTTGGATTACCAAAACGGCGGGCAATGGAAACACCACAACGGAACACAAACCCCTGTTCAGGCTTCGGATATGGCCATTCTGGTCCGTTCCGCTCATCAGGAAGAGCAGATGGCCCAGCTCTTATCAGCCATGGGAATTCCCTCCTTGCGAATCCGCAGTCGGTCTGTTTTTGACCAGCCCGTGGCTCAGGCCCTTTCTCAGGTACTCCAGGCCATGGAATCTCCCCGAGACTTGGTTCGTTGGCGGCGGGTGCTCTTGGGGCCGTTTTTTCAAATCGCACCTGATCTTCTTGTGAAGATTCAAGAGCAGGGAGCTCTGGATGATTTTGTGGAAGAAGGTGCCCGATGGAATGAAGAGTTACGCCGGGGACGAGGTACGGCGGTGTTAGAGTCGTTCTTTGTCTTTGCATCTCAGCTTGGAGGGTGGATTCGTCAGTGGGGAAGGGAAGCGGACGCAAAACGTCTGGAAGTGCCTTGGCCTCATCGGGTTCTTCGTCAGATTGGAGGGGAGCGAGAATGGCAAGATTGGCGCCATCTTTGTGAATTGTTCCAGGCCCAACAGGCCGCTGGTGCGCGGGATCCTGGGCAATTGGCTCAGTGGTTGACCTCTGGTGGACGCAGAAGTACGGAGGGAGCGGCAGATGCTCTTCGGCTTGCGGACGAATCACCGGCTGTCCGAATCCTCACAATGCATGCCTCAAAGGGTTTGCAGTTTCCCCTAGTTTTTCTCCTTGGGGGATTCCGAAAGAAAGAACGCAGGCAGGATGGAGCCGCTTACCGATTTGATTCCCAGGGAACATTGGTGATTGACCGGCTTGGTTTGAGCAAAAACCGTGAGAAGCACCTTGCCTATTCATGGGAAGAGGACAAACGCCTATGGTATGTGGCCTTCACTCGAGCCATCTCCAAACTGTGGGTTCCGCGTCCCTGTGCAGGAGCCCCCACATTATTGGATTCTTTTTTTGCAGAAACCCTTCTCCCTGATTTTGCGAAGCAGGCTCCTGGCCCTCCCATCCATGAGTGTCTCAAAACCACTCCCTCCGAAGCCCAAGGGCTTCGTGAACGACTTGAACCCTGTTGGAGTCAATGGCTTCAGGAACAGGACTCTCCCATCACTTTTAGCAACCAGGTCCAGAGTCTTTCTCCCCTTGGGGCCCCGGAGTTTGATGAACCACGCCTTGCGCCCTTACCACCAGAATTTCCTGGTTGGCGTGATCCCTCCACCATGAGCTATAGCTCTTTGGTTCGGGGAGCAGAAGGCGAGCGAACGGATGACAGAGATGTGGACCGGCATTCAGAAACAGCCATAGGAAGTACCCCCACAGAAAACCTGCTTCATCCCATTCCTCTCCTTGAGGATCGAGGAGCTCTTTTTGGCACCCTGATGCATGCTCTTTTGGAAGATGAAGATTTTCATGAAGCTGTGGAAGACGCTGAATCTTGGCAGGAGAATCCTGAGCGAGACCAACGTTATGCCGATTTATCCTTTCGACATTTCCGCCCAGACTGGTACAAACCCCGGGCCATAGCTCTAAAAGACATGGTGAGAACCACTCTTCGAGCTCCCATTCCAGGGCTGGGACCTCTTTGTCATCTATCTCCAGAAGAGCATCGTGCAGAAGTGGAATTTCTTATGGAGGTTCCTCAAGGGGGGGCTCTCAAAGCGCCGGGATTAGACGTGGCCCTCCGCAGAGGTTTTCTCACCGGTTTCATTGATTTGCTTCTCTGTCACCAGGGGAAATGGTGGGTGGTGGACTGGAAAACCAATGTACCTGCCGGTGCGGAGAGTCAGGAAGATTATGATGAGGCCACTGTTCAAGCCATGATGGAAGAGCATCACTACACCCTTCAATATGAGCTGTATCTCTTGGCCCTTTGTTGCCAATTGAGTTCCCGTCATCAGCGTCCCGTGGATTGGGAGAGTGAGGTGGGTGGTGCCGCCTATCTTTTCCTGAGAGGATTGCAGGAAGAACACAGTCAGGGGATTTATTCTGCCAAACCCTCCCTGGAACGCATGATTGAACTGGCATCAGCCATGGGGCTTGAAGGAGTTGTTGCATGAAATGGGAGAGCAGCTTTGAAATGGCCGCCGGTCAGTTATCGATTCCAGCCTTCCGAATTTATCTTGCCCATCAATTGGTGAGCCAGTATTGGCCAGAAGAGAATCCAGAAGCAGAAGACGCCCGATGGCTGGTGCTCCACCTCTTGGTGCAAGCGGGACGGGGACATCTTCGAACAGATTTACAAAATCTGAAAGCAGATATGGAAGATTGGATTTCTCCCTCCGATTCTACCAATCCCCATCCCTTTCCCCAATTGTCAGGGGAAATTGCAGCAAAACTTCCAACATTGCTGTCTATTGCTCAAGAATGTGGACTGCTCAAACAGCTCACTGAAGAAGCCAGTCTGGTCAATCAACTGCCTGTCCCTCGTCCTCCTCTGGTGCTCACCAAAGAGGGGCGATTTCTCTACATTCTTCGCCGAAGACGGGAAGAAGATGAGCTACTTCAGCTTCTCGAAGGTCTCTGTCAGGGAGACGCTCTGTCTTCCGCTTCCCTTGGACTTTCTCAAATGACCATTGACGGTCCGGCAGGGCAACTCTATCAGGTTCTTGCCTCCGGCCGCCGATTGGCTCTTTTGGCCGGTGGACCTGGAACAGGAAAAACCACCACTGTGGCCACCCTCCTCAAAGCCCTTTCTCAAAGCCGCCAACAGGTGGGAGCACCTCCCTTCCGTGTCGCCCTGGCGGCCCCCACCGGTCGTGCTGCCGCCCGTATGATGGAAGGATTGGCCGCCGCCGGTGTGCAGGAAGAGGGGTGGCGGGGTCGCACCCTCCATGGCCTTCTTGGTCTGGTTCCCGGCCAGCCGCCCCGGCACCACCAAAACCATCCCATTCCCGCGGATCTTGTGGTGGTGGATGAGGCCTCCATGGTGGACCTCCCCATGATGGTGACCCTGCTCCGGGCCCTTTCACCAGGTGCGTCCCTTCTCTTGGTTGGTGATCCTGATCAGCTTCCATCTGTTGAGGCCGGAGCTCTCCTGGGAGATTTGTTGGCGGGGGCCTCACAGGCCGCTGCCCAGGCCCTGCCAGAAAATCCCTCCCCCTTGGCTGGGTCTGTGGTGTTCCTGCGCAAAGTTTACCGTTCCGATACAGCCATTCTCACCGCTGCCGCTGCGGTTCGGGAGGGGCAAGTTCAAGACTTGGACGCCTCCCTTGCGGCTCCTGGTGGTGTGGAATCCTCCCCTCTCACCAATCCAGAAGACATGGCACAAACCATGGCCCAGTCGTATCTAGAGGCTGTCAATTTGGCTCAGCAAGGAGGGGAACCAGAGTCCCTCTTTGATGCCTTTGGTCAAATCGCTGTGCTTTCACCTCTACGGCGAGGATTTTGGGGTACCGATTCCCTCAATCAACGTGTGTCCCGCATTCTTTCTGGTGACACCCAACCCTTTGCCGGCATGCCCGTGATGATCACCGCCAATGATGCCAAACGGGATTTGTGGAATGGCGACCGCGGCGTTGTGGTGACCCATCATGGCCGTCTCCGGGCTCTCTTCCCTGGTTTAGACGGTCCGCGATATTTCTCCTTGGCCGCGCTTCCGGGTTACACCCCTGCTTGGTGTCAAACCATTCATAAGAGCCAAGGATCTGAATTTGCCCATGTATTGGTTCTCATGCCCCTGGCCGCTTCTTCTCTTCTGACTCGGGAAATCCTGTACACCGCCCTCACTCGTGCCAAGCATGGTGTGCAGCTCTATGTGGAAGAGGGAGCCGTGGAAGCCGCCCTTGCTCGGCGCGTGGTGCGGCATTCGCGGGTGAGGCATTGGGCTTCCGGTTTGTCCTAATTTTTTTTAGACCGACCCCTCCATACGTCGGGGTGTTCCGGAGCTCTTGCCCACTCCCGCTTCCGGGGGGTATTCTGGCGGTTGATTTGATTCAGGAGGCTCTACATGGCCACATGTCACTGTGGAAGCGGTGTTGATTACAAGGAATGCTGCTATCCCATCATTTCCGGTGGGGTGAATGCTCCCACCCCTGAGGCCCTCATGCGGGCACGGTACTCGGCCTATGTTGAGGCAGAAGTGGATTTCATTTTGGAATCCCACCATCATGACGGACGAGAAGAATTGTCCCGTGAGGCCACAGAACAGTGGGCCAAAGAGTCTGAGTGGATGGGCCTGGAGATTGTTCAATCCACTGGCACGGAACAGGATTCCTATGGAAGTGTGGAATTTATTGCCAAATACCGCGCTGCAGACCGAAGCATCGTGCGCCACCATGAGCGCAGTGGCTTTGAGAAAGTGGAAGGGAAATGGTATTTCAAAGATTCTGAGGTGATCAACACACCCCAGAAGCGAGAAGCTCCCAAAGTGGGCCGCAATGACCCCTGTCCCTGTGGCAGTGGCAAGAAATACAAGAAGTGCTGCGGTTGATTCGTTAAAAACTCCCCGCCATGAAGTGGGGAGTTTTTTATTTGTTATCCGTTTCTGGACATTCGTTGATGCGGTCCAATTCTCTTTTCATTTCGTTTTTATAATGCTCCACAAAGGAGGACAGTTCGGCATTTTCTGCTCGAAGCTGTTTAATCTCATACACCATCCAACGCACATCTTCTAAGGCACTTTCCACGGTGTAGCCATAACGGGAGTCCGGGTTCCAGGAAATCCAACATAAACGCCGTCCTCGCCGTTCATTCTTTTCCATGGTGAGTTCTAAATCAGCCAGTCGTTCCCGTTTTTTCACAATTTAAAGTATAGCAGGAAGATGAGGATGCTTCTTCCCTTGGCGCTTTCATATGAAGTGAAACACCCCGCTTCTTACGTCATTCTCAGACACAGGATACTATGGCATGAAGGGGTCGATTTAAATCCGCCCCAGGAGGAAGGCATGTCCATTTGGGACGCTTTTGAAAAGGCGGCATACACGGGTTTGGGCCTGGCGGCTCTCACCAAGGAAAAAATAGATGAAGCGGCGGATACGCTTCGCCGGGAACGTGGTCTGACAGAGGCGGAGGGCCGTCATCTGGCCAGGGAGATGAAAGAAGGGGCTGATGAAGCTCGGAAAAACCTGGATGAACGGATTTCTACCGCGGTGGATCAGGCCATCGCCAGTGTGAATTTAGCCTCTCGTAAAGAGGTGGAGGAGCTCAAGCAACGAGTGGCGGAATTGGAGGCCAAATTGAATGAATCCTCCACTAAGGAAGAGGCATGAGAGATTCTCAGAGGAAGAATCAAAAGACTTCCTCTGACATGCGTGGAGTGCCCCTGCGTCTACGTCGCACGCTTCGAAGAATGTCTCGGTACAGAGAGATTCTTTCCGCTTTGCTGCACCATGGTTTTGGTGATGTGGTACGAGCCATTGATTCGGTGAGTTACCGCCGTATGTTGGGCTCTCTGGTTCCACCACAGCATCGGGAGCCTCGTCCTGAGCGTCTCCGGGCCCTGTTAGAAGAATTGGGCCCTACTTTTGTCAAAATTGGTCAGTTATTGAGCCATCGCCCCGATCTCATTCCCGCCTCCTGGCTTGTGGAATTGGAGAAGCTCCGGGGAGCCGTACCGCCGGCGTCCACTCAGGCCATCCGACAGGTGATTGAGCAGGATTTAGGGCAACCTCTCTCCCAGATTTTTGCCCAGTTTGATGAGGTGCCCATGGCCTCCGCTTCCGTGGCCCAAGTGCATCGAGCCTGCTTATTGGGGAAGAATGGGGAGCCAGGAGATGTGGTGGCTGTGAAAGTGCAACGTCCTGGGATTCGTCCTGTGATGGAAAGTGACTTGGCCATTCTCATGAGCCTGGCCAGGATTGCGGTGCGGCGCATCCCCTCTTTAGCACCTTTTCGTCCTGTGGAAGCCGTGAAGGAATTGGAGCGCGCTGTACTCACGGAATTGGATTTCCAGAATGAAGCTGGGAACATGGTACTGTTTCGGAAGAACTTTTCAGGAAACCAGAACGTGACAGCCCCCCGTCCGTATCTCGAGTTGTGCCAGAACCGGGTTTTGGTGATGGAGTATTGGGAGGGTGTTCCTGTGGGACAGTGGACAGGAGATGCTCCTCAGGCCTCTCTGTTGGCCCGTCAGGGGGCTGAGGCCGTCCTGAAACAGGTGTTTGAAGATCGATTCTTCCATGCCGATCCTCATGGTGGCAATATTTTGGTGACTCCAGAGGGACTCTTGGTGTTTTTGGACTTTGGGCAAACAGGAACCTTACTTCCTGGCCAAGGGCGGTTTCTGGCTGGAATTTTAACAGATTTGCTTCGTCGAGATTCCAAAAGAGCGGTACGGGCCATTGTGAACTGGTCGGGTTATCCCTCACCGGAAACAGAACGCCTGATGTTAGACGATATGGAACGATTGATAGCCTTGGCGGTTCCCTCCTCCTCTGGAGTGGTGGATGTGGGGGAGATGGTGGGGGGAATGTTCTCCATGATTCGCCGTTATGGAATCTCTGTTCCTTCGAATTTTTATCTTTTAGCAAAATGCTTAGCCACCATTGAAGATATTGCCCTCCATTTGGATTCCCGCTTTGATTTTGTGAACTCTTCTCGGCCCTTTGTGACCAACTTACTTCGTCGTGAATTCCAGGATGGAGCATGGGCCAGTGAGGCGGCAGGAATGGGTGAGGATGCCTATTTTCTGTTGCGAGATGTTCCAGGTGATTTGAGAGATATTCTCGGCCGACTTCGGGATGGCCGACTCCGAATGGAACTGGGACACACAGGTTTGGAGGGGTTGCGCCAATCCTTATCCAGAGCATCGGTACGAATCTCGGCAGCGGTTTTACTGGCCTCCATGATTATGGGATCTTCTTTGCTGGTGCATTCCCTCATTCCACCCCTTGTGTTTGGCGTGCCTGTGATTGGCGTGTTGGGATTTGTTGTTTCTGGAATTATGGGCACCGTCTTCTTGGTTGACCTCTGGCGTCATCGGTGAGGGACGCGTACACTAGCCATTCCATGGAAATTCCCCAGATTCTGTATGAAGACAATCATTTGCTGGTGGTGAATAAGCCCACTGGCCTTCTTGTTCAAGGCGATAAAACCGGAGATTCATGTCTTCTTGATGTGATGAAGGCTCATATCAAGAAGCGGGATAACAAACCCGGCCAGGTGTTCTTGGGTTTGCCCCATCGTTTGGACCGGCCTACCAGCGGTGTGGTGGTTCTGGCCAAAACAACCAAGGCCCTATCACGTTTATCCGCAGCCTTTCGCGATAGAACAGTGGATAAAGTGTATTGGGCTGTTGTGGGAGCACCTCTTCCAGAGATGGAAGGAGAGCTGGTTCATTGGCTCCGAAAAGATGGACGAACCAACACCTCTCGTTCTGTGAAAGCCGAAGCTCCTGGAGCAAAGAAAGCACGTCTCCGGTACAAGGTGCTTCATGCATCTGAGCGATATTATTTAGTGGAAATTCTTCTTCTTACCGGGCGTCACCATCAGATTCGTGCTCAGCTTTCGGCATCAGGTTGTCCCATTAAAGGGGATTTAAAATATGGGTTTAAGCGCTCTGATCCTGGTGGCGGAATCCATCTTCATGCCCGAAGTCTTGCTTTTCCTCATCCCACAAAAAAGGAAAAGATCTGTGTGGAAGCACCGGTTCCTTCTTCTGGAGTTTGGGGCATCTTTCCGTGCTAGAGCTGGGCTCTCAGGATTGGAATCTCCTTCTTCAGTGGTTTCATCAGCATGGAGTCCATTATCCATGGGCCGGAAATCCCAGCCCATGGGCCATCTGGGTTTCGGAAGTGATGCTTCAACAAACAACCGTAGGAGCTGTGCTTCCCCGTTACCAGCGCTGGATGAAACGCTTTCCCACTCCTGCTTCCTTGGCTGTGGCTGAGGAGGATGAAGTTCTTCGAGAATGGGAAGGTTTGGGATACTATTCCCGAGCCCGCAATCTTGCCAAAGCTGCATGTGCGGTGATGGAACAGCATGGCGGTGTTATTCCCAATACAGCTCAAACCTTACGAACCCTTCCTGGTGTGGGTGAATACATTGCCGATGCCCTTTCTTCCTTTGCCTTCCATGAGCGGCGTGCAGCGGTGGATGCAAATGGTCGGAGATTTGCTATGCGTTTAGCGGCAAGAGTCTGGGATAAAGAGCTGGAAAAGGCCTTTCGGCAAATGGTGCAAAAGAACATGCCCCAGGAGAATCCTGGAATGCTCAATGCAGCTGTCATGCAGTTTGGTCAGTTGGTGTGCACGCCAAGAAACCCAAGTTGCCAGTGTTGTCCTCTTTCCTCCCATTGCTATGCTTATCGTGAAGGAACCGTGGACCAATTCCCTCAAAAGAAGCAACATGTCATACAAGAACTTCAATCCACGTTGCTTCTGCTTGTTCGCAATGAAACGGTATATCTGCACCGCCGTAACAATTCTGGAGGGCGTGGACTATGGGTTTTTCCAAGGTCATCAGAACTGTCCTCTCTTTGTCTTCCTGAGAAAACGGCATCATTCAAACATCGACTTCACACATACACGCGTTTCAAAGAATTGTTGCATCCCCAGCTCTATTTTCTTTCCACAGACTGGAATGATGAGAGTTTCACTGGGGATTGGGTGGACTTTCGTATGGTGAATAAAAGGCCCATGCCCTCTGTTTACCGATTGATATGGCAAGAATTTGAGACATTCTATCAAAGGAATGAACAGAAGAAACTTGATGCGCAGTGACGTCCTTCCAATAATGGTAGCATGAAGCAAACTCAGAGCCGGCCTGTGTTCCGGAACATCGCCCTGGCGACACTGCTTGTCAGTCTCTCCTCTTGTCAATCGATTCAGCAAGCGGCGGTTCGCTCCGTTGCGGATATGTTGTCATCACCCTCCGGCTCAAGCGCCTTCACCTCAGATGATGATCCCTTGCTTGTGGCAGAATCTCTTCCTTTAGCTCTCAAACTCCATGAGATCTTGTTAGGACAGGATCCTGAAAACCATCAATTGATGGCGGCGACTGGTCGAAATTTTGCCATGTATGCCGGGGCATTTGTTTTAATGCCCACCGATATGTTGGAAGATGAGGCTTGGGAAGAGGCAGAAGAAGGCCGAATGCGTGCAAAACGACTTCTTCGAAGGGGAAGAAATTATCTTCTGGATGCGTTGGATTATCGCCACCCAGGGTTTCTTCAGGCATTAGAATCGGGTGCCTATGATGAGGCGGCCTTATTTCTGGAAGCAGAAGATGCCAATGATGTGTATTGGGCAGGGCTTTCCTGGTTGGGGATGGCCAGCACGGATCCCTTTGATATAGAGCTGGCCACATCTCTTGATCAAGCAGCCCTCCTGCTCTACCGTGCCTTAGAGTTGGATGAAAGTATTTCTGGCATTCATGAGATGATGATTCAGCTCCAAGTTTCCCTGCCAGCATCCATTGTGGCTCAAATGAGAGAGAGAAGTCCTGAGATTGCTGGCTTCATGGATGAGTACTATGCCCAGAATGGAGTGAGTGATCATCCACAGGAAAGAGCCGTGCACCATTATGAAAAAGCGGTTGAACTTTCCAATGATTCCAGTCCTTCCCCACACATCACCATGGCCACGGCCATTTCCGTAAAAAAACAGGATTTAGAAGGTTTTAGAAGCTACCTTGACCGCGCCCTGTCCATTGATCCAGAAGAGCATGTGGACGATCGCCTGCTCATCATCATTTACCAAGACCGGGCTCGATGGCTTCTCGAGCATGTCGAGGATTTTTTCCTGGTGACGGAGTAGATTGTCACAGGAGTCAAGGAGCGAAGAATGAAAACCCTGCGCCTGATTGCTTTTATCATGATACTGGCTTCTCCATTGAATGCTCTCACAGTGAAACTTGGGAGTCCTTTCCCCGAAGGGTCGCCCTGGGATTCCACCCTGAAACGCATGGCCGCTGAGTGGTCAGACATCACTGGAGGCAGAGTGCGCATGCGCATTTATGCCGGTGGCATTGCGGGAAGTGAAGCGGATATGATTCGTAAGATGCGGATTCGTCAGCTTGATGCTGCGGTGATTACCACATTTGGACTGAAGTCTATTGTCCCCAACACCTTTGTGATGAGTCTCCCAGGAATCCTTCAATCTGAAGAAGAATTGGATTATGTGATTGAACGATTCACCCCGCGTTTTTCACAAGATTTTATTAATCAAGGTTTCCGAATTCTGGCATGGTCAAAAAGCGGATGGGCCTATTTCTTCACCGGTCATGAGCAGCTTTCTCCAGCTCTGCTTCGGAATGATCGATTGGCTGTGAGCAACACAGATGAAGAACTGGCCGCAAACTTTAAGGCCATGGGATTCAATGTGGTTCCAACAGGTTTGAATGAAGTGGTGGTGGGTTTACAGAGTGGAATGATTAATGCCATCTATTGTCCTCCCATGGCCGCTGCTGCCTACCAATGGTTTCCTCAGGTTCCTCACATGCTGGAATTTCCTGTGGCTCCTGTCTTGGGTGGCCTTGTTATTTCTGAACAAACGTGGAAACGCATTCCCTCCGAATACCATGAAGAATTGGCGGCTGCCATTCGTGATGTGGCCAGAGAGTTTTATGCTGAATCAGAACGATTAAATGCAGAAGCAAAACGGGTCATGAAAGGGTATGGGGTGACTTTTGAAAGTGTTGGTGAGACAGCACGGCAAGAATGGTATGAAGTGATGCGAGAGGGACATGCTCTTGTGGTGGGTGAAGGAAAATGGATTGATGATGCCATCTATGCCGATCTCCTCACGGCACTTGATGAGTTTCGGTAAAACGAGCTATGAGAATTCTTCCCTTTTTAGGGAAGGTCATTGGTATTAAAAAGAGGCTAGGAATGAAAAAAATTGTAGGAGTGTTGGCATTTGTCCTTTCAGGGCTGATGTTTCTCACTCCATTGAGCGCTGTTGATATAAAACTTGGAAGTCCCTTGCCTGAAGGGACTGTTTGGGATACCTCCTTGAGGCGTATGGCAGATGAATGGCGTACCATCACAAAGGGGAGAGTTCGAGTACGGATCTATCCTGGTGGTATTGCTGGTGGTGAAGGGGACATGATTCGCAAGATGCGGATAGGTCAACTTGATGCTGGTGTATTTTCACCGTATGGATTGAAGGTGATGGTTCCAGAATCCTTCACTTTCATACTCCCTGGCTTGGTGCAGACGGAAGAAGAGCTTAATGCGTTGCTTTTGCGCTATTCTCCCACACTGGAAGACAAGTTCCGTCAGGCCGGATTTGAAATGCTTGCCTGGTCACTCTCTGGCTGGGCCTATCCTTTTTCCAAAACACCGGCGTATTTTCCTGAGGATTTGATGCAAGGCACAATGGCGGTGGATGATTCAGAGGTGGATTTGTACGCCGCATTAAAATCCTTGGGTTTTGATGTAGAACCCATGCCCATTAACGAAATCATGGTGGGACTCCAAAGTGGGCTTGTGGATTCCATGCTGGTGCCTCCTGTGGCTGCTGCAGCCTATCAGTGGTTTGGACTGGCTTCCACAATGACAGATGTCCGACTCACCCCAGTGCTTGGAGGACTGGTTCTTTCAAAAAGAGCCTGGCGTTCCATTCCTGAGGAGTATCATGAAGAGTTAAAAGCCTCCATGGAGCGAGTCGCTCAGGAGTTTACAGCAGAATCCGAGCGCCTTGGAAATGAGGCTCTACGGGTGATGTTAGAAAATGGTCTTGAAGTGGTTCCAGTTGAAGAAAAAGATTTGTCAACCTGGAGCCAATTTATGATTCAAGGTCATGAATTGATGGTAGGGGAAGGAAAAGCCATTCCTCAAGAATTCTACGATGCTATTCGCACAGACTTAGAAGAGTTGCGTCGCCAAGGGTAACATCCGTATTGGCGGAGGAGCAAATTTGACAGACGAAATACAAGCAAAGCCAAAGCGACTGGCCATTGTGGAAGACTTCATTGCAGGGGCATTCCTTTTGGCCCTGGCTGTGGTTCCACTCATGGAAATTGTTCTCAGAAAAATCACAGGATCAGGATTAGTTTGGTCCTCTGGTTTCCTTCAACACATTGTGGTTTGGGTGGCTTGGCTAGGAGGAATGGCGGCCTCACGAGAGCATGCTCATCTTTCTTTGGGGTCTTCTGTAGAACCGGGTAAGGGTTGGTTGGGTGTCTTGGATCGATCCCGAGACATGATGGCTTCTGGGATTAATGCCGCCTTTGCCGTAGCCTCGGCTTCCTTCCTTGTGATTGGGTTTGCTCCAGGGGAAAGTGTTGGTGCCGTTCCCATCCGCTTGGCTTTGGCCATTTTGCCTCTAGGATATGCCTTTATGGCTCTCCGAAGTATTCGGGGGGCATGGTATGGGAAGATCCTTGGACTGGTGCTCGGACTGTTCTTTTCCTGGCCTTCTGTTGTGAACCTTTTGGCCACAGCAAATCCCAATTTGCCCTTCTTTTTCTACGATCTTTCGGATCTTTGGTATCAGTTATTCCAATGGCTCCGTTGGCCCTTGGTGATTCTTCTTTTAGTTTTAGCCGTCCGTGGTTTGCCTATTTTCCTGGTTTTGGGTGGAACGGCCCTTTTCCTGTTCAGCGGGAACTGGGGTGCGTTGGAATCCCTTCCAAATGAGGCTTATGTGCTTCTCACAGGAAGCATGATTCCTGCCATTCCTTTGTTCACGGTGACGGGATTCCTTCTATCTGAAAGCAGTTCTGGAAAACGGTTGGTGCGGTTTTTCCGGGCCTGGCTGGGGTGGCTGCCTGGTGGTTTAGCCGTGGTGGCTGTGGTGGCCTGTGCTTATTTCACCACCTTCACAGGAGCTTCCGGTGTCACCATTCTTGCCCTGGGTGGTTTACTGGTGTCGGTCCTTGAGGGAAGCCGTCAGTATGGCCGGGATTTTTCCCGTGGATTGGTTACCTCTTCTGGAAGTGTGGGATTACTCTTTCCTCCAGCTCTGCCCATCATCATGTATGGTGTCACCGCCCAAGTGAGCATCAAGGACATGTTCCTGGGGGGCTTGCTTCCTGGTGTTCTATTAGTAGCGGTTCTTTCTGCTATGGGGATTTATCGAGCCATTAAGCATTCCAAGGAGCGAGTGCCTTTTGATATTCATGAGGCCCTTCAGTCTCTGCGCTTTGCCGCTTTAGACCTGCTTCTTCCTGTTGTGCTTTTGGTGGCCTATTTCACCGGTCTCACCAATCTGGTAGAAACAGCCGCATTATCAGCGGTGTATGCCCTATTCATCACCTTTGCCAAAAAAGAGCTCACTCTTTCCTTGGTGATTCGAGTTCTTCGCCGTTGCGTTCCTGTGGTGGGTGGTGTTCTGGTGATTCTGGCCATGGCCAAGGGGCTCAACTACTTCATTGTGGATGCCCAGGTTCCCACCATGCTCACAGCGTTCTTCCGGGAAAATGTCTCCTCACCTTATGTGTTCCTGATTCTTTTGAATCTCGCGCTCCTGGTGACAGGGACTTTGATGGATATTTTCTCCGCTATTCTGGTGGTGGCCCCGCTCATCATTCCCCTGGGAGAATTGTACGGTATTCATCCAGTGCAGCTGGGCGTGATTTTCTTGGCCAACTTGCAGTTGGGGTATTTGACTCCTCCCGTCGGTATGAATCTCTTCTTGGCCAGCTACACTTTTGAGGAGCCCATGAGTCGGGTGTACAAGCAGGTGCTTCCCTTCATGGGGGTGTTGATGGCTGCTGTTCTGCTCATCACCTATGTTCCTTGGTTTAGTCTCGCCCTTCTGGGATAAATACAAGTCCTATCTGAAACCTAAATAAAAAGACCCCCGCGGTGACGCGGGGGTCGATCTCAATCCGAAAATTTATGTTGATAAGAGAATCCGTTACTCTCCGTTGACAGCCCAACAAGCCACAAGACGTCCAGGGGCCGCCTCTTTCAATGGTGGATACTCATTGCGACATTTCTCTGAGGCCAAAGGACAGCGGGGGTGGAAATGGCATCCCTTTGGTGGATCCATGGGAGAAGGCACATCTCCCACCACAATTTGCTTCTTCTTATGGCGTACGGAAGGATCGGCGACCGGGAAGGCTTCCAAGAGAGCTCGGGTATAAGGATGGAGCGGTTCGGCCATCAAATCATTCTTGGAGGCCTGCTCCACAATGCGTCCTAAATACATCACCATGATGCGTTCCGCAATGAACTTCACTACAGCCAGATCATGAGAGATGAAGAGGTTGGCAAAACCATGCTTATCCCGAAGATCCAACAGAAGATTCAGAATCTGGGCCTGAATGGACACATCCAATGCACTCACGGCCTCATCACACACCACAAATTCAGGTTCTAAGGCCAGGGCTCGAGCAATGCCAATGCGTTGACGCTGACCACCAGAGAACTGGTGGGGATAGCGACGCCCATAGGCGGGATTAATGCCCACTTCCCGCATCACAGCTTCCGTGCGGGAGGTGAGTTCGGAGGGGGCTCCGAGTTTGTGAACCCGCAGGGGCTGACTGATGATTTGGTGCACCTTTTTACGAGGATTGAGGGAGGAGAATGGATCTTGGAAGATCATTTGCATATCCCGGCGCATGGCTTTGAGACCAGGTCCTGAAACAGCGGTAAGATCCTCTCCTTTCCAGAGTAACTCACCATCATTGGGTTCATAAAGACGGAGGATGGTTTTTCCAAGTATGGATTTTCCACAACCGGATTCTCCAACCACGCCCACGATTTCACCGGCTTGAATGGAAAGATCAACACCATCCACAGCTTTTAAAGTTCGTGCTGGACCTCGATCATCATTGATGGTGAAGTGCTTGCGAATTCCCCGGGCTTCCAACAGGGGTGTTTCTGTGGGGCTCATGAGGCGACTCCTGAATTGCTGATGGGATGGTGGCACCAATAGGCATGGTTTGGTCCAGCTTCTGATTTCTCAGGGAAACCGGCACGACACCGATCGGAGGCATTGGGACAACGATTAGAAAAGGGGCACTCCTCACCAATGGAAAGCAAATCAGGAACAGAGCCGTCAATGGATTCTAATCGGTGTGCCCCTTTGTTCTGAGGCGATGAAGGCTGGCATCCTAAAAGCCCGGCAGCATAGGGGTGCTGAGGATTGGCAAATAGTTCCTCTACAGGAGCATCTTCCACTTTTCGGCCGGCGTACATCACTGCCACACGGTCTGCTGTTTCTGCCACAACGCCCATGTCATGGGTGATGAGAAGAATGGACATGCCCACTCGCTCTTTCAGTTCGCTCAGGAGTTGAAGAATCTGAGCCTGAATGGTCACGTCGAGTGCGGTTGTGGGTTCATCGGCAATCATCAGACCGGGTTCTGGAGATGCCAGAGCCATGGCAATCATGGCTCGTTGACGCATTCCGCCGGAAAGCTGATGAGGGTAGGATTGAGCCCGCTTGGCTGGAGCTGGAATTTTAACTAAATCCAAAAGTTCTACAGCTTTTTCAAAGGCTTCTTTTTTCCCCATGTTGGTATGGGTGCGGAAGACTTCGGCAATCTGAGTTCCAATGGTAAAAACCGGATTGAGGCTGGTCATGGGTTCCTGGAAAATCATGCTGATTTTGGAGCCCCGGAGTGTGCGCATTTCGCGTTCACTCAAATCCAAAAGATTATCTCCTCGGAACAGAATGGAACCGGAGGCAATATCACCAGGAGGCATGGGAACCAGGCGCGTGATGGCATGGGCGGTCACGGATTTACCGCATCCGGATTCTCCCACAAGAGCTAAAGTTTCGCCCTCATTGATGGACAGGTTGAGATTGCGAACAGCACGGACTAAACCGCGTCGAGTATGAAAATTAACCTGGAGATCTTGGATGTCCAGGAGGGGGGCTTGTGTTGGATTATTGTCACTCATGTTTAGTCCCTCATCCGGGGGTCAAGAATATCGCGAAGCCCATCACCAAGAAGATTGAATCCAAGGACGGTGAGCAATATGGCAATACCAGGAAGGGTCACAATCCACCAGGCTGTGGTGATGAATTGTTTACTGGAGGCAATCATTAATCCCCATTCTGGTGTGGGAGGCTGAGCTCCTAAGCCCAGGAAGCTCAAACCTGCAGAGCTGAGAATCGCCTCTCCCACTCCCAAGGTGGCTTGCACAATGGTGGGAGCTAAAGCATTGGGAAGTATGGTTCGGAACATGAGTTCCAAATCACTCGTGCCCAAGGATCGTTCTGCAAGAACATAATCTTGTTCTCGTTCGGATATCACCGATGCACGAATCACGCGGGCATAACGTGGCATTTGGCTAATGCCAATGGCCACCATGGCATTGAAGAGGGATGGACCCAGCATGGCCACAATCACAATGGTGAGCAGGATGTAAGGGAAGGCCAGCATGATGTCGATGATGCGCATGATGATGCGGTCGGTCCAACCACCAAAATAGCCTGCAGCCAGTCCAAGAATTCCTCCTAAGACCAGGCTGATGCCCACAGAAACCACACCAATCACAAGGGATATTCGACCGCCATAGATGATGCGAGAAAGCATATCTCGCCCTAAGTCATCTGTTCCTAACAGATATCCGGGGGAGAGGGGCGGGGTCATTCGTTCAGAAATGGACTGTACGACGGGATCTGCTGGGGCTAGTAGAGGGGCAAAAATGGCCAGGATGGCAAAGAGGGCAATGATGACCAATCCCACCATAGCAGCCCGGTTTCGGGTGAGTTGATACCATGATTCCCGCCAAAAACCTGGCTCTGCGGGAATTTCATCGGTTGTGGCTGTCTTTGTTTCGTTCATACAAGCCTCACTTGAGCCGGATTCGAGGGTTAATCACCGAATAGAGGAGATCAACGGTCAGATTGATGAGCACGAAGAAGATGCTGATGAAAAGGATTCCTCCTTGGACAGCAGGGAAATCACGAGCTCCAATGGCGTGGTAAATCCATTTCCCAATTCCTGGCCAGGAGAAAATGGTTTCTGTCAAAATGGCCCCAGAGAGCAAGAGCCCAAACTGGATGCCAATGACAGTGACAACGGGAAGAAGAGCATTGCGTAAGGCATAGCGATACACTACTTTGCGCTCTTTTACACCGGCCGCTCGGGCTGTTTTCACATAATCTTGCTTCAGCACTTCCAGCATGCTGCTGCGAGTAGTGCGTGCAATGATGGCCAGAGGTATGGTTCCTAAAGCAATGGTGGGCAGAATGATGTGCTTGAGAGCGGAAACAAAAACTTCGGTTCCTTCACCCTTGAGCATGAGGATAAGGCCATCCAACAGGTAAAAATTGGTGATGGGTTTGAAGTAGATGCGAACATCAATTCGTCCTCCTGTGGGGAGGAGATCAAGAAAAATAGAAAACACCATGATGAGAACCAGGGCAAGCCAGAAGACTGGCATAGACACACCCACTAGGGCTCCGGTCATGGTGGTGTAGTCCACCCAAGAGTTTCGTTTTCGTGCGGCTGCCACCCCAAGAACAATTCCAAGGATGGAGGCAAAGAGTGTGGCCATTAACGCCAACTCAATGGTAGCAGGAAGACGTTCAGAGAGTTCGTCTGTGATTTTCTGCTGGCTAATGATGGAATTCCCCAAGTCTCCACGCACTACTCGGCTGAGATAGAGTCCGTACTGTTTCACTAGGGGTTGGTCCAGGCCAAGCTCCGCACGAAGCTGGGCCAGCTGTTCTGCATTGGCTCGTTCACCGAGCATAATGCGGGCAGGATCGCCAGGGGTGAGGGCAATCATAAAGAAGACAAGCGTCACGACGCCCAAAAGAGTTGGGATGAGGGAGACGAGCCGTTTCGCGACAAATTTCAGCATAAACGATGGTTCCCGCCCCAGCAGGGATGCTAGAGCTAAAACCGGCCCGTCAGGAAGACGGGCCGGTTTGGTCTGTTCGAATCGACCAATTCGCTGCACGTAGCAGCGAATTGAGCGTCACAAATTATTTTTCCAACCAAACCTGTTTGAAGACGCGAGTTCCGGTGGGGGAAATCTTGAAGTCTTTGACAGTGTTGCGAGCAGGAACAGTCACTACAGAGTGAGCAATGGTGACCCAAGGAGCCTCTTCAAAGAAGATTTCCTGGGCTTGCAAATACAGCTCAACGCGTCGTTCATGATCCGCGGTTTCTTTGGCTTCCTTACAGAGAGCAGTGAACTCATCATTGCGCCAGAAGGCAATGTTTCCTGCTGGGGGTTCTGCGGCAGGTGCTGAGAGAAGAAGCCAGAGGAAGTTATCTGGATCACCGTTGTCACCGGTCCATCCCAACATGGCAGCCTGGTGCTCACCAGTGTCGGTTTTGTCCAGATAGGTACCCCATTCGTAGGAAATGATTTCAACCTCAATGTTCACCTTGGCCAACTGAGCCTGCATGATTTCTGCAATCTTGCGGGCATCGGGGTTGTAGGGGCGAGACACAGGCATGGCCCAGATTTCAGTCTTGAAACCATCAGCATAACCAGCAGCGGCAAGAAGTTCCTTGGCCTTTGCAGGATCATAAGGATAGGGCTCAATGTCCTCATTGTATCCCCACATGATGGGAGGAATGGGATTCACAGCTTCCTGACCAGCGCTGCCATAAACAGCCTCAATGATTTCAGAGCGATCAATGGCATAGTTCATGGCCTGGCGAACGCGCTTGTCATCATAGGGCTTTTTGTCATTGTTGAGGGCCAAGTAACCCACATTCAAACCAGCCTGCTGAATGAGCTGAATCTCAGGATCAGCACCAAGTTTTTCCAGGTCTTCTGCTGCAGGGAAGTCAATCAGGTCCACTTCACCCTTGATGAGAGCCAAACCACGAGCGGTGGCATCGGGGATGACTTTGAGAATGACCCGGTCAAGGTAAACAGGTTCCCAGTAGTCTTCATTGCGGTCTAAGACAATGTCCGAATCTTTGGTCCAGCTGACAAACTTGAAGGGACCAGTTCCCACAGGATTGGAGGCAAAGCCTTCAGGATCGGCTTTAAATGCGGTGGGAGAGACGATGCCAGCGAAATCCATGGCCAGGTTGGCAATGAAAGGAGCTTCTACTTTCTGAAGTTGGAACACAACCGTCATGTCATCGGTTGCAGTGATGCTCTCAACAATGTCACTCATGCCCATGTAGTTGGTCCAATATTTCCAGGGACCATAATCATAATAGGGATGATTTTCGGAAAGCTGACGATCAAGTGAGAATACAACGGCATCCGCATTAAAAGGAGTACCATCATGGAATTTAACGCCTTCACGAAGGTGGAAGGTGTAGGTTAAACCATCCTCTGAAACGTCCCAGCTTGTTGCCAGAGCGGGAACAACTTCTGTGGTTCCAGTCTGGAACTCAACCAGGGTGTCAAAAATCTGGTGGGTGGCGTAGAAGGATTCACCGTCGGTTTCCCGACCGGGATCAAGGCTCACCGAATCACCGGAGCGGCCAAAGACAAGAACACCGCCCATTTTTCCATCATGGCCGGATGCACCGGAAGCGGAATCTGCCTCGCCGTTGGCAAAGGCCATGCCCGCCATGGATACAAATGCGAGAACGAGCAGTAACGTTTTCTTCATGTTTTCTCCTTTTTTACGCGTCTTCATACTGTGGCATGACATGGCCTCTTGGGCAAGTATTGTGGCAAAAAAGTGCCATAAGCACCTGGGGAACTGCATTTCTACATTACCTAGGGATAATCTAGAGCAAAATTATGGGCAATAATTGCTCACCTCTTTCTCAATATTGCCAAAAATTGACCAAGTTTGTTGCAGTTCATAGTGAGTCATTTCTCACCTTTTTGGAGAAATGATGATTAATTGGGTAAATTTTGCTTAAAGAAATGCGTAATGGTTCAATAAATCACGAACAGAGAAAAGTCTCTTACTTTCCGACTTCAAATGAATAAGGACTCATGGAAGGAATGCCCAATAGTCTCTCTTTTCTGAAGGCAATAGGGAGAAAAACCTTCTTCTCGTTGACTTCTCCTCTCTGAACTTCTTGACTTTTATGAGAAGAAACGTCTGAATACATGGTGTATCTATGAGTAGAAACACTCAAGTTGGGAGAAAGACATGGATTCAAAGCGTGTGGTCCATAGGACTTTAATGGGGGAGAATCACACCCCTTTTGCTCTGGCGAGAAAGCTGGGTGCACGGGCCATTCTAGAATCAGCGGCAACGGCTGGAGGTCGGTCACGATATTCCATTCTTCTCCTTGAAGAGGCTTTTCGAATTGTTCAAGAAGAGGAAGGGATTTTTCTTTTACGACAAGGGGAACGTCGGGAACTGAGCTCTTCTGATGTGCTTGATGAAATGGAGAAAATAGCCTCGGGTTTTGAGTCCTTGGAAGTGCCATTTCCTGTGGGGGGTGTGGGCTATCTTTCCTTTGAGTTTGCTCAATTTTGTGACTCAGTCAAAATTGCGAAGCGCACAGATCCCCTGGAATTACCCCTTGCGTGTTTTCTTTTTGGGCATGTTTTTGCCGTCTTTGATCATCATACAGATCGGATTCATCTCATTGGTGTGAACTATGGGGGGGGAGATGATATCCCTCTGGAAACGGCTCTTGATCGAGTAGAAAAGCGCATCAATGATTTGGATTTCAACCACATGGTGGATCAACCTGGAACTTATCCAGCCATTGTTGCTTCTTCTCGGGAGGAACGAGAGTCTTACAAAATGGCGGTTTCTCGAATACGTGGTGAAGTGGTTAAAGGAAATCTCCTTCAAGCCGTTCCTTCACGGCGGGTGGAAATTGCAACAGAAATGCCTTCTCTTGAGGCTTATCGAATTCTCCGAAGTCAAAACCCATCGCCATACATGTTTTATCTCGATTTTGGAAACTTTCAGTTGTTTGGGGCTTCTCCTGAAGCTCAGGTGACGGTGCGTCATGGGAAAGCTGTCGTTAGGCCCATTGCAGGGACTCGTCGCCGAGGGAAAACCGCTGCTGAGGATGAGACGCTTGCCAAGGATTTGCTTGGAGATGAAAAGGAGAGAGCGGAGCATTTGATGCTGGTGGATTTAGCACGGAATGATTTAGGACGAGTTTGTGTTCCTGGTTCTGTGAATGTGAGCGAAATGATGGGTGTGGAGAAGTTTTCCCAGGTGATGCACATTGTGAGTCGAGTGGAAGGAACTCTTGCCTCTGGTAAAACAGCTGCAGATGCTGTTCGGGCCACATTTCCCGCGGGAACGGTCTCGGGTGCGCCGAAAATTCAGGCCATCAATACCATCTCCAAACTCGAGAAGTTCCCGCGGTCGTTCTACGCTGGACTTGTTGGATATTTGGAACCTGATGAAAATTTTGATTCCTGCATTGTTATTCGCAGTGCCTTAAAAAAGGAGAATCGTCTCATTCTTCAAGCGGGAGCCGGTGTGGTTTTTGATTCCAATCCAGAGCGTGAACTGGAAGAAACGGATGAAAAACTGAGAGCGATGGCCCTGGCCGTTGGAGTGGAGGTTCGCCAGTGATTGTTCTCATTGATAACTACGATTCTTTTACCTACAACATCTATCAGATGATGACTCGTCTTCTAGAGGAACGTTCTGCTGGAAGCATCAAAGTTGTGCGCCATGATGAAGTGACACTCGAAGAGATTGAGGCCATGAATCCAGAACGGCTCATCATTTCTCCTGGTCCTGGAACGCCTTCTGATGCGGGAATTTCCATCAAAGCGATTCAACATTTTTCCAGCAAAATTCCCATTTTAGGGGTTTGTCTTGGACACCAAGCTCTTGCGGAAGCCTTTGGCGGCCGCATTGTTCAGGCCAAGAATATTGTTCATGGAAAAACAGAACCCATTTCCCATGATGGGAAAGGTGTGTTTCGGAATTTGCCCAATCCATCTGTTTTTACCCGTTATCACTCTTTGGCCGTGGATCCCTCTTCCGTCCCCCCAGATTTTGAAGTCAGTGCCTATTCTGAGGATGGAGAAATCATGGGCTTGCGTCATAAAACTCTTCCACTTGAAGGGGTGCAATTTCATCCTGAATCGATTGGAAGTGAAGGGGGAGAGCGGCTTCTTTTAAACTTTTTGCGATGGAAACGCGAACCCCTTGAACGTACGGACTTATTGAAACGTGTGTTGGCAGGGGGAACTCTTGGGCGGGATGAAGCGGCGTACTTCATGGATGAGCTGACGGATGGCGCTCTGGATGATGCCTATGTGGCTGGTATGTTAGCAGCCTTGGCCGCACGTGGTGTGGATGAAGAGGAACTGGCAGGATGTGCATCCGTTCTTGTGGAAAAATGCCGTCCAGTCTCTCTTGGTATGGATGCTGTTGATACCTGCGGAACCGGGGGTGATGGAAGCGGAAGCTTCAATATTTCTTCTATGGCCGCCATTGTTGCTGCATCCTGCGGGGCTAAAGTGGCCAAACATGGGAATCGTGCTGTGAGTTCCAAATCAGGGAGTACGGATTTTTTAGCGGCCCTTGGAGTGAATGTGAATGGCGATTCAGATGCTGTTACTGCCAGTGTTGATGAACATGGATTTGGGTACATGGCAGCCCCACGATTCCATCTTGCCATGCGTCATGCTGCTGCCCCTCGCAAAGCCTTAGGTGTACGAACTCTGATGAATTGTTTGGGGCCTCTGGCCAATCCTGCAGGTGCTTCTTATCGCCTCATTGGAGTTTATGACGATTCTTTGCTGAAACCCATGGCTCGAGCGGCAAAAATGTTGGGAGCAAAACGTGTGGCGTGTGTCCGATCAGAAGATGGATTGGATGAAATTTCTCCCTGTACTCCCACCAAAATTGTTCGCATAGATGAAGATGGAACCGAGCAGGAAGACGTATTTAATCCTGAATCCCTTGGTATCGAATCCTGCTCCATTAAGGATCTTGCTGGGGGAGATGGAGCGGATAATGCTCAAATTGCTCGGGATTTGATTCGAGGTAATGGGCCTCAGGCCATACGGGATGCTGTGTGTTTGAACGCTGGAGCAGCATTGGAATTGGCGGGAGTTGTGGACAGTTTAGCGGAAGGCTATACCAAAGCCTGCCACGCTTTAGAAGATGGAACAACGGCATCCACCATTGAGGCACTGCGCCGGCAAGCTGGGAGTTTCACCGAATGATGGAGACTCCAGATATCTTGCTAAAAATTGCCAAACAACGACAGACGCGGATTCATCAAAATGGAGCGGCTCAAGGATTATCTCTGCCCTCCCAAAGAGATGTTCCTGTGGTGCCTTTCTCAACCCATAACGGAAGCACAAACAGCATCATCATTGCTGAAGTAAAAAGAAGGAGCCCTTCTGCTGGGGCTATTGCCGCAGAGCTTGAGCCGGTGAGTCTTGCCAGACAATACCATGATGCTGGTTTTCATCGGGTGAGCGTGCTGACAGAGCAAGATCATTTTGGCGGTTCTCTTGCCGATTTGAGAGAGGTGAAAACGGCCCATCCCAATCTTGCAGTGCTACGAAAGGACTTCCTTCTTCATGAAGAAGATGTAGATGTGAGTTGGAGGGCCGGAGCGGATGCCATTCTTTTGATTGCAGCTTTATTGGAGCCTTCCGTCTTGATGTTGATGCACCGGCGAGCAGAAGCTCTTGGTTTAGAATGCCTTGTCGAAGTGCACAATGTTCAGGAAGTTGAACGAATTCGTGCTTTAAAACCCTCCTTAGTTGGCATCAATAGTCGAGATTTACGAACGTTTGCAGTGGATCCTCTCTCTCCTTTAGAGACGCGAGCAGCCATTGATTGGCCCTGTTCTGTGGTCTATGAATCTGGGCTTTCAGAAGCAACGGATGTTCAGTTTGTTCGAGGGAGTGGCTTTGATGGATTTCTTGCTGGAGAAGCCTTGGCCCGGGATCCGGATCAGGCCTCTGTGTTTGCAAAGACTTGGCTGAAGCAAGGAGAGGCTCAAAAGCAATACGGCATTTGGAAGCGTCTTTATGACCAATGCATGCCCCAACGTCCCTTGGTGAAAATTTGCGGTTTAACCTCTGTGCATGATGCCCAAATGGCTCTCCACCATGGTGCGGATTTGTTGGGATTTGTTCTGGCAGAATCTCCAAGACGGGTGAGTTTGGATGCCCTTCGAGATTGCCGGAATCTGCCAGGTATCAAAACAGGAGTGATTTCTCTCAAGGCCAATGAACCCATGCCCTCTTATGTGGAAGAACTTCTGGATGACGGGGTGTTGGACTGGATTCAATTTCATGGTTCCGAAGCCCCTTCTCTTGTGCGTTCTTATCCAGGTTACAAGGCCATTCGACCTCGTACTGTGGTTGGGGTAGAGGCGATGGATGCCGCAGGGAGTCCTGGTGTTCTTGTGGATGCGTTTCACCCAGAATTGGCTGGTGGGACCGGACGTCAGGTGGATGCAGAATTGTTGGATGCCGTTGCTCAACGGCGCCAACCTTGGATTGCCGGTGGACTCCATTCTGAGAATGTGGCTGCCATTGTGAATCGATGGAAACCTGGATTGGTGGATGTGTCGAGTGGAGTGGAATCCCAGCCAGGGAAGAAGAATGAAGATGCAGTGAAACAGTTCATTCTTCACGCTCACCAAGGCTATGACATTTCTGTAGTGAGTGAAGAGAAGAGGTAAGCAATGAGCCATTCAGGATT
The DNA here is from genome assembly GCA_022360655.1 of Spirochaetales bacterium. Taxonomy (GTDB): domain Bacteria; phylum Spirochaetota; class Spirochaetia; order DSM-2461; family DSM-2461; genus UBA2779. Next base: position 11,306 of record JAKSCK010000260.1, on the reverse strand, counting down.
CTTTGGTGAATATGGTGGGCGATATGTAGCCGAGGTGCTCAAACAGCCCCTGGAAGAATTAGAGCAGGCTTTCTCCAGTGCTCTTTCCGATACCTCTTTTCTCCAAGAGCTGCAGGATATTGGACAAGATTACATTGGCCGCCCCACACCCTTGATGCCGGCCCATCGAGCTTCAAAGGCCACTGGAGGAGCAGATATTTGGGTAAAGTTGGAAGGGCTTGCCAACACAGGTGCCCATAAAATCAACAACGCCATTGGTCAGGCTCTTTTGGCCAAGCGTATGGGGAAAACCCGAATCATTGCTGAAACAGGAGCCGGCCAGCATGGAGTGGCCACCGCGGCGGCTTGTGCCCGCCTTGGGCTGGAATGTGTTGTCTTTATGGGAGCAGAGGACATTCGTCGTCAACGGCCCAATGTGCATTGGATGACCCTTTATGGGGCAGAGGTGCGGCCGGTGGAGACCGGTTCGCAAACGCTGAAAGACGCTGTTAATGCCGCATTGAGGGATTGGTCTGCGCGGTGGGGGGATACCCATTATCTGTTGGGATCGGCACTGGGGCCATCTCCTTTTCCAGACATGGTACGGGAATTCCAATCCGTGATTGGAAAGGAAACTCAGATTCAGGCGGCTCAGGCCCAATTCCAGCCTGATGCTCTTGTGGCCTGTGTGGGCGGTGGTTCCAATGCCATTGGATTCTTTTCTCCCTGGATTGATCAGGTGCATCCTCTGCTCATTGGTGCTGAGGCTGGAGGCCGAGGAAGAGGTGTTGGAGCCCATGCCGCACGTATGGATGGAGAGGGGCAAAAGGCAGTAGCCCAAGGATATAAAAGTCTGTTCTTAACCGATGAAGATGGCCAGCTTCAGGCCACACATTCCATTTCGGCGGGCCTGGACTATCCAGGGATTGGTCCTCAGTTGGCCCATTTAGGACAAAGTGGACGGATTCAGTTTCAAGCCATTCGAGATGATGAAGCTCTGGAAGCCTTGCAGTTCTTTGCGCGTCATGAAGGATTAATTTTTGCTCTTGAGTCTGCGCATGCGGCCGCCGCAGCCTTGCATATAGCCCGTGAGCTAGGACCTGGGAAGTCGGTGGTGGTGAATATGTCAGGTCGTGGGGACAAAGATGTCTTTATTACCGGTTCTGCTTTAGGTGGAGAGACTTGGGGGCATTTCCTTTCCGATGAGACCAGGCGATTTGAGGCAAGGAAGGAGGGGCAGAAGTGAGCAAGAACTCCATAGGGCTTGTGGCCCATTTTGTTGCAGGTTATCCCAGTTTAGAGGCCTCATTTGAGGTGGCCATGGGCTTGGTGGCTGGAGGAGCCACGGCTCTGGAAATGCAAATACCCTATTCTGATCCGAGCGCCGATGGACCGGTGATTGAAAAAGCCTGTGCACAATCTCTGGCTGGTGGATTTCGGGTGGATGAGGCTTTTGCTTTGGCTAAGCGCATTACGGAGGCCACAGATGTACCTCTGTTTGTGATGAGTTATGCCGGATTGGTGTATGCCCGAGGTATTACACGATTTACCCAGGATGCGGCTCAGGCTGGAGTGATGGGGCTCATTGTTCCAGATTTGGTCCCAGGAGCCGATGAGGGTTTTTTTGCGGCGGCGGCAGCGGCGGGTTGTCCCGGTGTTCCAGTTCTTGTCACGGATGTTTCAGAGCAGCGGCTTCAAGAAATTCTTCATGAGCCAGCACAATGGCTCTATGTGGCCTTGCGTCGCGGGGTGACAGGGGCCTACACCGAACTGGATGAAGCGCAAAAAAAGTTTCTGGGGGCCTTACGTCAACGGGAAGGAGAGCGTCATCAGGTGATGGCTGGTTTTGGTATCCGTGAGTATTCACAGGTTCAGATTCTGGAGGGCTTGGTGGATGCCGTTGTGGCTGGAACCGCTTTGGTTTCTTCTGTTGCGGCCCATCCTGGTGAGGAAAGAATGGCGGCCCAAAATGCGGCCGCACACATCTTGGGTCAGAAATAATTTGCATCTTCTCCCAGAGAAAAGGGCTTCCGAATGGAAGCCCTTTTCTCTTCCCCGGGGCTGTCTGGCCTCGGGGTCGATCTAATACCTGAAATTACATGCGGAAAAGCAAATCCTCATAGGTGGGCATGGGCCACTGATTCCGAGGAATCATGGATTCTATGGCATCACCATGCTGGCGTAATTCTTCCATGCAAGGAATGACGGTGTCACGGAATGCTGCCGCTCTCAGAGCATCGCCTCCCTGGCTTTGAGCCTTTTCTACTGCAGAGCTGAGGGCTTCAGATGCTGCTTTCATAAGATTCATTTGCTCCACCAAAGCTTTGAGAATCTCTTCTGCACTGGTGGGTGCCACACCAATTCCTGCGGCTTTCACCTGGGCAATCATGCTGGCCAATTCAGAGGCATAGGCCGTTGCTGCAGGATAGATGAGGCTGTCCGCCATCTCCTGCATCACTCCCGCTTCCACATTGATTTGCATGGCATACTGCTCCATGTAAATTGTGACGCGGCTTTCCATTTCTGCCAGGGATAAAACATTGTGGCGTTTGAAGAGGTCAATGCTGTCTTTTTCCAGATACGCTGGAAGGGCAGCAACGGTGTTGGGGAGGTTGGGGAGGCCACGTTTGGCGGCTTCGTCCAACCAGTCCTGGGCATAGCCATTACCGTTGAACACAATGCGCCCATGCTTCTGGTAGGTTTCCGCCACAATGGCTTTGATTTCTGCAGCGGTGTCCGAGGCTTTTTCTAACCGGTCTGCAAATCCTGAGAGAACATCGGCAATGGTGGTGTTGAGCACCACATTGGGAGCGGCCACAGACTGACTGGAGGCCGGCATACGGAACTCAAATTTGTTTCCAGTGAAGGCAAAGGGACTGGTGCGGTTCCGGTCTGTGAGATCTTTTGGGAGTTTAGGCAGGCAGGAGGCCCCAATTTCCAGGGTTTCTCCCTGGCGACCAGGAGCTTTCTTTCCAGCGGCCAGAGCTTCCATGATTTCAGAGAGCTGATCACCCAAGAAAATAGAAATCACAGCCGGAGGGGCCTCATTGGCTCCAAGACGGTGGTCATTACCGGCATTGGCGGCCGTGGCCCGGAGAATGGGTGCAAAGGTATCCACGGCTTTAATCACGGCGGAAAGGAACAGAAGGAAGCGAGCATTGCGTTCTGGATCATCACCAGGCTCCAACAGGTTTTCCCCATCATCCGTGCCCAAGGACCAGTTGTTGTGCTTACCAGAACCATTCACTCCCGCAAAGGGTTTTTCATGAAGAAGGGCCGCCATGTCATGGCGGGCGGCTACTTTGCGAATGGTTTCCATCACCAATTGGTTGGAGTCCAGGGCCACAGAGACCGGATCATAGATTGGAGCCAGTTCAAATTGGTGTGGAGCCACCTCATTGTGCTGAGTTTTGGCGGAGATGCCTAACTTCCACAGCTCATTGTTGAGTTCGCGCATGAACACCGAAACCCGTTCTTTGATGGCGCCAAAGTAATGGTCATCCATTTCCTGGCCTTTGGCAGGCATGCGGCCAAAAACAGTGCGACCCGTGAGTTGAAGGTCTGGACGCTGATCAAAGAACTTCTTATCAACAAGGAAGTACTCTTGTTCAGGACCTGCTGTGGCTGTGACTCGAGTTGCACTCTCATTCCCAAGAGCGCGAAGAACGCGCAGGGCCTGGCCGCCAACAGCTTCGGAGGACCGGAGCAAGGGGGTTTTCTTATCCAAGGCTTCGCCGGTGTAGGACACAAAAGCGGTGGGAATGCAGAGGGTGAGGCCATCCCCTTCTGCTTTCAAAAAGGCCGGACTGGAAACATCCCAGGCTGTGTAGCCTCGGGCTTCAAAGGTGGCACGCAAACCGCCAGAGGGGAAAGACGAGGCATCCGGTTCCCCTTGAAGAAGTTCTTTACCACTGAATTCCATGATGATGCTGCCATCGCCCACAGGGGAAATGAAAGAATCATGCTTTTCGGCGGTGAGACCGGTGAGGGGCAGGAACCAGTGGGTGTAATGGGTGGCACCCTTTTGGGTGGCCCAGTCCTTCATGGCGCTGGCCACCACATCGGCTGTGGCCGGTGTGAGTTCTTGGGTGCCGGCCTGTATGGCCTTCACATCTTTATATACGCTCTTGGGGAGCCATTCCCGCATGGCGCGGTCATTAAAGCAGTTTTTTCCGTAGATGGCGTCAACGCCGGTGCTGATGTAATCAATATCACTCACGTCCCTAACTCCTTACGAGGGGTGTCTGGTTCCGTAAAAGCATGAAGCGTGCCAAGTGCCCTTTATCAATTCTAGAAGCTTTAGAATCATGTTTCACGTGAACAAACCTACAAAATTGTAGGTTGATAGGGAAGGGTCTTACAAGAATGTAGGAATTAGGGTCGACCCCGGCCCTGCTGGGCCGGGGGATAAGAGGGGTGTTCCACCCCGGGGGGAGCCGTGGCGGAGGGAGGGGTCGATTTAGAGGAATTCCTCTCCTAAACGCTGGCGGTACCATTCTGTGATGGCAATGACGCGGTTGGTGAAGGAGGAACGGGCTTTGTCACGGAAGGCCTTAATATTGGCTGTTCGTGCGGCCATGGCACCGTAGAGCAAAAGGCCTTCTTGGGTGGGTACCACAATGAGGTGGATTTGCATGGCCTGGGAATCCACCACTTTGATGAAACCGGCATAACGCAAAGGTGTGAGGTTGTTGATTTCGATGGCCATAGCATCGGGTCGAGCCTCAAAGCCCATGGTGTAGCGATTTTTTCCAAAACTTTTGTCTTTCTGATAGATGAAAATCTCATCACTTGGGGGGATGGTAGAAACAAGGGGATTGGGCTGAGCCGTGATGTCTTTTTCATTGGCTATGGCCCAACTTTCCTCAAAAAGCAGACGCATTTCTCCCCGAGAAGCGGAGTAATATTCCAAACCCTGCAGAGTGCTGACGCTGCGGAGAATGTTGTAAAGCGTGAGCTCCCGCTCTTGGGGATTCATGCTGGTATAGCTTTGAGGAAGACTCTCTGTGGGATAGAAGAAAAGGCCTTCGATACCAATATTGAGGTTTCCAGCAAACATGGAACGAACCACAGGAGCGGCCAGACTGGTTTCGGGAATCAGGTTGGGTGACATGCCTTCGCCATGGAAGCGGAGAAGGGAGTGTTCCCCCTGAAGTGTGTTTTTGTCTTCAGAGGAAAGTGATGGGATGAGACTCTCCAGTTGGGGAAGTTCGGCAAAGGAATCAGTGGATGAAGCTTCTTGGGAGCAAAGCGTTGTCAAGGAAAAGAAGCTGAAGAAGAGGAGAGCAGAAAGTTGCTTTGTGTTCATGGGCACCAAGATACCGTGGATGAAGAGGGGAGGCAATCTGAGCTGAGGGAGATGGAGACGGATTCTCTGCTCTTCAATTTTTTGGTTCTTCTAGAAATTCATCAAATTTTAACAATTGTCCTGAAGAGTTTTTAACCTCTGAAATATTACCGAGTATATAATATATAAACATTCTCTTAAGCATATGATGTTGAGGTATGGTCTTGTTCCTTTCTGATTCAGAAATTTGGAGGAGCAAAAAGGGATGAAGCCATGAGTTGATGATGCATTGCTGTTTTATTTTGAGTGGTGCTTTAACAAGGTTTATCACTTTTTTGAATGAAAAAACTGGAATATGAAGCCATCAAAAAAGTCCTTTTGAAAGTCATAAGAACTGACCGTTTGGTTGAATAGTGAATTGAAGACTGTTTATGGAGTGCTACACTTTGTAGGGAAAGGATTGAACATGATTAGAACACTTTTTGTTACAACAAAAATTTTAAGTAGTATGAATTTGGTTTGGGAATTGTGGACCAATTCTCAGTATCGAAAAAACTGGTATTTTGCATCGCAAGATTGGCATTGTCCTCAGGCTGAATCTGAGTTTGTAGTGGGTGGAAAGTTCTTGTATAGGATGGAAGACAAAAAGGAACGGATTGGGTTTCATTACTCAGGAACTTTTACTCGAATTCTTCCTCATTCCATTGTTGAATCAGAACTTGATGATGGACGGGTGGTGAAAGTGACCTTTGAGGAATGTCGGACAGGGGTACGGGTCACGGAGTTTTTTGAGGCAGATGTTTCCGCTTCTGCGGAAATTCAGCAAAAGGGCTGGCAGGCGATTCTGAACAATTTTAAATCTTATGTGGAATGCCAGGATTCAGTGAAAGTTCTTGAGGAAAGCGTTCACTAGGATGAGTGTTTGGAAAAAAATATGTAAAAAAGAACACAATTCTTTTTATTTTTCTTGTTTTGAGACGAAGGATATGATTATCTTTCAAGGCGCATTTATTCTCTATGTGTGTTAAAAATATTTTGAAGGATTTTTAAATGGTATTGACACTTCGTCAGGTAGATGGACATAAACTCGCCAAAATTATGGCTGTCATTATGGTAATTTTTTCATTGTTTTTTCTCCCTATCTTCTTTTGGTCAAATTTTCTTTTCAGTAATGATTTGGGGCTTTCGTTTATTTCTACAATCATCATTATTATTGTTGTGCCTGTTTTTTATTATGGTATCACCTATTTATTCACACGGTTTGGGTGCTGGGTGTTCAACACAGCGTTGTTGCGAATGGATGGTTTAGATTTAAAAATTGAAGAGCGATATGTGGGGATGAAAGATTGCTGAGTGTATTCTCATTCTGAGAAAAGGGAAAAGAGTCTCCGTTTGCTGGAGACTCTTTCCTTTACTTCCGAATGCTTTCGAGTAATTGAAAGAATCCAGGGAATGTGACATCAGCGGCTTGGGCACCGAGTATGGATGTTTCCCCTTGGCACATTAAACCTGCTACGGCCAGGGCCATCACAACCCTATGGTCATCATGGCCTTGGACGGTGGTTCCTTGCGGCCAATTTGACCGCTGAGTTGATGAAATTCCAGAAACGGAATTGTTCTTGGAACGGTCCTGGTTGCCTACACCATGAATCACAAGACCATCAGAGAGTTCCTCACAATGAATCCCGAGTTTCCCCAGTTCTTTGGCCATCACCGCAATGCGGTCGGTTTCTTTTTGCCGTGCCTGAGGAACATTGAGTAGACGGGTAGTACCTTGGGCAAAGGCGCCCACCACGGCCAGAGCGGGGAGGGCATCCGGTGTGGCATTCAAATCCAAATCGGCCCCCCGCAGGGGTCGACCTGAAAACCGAATCCCCTCCTCAAGAGGCTCCCATTGGCACCCCATGATTTTTAGCATATCAGCCACCGCTTTATCTCCCTGAGAATCCTCAGGATCGGGCCCTTGCAGAATCAATGTGCTTTGGGTGACTGCGGCGGCGGCCATAAAGAAGGCGGCTGAGGACCAATCAGCCGGAACTGGAGCATCAAAATTTTGATAGCATTGACCACTGGGCACGATGAATTGTTCCCAGCCGGATTTGGTGTATTCAATTCTGTGCTTATCCAACCAATCCAGGGTGAGTCCCACATAGGGCGCTTCGTTGAGCTCGGTGACATGAATCTGAGTGTGGGGATGGGCCTCATTCCGGCGCATCAATGGCGCGGCCATCAATAGGGCGGAGAGGTACTGGCTGACGGGACAGGCCACTTCCACTGCTGCCGGCTGAATGGGTCCTTGGATGGTATAGGGGGCACATCCCTGATTGGATGTGATGCGGGCTCCGAGTTTTTCCAAAGCATTCAGTAGAGGGGCGGCTGATCGGCGACGAATCTGTTCATCTCCGTCAAAGGTCATTTCTCCCGATCCTAAGGCCGCCAGAGCGGTGGCTAAATACAGAGTTGTTCCTGAATTTCCGACATTTATGTGGGCTTTGGCGGGGAGTTCCCGAATCCCTTGAACCAACCAATCCGGTCCATCATCACACACCTGAGCGCCCAGTTGCACAATGGCCTCCCGACAACTTTGGGCATCACGGCTTTCCAAGGGACGGCGGATGCGGCTGGTTCCTGGGGCAAAGGCGGCTATGAGGAGGGCGCGCACGGTATGAGACTTTGAAGCGGGAATAGCCACATGGCCGGAAAGCTTAGGGAAAAGGCCATTCTGGCGGATTCCTGGAACAGTGTAGGTCATGAGGGCAGGTTAGGGCGGGGAGGGAATGGGGTCAAGGCGTGAGATCGACCCCTCTTTGGCCATTATTGACTTGCATGAATGGATGGGCATCGGGGTGGGGGTTCTCTTGGATGATTTTGGGACTCTAAGGCCACTGTAGAGGGTTAAAGTTCTGTGATGAAGTCTTGGGGATATGCTAGTGGTGCCCCAGGGGGCGAGTTATACTATTAGCACGATGCGAAACCACCTGTTCTCCATTCCTTCTTTCTCTCGTCGGATTCTACTTCTGATCCTGTTGTTTGGATTGGGGGGGGCGATTTGGGGACTTAATTTCTCATGGGAACCGAATGTTAATGATACTACCTGGAATAATGGACTTAACTGGGGAGGATTAATTTTTCAGTTTCCGGATGGAACAGGTGATAATGCTGATGTTGTAAACAATACGAACAATGCATACCCTGTTCTTGACACCAACCGAGACATTGGAAATCTCATCATTCGCAGCAATTCATCAGTTGATTTATCTGGTTCAAATCTCAGCGTTAATAATTTGACAATTGAGGTTAATGGAACACTTGACCTCAATGGAGGAAATCTGACTGTTCGAGGAAATCTCGATTTCCAAGGTTCCATCACCGATTCGAATACCAACACAACGAATACACTTTCTGTTGCTGGAACATCCTCACTCAAGGGTTCTATCAATGTCACAGCCAATGTCACTCTTTCAGGGAATGTGACTTTGGATGGCACCCCCTCTATTAATGCAGGAGCATCCAACAGCATTACCATCAATTCTTCTGCCACAACTGATGGCACCACTATTGGGGCAGATTCACTTACACTCACTGCATCATCCATTGATTTATCAGCATCGGGGGATTTTGGAGGAAGCACAGCTCTTGGAGCGGTTTCCTTGAATGGATCCACAACACTTGGAGCAGACATCACCACATCCAATGCCAATGTCACGGTGACTGGTGCGGCGGTGGTGGGTGGAACCGTGGCCCTTGAAACAGGAACAGGTTCGGTTTCCTTCTCTTCCACGGTTAATGGCAATGGTGCCAGTGATGATTTGACCGTGACCAACACCGGAGGCTTTTCTACAGGAGGAATTCTTGGGGGAAGTGATGTTCTTGAGAATTTAACCTTGGATCTTTCTGGTATCAATCTGACTCAAGGTTTTGCCTGGAACGTTGGAGTTTTATCCGTGGATGTGGACACGGGCAATATCACGTTGACTCAAGGAAATGACTTTGGGACAGTGACCATTTCAAGAGGAGATACCGTTTCTTTAAATGATTTGAATGCTCTTCTTCTTGGAGTCTCTGATGTGAATGGTGATTTCACTTTAACTGCAGGGGGGAACATCACTCATCCCTTGGTAAGCTCTCCTGTTTATGGAGATGTTGTTGTTGGTGGAACACTCGCTTTAACAACAAGTAGCAGTTCCAATATTGTGTTGAATAACTCTACCAATGATTTTGGAACAGTGAGCATCACCTCAGGCAATGATGTGACGCTATATGATGCTAATGCCCTTATCATGGGGACCTCCGCTGTGAATGGCACCCTGGACATCACATCGGAAGGTGCTCTCAGCCAAAGTGGTGCCTTAAGCGGCCCCTCCTTGGTGGCAGAAACTCGCCTGGATTCCGGTGCTCCCATCACCTTGACAACAGGCACCAATGACTTTGATACAGTGAGTTTGCGTTCCCGCAATGGAGCCGGAACAGCCGATTCCTCCGGTGTTCTGAGTTATACCGACAGCGATGGCTGGACGGTGGGTGGTGATGGGCTTCGAACATCGGGTAATGCCGTCATTGTTGCCGGTGGAGATGTGGAAGATGGATCAGGTCCTGTGGTTGTGGGGGGGACACTCACAGCCACATTGAGCACATCCGATCTGACTCTTGATAACTCAAGCAATGATTTTGGCATCGTGAGCATTGTGAGTGCAGGGAACGCCACCTTGCAGGATGCAAATGCGTTAGAGATTGGAGCGAGCACCGTTACAACGGCCTTCAGCATCACCAGTGGTGGTGATGTCACTCAGAGTGCCAGCACAGGAATTGCAAACTCAGGTGGAACCTTCACTGTGGATGCAGGTACAGCCAATGTAACCCTGTCCGAATCCACCAATAACTTTGGAACCCTTGCTCTCAGTTCAGCCACCGATGGAGAGATTCGAGACACCGATGGCATCATCATGGGAGTTTCCAGTGTTTTCCAAGATTTGCGCATTACAGCAGGGGGAAACATAACAGGAACCTCAGCCATCAATGTGGATCGGGATGTTTATCTGACATCTGTTGCAGGTTCCGACATCACGTTGACAAGCAACGGGAATGATTTCTCAGGTGATATCAGCATTGCCCCCGCCTCAGGTTTGGGGAATCTTCGCTTGCATAATACAAGCGAAATTTCCTTTGGGGCTCTCAGTGTTGTGACCACCTTGGGTCTCCAGTCCGGTTCAACGGTATCTCAGAGTGGAGTCTGGAGTGGAACCAATCTTGAGGTGGTGACCGTCAATAACACAGGTTCCAACATCACATTGAATACCTCAGTGAACAACTTCACCAAGGTGAGTTTGCAGTGTTTGAATGGAAGTGGAACAGCCGCCGCTGATGGCCGGATAGATTATACCGATGCTGATGGATTTGAGATTGATGGAATTGCTTCACAGACACGGCTTTGGACCTTAGGCAATGCGTATCTTGAACAGCAGAGTGGAAGTGGAACCATAACAGACATTGGAACCACGATTGTGTCTCAGCTGGACTTGAATCTTGCCGGTGGGAGTAGTGCCACCTTCAATGCAGCAGGAATGAATATTGGTCTTCTCTCCACCTCAGGTGGCAACAGCAATGTGGATATCACGGTGGATGAGAGTGGTGGAGTTGTTCTTGCAGGAGTGGAGGCCACCAATGTTTCTTTGACAACCACAGGTGTGATCACAGATGGCACCACCAGTCCATTGGCCAATTATTCCAACACCATCACCACGGCAACACTGGCAGCGGGGAGTGGAAACAACATCGTTCTTGATACCCCTACCAATGATTTTGGAACGGTGAGCATCACCTCAGGCAATGATGTGACGCTTTATGATGCTAATGCCCTTATCATGGGGGCCTCTGCTGTGAATGGCACCCTGGACATCACATCGGAAGGTGCTCTCACCCAAAGTGGTGCCTTAAGCGGCCCCTCCTTGGTGGCAGAAACTCGCCTGGATTCCGGTGCTCCCATCACCTTGACAACAGGCACCAATGACTTTGATACAGTGAGTTTGCGTTCCCGCAATGG
>JAKSCK010000174.1 GCA_022360655.1 Spirochaetales bacterium | reverse complement strand
TCTTCTTGATGCCGACGGATGCGATGGGCCATTTCGCCATCTCCTGGTTGAGCCGTGGCAAGATAGGCCACCTGGCCACCATGCTGTTGGGCAAGGGATGAGGCATAGGAGCTTTTCCCGCTTTTCATTCCACCTAGGATAAAAATCATTTTGAGAAACTCTCTAAAGCATGAAGTAGGATTTGATTATCCTTTTGGGATCGGGTGCCCACACGGATAAATCCTTCAAGGCCAAATGAGGCACAGTCTCGGACTTGAATCAGTGACTTTTTCAGGTGAGAGATCAGTCTTTTCACATCGTCATCTTGGCCAATGGGGAGGAGTTGGAAATTGCCTGCTGTTGGAAGAGGAGAGTATCCCAAGCGTTTTAAGTTTTGGGCCAATTCTTGGGTGAAACCTCGGGTTTTCTCCCATGTGGCTTCAAATTCTGAGAGTTGGGCAAGGCAAGCCACACCAGCATCCTGGGCTGGTGCACTCACACTCCAATCGGGTTGGAAAGAACGGAGACGTTGAATCACCTGTTCATCCCCATGCAGCCAGCCCAAACGAAGTCCAGGGATGCTAAAATCCTTGGTCATAGACCTGAGGTACAGTGCACCAGAAATCAGAGGACGTCTCTGGGCTTCTGGTGGGGCAAAACATCGATAGGCCTCATCAATCACCATCAAGGTTCCAAGTTCCACACAGGCATCGCGTATCATCACAGCATCATTGTGAGAGAGTAGTGTTCCTGTGGGATTGTTGGGGCTACCAATCCAAAAAACTTGAGGACGGTGTGTTTTCAGGGCGTGAATGATGGATGGGGCATTGGGTGTAAATTGTTCTTCCGCCAGAGCCCGAATTTCATGGCATTGGGCCCCATAGACTTGGGCCGCATCGGAATACTCTCGGTAGGCCGGTGTGGCCACAAGGCTGGAGGCCTTGGTATTGGAGAGAAAGGCCGCAGCAATGAGAAAAATGGCCTGAGAGGTTCCATTCACCACCATGATGTTTTCTTTGGATAACGCATATTGCTGAGCAATGGCTTCCACTAAATCATGGCTGTCATTGTCTGGGTATCGTTCCAGAGCGGACTGGGCAATCACGGACCGAATGCTTTCGGGAAGCTTATGTGGATTGATGCTGACACTAAAATCCAGCACCTCATCAGGGTTGATTCCTTGAGCGCGAAGTTCCCGGGCATTAATACCACCGTGCTTTTTCACCATTCCTCTATAGTACTGGGGGGGAAGATAATGGGAAAGCGTAGGAGGACAATTTCATATGACCTCCTTAGGCCTGTTTCTCGTCATCAGAATGAAATGGAAAGAAAGCCTTGTCCCCCGCATTCATCCTGATTAAGTTCAAACGCAATATGACTCAAATGATTGAAAAACGCCCTCAACGCGGATTTGCAGCTGGTCTTGGGGCCTATTTGCTCTGGGGAATTCTCCCCATTTATTGGAAACAGCTTGGTGCAGTTCCTCCCATGGAGCAGTTGGCCTGGCGTGTTCTTGGTTGTGCCATCATTTCCTGGGTTTGGGTGCTTTCCCGTGGAAAACGAGCCCCTAAACATGTCTTTACAAAAAAAACTCTTGGAGCTCTCCTGGCAGCCACAATTCTCATTGCCGCCAATTGGGGCACATACATCTGGGCGCTTTCCGTCAATCGCATGGTGGAAGCCAGTTTAGGGTACTACATCAATCCCTTAGTGAATGTTGTTCTTGGTGTGGTGTTCCTTTCAGAGAAACTCGCAAAGCGTCAGCGTATTGCCGTTGCCCTTGCCTCCCTTGGTGTTCTTGTGATGACCCTTTTTGCCGGTGTTTTTCCATGGGTGAGTCTTATTCTGGCTCTGTGCTTTGGATTCTATGGGCTTGTGGTGAAAACTTTGCCTTCTGAATTTGATAGCATTGAAACCCTGGCCTGGCTCATGGCCTTTCTTGGTCCTCTTGCAGCGGGATATTTGCTTTGGTGTGGAAACTCCGAGGCCGGACTTCACCTTGTGGGTTATGGATCTCTTGTCACAACCCTTCTTCTTCTTTCTGGATTTGTGACCTTGATTCCCCTTTGGCTTTTTGGCATTGGTGCACGTTCTCTTCCATTGAGTGTTCTTGGATTCTTGCAATATGTGGCCCCTTCCATAATGCTCCTGCTCGGAGTGTTGGTGTATAAGGAACCCTTTGGTTTGGCTCAAGCCCTCACTTTTGTTCTTATACTCTCAGCCCTTGGGCTCAGTACCACCCCCTCCCGTGATTCTTGACAGATTAAGTCGCATCCGATTAGCTAGGGCGACTGGGGTCTCATTCAAACTCCCAGTCAATGCATGAAAACGCCCCCCGATACGGAGGAAACTGATGAGTGAAAACATGAATTGGAGCGAACGGCAGACCAGTGTCTGGCGAACGAATGTAGGTTTAGCCGAAATGTTGAAGGGCGGCGTCATCATGGATGTTGTCACCCCTGAACAGGCAAAAATTGCAGAAGATGCAGGTGCTTCTGCTGTCATGGCTCTAGAACGCGTTCCTGCGGATATTCGCGCCGATGGTGGTGTGGCTCGCATGTCTGATCCCAAAATGATTCGTGGAATCCAAGAGGCTGTGAGCATTCCTGTCATGGCAAAATGTCGGATTGGCCATTTCATGGAAGCCCGCATTCTGGAAGCACTTGGTGTGGACTTCATTGATGAAAGTGAAGTGCTCACTCCGGCGGATGATCAGTTCCATGTGGATAAGCGAGCCTTTAAAGTTCCCTTTGTTTGTGGCTGCCGAAACTTGGGAGAAGCCCTGCGTCGTATTGGCGAAGGTGCTGTGATGATTCGTACCAAAGGTGAAGCAGGAACCGGTGATGTGATTGAAGCCGTTCGCCACATGCGCACGCTCATGGGAGACATTCGCGCTCTTACGGTTCTTCCCTCAGACCAATTGATGACGGCTGCAAAAGATATGGGAGCTCCCTTTGACTTGGTGGAAGAAGTGGCTCGAACCGGCAAACTTCCTGTTCCCAACTTCTCTGCTGGTGGTGTGGCCACACCTGCGGATGCCGCTTTGATGATGCATCTGGGTGCGGAATCTGTCTTTGTAGGTTCGGGTATCTTCAAATCGGGGGATCCGGTTAAGCGCGCCAAAGCCATTGTTGAAGCTGTGGTTCATTACAATGATCCAGCAAAACTGGCAGAAATCTCAGAAGATCTTGGAGAACCCATGGTGGGCATCAATTGCGATGACTTGGGTGATAAAGAACGTTTAGCCGTTCGAGGTTGGTAAATCTTTTCTCTCGACCCCGGCCTGAGGCCGGGGTGTGTTCCAGCGGAGTCTGTCATGGTTCAAACCGTCGGTGTGTTGGCCCTACAAGGGGCTTTTGCAAAACATATAGCCATGTTCCGGCAACTTGGTTTGCATGCAAAAGAGGTGCGGCAAGTTTCTGATTTAGACGGTGTTCATGGCCTTTGCATTCCTGGTGGTGAAAGCACTGCCATGAGTAAGATGATGGTGCGTTGGGATCTCCTTTCTCCCCTGAAAGAGCGTCTTTGCTCAGGAATGCCAGTCTTGGGAACCTGTGCTGGACTGATCCTTCTTTCAAACCATGTACGAGATTGGGAAGAGCTTCCCAGACTTGGGGGATTGGATGTTACGGTTCAACGGAATGCCTATGGGCGGCAGATTGATAGTTTTGGCGCTCCCGTGGAACTGAACTTAGCTCAGGACAAATCAACCTCGCCCTATTCCGGTGTGTTTATTCGTGCGCCGCGTATAGAGGAGCATGAGGTGGGGGCAGATGTGGAAATCCTCGGAACACGGGCTGGTGAAGCTGTTCTTGTTCGGCAAGGAAATATTCTTGCAGCCACATTTCATCCTGAATTAACAGATGATGACCGAATCCACCGCTGGTTCATCAATACCATGATGAACTCCTAAAAAAAGGTGTCCCTGGGGACACCTTTTTCTTTACCTACTGAGCTTAATTGACTTCACGGCGGGCCCGCTGTTGTTCATAGGCTTTTTGGTAGATGGAGAAGATCTCTTCAACGCCCATTTTTTTCAATTCTGCAATGTAGTCATCCCATTCCTCATCAATGTTGGCATCTCCAGTGATCCACATGGCCACTTTGTTTTCAATCAACTTCCGAGAATCGGCTTGGAAAGAGGCCACCAACTTGTTTTCTGCCTTGGGCAGAACAGGGAACGTCATAACATCTTCCGCTTTGTAGGGAACGTACTGCTGGAAGATTTGGTCGGCATAATCATCAATGGGATTACGACGGAAACTTCCATAAGCGGAGGGCTTATTCAGAATAAAGGGAGCATTGTTCATGGTGATGGTTTCAATATTGAAGTTTTCATCGACCGGATCTTTGAGATACAACGCTCCATCTTCATCCTTGAATAAGCGTTGGTTCCATGCACCATACCGAACCTGTAAACCGTAGTAATCATCATAGAACAAATCGGCCCAGCGTAGGATGACTTCGGGATTTTTGCATTTTTTTGTGAGTTCTAAGCTCCCCATGGGAAGAACACGAACCCAAGGCCAAATGGGATTGTCTCCACTGGGTCCTTTCAAAGGAGGAATGGTGAGAACTTTTTCTTTCACGATGTTAACGGCATCTTCACCAGCGGAATTGGGCTCATTGAAGACAATGGGCCACTCTATCCAAAATCCAACTTTGTCATTGCGGAGTTTCGAATCAAAGGCCTCTTTGTTCTGGGAGATGAACTCCAGATCAAGAAGCTCTTCACGGTAGAGGTAATGGAAGAACTTGATGGCATCCTTGTATTCCGGTTGCATGTAACCGGGAATCACCTGCCCATCCCGAACCATGTATTGGTAGGTTAAATTGTCTTGAAGCCCAAAGGCTCCAAGCAGGGGCCATAAACAGTTTTGATTTCCTCCACCAGACCAATAGGCAGAGTAGGGAATCTCATCATCCAAACCATTTCCATTGGGATCCCCATCACGGAAAGCCTTGAGAACTTCTACCAATTCATTCAACGTTTCGGGAGCCTCGAGATTGAGCGCATCCATCCATTCTTTGTTCAGATTGAGTGTATGCCAAATCCCTCCAATGCCACCGCTCCGTGTTTCCTCAAAACGTGGAAGGCTGTAGAGATTGCCATCATTCAAGACAAGACTTTCTGTCATACCGGGATTGGCGGCGATTTTCTGGGAAAAGTTTGGCATGAGGCCAGCTTCAATATAGGAGTCAAGAGGCAGCAACAGCCCCTGATCAACCATGCGTTGATAGTCTTGGGGATTGTGGAAGAATCCCATAAAGGCTTCTGGATAGTCATTACTCACAAACATCAGGATGATTTTCGAAATCAAATTGTCCCAGCTGATGGGCCTCCATTTCACCTTCACATTTGTGAGCTCTTCCATCTCATCAAAAATCCGGAAGTCGTTTTCTAAAATCTGATTTTCTGTTTGCCCGGTGAGTGCGCCAATTTCAATGGTGACGGTTTCATCCACAATCGGAAAACCTTCTTGGTGGAATTCCACCTCTGAGGTAATGTGTTTTTGAGGTCCTCTTGAGCAACTTCCTAATAGAAATACAGCAAGTAGAGCCGGTATGAGTCTGTAAAATATATTCATAGTTTCTCCTTTAACCTTTTAATGAGCCAATCATGACACCCTTCACAAAGTACTTCTGAAGGAAGGGATAAAGAATCAGTACGGGAAGAGAGGACACAATGATGATGCCAAATTTGATGAGCTCAGCTAAGCGCTGTTTATCCAGATTGCCATTGGCCGCAACCTCTCTTCGCATGGCTTCCCCCATACCTCGAGTGGCCTCTGTGGATACCACAAGAATTTCTCTCAGTATGAGTTGAAGGGGATATTTACTTCGATCGCTGATGTAGATCAACGCGTTGAAGTAGGTGTTCCAGTGACCCACTCCATAGAACAGAACCATGACCGCAACCACCGCTGTGGAAAGGGGAAGAAGCATCTGAAAAAAGAAGCGGGTATTGCTGCATCCATCGATTGCTGCGGATTCATAGAGTTCTTCTGGAATGGAACTTTGGAAGAAGGTTCGAACAATAATCACATTAAACACGGATATCCCGGTAGGAATCACCAAGGCCCAAATGGTGTTGAGCATGCCCAGTTTACGCACAAGTAAATAGGAGGGAATAAGACCTCCGCTGAAGTACATGGTGAACACCATCAAGAAAGTAAAAAAGCCCCGTCCTATGAGATTCTTTCGGGAGAGGGGATAGGCCATGGTGAGGGTAAGGACCAGATTCACAAGAACACCCACCGTGGTGTAGAGAAGAGAATTGGCATACCCCATCCATAAATCTTTGTAACCAAAAATAATCTTGTAACCTGTGATATTGGGTTTGTAGGGAAGGAGATAGGTTTTTCCTTGATAGATTCCATCAGGATCGGAGAACGATGCAATGATCACAAAATAGAGTGGATAAAGAACCGCAATCAGTACGCAAGAGAGAAGAATAAAGTTCACAACATCAAAAAGTGTATCTCCAGAGATCAATTTCTTTTTGAGTGACTTTGTTGTTACCACAGGCTCACCTCCGTGACTTTTGCAGAGATTTTGTTGAACAGAATCAGCAGCACCAGACACACCAAGGAGTTAAACAATCCTACGGCTGTTGAGAATCCAAAGTCTCCATCAACCAAACCCACCTGATAGGTGTATGTAGAAATGACTTCGGAGACAGGAAGATTGAGGGGAGACTGAAGCAGGAAGACTTTTTCAAAGCCCACAGCGAGCGCGGAGCCCAAGGCCATCAGGAGCATGATGATGATGGTGGGTGTGATGGCAGGAATATCAATATGACGGATGCGACCCAGTTTCCCTGCTCCATCCACAATGGCCGCTTCATGAAGTTCCGGGTTGACGGAAGCTAAAGCGGCAAGATAGATGATGGAACCAAATCCTGCTGTTTGCCAAATACCAGACCCGATATAGAGCGAACGAAAAAACTCAGGAACGGCAATGAACATTCTTTCCTTTGCACCAAGGGCCACAAAGAGGTGGCTTAGGAAGCCCACTCGTGGGGAAAGAAATACGCGCAACATCCCCACCACCACAACAACAGAAATGAAGTTTGGGGCATAGATGATGGTTTGAATAAACTTCTTGTAGCGTTGCTGCCGCATCTGATTCAGCATCAAGGCCAGCAGAATTGGTATGGGAAAGGTCCAGAGAAATCCATAAATGTTCAGCACAAATGTGTTTCGAAGAATGGGCCAAAACTGATATGAGGTCACCAAGCGTTGGAAATGATCCAATCCAACCCAATCACTTCCAGT
Source organism: Spirochaetales bacterium (assembly GCA_022360655.1). GTDB lineage: Bacteria > Spirochaetota > Spirochaetia > DSM-2461 > DSM-2461 > UBA2779. The sequence continues at coordinate 16,507 of JAKSCK010000174.1, read as the reverse complement.
GATTCCTTGTAAAGGATTGAAATCACGGAATGCGAGCTGCACTCCATACATGGGGATGTAGTGAAAAAGGATAAAATACGAGATACCTGGAATCAGAAAGAGATACAAATCCCAGTTGTTTTTCAAAAAACGAATTTTCTGTTTTCTGAGGTTTCTTTGAATCTCTCGATGTTCCGCTGAATGACGCATAGGCATTTCCTCAATTGTTCTTGCCATGCATCTTCCCATGGGTCATCATGCGGAAAAAGAGAGTTAATTTTCGCACACTCAATGTGCTTATTGGTCTTGTTTTATATGTTTAATTATTGCAGGTTAGGTAATTAAATGAATAGTCTGAAAGGTACAGATGACCAGTCTCAGAAATTTCAGATTGCGCTTCGAACACGATACATCCTTTCATTTTTAGGAGTTCTCACAATTCCTTTGGTGATTCTTGGTGGACTTGTAACGGGTAAAATCTATCGGGTACTTGAAACCGAAACCCGGGAACTTAGTCGAAATCGGCTCATTTCCATGAAACAAGTGGTGGAAAAAGATATTGAAGGAATTGTGACGCTTTACTTTGTTGTGTCAGGGCATGATGAACTATTGGCAGTGGAACATCCATCTGCAGTGAGAAATCAGAATATGATCCAGAGGCTCAATGAATACGTTGCGGTAAATAGTTTTATTCAGGAAATCCTGTTTATTCCTTATGAAGGAGATCGCCTGTATACCTCGCATCAGAGTTTTGAAAAGACCAAATTTCTCCCCCATTTTGAAACCACACAAGCCTTGGAGGCCCATCGATTTTATCAGGATATTCACAACACTTTGAGCGCTCAGTTCATTGCAGATTTTCAGGTTGATGCCTTAGGAGAAGAAAAAAAGATAGCCATTGTGCTCCCTTTCCCTTTAGAACAACCGGAATGGGGCAATATTCTTTTTCTTGCAGAACCGGCGTCTTTAGAACGATCCCTTGGCCAGCTGTTGGATACGAATGCAGCAAGAACGGCCTTGATCATGGATCAATCAGGGCAGTTGATTGCCCAACAAAGCCATGACGAATCAGTAAATCTTGAGCTTCTCCAACAGGCCATCTTTTCCAATCTTGAGGCCGGTGAATCTCGTGTGACAGATCAAGGGCAAGACTATTTTCTCTCCTGGACCGTCGCGGATCGGTTTGGTTGGATTTTTGTTTATCTTGTACCAGATGATCATGTTTTGGCTTCAACAAGAGAAATGGGGCAATTCATTATGATCTCCGTTGTTGTGGTGGTTTTATTGGAAGCTCTACTGATCTATTGGCTTCTTCAAATCCTATACACACCTCTGAAAAGGCTCAAAGAGGCCACAGAAGAATCTCTTGGCGTGGAACTAGGACCCTCCAATGAACTCAAAGCCATGATGGAGGCCGTGGATCTCTTTTCTGAGGAGAAAAGATTATCGGAACCAGCTCGTCGTGAATTCCTGTTGTTCAATACCCTCAAAGGGCGAATCCGTTCACGGGAGGAATTCAACCTGAAGGGGCGTGAAATTGGTTTGGTTTTTCATCATCACCTTTTTGTGGTTGTGGTTCTTCAGTTTTCTGATTGCCGAGAAGTGGATCAGAAAGCCATATTGGAATGGTTAGCATCAGAGAATGATGCACAGTTTGATATTTATCTGAAGGATCCATTGAAGGGATCCACATTTATATTCCTGGTGAGTTGTGATGATCAGGTGGCCTTAGAGCAAGGTATTGCGTATTTGCATCAAGAGGTGACGCGCCTCTATGGTCCAGATTTTTCCGCTGGTGTTGGGAATCTCTATTCAATCCTTCCTGAGATTAGTAAGTCCTACATGGAGGCCTCCATCGCCTTAGATTACCGCCTTGTCAAAGGTTCTCGTTCCCTCATTTATTTTCATCAAGTGGCCTCAGAGGGGGGACGGAAACGTTGGTACAGTCATGATGATTTGCAAACCCTCACCTATGCCATTAAGCGGGGGGATCAAGGGGAAATTCGTCGTCAAGTGAATAAATTGATTCAGGGTGTTTCCCGGAAAGACTGTCCCTTGTATGTGGCCAAGGGCTTGTCGTATGAAATTTTCCAAACTGTTCTAGGGGCCATTGAAGATATGGGATACTCCAGCATTTTGCCCTATACCCCTGATGGAACCTTGCTGGAGCGATTTGATTCCTTAGATGATTTATCTACAGTCATTCTTGAACTCTGTGATGCTACCTGTGGGCTATTAAAGGAAAAAGAGCCAGAAGATTTTCCTGATTTGGAAGACCAATTGTTAGAGTATGTGGAGGCGCATTACACCGAAAAGGATTTTTATGCGCAACGCATGGCCGCGCATTTTTCACTGTCACCGCCTTATCTCAGCCAGTTTTTTCGAAACAAGGTAGGAGAAAATCTCAAAGATTATGTTTTACGTTTGAAAATTCGTCATGCCAAAGAATTGCTCAGTGATACTCAAATGCCCATCAAAGACATTGTGGATGCCGTGGGCTATGGAAATTTTAGCAGCTTTAGCCGGAAATTTCGGAATTCGACGGGAATGAGTCCGCGAGAATTCCGGAGGCAAGCTCAAGGAGATGGGAACTGAACGGTCCAACCATTGGAATGAGAATGGGCTGGGATGTTTCCAAGGTAGCGTGTGAGTTGAGTGGGAATCCATGCATCAAGAGCACGGATGCGCTCTTGATCATAGGCGCTCAATGGATAGGGAGATTCTTTGGAGTTGAGGGCCTCATGGAGAGGCAACACACGAATCTGATCTGGGGTCCAATGGGAATACACTGGGAGGAAAGTGGCTTTAGAGACGCGCCAGTAGTTATGGGTTTCTTCTAACTGCAGTTGAAGCATGGCAGAGCCATCCACCCAAGGGCGTTCCTCTTTGACATAGCGTTGAGAGGAAATGTAATTCCCTAATGACCAAGCAATGAAAACTTCTTCCTTTTGCCCATTGCGCTCCACAATTCGCCGTTCTATGGGTTGGAGAGTATGGGGATGAGATCCAATGATGATATCCACGCCTGCCTCAATGGCCAGTTGGGCCAGGTTCTTCTGATACTGATCTGGCTCTTCCATGTACTCCTGGCCCCAATGTATCAAAAGAATGACGAAGTCTGAATCTTGCGATGCTTCGTTTCGAATCTCGGCCAACATATCCTCCAGCCGATCATCATGCCCTGTGGCATTGAATACATTGACTTGTTCCATTCCCTTGGAAAAAATGAGTCCATTGGTGGAAGCGGTCCAGGCTAACAGACTGATTTTGAGATTCTGAACTCTTCCCCGCCAGGGGGTGGGGAAACCACTTTTTGATGTTCCTACTGTGTGGAGATTGGCCTCTTCTAAAATGGTGATGGTTCGTTCTAATCCAGGAATACCGGAATCTAGACAATGATTGTTCGCAGTGGAAACCACATCAATACCTGCCTGAGAAAGGGCCTGAGCAAGAGTATCTGGAGTTGTGAAGGTGGGGTAAGCCTGGTATTCCCGGAATCCATACCGGTCATCCACAACCAGAGCACTATTGGGGCCTCCTAATGTGGTTTCAAAGTTGGCAATGGTTAAATCAGGAGATGCGAGGTTATTCTTGACCCATTCAAATGCAGGATGAAAATTGTAACCTTGATCAACACCATTTTCATCTTCACCCAACCAAGCCCGACGAAGCTGGGTGTTATGCATCATGATGTCGCCCACAAAACCTAAGGTGATGGACTCTTGAGCTTGCATGAGTGGGGTAAGGGTTATGATCAGAGCCATGTGAACAATCAGTCTACGATAAAAATGGGCCATGACGATGAGTATACCCTTTTGTTTCAAGGTGGTGGGATTGTCTTTTTTATAGGATTGGCCTTTGATGCCTTCTCCTCTCAAGACGATGCCTTTGAGGTTGAGAGAAGAAATTCGACAGCGGCTTGAGCGGCCTGCTCGAGAATCTTTCTCCTCATAGTGGCCTCTGTTTCATAAATATGATTGAACTCGTGGCAATGGCCGATGGCACCACAGAATCCCCAGATTCCCTCATTCCAAAAATTCCTAAGGGATGGATTTTCTGGTCCATCTCTCAGAATAAAGGTGAAGGCCTTTCGTCCAGAAAGGAGGCCCAAGGGATTCCGTCCATGGCCATCTTCCGGCATGCTGTAAGCCGTTTCAGGGCGAAACACTCGATCAAGCCATCCTTTGAGAATGGCCGGAGGACCTCCCCACCAATCAGGATGAATGACCACAAAGGCCTCTGCCTCTTCAATGAGAGTCATTTGTTTTTGAACAATGGGGGCAAAACTTGTTTTTCTTCGAAGTTCCTCTTCTGTGAGAAGAGGGGGGAAGGAAACGGTATGCTTGGTTGCTGTTGAATCTTGAAGATGATAGAGGTTATTCATCTTCACCTCTTTCCCGGCAGATTGCAGTTTCTCTTGAATCAAATTGGCTGCTTGGTGGGTGAGGGAGTTTGGAATGGGGTGAGCTGTGGTTAGGAGTATCACAACTCCATTCTGATGAATTTAAAGATGGAGTCAATTTCTTTGTATTGGAAAGAGATGGATTGTTTCACTCATTGTTTTGAGTGAAACATTGAATGATGACGACCCCTTTGGAAGGAACGTTCCAAAGGGGTGGGCCTAAGACTTCAAGAAATTGGATGATGGGAATCCTTGACGGATTTAGTCTGGCTTATTAAGATAATACCACCTAATAGGTGGTAAATACGGAGGACCGATGTTTCGTTTCAATAAGGACATGGAGTATGCCTTAATTTCCCTCGTGGAGATGAGCCGTTTACCGGAAGATGAATTGGTATCTGCCCGGGAGCTGTCAGAGCGGTATTCCATTCCTTTTAAACTGCTGGCCCGTATTCTTCAGAAGCTTGGTTCCGACGGTATTGTTGCCGCCACTAAGGGACCGAAAGGGGGATACCGTCTCACAGCGGATCCTCAGAAACTCACACTTGGAACAGTGATACGAGCCGTTCGGGGTGATGAACGCATTGCAGATTGTCTTGAGGCAGATGGCCACTGTGCTCAGGAGGATTGTGGATGCATCATCAAGCCCATTGTTCGAGTGTTTCAAGAAAAGTGGGTGGCTTTTGTGGAAAACACCACTTTGGATGAATTTGCTGCTGGATCGGATAATCCAGCAGATTTATCGCCCGTGGGGGCACCGGAGGGGACGTGACCGATCAAGAGATTTACGATGCCTTATATGATGTGATTGACCCGGAGTTGGGATTCAACATTGTTGATCTTGGACTGGTATATCGGGTGCATGCTCGGGAAGACGGGGTTGCGGAGGTGGATTTCACCCTCACCTATCCCGGTTGTCCCTTGGGTGATGTCATTTCTAAAGACATTGTAGACCGGGTAGGCGAGCAAACGGATGCCCGGATGGTCACGGCCACATTGGTATGGTCTCCTCCCTGGAATGAAGGCCGAATGAGTGAGAATGCCCGTTTGATTATGGGCTATCCCATCTAAAGTCTGATTGAAGGGGATAAAGAGTAAATCTCTGGAAACCATGCATGACCCGCGAGAGAGCGTGGTTGCTCTCTCGATAAAGGAGTGACCATGAATCTTGACATACGCGGCCTGAAGGCTGGAATCCATGATAAACCCATCTTGAAGGGGGTGAATCTTCAGGTACCCGATGGAGAAATCCACGCCCTGATGGGACCCAATGGTTCAGGAAAGAGCACCCTGGCCAATGTTCTTGTCGGCCATCCTCAGTATGAAAGGACTGGAGGGAAGGCCTTCCTTGGTGAAAAAAATCTGGCCGAGATGGAGCCCTACGAACGGGCTCGGTACGGCCTATTCTTGGCTTTTCAATATCCCGTGGAAGTTCCGGGTGTGACGGTTGGAAAATTCCTCAAACGAGCCGTGGAACTTCGGCGAGGTGAAGAGGGGCGGTTCAATGTTTCAGCCTACATTCGAGAGCTTCGTGAAGCCATGGATTTTATGGGCATTGATCAGAATTTCATCAATCGATATCTCAATGAAGGCTTTTCTGGTGGCGAAAAAAAACGCATGGAAGTGCTTCAAATGCTCATGCTCAAACCAGAATTTGCTGTTTTAGATGAAACCGACTCGGGTTTAGATATTGATGCCCTTCAAGTGGTTGCCAAAGGGGTGAATGCCTTACGAGGTTCGGGGTTTGGAGCTTTGGTCATCACCCATTATCAGCGCATCCTTGATCATGTGAAACCAGACAAGGTTCATGTGATGGTGGATGGACAGATTGTGCTTTCTGGTGGACCACAAATTGTGGAGGAATTAGAAGAACGAGGGTATGACTGGGTTCGATCCACATTGGATGAAGAAGGCGAGTTCTCTGCGAAACAGGAGGCCGCCTCATGAGCACAGAAAATGCCCCCATCAAGGGGCTTGATGACTATCGATTTGGGTTTTCTTACCCAGATCAGTCTGTTTTTAAGCCTGAAAAAGGGCTTTCAGAAGAGATTGTTCGTGCCATTAGTGCCCAGAAGAATGAGCCGGAATGGATGTTGGAATTCCGACTCCGGGCTCTTCGGGCCTTTCATCGAAAATCCATGCCGGATTGGGGGGCGGATATTGGAGATATTGATTTTGATGATATCTACTACTATGCCAAGCCTGCGGAATCTGCCGTGGAATCCTGGGAAGATTTACCAGAGGATATCCTAGCCACCTATGACCGTTTAGGCCTGCCTGAAGCGGAAAAGAAGTTTCTGGCTGGGGTGGGGGCCCAATATGATTCAGAGGTGGTTTATCACTCGATAAAAGAGGATTTAGAGAAGAAAGGTGTGCTGTTTTTGGCTCCAGAACAGGCCGTGGCAGATCACCCTGATCTTGTTCGCAAGTACTTTGGTACCATCATTCCTTTCAATGACAATAAGTTTGCTGCATTAAACACGGCGGTATGGTCTGGAGGAAGTTTTATCTATGTGCCTCCAGGGGTAGAGGTGGACATTCCTCTCCAGGCTTATTTCCGTATCAATTCCGAAAACTTTGGCCAGTTTGAACGCACCCTCATCATTGCGGATGAAGGCAGCTTTGTGCATTACATCGAAGGTTGTACAGCTCCGGTGTATACCACTGATTCCCTTCATAGTGCTGTGGTGGAAATTGTGGCAGAAAAAGGGGCTAGGGTGCGGTATTCCACGGTGCAGAATTGGTCTGGAGATGTGTATAACCTGGTAACCAAGAGAGCCATTGCCAAAGAAGGTGCCACGGTGGAATGGGTGGATGGCAACATTGGTTCTAAACGAACCATGAAATATCCTGCTGTCTACCTTATGGGAGAAGGTGCGCATGGAGAGGTGCTTTCCATTGCTTTTGGTGGAAAGGGCCAGGAGCAGGATACGGGAGGAAAGATTGTACATCATGCTTCCAACACCTCCAGTGTCATCACCAGCAAATCCATCAGCAAAGATGGGGGCGTGGCCACCTATCGGGGGCTGATTAAGGTAGCGCCCAACCTCCAAAATGTGAAAAGCCATGTGGTGTGTGATGCCCTTCTTTTGGATCCAGAATCCATCAGCCGCACCGTCCCTTACATGGAAATAGAATCCGATGATGTCAGCATGGAGCATGAGGCCAGGGTGAGCCGCATCAGTGAAGACCAGTTGTTCTACCTGATGGCCCGGGGACTTTCTGAAGAGGAAGCGTCCATGATGATTGTGAATGGATTTTTAGATCCTCTGGTGAAACAGCTCCCCATGGAATATGCCGTGGAACTGAATCGTTTGATTGAGCTTGAAATGGAGGGCAGTGTCGGATGACATCCACAATAAAACAACGCGCATCAGAACAATTTGCCCATCTTTCTTGGCCCTCAACAGAAGAGGAATGGAGACGAACACCATTAGAGCGTCTTCTGCCTAAAGGATCTCTTGATAAGACCTCAAAAGCCTTACCTGCTCCTTCTCAATCGTTTTCTCTGCCCAAACCAGTGGTAACGGAACTCCCTCAAGGAATGGCCGTTCGAATTCTTCTTCAAGGGCAAGAGGTGGTTTCTTTGGAGTACGATTCCTCCTTCAATCAGAAGGGCTTTTCCCTTCAATGGGTGGATGGAGCGTCCTCTCACGCCATGGATTTTGCAGCCAATGAGCTGGATGAACAGAATCGATTCACGGCCTGGCATTGGCGGGATACGCCAGGATTCCTTGAGATTTCCGTCACAAAAAACACGGTGATTCCAGGACTGGTTGTTGTGGAACAAACCTTACCCACGCCATCCACGCATCATCCCCGTGTGCATCTCTGTGCGGAGTCCTCCTCTCAAGTTCAAGTGGTTTGGATTCTTCAATCAGAAGCCGTTAGAAGGGAAGATTATTCGATAATCGATGGGGATTCCCCATCCTTTGTCCTGGCTGGTTTTGGGGTGAAGGCCCATTCCAATGCTCAATGTGAACTGCTCCTTATTCAGAATCTTTCCAAACAAACGGCCTTCTTTTCAACGGGGACCCTTGAGTCCCAAGCGGATGCGCATATTCAATTTCATGAAACTCATCTGGGCGCATCTCTCACCAAAACATCCACTCATGCTCTGTTGCAGAATCAGGGGGCGGATATTCGTTTAGGAGCCTTAGCCCTTGTTCAGGATGGGGGGCATACAGACATTGGCGTGATTCAAAACCATGCTTCTCCTCACTGTTCCTCCGATGCTTTGGCCCATGTTGCGGTGAAAAGCGGTGGACGTAGTGTGTTTCAAGGACGCATTGATGTGGCTCCCCATGCCTCAAAAACAGATGCTTATCTCACAAACAAGAATCTGATATTAGGAGATGGAGCGCGAGCGGATTCGATTCCTCGTCTGGACATCCTGACAGATGATGTGCGTTGCAGTCATGGGTCTACAACGGGAAAACTGGATGAAGAGCAATTGTTCTATCTCACCAGTCGGGGATATTCTGTTCAAGAAGCACGGGATGAACTTCTTCAGGGGTTCTTGCGGCATTCAGCGGAGAAACTTTCTTCAGAATCGGTGGCTCTTTTGGAGCAGTATCTGGATGCAGCATTGGCAAAGGATAAAGGTGGTTCATGAGCCGATGGGTGAAAGTGGCGAATGTCTCTGAATTTGAAGCTCTACCAGCCGATTCCCCATCTTTGGCCGTGGATGCTGAGGGCTATGATGTGGTGGTCTTCCGTCTTGAGGATGGATGGGGGGCCTTGGATGACACTTGCTCCCATGAATTCTCCAAGCTTTCTGATGGTGAGGTTTGGGATGGACGGGTGTATTGCGAAAAACATGGCTCTTCCTTTGATTGTCGCAGTGGCGCTGTAAGAGGACTGCCAGCGACAGATGATGTCACCTCGTATGATGTGGACCAGCGGGGGGAGGAGCTCTGGATTGCTCTTCCTGATTGGGCGTGAAATGGAGATGTCCATGAAAGAAATGCACCTCACGAATGCACTAAAAAAGGACTTTCCTCTTTTTCAAGCTCACCCTGAATTGGTGTATTTAGACAATGCCGCCACAAGTCAAAAACCTCAGGTGGTTTTGGATGCTCTCAACACGTATTACACCACACAGAATGCCAATGTGCATCGGGCGGTGTATGGATTAGCAGAGCAGTCGACTTTGGCTTATGAAGGGGCCAGAGCCCGTATAGCCAACCACCTCAATGCGGCTTCACCGCAGGAACTGGTGTTTGTTCGGGGAGCCACTGAGGGGCTGAATCTTTTGGCCTGGAGTCTCTCACAGCAGCTGCTTTCCTCTGGAGACATCATTCTTGTGACGGAAATGGAGCATCATGCCAACTTGGTGCCCTGGCAGCAGGCCGCCCTGCGGATGGGGGCCGAATTGGTGGCGATTCCCCTTTTACCTGATGCCACCTTGGACATGAATTTTCTGAAAACTCTGGAAGCGGATGGGCGGGCACAGCGGGTAAAAATCTGTGCTGTTTCCACCGTCTCCAATGCTTTTGGCACCACGCATCCACTTTCGCAGATTTCCTCCTGGTGTAAAAATCATGGCATTTCCCTTGTGGTGGATGGGGCCCAATCTGTTCCCCATGGAAGCTGGGATGTTCAGGAGCTTGGTGCCGATTTCTTAGTGTTCAGTGGACATAAAGTTTATGGGCCCATGGGCAGTGGGGTTGTTTGGGGAAAAGAGGCTTTATGGGATCAGCTCCCTCCTTGGCAAACGGGTGGGGAAATGATTAGTCGAGTGACATTGACTTCCAGCACATGGAATTCTCTCCCCCACAAGTTTGAAGCCGGAACACCTGATGTGGCGGCTGCAGTGGGTTTGGCAGCGGCCATGGACTGGATGGTCGCCTTTGGACTGAAACACATCCAAGATCGAGAGGCCTTTCTTTCCCAGAAAGCCCGCCAGATTCTTCAAGAGGTGGAAGGACTCACCTTGATTGGCCCTCAAAATCAAAAACACCAATTGGTGTTTTCCTTCACTCTGGAAGGGGTGCATAGCCATGATGTGGCCCAGTATTTAGACCGGGACCATGTGGCCATTCGTTCGGGGCATCACTGTGCCCAGCCAGCCATGAGGGCCTTGCAACTTGGCTCCACTGCCCGGGCCTCTCTCGCTCTTTACAACACGGAAGAGGATTTGCATTGTTTAGGGGCGGCCCTCCAGGCTGCTCGGGAGTATTTCTTATGAACCAACTTGATGATCTGTATATGGAAATCATCCTTGACCATTACAAATCCCCTCGAAATAAAGCCAATCTGGACCATCTTGGTGATGATGTTCTCCATGAGAATCCCTCCTGCGGTGATTCTGTGAAACTGGATCTTCAATTGGATGGTGAGAATCGTATTACTCAGGCTCAGTTTGATGGTCATGGTTGTGCCATCAGCACCGCATCGGCTTCCTTGATGACGGAGCGCCTCATTGGGATGAACATCGCCGAAGCCCAGGATTTTCTCCAACTCTTTCTCTCTGTGATGCGGGGGGAAGAAGAAGTGGAAAAACTGGAGGCTTGGGGCGATCTTGAAGTTCTGGAAGGCGTGAGAAAATTTCCCATGCGCATCAAATGTGCCACCTTGGCCTGGCATGCATTGGAAAGCCGATTGGAGGCTCTCACCTCCTAATCTTCCTTTCCCCCCTCCCCAAAACCGCGTACTCATCACGAATCATATGACCAAGAGCGGGGGAGGGGGTCGGTATAAACTTCCTTTCCGAGTATCATCAGCTCCCTATGGAATACTGTGCCATCATCAATGTGCGGAATGGACATTGCAGCGAGAATTGCGCCTTTTGTGCCCAATCCGCCCATCACGGAAATGTGGAACAACCCTATGAACTCGTGGATGAGAGCATCCTTTTTGCCAAGGCGGATGTTTTGGCCAAGGCCGGTGTGCAACGCTATTCTTTGGTGGCCAGTGGAGGTTATGCCGAAGATTCCTTCATTGAGCGCCTTGCACCCATCTTTGAAAAGCTGGCCCGAGATTATCCCATGGCCCTTTGTGCCTCATTGGGAATTTTAACCCCAGCTCAGGCTCAACGTCTCAAAGATGTGGGGGTGGTTCGCTACCACCATAACTTAGAAACGGCCCGTTCCTTTTATCCACAGATTTGTGACACGCATGATTTTCAGGAACGCGTAGACACGGTACTTGCGGCACAAAGCGTGGGTTTAGAAGTGTGCAGCGGTGGTTTGTGGGGACTGGGGGAAAGTCGAGATCAGCGTTGGGAGCTGGCAGAAGAGTTGGCCCAATTACGGCCAGATTCAGTGCCCATCAATGTGCTCACAGCCATGGAAGGCACGCCCTTGGCCGGAGCTCAGCGACTTTCTGATGAGGAAATCGTGTTGTCGATTGCCAAATATCGCCGCATGATTCCAGGGGCCCTGCTTCGTTTTTGCGGAGGACGACAACAGTTGGAAAGGCAGGTTCAGCAGGCCTGCATTCAGGCGGGTATTGGCGGAGTGATGGTGGGAGGCTACCTCACCGTGGATGGACAGGCTCTTGAAGAGGATTTGGCCTTCTTTGGCGCTCCCTGTTAATCTGGTGAAGATGGGCTTGGGATCAACTTCTTCTGAAAGCCAAGCCATCATTAATGTTTTTAGGAGAGTGTTATGAAGCAAAGCATCCAAACCTCCAAGGCTCCAGGTGCCATTGGCCCGTATTCTCAGGCCGTTGTTGCAGGATCGTTTCTGTTTATCTCTGGTCAATTACCCCTCCATCCAGAAACGGGTGAAATGCCTACCGGCATAGAAGCGCAAACCCGTCAATGTTTGGCCAATCTGAAGGCCATTCTTGAGGAAGCAGGAGCCAGCGAAGCTCATGTTTGTGAGGTGTCTGTATTTCTCAAAAACATGGACGACTTTGCTGGAATGAATGGGGAATATGAAAAGGCATTCAGTGCACCCTATCCGAGTCGAGCAGCAGTGGAAGTGGCCCGACTTCCTAAGGATGCTCTGGTAGAAATAAAAGCCACGGCCTGTCTTTAAACGAAACAAGAGTTGACGAGTGATATTGGTCAGACGAAACTAAATATAGATCCGTGGTGCATCTTTTTTCTTCTTGCCTGGCTCTTCTCTCCGGTGCCTTTGGATTCTCCAGGACTCCACTGAGCAGCCTGATGGGGCGACCCCGCTATTGCGGGGTTGTTTTTTAGGGAAAAAGTGAGAAAAAAAGAGGTCTTCTACAAAACCCCCCGTAGAAGCACGATATTCTAAAACTAATCTTCAAATATTTAAATTATACACACGCATACATTCGTTAAAATCTTACTCAGTCGATATGACAAGTCCCATTATTGTTATGTCCGAATCTTCATATCTCTGTAATGGAGGCTCCTATGCCCTTTTCCCCTCTTGCCCAGTCGAAACCCTGGATGCAACCAGAAATCACCGGAATCAATGTTCTGCCCCCACGGGCCACATCCTATTCGTTTCCCAGTATGGAAGGGGCTCATGAACCCCGTGAAAATTCTCCTTGGTTTCTTGATTTGAATGGCTCGTGGGATTTTAGCCTCCGTAGCAAACCGGAAGATGTTCAACCAGAAGATGTGCTTTCAGACGCCAAGAGGATGGATGCGCGGCCCATCACGGTTCCTGCCAACTGGACCATGGAGGGGGTGGGGGATGATCCGTGGTACACCAATGTTCAGATGCCATTCACGTGCAAACCTCCTCACGTTCCAGAAGAGAATCCTACAGGAATCTATCACCGTTCTTTTTCTGTGGATTCCTCCTGGATGAATCGACGAACCGTCCTGCACTTTGATGGCGTGGAAAGCTGTTTCTTTGTTTTTGTGAATGGACAGGAAGTGGGTTTTTCAAAAGATTCCCGAACCCCTTCCGCTTTTGACATCACAGGATTTTTAAACAACGGCGAAAACCAGCTGACCGTGGTGGTGCTGCGATGGAGTGATGGCAGTTTCTTAGAAGACCAAGATCACTGGTGGATGGCTGGCATTTACCGGGATGTGTACCTGTACTCAACGGGAGAGAGACGGATTCGTGATGCCTGGTGTACACCCACACTCTGTGATGTACAACCGCAAGAAGGCCACGGGGATGCAGGCTTTGAGGAACGGCGTCAGCTCAAATTTTCTCCATTCCATGATCAATCCCAAGAATCTGGCCCCGCCGCTGTTCCCGCCAATTTGGCTGTAGACATCCTGGTGGATGGGGAGGAAAGTCTGGAAGATTACAGCTTTGCTCTCAGCCTCGAAGATGCTCAAGGACATCTCCTTCTCCAAAAACATCAAGTGGGTTCCACCCGGTTCCGCACCGTCCGACATACAGATCCGGACCGGGGAGGCCAAGACCATGTGCGTCTTTCCTTCCCCCTTGAAGGGGTGCAGAGTTGGAGTAGTGAGCATCCCATCCTGTATCGACTGCGATTGGCCCTGCTCAATCCTCAAGGGGAGGTGGTGGAAGCCCTTTCTCACCGCATTGGTTTCCGCAGCGTCACCATTGCTCAGCGGGAATTGCGCATCAATGAGAAGCCTGTTCTCATCAAAGGCGTCAACCGCCATGAGCATGACCCCAAAACCGGGAAAACCGTGGACCGTCAGAGCATGATTGCCGACATCCTTCTGCTCAAGCAGCACAATTTTAATGCTGTACGCACCGCCCATTATCCCAACACTCCTGAATGGTATGACCTCTGTGATGAATACGGCATCTATCTGGTGGATGAGGCCAACATCGAATGCCATGACTACTATGATCAGCTCTGCCGTGATCCTCGATGGACCGCAGCCTTTGTGGACCGGGTGCGCCGCATGGTGATTCGGGATCGGAACCATCCTTCCATCATCCTTTGGTCTATGGGAAATGAATCCGGCTACGGCCCCAACCATGATGCCGCCATAGCCTTCACCCGGCGCACCGATCCCACCCGTCCCATTCACTATGAAGGGGCCGTCCGACCCGAATGGGGCCAGGGACTCACCGTCCATCAAGACCATTGGAACAGGCAGGGCACCGATGTGGTTTGTCCCATGTATGAAAGCGTGGATGACATGATTCATTACGCCACCCAAGTGGCCGATGACCGTCCCTACATTGCCTGCGAATACTCCCATGCCATGGGCAACAGCAATGGAAACCTCAAAGAATACTGGGACGCCTTTCATCGCGTGCATGGCCTCCAAGGAGGTTTCATCTGGGACTGGGTGGATCAAGGATTGGAAAAAACCGCTCCCAATGGAAAAACCTACTGGGCCTACGGCGGAGACTATGATGAGCCGGTTCATGACTTTGATTTTTGCATCAATGGTTTAATCTGGCCCAATCGCACTCCCCATCCCGCTATGGAAGAATGCAAATACCTCACTCAACCCCTGGCCTTTTCTCTCCAAGCGGCTCCAACGCCTGGCAGTGCTCCGTATCTCACCATCACCAACCGTCAGGATTTTTCCGGTACAGCCTGGTTGGAAGCCTCCTGGGAACTTCTCATCGATGGAACTCCCCAGGCCTCCGGCCCCCTGTCTCTGCCTCCCATACCCGTGGGGCAAGAGGCCAAAGTCCCTCTCCCCTGTGCGCTCCCCGCCCTGGCCCAAGGGAAAGAAGCCCATCTGAATCTCACCGTTCGGGTGAGAGAGGCCACAGCCTGGTGTCCCGCCGGCCATATCATTGCTTCAGAGCAGCTTCCCATTGCAGGGAGTTATACTCCTCTCCTCAGAACGACCCCTCACGGGGGGGATTCCGCCGATTCCCCTGCTTTTGTTGAAGAAACCTGGCAGGAGCTGAGCCCTCAAGGTTCCACCCGCCGCTTTGCTTTAGGTAAAGAAGAGCTGCACATTGCCCCGGATGGCTCCCTCTCCTGGCTGGGAGACTCTCAACCTGTGGCCCTCAGCGGGCCAGAACCCCATTTCTGGCGGGCGGCCACCGATAATGATGGCATCCGTGAGTGGAGTGGACAGGAAGGGAAACCCTTGGGACAGTGGATGGCCGCCGGGCTCAACCGCTTGGTAATCCAAAAATACATGGTGGAGATTCAGGGTTCCCAACTTATTCTGAAAACCGTTCATGCCGCTTCTGATGGCCCGGAAGGAATGGAAATTCGCGTCACACGAAGTTTTACAGCTCTCAAAGGGGGTGGGCTTGGTGTTGACGGTGAGTTCTTCCTTCCCCAGCAGCTTCCCTCCCTTCCCCGGGTAGGGTTGCTTCTCCAACTCCCACAGGATTATCAGCAACTGCGCTGGTATGGACGGGGTCCCCATGAGAACTACAGTGACCGCAATGCCTCCGCCTTCCTGGGCTGTTGGGAAAGCACTGTGAACAATCAGTTTGTTCCCTACATCCTGCCCCAAGAATGCGGGAATAAAACGGATGTACGCTGGGCCAGTCTTCAATCCTCTGAGGGAAGCCTCCGGGTGCTCATGGACCGGGTCTTCCAATTCTCGGCCCTGCCCCATTCTCCAACGGAACTTTTTGAGGCCCGGCACACCAGCGATTTACAGGATGATGGGGAGACATGGCTGAGTTTGGATGTGGCGCATCGAGGCTTGGGTACCGGAAGCTGTGGTCCACAGACTCGGGAGGAGTATGAAGTGTCTCCTGGGCATTACACCTGGAGACTGGCTTTGATACGGGAATAGATGGGGGGACCCCTCAGGCCGTCCGCCTGAGGGGTCGATTTAAGAAAGATGAAGAAATCAATGAGGAGTCCGAAGAGCCCTCCTTTGAGTTCAGAAAAAATCCTCCAGAACTTGGATGCTCAGCGTCGGGGAAAACAGGTGATTCTCCATGTGATGGATGCCTTTTCCCTTCTTTCAGAAACCTTTCTTTACAATCTGATACAGGGGCTTCAATCTCAATCTCATCAGTTGCATTTGGTGCTCACCCATGCTCATGTGAATAGCAAAAGCAGGCCATTCCCCCATGTGATTGTAGCTCCTCCTGCCTATCTCCACCGCTACCAGCATCCTTTTTTGCCCAGTGATGAGAGGAGAGCCAAGGACTACATTCCTTGGATTCGGCGGATTGCCCCTGACTTGGTGCATGCCCATTTTGGTTGGGCTGGGATTCCGTTGTATTCAGCAGTGATGAAGAAGGTCTTCCCACAGATTCCATTGGTGGTGAGCCTTCATGGATCGGATGTTACCAGTCATTTCCGCCATCGAAAGCGGTACCG
>JAKSCK010000234.1 GCA_022360655.1 Spirochaetales bacterium | reverse complement strand
CTCCGGAAGTAAGAATTCAGCTTCCTGAAGTCGTTGGTGAAACGGAAAGTGCCATTAGACTTCCTAACAGGAAGCAATGGACTTAGATACACAGAATCTGCAACTGACACCTCATCTAGGTATCCGCGTTGCACATATTCTTTCAACTGCTTAGCTACCAACTTCCTGTCAGCTACCTTCTCAACGGTGTACTGCGTGCGAATTCCGCACTCCTTTGGAGGTATCCATGTGACTTCCTCCTTTTTAACCATCAACCGCTGCATAGCTGCATTTACTGGATGTGATGACAAGTCTCCCACAACAGGAAACATTTCGCGTATCTTCTGTTCAATTATTTCATCAGATAGCAATTCAAATCTTGGAAGCTCCTTGTCCGCAATGTCCTGAGTCTCCATTTTATGTTCACTCCCTCTCAGTCCCAGGTTGTGTTCCTTTATCAACGCATTAATTTTTTCTTTGTTTTTGCCATCCCATTTCTCAGTTCTTTTTTCTTGTTTATGTTTACTGCCAAAGTATTTGACAGACACTTTGGCTCCCAATACATTAACTAGTACGGTCTTGGGAGTCAACTGTACTGCTTCTTCTCTTGAATTCCAAATATTCAGACGCAATTGTCCTCCCTTAGTGACGGCCAATCCAGCCACCAGACCAGGACGCTGCAACCCACAGACAGCAGTTACACCGCCCGAGATGCGCATTCTATAGGGCAGAAACACCCTAGTCCACTCTCTTGGAGGTAAAAATATGGATCGACCAGCTAAAATTGATGCTGACGTCTCCGAATGAAGCTGCAATCCTCTGCTCCCCTTCAGACCCCACATCTGTTCCAGCAAAACCGACCCTTTGCAGCTCTTTATTTGTTCCTCTTCCACCTTCTTCCTCCCGGCAGACCAATGGCCTGCCGGCCTTTTCAGTTTTTTTCCGTCGTTACAACAGAGCAGAGGATGGTCTTTCCTGTCCTCTTGTTGTAAATTTCATGATTCTGGCAATTGATCCATAGATTTGAATCTCTCAATGCTGGAAACCCTATAATGGGGGTGGTGATGTCCGGGGATACCATGAAGTCAGTCAGCAAGGTCTGACTATCGTCCCCAAAGGATAATCGCCCCTCCACAAGTCCTTGAATCCTTCCAGGGGTTCCATCGAATCCATACACCGTCTGAATTCCATCTTTAGTGAGAGGGAACCCATGCCTGGTCACAATACTGGCTGGCATGAGGTTTACTTGAGCACCAGTATCAATCAGGCATCGATTGATTTTTACATCCCGGAACCGGATCGGTACATACACCAATCGTTTGTCGTCATTGTTCTGGTCATCATCTCCGACCACAGACACCGAGGGGGCAGCTTCCAATTTAGTGACCGGGATTTCCTCCACCTCTTCCTTCTTTCCCTTCTCCTGGGCTGTCAACAATCTGGCCTCAGCTGCCCTTTTCTTCAGGCAATATGTCTCGACATGGTTCACACCATGACAGTACCGACATTCAACCGGCGTAGGGGGTTTCTGGTTCCCTCCTTTCTCCACTGGGGCTAGCACATGGGAGGCTTTGGGCTTCTTCACATCCTTGCCTTTCTTTTCATACCCAAATCTCTGGTGCTCTTTTTTGAGACGACAACCCATCTCCACATGACCAGTCCTCCCACAGTAAGAGCATTTAATGTCTTCTGCTCTTTTACGCTCACACTCTGTGTGAACGTGCCCCCAAGCTCCACAATAGCCACATCTTTTGGAAGGTGCTCCCAAATCCTGCGTCTCAGCAGATGGTATCGGCTTGTCCAGGCATTGTTTGATTTTTTCCATCGCCTCAGAAAGCTTTGCCAGCTTCTCATCCATCTCCTTTTCTTGCTTCTCAACGTCCATGATGTTAAGCACCCACTTATAAGCCTTTTTGATTGTCTCGATAATTAGAGACATCAGTGGGAGCTTCAGGAACGCCTTAACCATCTTGTGGATCTTGTTACACATGTCTGTAATCTTTGTAGTGGCATACAATACTACATTGATTACTGAAAAGGTGAGAATTCCACCCAAAATGGCAGACAAAACTCTTACTTGATTTTGAACCAGGTCTGTGATCACCGTGGAAATGACTCCAATGAATCCAATAGGGTCACTGATTGCAATCCACACAACATCGAAGACGCTGTCAACGACCATCAGGAGACAGCACCGAAACGAATTGCATCCTTCTTCAGCCTCTGCCGACTCCTTCGACGGGGGTTCATGGTGATAATTCCACCACTTCAGCCAAAATGGCACCGGCGTTTGTTGTGTCGAATCCGCCATTTCCTCCTCTACTGCCCCCGCAGCACGAAGATCTGCCAGTTTCTCCGACATGGTGGTGATCTGCTCGTTCAGTTCGCGATTCGTGTCGCGATATCCCTTGTTCTCCTTGGTCAGAGCCTTCAGATCCTTCACCAGATCCTCGACTGAGCTATATCCAGGCGGAACGTCGCCCCCAACGGCGCGACACAGGAAACTGGTCAAAAAGACCAGCAAGACCATTGTCTTGACACCAGACACATTCTGGAACACAGTTTTCATCTTGGACTTCGTCACCTGCTCGCACGAACGTCGCGCCAGCGCAATCGTCGCGGAAAACAAACAAATATCACGCTCCTATGACGCACTGTCTCGTCGAAAAACGCCCCAGATACGTTCACTGCTCCGAAACCATGTACAGCTGAAGCCACAATTTACTGGCAGCCCAGCGCGAAGCGCACAGTGTTAGCTGTTGCGCGATAACTTTTGACGAGAATTATGTCTTTTCCTTTGCGTTCAAAAAGCGCGAAGTATCGAGCGACGCCGTAGAAGGAAAAACCCTTACAGCAAAGGGTGCGGGGCACAACCCCGTGCACAAAAGGCTTTGCAAAACGCCCGTAGGCGCAGCCCACAGCACAGAAACAGTGTCAGAATCTTATTCGTGCACAACGGCGTATCGTACGCCTCGATAACGACGGGCGAAAACGCTACCGTCAGAATAGCCCGTAAGGGGTGTTTACTGAGCTTTAACGCGGGTCCAAGACAAACAAGCACCCTCCCACGCGAATCCCCGCACCAATCTTCTCCAGAAGCAGTTTACGACCACCACACAGCGTTCCTGTCACCTCGTGGGTGCGCTTAATACAGATCCCTGCAGATTCAAAAAGATTGGCACAGATGTCTGTTTCACTGGGAGACAGATCTTTACGATGGATCCATTGGTCACCATCCACAGCAAGATTAACGAGAAAAAGGTCCAGACCCACTTACAAGGTGAAAGCGGTTCAAACAAAAGGATGTCTTTGCTCGTCACAGCAAACATATTTATATCTGAGTTCCCCGAAACCTTGGACCAGATTCTTCCGGTTCAACTGAATTTCGCAGAAAATCATCAGTATTACATATTACATCAAACCACG
>JAKSCK010000166.1 GCA_022360655.1 Spirochaetales bacterium | reverse complement strand
TCTTTGGTATGTGGAACGTTGGTTACCAGGCCAATATGGCCATTGCCGGTGGACTGCCAGCACCGACCGATTGGCACAGCTGGTTCTTTATTGGTCATGACCCTTCCAGCCTGCTGGACAACATGGTTTATGGTGCAGCCTATTTCCTGCCGGTTTATGCTGTGACTTTTGCGGCTGGCGTGTTCTGGGAAGTTCTGTTCTGCATCGTGCGCAAGCATGAGGTTAACGAAGGTTTCTTTGTTACCTCTATTCTCTATGCCCTGATCGTTCCGCCTTCCATTCCTCTCTGGCAGGTTGCCCTGGGTATCAGCTTCGGCGTGGTGATCGGCAAGGAAGTGTTCGGTGGTACCGGCAAAAACTTCCTGAACCCGGCGCTGACTGGTCGTGCTTTCCTGTTCTTTGCCTATCCGGCACAGATTTCCGGCGACATGGTCTGGACTGCTGTTGATGGTTTCAGTGGTGCAACTGCACTGAGCATTGCCTCTAGTGGAGGTGTTGATGCTCTGCTGCAGAATGGCATTACCTGGTTTGATGCCTTCTTTGGCAATATTCAGGGTTCCATGGGTGAGACTTCAACCCTGGCTATCCTGCTCGGTGGTGCAGTGATGCTGATCATGGGTATTGCATCCTGGCGTATCGTGGCTGGTACCATTCTGGGTATGGTTGTTACGACCCTGCTGTTTAACACCATCGGTTCCGACACCAACCCAATGTTTGCCTTGCCCTGGTACTGGCACTTTGTTCTGGGTGGTTTTGCCTTTGGTCTGATCTTTATGGTGACTGATCCGGTCTCTGCTTCCATGACACACCTGGGCCGCTGGTACTACGGTGCCCTGATCGGTGTTATGGCAACTCTGATCCGGGTGATTAACCCTGCTTATCCGGAAGGCATGATGCTGGCCATTCTGTTCGGTAACCTGTTTGCGCCGCTGATTGACTACTTCGTGGTCCAGGCCAACATCAAGCGTCGGGAGGCCCGTCTCAATGGCTAATAACGACACCATTAAAAAGACCCTGACGGTCACCATCGGTCTGTCCCTGGTGTGTTCGGTTCTGGTTTCCAGCGCAGCTGTATTCCTGAAGCCGACCCAGGAAGAGAACAAGGTTCTCGATGTTCAGAAGAATATTCTGGCCATTTCCGGCTTGGTGGAAGATCCCAAGGCCCTGAGCCGCAGTGAAATTGCGGCCAGGTTCAAGGA
>JAKSCK010000090.1 GCA_022360655.1 Spirochaetales bacterium | reverse complement strand
GCCTATTAGTTTTCGTTTGTTGTGGATGTAGTGCTGTTTCTGTGAAGACGGAAGTAGCAAGTACTAAGTGGCGCATGGAAAATCTGGAACAACGTTTCTTAGATTTTCGTGAGCAAGCGGCCATGCGTGAAGCGGGACTTTCTTCTCGTATTTCCAAGCTTGAAAAAGAGCTTGGTCTGCCTGTGCCAACGCAGGAAGAGATGATCTATACTTCCACGGAGCTTACTCCTGACGTGCATGTGTTCGTGATGAACAATAAGAAATCTGCACAGAAAACACCTGCGAAAACTGCTGATACTGATGATGAGAAAAAGCCTGTCCCGTCAGGTTCTCAGGCAAAAGCAGATACGGCTCTTAATATCCCCGCTGCGCTTTCAGAAGATAAGGCGTATGAGGTTGATGTAGACAAGCAGAACAAGAATGCAGCCGATGCTGTTGCGTTTTTTGCGCCGGACAAAAGCAGCGGAAAAAAGGATGAGGACTATGAGTCTGAACCTGTACCGCAGACTGCTCCAAAGCGTGCTCCCATGAACGCTACTGCTAAGCCTGCAGCAATGTCCCCAGCGACCGCACCAATGATTCCTGCGCCGCAGAAGAAGCAGATGCTGGCTCCGCGTATGGAAAAAGAAGTGATTGCTGCTGTCGCAACCCCAGTTTCAAAGCCCAAGGCTGCGCCAAAGCCTAGAAAGTCCGCTAAGAAGCTTTCTGCTAAAGACATGTATAAAAAGGGGCTGGCCTTATTAAATAAGGAAAAATATGAAGCTGGTCGAGAACAGCTTGAAGAATTTCTCATTGAATACCCGAAAAATGCACTTACGCCGAACGCTGTGTACTGGATTGGCGAGTCGTTTTATTCTCAGAAAGATTTTGCTGTAGCTATCGACCTTTTCCGCGAAGTTGTGCGCAGGTTCCCTCAGCACCCAAAGGCGCGTGCTGCTCTGCTGAAGATTGGCTTTGCTTACGAGCGGTTGAATGAAATTTCTGATGCGCGTGCAACGCTTTTAAATGTGGTTGAACAATATCCAACTTCCAACGAGGCACGGCTTGCGCGAAAGATGCTTTCAAGCATATAGGCAAGTGCATGACAAATATGACAT
>JAKSCK010000039.1 GCA_022360655.1 Spirochaetales bacterium | reverse complement strand
TGTGGATGTGATTGAAGCGGCAGCCCGAACCATGGTGAGGGGGAAATAGAACGTGCTTTGGGGCTGAGCAAAAGTCAAACTGTAACAGTCCCATTGCTCTCAGCTGCGTCAGGGATACCTTCGGTTTCCCTTTCCTTGTCTCGGCCATGGATGAATAAATTCTTCCATGGCCCTCAACTGCGTCAGGGATAATAGGGGCGGCGGAGCCGGTCCGAGGAACGAGGACGAAACCCCCGAATAGCCCGACCCCCGGCTTGCCGGGGGGGACGCCCATTTTCAATCTCTTTGTACAAAGCCGTTCCGTGGAATTCGGAATCGATTTCACTGGGCCAATTCCCAGGCTCGTCCTGCGTCTCGGTATAAATCCCCAGATGTGAATCGGCCATCCGGTGTGGGCCCCAAAGATGCCATGCGCATCGGACTATTGCGGCTCCGATCAGAGGGGTTGGGCGGATACATCCGGGCTGTGACGATGCCATGGATGTAGTCATGGTGCACATAGGTCACAATTCCTTCCTCATCCACATCCACCACCATTCCAATATGGGTGAGTTCATCATCAACAAGCCCATTCCCATTCTTGTCATAGGTATCATCCCAGAAAATCAAATCTCCTGGGACCGGTTCATCTGGTTTATACAGGAGACCTTTTTCTGCCAGATATTGATGGAGCCGGTCCACACCGCTCCCCTCCCTTCCCGGGTAGGCCTCAGCCAAATTGATGCCAACATCCCAATAAAAGGCAGAGGTGACGCCACTGCAATCCAGGGCAAAGGATTTTCCATCAATGAGGAGCCTCTCTTGTCCAAGGTTGGACTGGGCCGCATTCACAAGTGCGGATTGGACGGCGGAAAGACTTGGGAGGGAGCCGGATGGGGTGGAGGCCTGAGGAGATTCCACAAAAGAATCCTTTCCTTTTTCAATGGCCAAGGGGCTCTGGCGGAGGTTTCCTCTTCCTGCCATCTCTCCCACACAGGAAGTGAGAACCATGAGAACAAGGATTCCTTGACAGAAATGGCCCATGATGCGGGAACATGGATGGGGAAAGGAATGGTGCAGGGGATTTCTTTGCCTTCTGGGCTTCAGGCTACTCGGGAATGGAGAGGATAAAGAATACAATGGAGGAAGAGGTTGGATTTGGAAACTCTTTTGTTGAGCTTGAAAACCATTACGCCTGTTTTTTCTCTCATTCTGTTGGGAGTGTTTCTTCGCGTTTTTCATGTCCTTCATCACGAGGATGCCTCACTCCTTTCTCGAATGGTGTTTCGCCTCTTTCTTCCCATACTCTTGTTTCGTACTTTAGCCACAACAACTTTACCGTCAACACCCCCTGTCTTGTTGGTGCTTGTTATTCTTCTTCCTTTACTGGGAGTTTATGGAGCCGTTTGGGGTGTTACGAAAGGGATGAAATGGAATCACCCTGGTTTTCTTGCCTCTGCGTCAACATGGAGTAATGTGGCCATTTTGGGTTATGCCCTTGGTGAGGCCTTTGATGGATCGGCAGGCTTGGCCCGCGCGGCCATGTTTTCAGCTTTTGTGTTGCCCTTGCATAACGTCATGGCTTTCTGGGGAATGAAAAGAGCAGATGAACCGCATCATAAGCATCGAATATTCTGGAATCCCCTCATGGTGGCCATTGTTGCCGGTTTGCTTTTTTCCTTACTGCCCCTCTCCCTCTCTCCTCCCATCACGGTACTTCTCAACCAAGTGGGGAGGGCCAGCCTTCCATTGGCGTTGATTGCCATTGGAGCCAGCTTAAGATTTCATCGATCCTCGTCCTGGTATCTCCCTCTTGGTGTGAGTTTTGTGAAATTGGTGCTCCTACCTCTGGTGGCCTATGTTTTTGGGAAACGACTGGGGATTACCCCTTCATGGTTGATGACCACAGTGATTGGATTTGCCTGTCCTACAGCCATCTCCTTTTTTGTGGTATCGGAAAAAGTGGGATTTCCGCCCTCTCAGGGGGCGATGATTGTGTCCTTCACAACCCTTCTTTCTCCCGTGAGTATAGGCATCATGATGACCCTTCTTTAAAAGGCGCCAATCGCCTTCATGGTTTTTGGCGCCTTTGTGCGTCTAAAGCGTTTCTTCTGGGGGCCTGTTAACTCTCAATCGCACCAAGTGCCTCTTCAAGAGCTCTACGAAACTCTTGGCGGAATCGCTGGGCATCTTCTTCTGGAACTTCTCTTTGATCTTCTGTGAGGTGGCGAATAAAATTGTCTGCTCCTCCATCCACATAGCCCGTGCGCAGCAGTGGGGTTAAATCACTTCCGAGAAGCCAAATGGTGGGATAACCACGGACTCCTAGCATTTGCTGCAGCAAAATATTTTGCTTTCGGGTTTCCTGATCCAGTTCAATAGCCCGGGGAAAATCTACAAAGACTTTGACAAGGTTGTCTTCAGACCATTCACCAAAGGTTTGGGTACCAAAAACTTCCTCATCCAACTTGAAGCACCAAGAGCACCAATCTGATCCTGTGAAATTCAATAAAATCATTTTATCTTCATTCTCAGCCTGAGTGATGGCTTCCTTGATTGAGGCCGTCCAACCTTCAGGGGGATATTCGGCATAAATATTGGCAACCATGATCAGGATGAGGACAACCAATAGTGATGTTTTCTTCATGTGAGCCTCCTCTCTATAAGATAGGCTCTGAAATTCTTTTCGCCCATTAAAAAAATGACATATATGGTCTTGTATACGTAGATGGACCCCCGTTTTGGAAAAACGGGGGCAGACCCCTTTCAAGAGCCGCTCTTGAAAGGGGTCGGTCTAAGAGAAGAAATGTGCTATTGAGGAAGCCGACCGTACAGGCTGGTGAGACGATGCAACCATTGGGACGTTTCAGATGTAAAGGCCTGAGCTTCAACTCGCCAATTCCAATTCCCACCAAGAGTTCCAGGAGTGTTGAAACGGGCTTCACTTCCCAGAGCCAAGAGATCTTGAATGGGCGTAATGGCAAGATCTGCAACAGAGGAAAGAGAGGCACGGACCATGGCTTGAGCCGCCTGGGCGGCAGTGGCATGGTCAGGAAGTCCAAGATAATCCCGTGCCGTGGCCTTATCAACCTCTGGAGCTTTCTCATACCAACCCACGGCTGTATCATTATCATGTGTACCGGTGTACACCAAACAATGTCGGGGGTAATTATGGGGGAGGTAGTCATTTTCTTCTGAGGAATCAAAAGCAAATTGCATCACCTTCATTCCTGGAAAACCACAACCCTCAATCAATTCCACCACATCCTGAGTGATGACTCCTAAATCTTCTGCAATGATGGGAAGTTCACCCAGTTCTTCTTTGACTCGGGCAAAGAGCGTGGCCCCAGGAGATGGAATCCATGATCCGTTGATGGCGGTATCCTCGCCATAGGGAACAGACCAATAGGCGGAAAAACCACGGAAGTGGTCGATCCGAAGAACATCATACTGTTCCAATTTGGAACGTAATACCGAAATCCACCATGCAAAACCACTCTTTTCCATGGTTTCCCAATCATAGAGAGGATTCCCCCAGAGTTGGCCAGTTTCGCTGAAGTAATCTGGTGGAACACCGGCCACGGCGGTGGGACGACGCTGTTCATCCAGTTGGAACAGGTTGGGGTGGGCCCAACAATCTGCGGAATCAAAGGCAATAAAGATGGGGAGATCTCCAATGATGCGGATGCCCCGTTCATTGGCATAGGATTTGACCATTCTCCACTGGGAGTCAAAGAGGAATTGGAGGAAGGCATGGAACTCCCGTTGATCTTGTGTTTCCGATGCGAGTTTTTCCAAAGCCTCTGGTTTTCGAAGGCGAAGATCATCATTCCATTCATCCCAGGGACGCCCTTCATGACGTTCTTTTGCAACCATGAACAGGGTGTAATCTGGGAGCCATGATTTTTGATCTGCCTTGAACTGAGAGAAAGGCTGGGATAAAGCGGAGCCACAGTTCTCCTGGGAAAAGCGTGTCCAAGCAAGGTGGAGAATCGCCATCTTTTGAGGAATGAGAGCACCAAAGTCCACATGATTGGATGGGAGAGTTTTGAGAGGGGTGGTATCCGCTTCCGTCAAAAGACCAAGGGGGATGAGTTGGTCAAGGTTGATCAGATTTGGATTCCCGGCAAAAGCGCTAAACCCTTGATAGGGAGAATCACCATAGCCGGTTGGAACGAGGGGGCAAATCTGCCAATAGCTTTGACCGGCCTTTTGGAGCCAATCAATGAATGCAAGCGCTTGCGCACCGAGAGAACCGATGCCGTGGGGACCGGGTAGTGCTGTTGGGTGCAACAGAACTCCGCTCCCCCGTTGGAAACGTGCCATAATGCAAAGTCCTTACGAGGAATACCGTATTCTACTCGGAAGAAGAGGTGGAAGTGAAGCAGAAAGACATGCAAATCCTGGAAACAGGGGGACTTCTGTTTTACTCAGAATTGTTTGATGTTTTTTATGGCGACTCTCGAGCTGAGGAGGCCAGTGTCAGAGTCCATGAGAAACATGATTATACGGGGGATGGGAGAGTTGCTATCAGAGTGTTTTACCCAAGAATCCTTTTTCTGGAATAAAAGAACGATGGTTGATTTGTAAAGAAACCAGATTTCAACAAAGTTTAAGGTCAGGAGGCCTCCATGGATGCAAGGATCATTTCAGACCGTGTTTCACTCATTGGTTTCGTCGACTGGGATACAAGGCTCTTTGACTCCCTCATTCCCCTGCCTGATGGCACAAGTTACAACGCTTATTTGATTCAGGGAAGTGAGAAGACCGCACTCATTGATACAGTGGAGGGTGAGCATTACAAGGAATTGCTTCGGCAACTGGAAGATGTGAAATCTCTTGACTATGTGGTGTCTCTCCACTCGGAACAAGACCATTCTGGAGCCATCCCTCGAGTCTTAGAAAAATTTCCTAAAGCCAAGGTGGTCACCAATCCCAAGGGAAAAAAAATGCTCATGGACCTTTTGTTCGTAGAGGAATCCTCCTTTCTCACTGTTGAAGATGGAGAAGTCCTTTCCTTGGGAGATTGTAGCCTCGAATTCACTTACACTCCCTGGGTGCACTGGCCTGAAACTATGTGTGCCTACATGGCCGAGGAGCAGATTCTCTTCAGTTGCGACTTCTTTGGATCCCACATTGCCACCAGTGAAACCTACGTTACCGATGCTTGCCGGGTGCATGAAGCGGCCAAGCGTTATTTTGCAGAAATCATGATGCCTTTCTGCAAGACCATTCTCAAAAACCTGGATAAACTTGCTGGAAAAGAAATTAAACTCATCGCCCCCAGCCACGGGCCAGTCTATGATGATCCTCTTTTCATCATTGAGGCCTATCGCCAATGGCTGGAAGGTCCCTTAGAGAACAAAGTGGTGCTTCCTTTTATCTCTATGCATGGTAGCACCGAGGCCATGACCAGCCATCTCAGTGCTGCCTTGGTGGATAGGGGTGTGATGGTGGAGCGATTCAATCTGGCCTACACCGATATTGGTAAGCTGGCCATCGCTCTAGTGGATGCTGCTACCATTGTTGTCGGAACACCCACAGTGCTTACTGGTCCTCATCCCAATGTTGTGTATGCAGCCTTTCTTGCTAATGCTCTTCGTCCCAGAGCGGCGTTCGCCAGTGTCATTGGCTCGTATGGCTGGGGTGGGAAGGCAGTGGAAACCGTCGCAGGGTTGATTTCCAATCTTAAAGTGGAAATCGTGGATCCGGTGCTTTCAGTCGGGGCTCCACAAGACGAGGACTTTGCTGCCCTTGATGCCCTAGCCGACGCCATTGCGGAGAAGCATAAAGGGTTGGGATTGAAGTAAAATTTGAACATCTCTATACCCGGGAAGGGCGTCTTGCTTCCCGGGGAATTCGCCTCATTCAATGATGCCGACCTGTGGGTCGGCGTCTGAAATTTAATTCACTTTATTCTCAACATTTCCGGAGAGAAATCCCTTCAGATTTTCTACCGCAATGTTCATGAGTCGGACTCTTGCTTTACGGAGAGCCCAGGTAATGTGGGAAGGTAAGAAGCCGTTTTTGCTTCGAGGAGAGGATTTTCTTTTTGATGGGTTCTGTTGAAAACACATCACGTCCAGCTGCATAAACCTTGCCGTTTACAGGTTTTCTTATCTCATTGTTCTGTAGTTTCCTGTGAAGCTGTGGTGTTCTTGGGGCTTTTCCCCAGAATTTTTCAATGCGTTCATGACTTTTGATTTTGGCAATGTCTTCCGCAGAAACCTGGTGGTGATGAATCATGAGATATCGGGCAAAATCGGCATCATCCACATCATGCCAAGTGGTCTTTTTTAGGTCATAACCATTGGTTGATTGGTCCCTCCATA
This sequence comes from Spirochaetales bacterium, assembly GCA_022360655.1. Lineage (GTDB taxonomy): Bacteria > Spirochaetota > Spirochaetia > DSM-2461 > DSM-2461 > UBA2779. Next base: position 92,133 of record JAKSCK010000039.1, on the reverse strand, counting down.
CCGGTTTAGCGATTGTTGGCTTCAATGATGGATGTTATGCATGAGGGGACTCTTTGAATGAACATTTATTTCTATGTTGAACATCACAGATTGACGCCGACCTTTGGGTCGGCATCAGAAGTTTAGTTCACTCTATTTTCGATATTTCCGGAGAGAAATCCCTTAAGATTTTCTACCGCAATGTTCATGAGTCGGCTTCTTGCTTCTCGAGGGGCCCAAGCAATATGAGGGGTGATGAAGCAATTTTTTGCTCCCAGGAGGGGATTATCCTTTTGAATAGGTTCTGTTGAAACCACATCAAGTCCAGCGGCATAAACCTTGCCTGTTTCCAAAGCCTCGGCCAAATCCTGTTCCACAATCAATGGTCCGCGAGATGTGTTGATGATGATGACACCATCCTTCATTTTTGTAATGCTGTCTTTATTAATGATGCCCTCAGTAGAAGGGAAGAGCGGACAATGAAGGCTGATCACATCGGATTCAGCCAGAACCTCTTCCAAAGTTCCATAACGAAGATGTTCCCCTTCCAAGTCCTTGTTGGGATACTCATCAAAGGCCAGCACCTTCATTCCAAGGCCTTGAGCCATTCGGGCTGTGGCCTGACCAATGCGACCAAAGCCAATGATTCCCATGGTTTTCTCAGCAAGCTCGATGAGGGGAGAGTTCCAATAGCAGAAGTCGGCGCACTCACTCCAGTCTCCCTTGAGAACAGAATTGCTATGATCTTGAACGCGATGACAGATGTTTAAGAGGTGGGCGCATACCATCTGTGCCACGGAGTTCGTTCCATAGGTGGGGATGTTACAAACTGGAATCTTTCGTTCTGCAGCAGCTATTGTATCCACCACATTGTAACCAGTGGCCAAGACACCAATGTATTGGACCGATGGACAGGCCTCAAGAGTTTCTCTGGAGAGTGGAGTTTTGTTTGTGATGACAGCTTGAGCATCACCAATGCGGGAAACAATGTCTTGCGCTTCTGTTCTTTCGTAGCATGTGAATTCCCCTAATGCTTCAAATCCTCCCCAACTTAAATCACCAGGGTTCAGAGTGTAGCCATCAAGTACAACAATTTTCATACGCGGTTATCCTTCTCTTGTTCTTTGGACATTTCAACACGATGTGTTGAAATCATGCCATTTATTTCTCGTAAAGTTTCATGAGGAGCAGATTATCCCAATGGATCATGGAGACCTTTGCACGGCATGATTCCTTTACCCATTTCTGCAGTACCTTCACAGATGACAAAACCTCATTTATGTCTGATGCGATGATCATCAGCAATTTTGATTGGTCAACATCCACAAAGGGTGTTCCAGAATTTCTGTATCCAGAAATTGGATGGTGTGCCTATCAAGGAATCGCCTAAAGAGTCCCTGTGCTACCAATATTGTTGGCGTTAAAGGGAGCCCAAAGCATCGGCAAAACGAAGAATGCTTTCTACAGTCATCCGTAAATCACCTTCTGCCTGCTTCAACGCCTGATCAAGATTCATAGGAGCCCGCATGGTTGAAAAGACTCCTACAAGACCCTCTTTGTAAAGCGGTTCAATGCCATCACCAGCAGCTCCAACAATTGCCACCACTGGAACGCCATGTTTTTTCCCGAGATTGGCAATACCCATAGGGAGCTTTCCGCTTAAGGTTTGGGAATTCATCATTCCCTCTCCTGTGACAATGAGTTGAAAATTCCCATCTCTGATGATTCCATCGAGATTGAGGGCATCGGCAACCAGGCGAAACCCGGGTTTGAGTTGAGCTCCTAAATAGGAAATAAGAGCAAATCCTAATCCTCCTGCAGCTCCAGCACCAGGAAGAGTGCTGTTCTCTGAGCCAAAATGCAGGGATGTAACTTTGGCATATTGCTTCATTCCGTTCTCAAGGGTGGTTAGATACTCAGGTGTAGCCCCCTTTTGAGGACCAAAGACCTGGGTGGCACCACGCTCACCAAGGAGAGGATTATCCACGTCACAGGCCACTGTGATTTGAATATGAGAAAGGCGGGGATCAACGGTATCTGTTTGAATGGCTGTGATGGCCCCAAGAGCTTCGCCACAAGGGGTGAGGTTCTGACCATGAGCATTTTTGAATTGGAATCCTAGAGCAGAGAGCATTCCCATACCCCCATCGTTGGTGGCACTTCCTCCAATTCCCATAATGATTTTTTGACAGCCTGTATCAATGGCATCTTTGATGAGTTCGCCGGTTCCTAAGGAGCTGGCTTTAAGGGGATTCAACTCATGCCGAGGCACAAGAGTGATGCCTGAGGCTTCAGCCATTTCCATCACTGCGGTCACACCATCCCCCAAAACTCCATAACGAGCCATTGTTGGATTTCCAAGAGGCCCAGTGACTTTTCGTGTACGGATTTCTCCTCCCGTGGCCGCCACCATTGCATCGATGGTGCCTTCCCCTCCATCGGCTACTGGAACTTTGACGATGGTCAATTTGGATGAGATCTCTTGGGCAATTTCTTCAAAAATGTCACAGATGCGTTGAGAACTCATTGTTCCTTTAAATGAATCAGGTGTGACGAGTATCCGCATAGCAACCCCCTTTCTCGGTCTTTCTATTTTAGGCAGACAATGTCGTCACGGGTAGAGACGATGGATCTAATTTCACGGCTCTCTGTTGTGCGTTATGCATAATCGGTTTTGTTTCGAATATCCAGGATTTGCTTGTTTTGCGCATAGAGGGCATACATTTGGATAAAAGATCGATCCACCGTGGAATGGGTGGGATTGATTCCAGTGAGCTCTCGAATCTTATTAAGACGAAATAACACTGTGTTCCGGTGGACTCCGAGAAGTTTTGCCGATTCACTGATGTGAAAATGGGTAGCAGCCTGAGCCAGCATAGTTTCTACCAATCCCACCTGGGCTTTGATTTTTTCATGAAATGGGGAAAAAAATCTTTGAGGGATGTCTGTGGGAAGTTTGGAGTATAGGTAATTCGTGAGCATGGAATGGATGTGAAATCCGTCTTTGCCTTGTCCAAAATCGGGGTGGAGGATTGGGGGCAGATTTTGGCAAGAACGTTGGGCTTCTAAAACATAACGGGCTTCAGCATAGCTTTGGGGCAGTTGATGAAAATCGTGACATAAGGAACCCATTCCAAGATGGACTTGGGATTTTAGACGGTTTTCGAGATGATTTTTGAGGGCACGAGTATAGCCACACCAATTGGGTAGAAGGTTTTCCTGAGGAATTCCTTTATTTGTTTTGATGATGAGAATTCGGCGAAAGGAAACAATAGACAGAATATCTTGAGAAACATGAAAGTCACTATCGCGAATAGCCTGAAGCCGCTTTTCATCTCCATGCGAATGGGGGGCCTCCGGTGATTCTTCCACATCAATAAGAAGGACGGACCGAGGTAGGGAGAGATCAAAATTTAATTGGCGAGCGGCATCAAGAACCCTTTGCGAATTCACAATTCCATCTTCTTGTATGAGTTCATGCACAAGAAGAGTGATGTTGCTTCGTCGATCAGCCAGTTTTTGTCGAAGCATTTCCCGGTCAATCATGATTTCCAACATGGATTGCACGACTCGAGAGAGGTTCTCAATTTCCTGAGGAGGACCTGTGATGCCTATGACACCGGCCAGTTTCCCATTGTGGTAAAAGGGCTGATTGATGCCAGGACGAGATCCCACATAACAGGAAGTGGCTTCCCCAGAGATATCCACACGTCTTTCTTCAGACAAGGATTGAAGTGCTGCGGCATGGAAACTCCCAATACGAGAGGCTTCACCACTAGCCACCACGGTGCCTTTGGCATCCATCACATTAATGTTGTAGCCCACATCTTTAATAATGCGATCCACAATGATTTGAAGAAGAGGAACGGGGACGGTCATGATTCTTTAGTACCGGAAATGTCTTATCTACGGAAGTCCCTTCATGGTATGAGAGTGAGGGAATCAGCATTTTATAAAAATAAACAAAAATGCATTGATTGGAGCGTATTCCTGAATATCCTCAAAGATAGGCCTTTTCTGAGGAGAAAAACGATGATCAAGAAAGCACTCTTGATGATGCTGATGGTTCAATTACTTCCCTCTCTCTATGGTTATGGAACGGGGGAAAACCATGAACGTTCTTCTGTGCTTGAAGGTCCGGTGGAACAGGCTGCTCTCAACTATTTCTCTCATTTTAAAGAAAGCAACATCATCCGAGAGGATGCTTTTGTGACCCTGGTGCAACGTGGTGAAAGCATGTTTATTGTGGATTTGCGCAAGGCTGAAGATTATGACAAGGGACATGTGCGGGGGGCTGTGAACATACCCTGGGGAATCACCCTCAGTGAGGCCGTGGAATACATCCCTCAAACTGGTCAGGTTTTTGTGTATTGCTACAGCGGGCAAGTGGCCAGTCAGGCAACAATGCTGATGAATATGGCGGGTATCCCGGCTCGAAGTGTTCGGTATGGATTTGTACGAGGGATTCGTAGTGTTGAGGGGTTTGAGAGTACTCTTGTGAGTCAGTCTGCTCCCCTGCCCAAGAATAAACAAACCATTGATCCATTGATGAAAAAAGCGTTTGAAACCTATTTCTCAGATTTGGGCGAGCCTCCTTTTACCAATAATATTGTGTCAGCCTCCGATGCTGTGGCATTGTTGGCTTCAGGGGATTCTCAGGTGGTTTTTCTGGATGTTCGGCGTTATGAAGACTTTGCAGAATCTCATGTTCCTGGGGCCATCAGTCTGCCCTTTGAGTCTGGTATGGAAGAAAAATTTGAAAGAATTCCCTCTGGGCGACTCGTGGTGGTGTACTGCTACAGCGGTCAGAGTTCTGGCCAAGTTGTGGCCGCACTCAAGGTTCTTGGACATCGCGCAGTGAGTGTGAACAGCGGTATTGGAACATACAAGACAGGTTCTAAGGGCTGGAGTAATGAAGGATTTCCGCTGGAAAGTTAATCAAGTGTGATCTGCTCTTCAGAATCTAATCTATTCGTGTATATTAATTTAAAATTTGAATTAAAACCTATGAGGTCCATCATGAAATTTCATTACGTTGTTCGAGCTCTCATACAAGATGGGGACTACTTCTTGGTAGCAAAACACATTAAGGGGCAGAATACCTTTTTACCAGGCGGACATGTTGAAAAGGGAGAACAGGCCGAAATTGCACTAAAACGGGAAATCCTGGAAGAACTGGGGGCTTTGGTTGAGGTCAAGTCCTTTCTTGGTGCCCTGGAGGCGCAGTGGAAGGATGATGAGGGAATGCATGCAGAAATTGATTTGATTTTTTATGTCCAATCCAATCTGAAAAGGGAGCAGGACGTAAAATCCCAAGAAGATCATTTAACATTCTCGTGGATTCATAAAGAGGAGTGTGAAAAGTTCAATCTTTTGCCGCTTGGAGTGCGGGACTTGGTCCAAGAGGATGATTCTTCATACAATGCTTTTTGGCGGAGCAATATGGAATCGATGTAAACATCTTTTCATGGTTCGCGTCTCTGGGAATGGGTCTGAAGCATTATTTTACCGAAGGTCCAGTGGAGACTCTGGATTTTTCCTTTGAACGGCAAGGGCTGGGCAGAACTTTGGCATGATTGTGGCATCTGCCGCATTCTGTAGGATTTATGTCTTCTCCTGTCGAAAATCAGAACGTAAGATGCGCAGGTAAGGTGGTGATTCCTCTATGAAAATGATGCGATACCTTGTGATTTCCCTTTCTATTGCAATTTTAGTGGCCAATACCCTGGTCATTTAGGACGATTCTTTACGCCAGGGCTATTCTTAGCCTTTCTGGATGGTTATTCTCCGGTTATGTTCCAACCTTTTCTCAAGAGTGGGGATTGGCAGAAGGATTTGCCTTCATTGCTCTTAGCCCTTGATGCCTTTCGAGATTCTGATTCTATTGCCTTGCTTTCTAATGCCTGTGCTTTGTTGCATTGGAGCTTGGATGATGTGAATTGGACTGGTTTCTATTTATGGAATTCATCTGATGAAGAATTGGTGGTAGGACCCTTTCAGGGATTGCCAGCATGCATTCGGATTCCACCATCACGCGGGGTTTGTGGGAAGGCTGTAAGCAGCCGTGAGGTTCAACGCATTGATGATGTGTTGGCCTTTCCGGGGCATATTGCCTGTGATGCGGCCTCTCGTTCTGAATTGGTGATTCCGATTCTGGTGAGGGGAGAGGTGTATGGAGTGTTGGACATCGATAGTCCTACTCCAGGACGATTCTCTCAGGCCGATCAAGAAGCACTCCAACATTTTGCTCAAAAATTGAGTCAGCTCCTACAGGATACTCATTAAAGGCCCAAAACACCCCGCCAATGGCGGGGTCGACCTTAGCCTTTCTCCCAAGACACTTTGTTGGGCAACTCTTCTCCTTGAGCAAGAGCTCTCAGGTTATTGAAGGTTGTGTCACGTATGTTGTCCACAGCTTCCTTGGTGAAGAAGGCTTGATGACTGGTGATGAGAACATTGGGGAAGGTTTGAAGTCGAACAAATGTGTCATCCTGAATCACTTCGTCAGAAAGATCTTCAAAAAACAAGTCCCCTTCTTCTTCATACACATCTAATCCAACAGAACCAATTTTCCCTGACTTCAAACCGCCGATTACGGCAGCTGTATCGATGAGAGGACCTCGGCTTGTGTTGATGAGCATGACACCATCTTTCATGGTTTCAATGGCAAAACTGTTGATGAGATGATAGGTTTCATGAGTGAGAGGGCAGTGGAGAGAAATGATGTCACTCTCTCGGTAAAGTCGTTCCAAAGACACATACTGAACACCCTTAGCCTTGGCTTCAGGGGATGGATAGGCATCATAGGCCAAGATGTTCACTCCAAATCCTGAAAGAATATCAATAAACACACGGCCAATCTTTCCAGTTCCAATGACACCGACAGTTTTTCCATGCAGGTCAAAGCCCATGAGGCCATCAAGAGAAAAATTTCCTTCTCGTACTCGGGAGTAGGCTCGATGGTATTTTCGGTTGAGGCTCATGATGAGTCCAAGAGCATGTTCGGCCACAGCGTAAGGGGAATAGGCGGGAACACGGCAAACAGATATTCCCATCTCCTCAGCGGCCTTCAAATCCACATTGTTGAACCCGGCACAGCGAAGAGCCACAGTTTTGACACCACCTGCGGCCAGTTCTCGGAGCACAGCGGCATTCACCACATCATTGACAAAGACACAGACGGCATCATTGTCTCTGGCGAGTAAAGCGGTTTCTTCATTGAGTGCTGCTTCGAAATAAACAATTTCGAGGGGAGCTGTGTCCACCCGGGAAAAGGATTCCTTCACCCATTTTTTGGTACTAAAGACGGCAAGCTTCATGCGGGTGTCCTCCAAAAAATTATATACTACAAAAATAGTATCAAAAATATGAGTTGTCAATTCAAGCCCTTGAAAATGCTCATATTCTGCAAGGAGAGGGAATCATGGTTCCACTCTGTCCATCCATTTCATCCAAAGCGGTAAGAGTGGAGTCTCATTGTGCGGTTCATGACATGAAATTCCACTGATTTCTAAGGAATATGATCGGCAGCGAGCGTCTCTATTCTTTTTTAAGGAGAGACGTTGGAACAACATTGGATGGGTGGAGCAAGGATTCATTGGAGGCAAGAGTCTTGATGAGACTAGTGAGCATTTTCTGTCAGTCGTTCTCTTGGATTTCTTTTAAATGTTTGTAAAATGGTCATATTCAAAAGAGGTATGAATTAGCATTCCTTTTCATCACTTTGGGATGACGATGATGGGTGAATCATCTTTCTGCATTGGTAATGCGGGGTGCTGAGATAACGGTGAGCTGAACCTGTGCATCACCTCTTTGTTCTTCATCTGAGGTTCGTATGAAAGCATCTCTTTGGTTGACGGTCCTTGTGCTCTTTGCAGGTTGTGAAGAAACCCTTTCTGTTCCTCCCGTGGTATTGGCGCTGAGAAATAGCGCTAATGTGGAGGATTCGGTGTATTTTCATCTAAAAAATACCGAGCATCTTCTTGTCACTCAGGTGAGAGAACGTAACCTTTTACTGGCATCAGGGCCTGGTGATGATGGGTTCAGCGTTTTTGAGATTCAAAAAGATGGCACATTAGCCAGTCGATTAAACATCCATGATGAGGAAGACCCTCGTTATGCTCTTGAGGGTGCTGGTCCAATGGTGATGATTCATAAAGATGAGAAGACTTTTCTCATTGTGGCTGGTAGGGATGAGAATGCTCTGAATTCTTTTGAATTGAAACCCAATATTTCTTTAGAACTGGTGGATGTGGTTGGTGATGATGCAACGGTTCATCTCCGTTCTCCGCAGACCTTAGTGAGTACGGAAAGGGGTGGGAAAAGCTTTGTCTTTGTTTCCAGTGCCAATGATGATGGTGTGAGTGTTTTTGAGATTCTTGCCAATGGTCGTTTGGTAGCAAGACATCATAGACAGGATGGAGATGATCCTCTTTATGCACTGGATGGGGCCATGCCCTTGTGTTTGGTTGAAGTGGATGGAACACTCTTTCTTCTTGTTGGTGGTGGGGAAGAGGCTGGTGTGACAGTTTTTGACGTAGCGGATGATGGCTCACTCACCAGCCGATTTCATCTCCGAGATTCCATGGGTGCGCAGTATTTACTTCAAAATCCCAAAAGCATAGTGGCCAAAAAATGGGGAGGCCAGTTTCTGATTTTCCTGGCAGGGGAGGGGGAGAATGGCATCAATGTGTTTCATCTCAAAGGGGATGGAAGCCTTGAGGGACTCGAGCATCTGCAAGATGATGATGGGTATAATATTGCAGGAGTCGCTCAACTCCATACGGTTCGTTATGAAAAAAAACTGTACCTGATTGCAACGGGTCGAAGAGATGATGGATTGAGTCTCTTTGAAGTGGGGCCTCAGGGATCCTTGACCAATGTGGTGAACATTGATGATGGGGATGGGATGCAATTTCTTCTTCAAGAACCAGTAGGGATTGAGGCCTTGGTTTTGGATAAAGAGGTCTTTGTTTTTGTGGCGAGTTCTGCAGAGCATGGCATTAGCATTTTCCAAATTTCTGAAATCCCACAGGGGTCGCAACAAAGCTTTTAAGTTTTAAATCCATACAGATATTGGTCATACTGAAAACTAAAAGAAATTGTCCTATTGAATTCTGTAAGGACTTAATCCCATGCATATCATCCCTTCTATGTAACGAAATTCAGTGCATTGTGTTTCGAATGGTTAAGAAGAATTTCCATCCATTGTTACTTCCGTAGAAGAATCAATGCAAACACATCAACTTAAGCTTTTTCTCATCATTTTGTTGCAAGGAAGAACACTCTTGGACAAGTTATAGAAATTATAAGAAATCAAAAGTTTATTGAAATTCCTAAGCTCTGAATCAGGGCGAAGAGGATATTTTTACAAAAGTATTGGATGAGATGATGGACCTCTCTTCATAGAAAATTACAAAAAAAATAATGCAGAAATAGAAAATCCACAATTAATTGTATACCACAGAATCAAATAGAAATAATACGAATTAATTTGACAGCTCATAGTCCCTATGGTACTTTCCTTGAGGCTGTGTGGGCGCACACGCAACCAAAATTGTGAAAAGTATGCCTGAAAAATCTGCTTATAAGGAGATTTCATATGAATCTTGGCTTAGAAAATAAAACGGTTGTTATTACGGGTGCGAGTGGTGGAATTGGTGGAGCCATTGCACAAGGTTTTTATGATGAAGGTGCCAATCTTTTTTTGACTGATATGTCAGAAAAAGTGAATGAAGTGGCACAAGTCTATGGGGATAAAGCCCAGTCTCTTGTGGCAGATATCACCAATGAAGAGGATAGAAAAAAACTTTTATCCGCAACTCTTGAGGCTTTTGGAACCGTTGATGTATTAATCAATTGCGCAGGCGTTTCTCGCGGCGGACACTATGACAAAGTCAGTGAAGAGGACTGGAGTTTTGTCATGGGTGTAAACCAGGATGCGGTTTTTCATTTGAGCCGAATTTTTCTACCAGAAATTGAGAAAACAAAAGGTGCTGTGGTGAACTTGGCTTCCTTTGCTTCAAAACGCCCCACTCTTTTTGGTGACAACGCCACTTACACCACAAGTAAGCATGCCGTTGCAGGAATCACAAAGGCTCTGGCTTTTGAGGTGGCGCCTATTGGTGTGAATGTGAATGCCGTGGCCCCTGGTCCTGTGGCGACTGAAATGATCAAACAGCATTCCGAAGAAGCCCGAAAGCGCATCACAGACATGGTTCCTGCCAATCGTATGGCGGATCCCACTGAAATTGCAGACTTGGTGGTGTTCCTCTCATCTGATCGTGCTTCCTACATCAATGGAGAAATCGTCAACATCAACGGCGGTTTATACATGGATTAAGGCTGTTATGAGAGTTGGACTTTTCTCTTCTGACTCTCAAACAACCGTTCTTGTGGTTTTCTGATGGCGTGAGAACATGGTTCTTCGCCATCAAAGACCGCATTTCTTTCCTTCTTTTGGAAGAACGGAATGATTCCGTTTGCATCCCATTACCAACTTAATCGGATATTCGGTCCCTTGAAGCCGCAAGCTTCATGAGGCTCTGAAAAGGAGATTTCTATGAAAAGGATTTTTGCTCTTGGCGTTCTTGCGTTGTGTTTGGTTCTTCCTGTCATGGCAAATGGACAGGGTGAAGCTGGTACAGATGAATTGATTATGGCCAGTTCGAATCCGCCAGAATCCCTCATTTCCAAGATGGGTCAAAAATTTGCAGACATTGTCAATGAATCTGGTGTGGTGAAAATTAATCTGATTGTGGGCCAATCTCTTGGTGACATGAATCAGGTGATGGAACAGCACATGGAAGGAAGCGTGGACATTGCTTATGATCGCCCTCTTTGGTTTGGTCCCTTTGTTCAGGATTTCAATGTGATGTCTTGGGGTTTTACTTTTGAGAATAAGGCTCACATGCAGACCTTCTTTGATAGTGATGTTTACAAGGGGCTGACAGACCAGGTTTTAGAGAAAACCAATGTTCGCATTCTGGGTTCCTCTGTAGACCTTCCTCGCATGCTTTATACCCGTGAACCTGTTCAGTCCATTGATGACATTCAGAATCTGAAAATGCGTGTTCCTCGTTTGGAATCCTATGTTCGTTTATGGGAAGCCCTTGGAACAAAACCCACTCAGGTGGCTTGGTCTGAGGCCTTCCTGTCTTTGAAGACAGGTGTTGTGGATGGAATTGAAGCCGATATCCCCGGTGCATTGGTTCAGCGCTTCCACAATGCTGCACCTTATATCACCAAGACAGAGCATGTGATGTCTGGTTTCTTCATCTCCATCAATGATCAGAGCTGGCAGAATCTGGATGATGCACAGAAAAAGGTGATTGAAGAGGCCTCTCGTGAAGCCCTGGCATGGGCCAGTGAGCAGTCCGAAAAAGAAACCGCAGAAGCTCTTGCTGTGATGGTGGAAGAAGGCGCCATTGTGTCTGAGATTGACAAAGCGGCTTTTATTGAAAAGAGCATCAAAGAAGTTAAGGCCATGGAAGCAGCTGGTGTGTGGAGTAAAGGACTCTGGGCTGAGATTCAGACTCTGAAGTAGTTTCTCAAATCCCCTGTTTTTACTGAGCAACACCAAATTCATACATTGAATGATTGCTTAACGCTTATGCCGCCCGAGCATTGTTCGTTCGGGCGGTATTTCTAAGGAGTACCCGTGAAATCCTTTTTGGATAAATTCCGCAGCGCATTAGCGGTTGTGGGGAAAGTTGAACTGTATATGGGATGCCTATTTTTGCTGGGTATTCTGCTTTGTATAACTGTTCAGGTTGTGATGCGCTCTCTCTTTAATGAGCCCATTGCATGGACCGATGAATTGGCGGTTTATGCCTTTGTTTGGCTCACCTTCACAGGAACCAGCATTGCTTTCAAACTGATGCGTCACATTACCATTCAATCCTTTGTTTCTGCCTTTCCGGCAAAATTGCAAAGTATTTTTCGTGTGATTATTTACTGCCTCATTTTTGCTCTTGCGGCAGTTCTCTATAAAGAGATTGGACGAACCATGCAGATGGAAAATATGTCCACAACCGTGGCCTTACCCATCAAATTGCCTCGTTCCTGGTTTTTTTCTCTTCCCCTGCGAATCTGCATGCTCATGACGGTGATCACTGCTTTTTATTATAGCCTTGCTGGCATTTATGGGACATTTACTGGGACCAAATTGGAACCCATCATGGATTCTCACTTCATTGAAGAAGAGGAGATTGAGCTGTGAGCATCATCTGGTTGATTATAATTCTTTTTGTTCTGATTTTTCTTGAGGTTCCCGTTCTCATTGCCATGCCTCTGAGCAGTTTCCTTTACATCATGCTTGATGGTTCCATTCCCTTTTATCTGGTGGCGGGACGAATTGCCTCTGGTTTAGAAAGCTTTGTGCTCTTGGCCATTCCTCTCTTCATTCTTGCAGGAAACCTCCTCAATACTGCTGGTATTGCTGGACGGATTTTTGGTTTTGCCCAAAAAACGGTGGGACACATTGATGGGGGACTGGGACATGTGAATGTTGTTTCCAGCATCATTTTTGCCGGAATGTCTGGTGTGGCTCAGGCTGATGCTGCTGGATTAGGTGCTATTGAAATCCGTGAAATGAAAAAAGTGGGATTCACAGCTGAATTCAGTGCAGCCATCACCGCAGCTTCATCCATCATTGGACCCATCATTCCCCCCAGCTGCATGATGATTGTGTATGCCGTTTTGGCTGATGTATCTGTTCCAGAATTGTTTCTCGCAGGAATCATTCCCGGTCTTGTGATGGCCTTCTTCTTGATGTTCACCATTTGGGTTTTGGCCAAAACAAAGCTGATTGTGGCTCCCAAAGAACCCAAGGTGCCCTTTAAAGAAGTGCTCATCAGTTTCAAGGGAGCTTTCTTTTCCCTGATGGCTCCCATCATTCTTTTGGCGGGACTGTTTTTGGGCTTTGCCACTCCCACAGAGTTGGGGGCCATAGTCTGTGTTTACGCCATCATTTTGGGGATATGTTATCGGGAACTCACCTTCAAACGATTCATGCGAGCTGTTTACAACACCGTCATCACTTGTGGAATTCTCACTTCCATCATGGCTATGGCTGTGCCCTTTAGTGGAATTCTTGCCATCAAACAGGTTCCGGCCATGCTGGCTGAAGCCCTGATGATTTTTGGTGATCAGACCTGGATTGTGCTCATCATCATGAATGTCATCCTTCTTGTCTTGGGATGCATCATGGAGTCCACCGCCATTCTTTTGGTTTCCGTTCCCGTCTTGGTTCCTTTGATGGGAACCTTGGGTGTGAGCCCAGTTCATCTAGGAATCATCATGGTGATTAACCTTCTCTTGGGAACAATCACTCCTCCCTTTGGAGTTTTACTTTTTGTGATGATGGATGTGGCCAAGGTTAAACTGAAACCGCTTCTGAAGGCCTTACTCCCCTTCTACATCCCACTCATCATCTTTTTGATTTTGATTACCTATGTTCCTCAAATCTCTATGGGGTTACCAAATTATCTCTTCCGATAAAACGGAAGGCTTCTTTTGGGGCTGGGAGACCAGCCCTAAGCTGAAATTCTGATACATAACAGGAGCTGAGTGAGTTATGGATATGTACAATGAACCCTCCCGGGATATTCCCATTGCAGGTTGCTACGATGTTATTGTTGTTGGGGGGGGGCCTGCCGGTTTTGGTGCCGCATGTGCTGCTGCTCGGGCAGGAGTCCGTACCCTCTTGATAGAGCAAAGTGGGGGACTTGGCGGTGTTGCCACCATGGGGCTCATGAGCCATTGGACCGGTAATACCTTTGGTCCCATTTTGGATGAACTTCGTGAGAGGGCCAAAGACACCAGTCAAGACTTTAATTACTTTGGCGATAAAGTTCTCAAGAGTTTTAATATCATTCACCCTGAAAAAACAAAATTGGCCATGATGGAAATGCTCCAAGAAGCAGGAGCCCAATGGCGTCTCTTTACCTTTGCTTCTGATGTCATTGTTGAGGATGGCACAGTGAAAGGTATCATTGTGGAATCCAAGAATGGTCGACAAGCATTAAAAGCTCGTGTTGTGATTGACGCTTCTGGTGATGGAGATATTGCTGCCGCTGCCGGTGTTCCTTTTCACATGGGACGCGAAACCGATGGTGCCATGCAGCCCATGACCGTCATGTTCAAAATTGGCGGAGTGGATTTTGAACGTGCTGTGTTCCCTGGTGAATTTGATGATGAAATACTGATTAATGGCACGTCCATTCAGCAGTTGGGCCGGGAAAACCTGGCCAGTCCCAACGGCCATGTTCTTCTGTACCCGTCCTCCATGCCTGGAGTGGTGACAGTGAATATGACCAACTCCTTAATGAAGAATGGCACCAGTGCAGAGGATTTGACTCAGGCTGATCTCGAATGTCGTCAACAAATTCCTAAAATTTTGGAATTCATCAAATCCAACATCCCAGGTTATGAAAAGGCCTTTGTGATGCAGGCTGCAGCGGCCATTGGCGTTCGGGAAACACGCCATTTTGAAGGGGCTTACACCCTGACGGAAGACGATATTCTTCAGGCCAAAGTTTTTGAAGATTGGATTGCCACCCAATGTTGGTTCAACTTTGATGTGCACAATATGTCGGGCAGTGGCCTGGATGAATCAGGGAACCAGAAAGAATTTCATCAAACCAAGGGCTATACCATCCCCTACCGATCAATTTTGCCCCAAAACGTGGAGGGACTTCTTCTGGCTGGACGGAATCTTTCAGGAACCCATATGGCTCACTCCAACTACCGGGTGATGCCCATTTGTCTCAATGTGGGGCAGGGTGCTGGAGCCGCCGCTGCATTGAGTTGTCAAAAAGATTGCTCTCTCCGTGATCTCAACCCCATTGCCATTCAGGCCCTTCTGAATGAACAAGGTGTGACGCTTTAATGGCATCCTTATGTAAGAAATATGGGCAGTCTGGTTGGGAACTTTCCAATCAGACCGTCTCACTCATGGTGACTCAAATGGGAGGCTATATGTTTCCCGTTGAGTTTGCCCTGAATGAAAAGCAAAAAGTTTCTCCCTATTACATTGCCCCATGGTGGAATGAAGAATGCCGCAGTCCTCATCAGGTTTTTCAATTCCTCAGAGGCGATTTTTTCTGCTTTCCTTTTGGTGGAAATCTCCATCCTTATCAGGGGAGACAATTTCCCCTCCATGGAGATTCCCCTTCCCAGGAATGGACCCTCAAAACCCTTTCTCCTGGAAGAAAAATCACTCTTGAGCAGCACCAAACGCATATTCCTGGAACGCTTCAAAAAACAATAGAAATTCAGGAAACACAAAAGGCCATTTACATTGAGCATCAATTTTCTGGGATTTCAGGAATCTTTCCCTACGGCCATCATGCACTGATTCATCTGAATGACCGTGCCTGTCATGTGTATCATTCTCCCATCCAAAAGGGGTTCACCAATCCCAAAGCTCAACCCCACAGTCCCTTTGATGGGGTTCGCTACTCCTTTCTTGAAGGGGGAGCCGAATTTGATACCTTGGGAAAAGTGCCCAGTTTATGGAAGCATCAACCCTTTGTGAATTGTCAAAAATTTCCTCAATCAGAAGGTTTTGGTGATTTACTTCTGATGGTCAAGGAACCGCATTCTCAAACACCCAGCTTCATTGTGTGTCTTTTTCCAGAGCAGGGATATTTGTGGTATTCCCTGGCCTCCCCTCAAATTTTTCCCTCCTTTCAGCTTTGGATGGAAAACAAGAATCGGGCAGAAGCCCCCTGGAATAACCGCAACTGCTGTCTTGGAGTCGAAGAAACCTGTTCTTACTTTGGATTTGGAGCTGCAGAATCGGCCCAAAAGAATTTTTTGAATGCTCAGGGGATTCCCACCAGCCATGCATTTCATGCTCATGAAAAGTACCATACCTGGAACATTCAGGGCGTTGCCTCTTTGCCCCAGGGGGCCAAAGAGTTGAAAGAGCTTCGCTTTGAGGAAAATAAACGTCTACAATTTATTTTTTCCAACGGACGGACTCAGGTGGAAGAAATCCAGTATAATTACGTCTTCTCAGGAGACCGATCATCGTGAAAAAAAAGAACTCCGGTGTGATCACCATTGAGGATTTGGCAAAAGAGGCTGGAGTCTCTGCCGGAACCGTTGATCGGGTGCTTCACAATAGGGGGCGATATTCTCAAGCCTCAGAAGAGAAAGTCCGTGGGGCCATTAAAAAACTCGGTTACAAGCCCAATCTCATGGCAAGGAACTTGGCCAAGCAAAAAACCTGTCGATTGGCCTGTTTGATACCACGGGTGCATCAGCGGCAGGAATACTGGACCTTTCCAGCCAATGGCATGCAGAAATGCATCCAGGAATTCAACCTGCATCACATCACCCTCGACTTCTTTGAGTATGGTCGTCGGGATCGAACTGAATTTCGCCAAAAAGCCCAATCCTGCTTAGAAGGGGAGTACGATGGATACATCCTTGCCCCTCTCATCTCAGACTTAAGCCTGGAGTTTCTCAAAAAGATATCGCCTCATACACCCGTGGTTTTTTTTAACAGTGATCTTCCCGATACACAACGACTCGCCTATGTGGGACAGCGGAATTATCGTGGAGGTAAACTGGCCGCTTGGCTGATGAATCTTTTGGTTCAAGGGAATACCGAACAAACCATTCGCATCATTTCCCCCACAGTGGAAAATTATCACCTCGATCGGCGCATCCTCGGATTCCAAGAAAACCTCCACTCCCCCCATTCTCTGATCTATCTTGATGATGCCCAAAACCAGGAAGAAGTGATTTTTGCTTCACTCGATCAAAACATCCCACAAAAAAGCACATCTGGAATATTTGTATCAGACTCCTCCGCCTACATCGTGGCTTCTTGGCTCAAGAGTCGACAAATAAAAATCCCCCTCTTGGGCTATGACCTCATCAAGGCCAACTGCCAAGGGGTTCAGGAGGGATACATTGATGTTTTGCTCAATCAAAGACCCTATCAGCAAGGGTATGATAGTCTCCGCCTTCTCATTCAATATCTTCTGATGGAAAAGCGGGATTTTTCCGACATCATCATGCCCATCGACATCATCACTTCTGACAACATCGAAGAGTTTCTGAGCCTTGTGGAATAACAGAGATTTTTAAACTCCGAATCTCTTCAACCCTCTAGGCTTCCACCAACTGCTTTTCGCGTCTTGTCCATTGGCAACGCATCCGGCTCAACACCTCATCCCCTCGGCGGAGTTCATGTAAGCTCTCCGTGTCCTCCTGGTGAACGGCGCTTTCAAGGGAATCTCCATAATGCCCTTCTGCCAAAAAATTGATTTCAAATTCAACCGCATCATGCGCCAAAAGAAAATCACGATTGAGGGCATCCAGCATCCAACCAAGATACCGAACATTATTCACATGATCATGAATATCTAAGTCAAAATGCCCTGTGGTGATGGCTTTCTGAATGGATGGCATTTCGCCAAAACGGAGAGGTTTTAAAGGGCTGGGATGCACCGATGGCTCGGAATCCTCCACCATGGATGGTCCCATGTCCACCCGAACGGGACGTCTGGTCTTTCGGTCCATGACAAACCATAAACTGGTTCCCTTTCCGAGAACCTTCGCATTCTCATCCAGAATTCGGTAATCCCGACCATAAGTGATGCCGCCTTGAGTAGAGGGCCAGGTTTCCACCCGAACCGTGCTCTGCCAACGGGGGTAGCAATCCATCTGAATCCATTGGCGGGAAAGCACCCATTGCCAACCACGTTGTTCCAAATCCCGATATCCCCAACCCAGTTTATTCGCATGAAGTGTCGCGGTTTCTTGGAGAAGGGCACAGAGAAAAAGGGGCGTCATCCAGCCCCGGCTGTCACTCCCGTCCGTGGTGACGGGCCAATCGAGGGAAAAGCTCATGACCGGATGGTATGCCTCTCCTCCTCCCCCGACAAGGGGTCGTTCTAAAATAATCCGGAAAAGTCTTTGGGGATGACCGCCATACTCTACGAGATGGCGGCCCCGGGCTTTCCGCTGCAAGTCCTCGCCCGGCTTTCTTGGGCTGAGTTCTGGGGCTCCGTCCCCTCCGCCCCAACTCAGGCCCGCCGGGCTGCGGGCTTTTCGCTTCAATCCCTATCCCAGGAAGGGAATATCCTGAGAGGAAGATGGGAGCACTGACAGAAGGACTTTGTGCAAATCCGGCTCTCTCACCTCATCCAGTCCTACAATGGAGTTTAAAAACGCTTTTGCATCTTTTGTTCCCTGAATCACTGTTGAATCCAGAGCATCTGGACTGCCATCAGGACTTCGGGGACAAAATTGAAGAGCCGCTTGAAAAACTTCAATGGCATCCTGGGCGTCCAGTTTGTGCTTGCGCATCAGGGCAATGGCTCCCACCACTCGATCACGATAATGCAGTTTGCGGGCAAGGTCTCTTCCCACCCGATACACCGTATCTCCCAGGGATTGATTGGCAAAACGCTCCAATAAATCATCCACATGAGCCGTGATGTCCTGAGAGCGAAACACACCAGGATACTCTTTTTGCAATGCCTCTCCTGAGGTGAGCATAGCCCGACGGACCTGCTTGGCAACTCTTGGAATCTCGAGTACCTGCCATATATATGTTGCTTCTGGGGCCGAGGCAAAACCAAGATAGGCCGCTGCAGCATGGCCAAAGTTGTGAATGTAGAGTTTACGGGCCACCCAGGGAGCAATGGGATGAACCGCTTTCAGATTTGGTAAGGTGGGTATGGATCCCTGAAACCCCATTTTGTCCACAATGAGGGTATGGAAGGGTTCGGCACGACAAAGTAAAGGATCCTTCTCATGCTCTTGGGGATCCATGATGGGAACCATTTTCCCAATGCTTGTTTCCACAATGCCAACACGGTCTAAAACATCCCTTGGGCCCCATTCTTGGAGAATCTTTTTGGCCAGTTCGGCTGCTCCCTTAAGATTTTCAGCCAGAATAATATCCAGAGGACGAGTTCGAGTGTTCAAAGCCTTGGCAATGGAGCGTAATACGATGGGAAGGGCCTTTGCTCCCACACACGTCGCGCACATATCCGCTCTGAGCAAATGTTGGGACACGAGTTTTTCATCCCGGGAATCCACCCCAAAGACTGGTCCCACGGAGTGTCTTTGCTCGCCTTTTGCAGAAACCTCAATGAGTTCGTAGGAGTCTCTCTGGGAAAGGGCCTTAAGGATCATGGAATCCACATCGGCAAAAACAGCCTGCCACCCCCCTTCACAGAAGACCGGAGCAAGAAAAGAGCGACCAATGTTGCCTGCGCCAAATATCACAATTTCTTTCTTCATCCCTGATTTTCCTGTTGGCATTGTTTCTGATAAGCCTCTCCCAGAGACTTTAGAGCTTTGGCTTTTTCTCCTGGGTGCTCCTCATAGCACACTCCTCCAAGAATGGAGAGGGCCAATCCTCCTGCAATCACACCCTCTTTGACGGCCATTTCCAGGTGAATGGGGGAATCCTTGAGCATTTGCTTGGCAAGCGAATCAATCACACCTCCCACAAAGTTATCCCCACACCCTGTTGTGTCCCGAGGATGGGTCATTTTTGAAACCGCATCGGAAGCAGCATGGCATGTGGGAAGAACAGAGAGGGAACAGGGGGCAAAATGCATGGAATTGCCACTGCTGAATAACACCGCATCAGCACCTTGGGTGATGATGACGGCTCCACAGCCTTGGTGAATGAAGTAATCCAGGGCAAATTCAGGTTGATGGAGTCCAGAAATTTTGCAGGCTTCCTCCTTGTCCATAATCAGCAAATCAATGCAAGAGTAATCCTCAACCAAGGGCCAGGGTATTCCAGGAGAGAGTGACTCGTTACGAAAGTCATAGACTGTATTCACCAGGACAAATGCGCCCTGTTCTCTTCCTCTGCGGCAAAGCTCCTGAAGGGAATCATGAAGAGGGGGAACTAAGGCTGTTCCCCCAAAGACAAGGATATTGGCCTGAAAGAAATCTTCAGGAAGGGATTGGGGGCCAAACTCGCCAGCGGCACCAATGGTGTTGATGAAGGTTCGTTCACCTTGTTGATCATCATACAGAGGATCGGAAAGAACGTCGGTGCAGGGGGTGGGCTGGGACGTGGAGCAAAATCCCTCATCAGAGAATCGGGCTTCTGCGAGCAGTTGACGAAAAGCCACTCCATGTACATCCCTGCCAAGTGCCCCGGAAAATCGGTACTGAATGGGGGCATCTCCACGAACCTGCTGGGCATGAATCAGAGGAACAATCCCAGGTCCTCCAATGTTGGTGCTTTTCGGGGCCTTCCCCTGACACAGAGAGGCCAGGATGGCAGGGTAGGGGGTTTGGGCAAAATTGGAGAGGGCATTGGCAAAAACCAATCCACCGGGAAAAAGACCACCATCTCCTTCACGCTGACTCATCCATTTCTTGAACTCATGGCCTTGAAAGTCCACCGAATCATAGAGACTGTCCACGAGGGCACAGCCTGTGCCATGAACGCGAATCATGCCAAACCTTCTTCCGAGTTTAAGTCCAGGAAGTGATCATAGTCCCCAACCATCAATCGCCATGGTTCTTCATCTTCCATGATGGAGGGGAAACGCCCCACTGTTTCTAGGAATCGGTTGTCACTGGCATCGTCATTGACTTTACTCACCTCTCCTACCAAAACCGATCCACGTCCTTTTTCTCCGTAGAATCGATGATACATCCCAGTTTCTAATGTGATGCTCATTCCTGGTTGGAGGGTGATAGGTTTTCCAGCCTTGATGGTGTAGGGGATGCCATCCATCATGACGTTGACATCATTGCTTGCTAAGCTTTCATCTTGGTTTGAGTTATAGAGCTCTAGAATAAGATTGCCACCACCACGGTTGATGATGTCCTCGGTTTTGGTCCAGTGAAAATGCATGGGAGTTTCTTGTCCCTCTCTCACCATCATGATTTTCTCTGCATAGGTTTTGCTTTGTTCAAAAGCATTGCCATTGCGGAGGGTAAAGAGCATCAAACCTCGTTCTTGGTAATTTCCAGATCCAAAATCGGTCATATCCCAACCTAAGGCACCAGAACGGATGGCCTGGGTGTCCCACTGGGTTTCCCTCCATTCTTGAAGGCTCCAGTCGGCCCAGGGGGGAAGATCAAAACTTCCTGTTTCAAAAAAGAGTCGTGCTTCTTGAAGCATCTGATTGATTTCACTGCGTTTCATGAATTTCCTCCATGGAGATTGTTGTGAATGCATGGATAGAATCAGTGATGTTGGAGCGAAAATGGTTTGTTAAGTTCCGTCAATTATGTGTTTGGTTCTGGTTTGAGCTTGTTTGAAATAGGCCTCTACCTCTCAAAAAATGATTGATCCTCCATCTACAAGGAAGATTTCATCTCTCATTCCTTATGAAAGTCGCTTAATGGATTGTCGTTCCACAATTTCATTCATTTCCAAAGTATGGGCTTCTCCTTTGGAGCCGGGAGAATCAATGGCTTTCAATAAGAGATTTCCTGCTACAGATCCCAGTTTGACTTTGTCTATTTTCAATGTTGTGAGGGCTGGTTCGACATAACGAGAGAGCACAATGTCATCAATTCCAATGAAGGACATATCGGCTGGGATGTGCATGCCATAGGCCTTTACAGCCTTCATGGCTCCAATGGCAAGGTGGTCATTAGAGCAGACAAAACTTGTGGGAAGCCGAGATGCAGAAAGCAGGTGATTCATATCGGCAAAGGCTTTCTGTTCATCTTTCGCTTCAGACAAAATCCATGCGGGGTTTAGAGGCATCTTTGCAGCTGCCAGGGCATCAAAATAGCCTTGGAATGAGGCATTGTAAAAATCTGGAAGATTGGCATTCCCAAGAAACCCAATGCGCTTATGTCCTTGAGAAATGAGATAATTTGTGGCTCGAAGACAGAGCAGCCGGTTGTCCACCCGTATGCAGTCGGTGTTATGGGGGATGGAGTGATTATCAACAAGCACCACAGGAACTCCTGTCTCTTTGAGTTCCGTCAAAAACTGATGATCAATATCCTGAAAAATGGCAATGCCGTCACAATCTCGATTGGCCACGGTTCTGGGCATGATGAAACGTTCTGATTCATCACGTTCGAGGTGGCAAAAAATCAAGTTGTATCCGGCCTGCTGGCAGGTCTCTAAAAGTCCCTGCATCACTTCATAGTAAAAAAGATCCTGGAAGGGGGAACTGGAGGGACGAATCAAAAGGCAAATATTGTATGAACGGTTTTCGATCAGGCGCCGAGAATTGATGTTTCTTGTGAACCCCGTTTGGTCAATGATGGACTGAATTCGCGCTCGGGTTTCGGCCCCAACTCCTTCCTTCCCATTGATCACATAGGAGACTGTTGCCACAGAGACATTGGCCATCTGGGCAATGTCTCGGATGGTGATTTTCTTCTTAACGCCAGTACTTTGTGCCATATTACTTAAATGATTAACATGGACAATTCTCCCTTCTCAAGTCCTTTTGCGAACAAGATTCATGATTTTTCTATTTTGGGAAAGAATTATGATGGATTATTTTTGATTAGCACGAAATTAAACGATTAAGAATATTTTCTTGACAGCGGAAATGGGCCGTGATTCAATATGAAACGGTTAAGTTAAGTTTGGAAATAACGCGATGTTGGATGTAAAAATTTTAATATACCCATGATCTGGGCGGCTAATCTCCAAATTTGATGGGGGTTAGGACTGTATCTTAGTGAGAATAAGCAAACGCTAAGATAAAAATGATTTAACGGTTAAGTAGGAGAATGAACTATGCCCATGTATGTGAATAAACAGAATGCTGAGAACACGGTCCCTCTTGGTGAAACTCAACTGGAACAAGTTTGGAATGGAAATGAGAATGTCGTATCCCAGTTAGTACAGTCCTTTGAAGGCAAAAATACCGTGGCTCTTGATGGTTGGTATGGAGTGGATTGGGATGCTCTTGTTCAAGAACTGGGTCAAGCCATTCAAACTCCTATTGAGTTTCTTTCTGCTGCTACCCTTTATCAATCTAAAGAGTCAATGGATGCCTACCGGGCTCAATTTCTTGATGAAGGTTCGTTTGGTGTTGTGAACTCCGAAGGGACCTTGGCTCATCTTCTGGATGAATCTAAAGTCCAGGAATTAAAAATAAAGTTGGAGAATGCTCAATCCCTTGTGGTTGTCTATGGCCCCGGTGCAGCATGCAAGGAACTGACGAGTTCCTATGATTCTATTGTGTACTTTGATAAGTGCCAGGAACTCATGCTATGGAACATGTGGCAGCATACCTTAGCACCTTTTGGATGGAATGAGCCCAAATCGGACTATTTCTGGAAGGAATACTATTACTGTGATTTCTATCTCCTCCTTGAGCAGAAAAAACATCTTCGAGAACAATGGAACTACTATGTGGAGGCCAATGCTCCAGACACGCTGAAAATGATGTCACGTTCAGTCTATGATGTTGTGTTCTCCTACCTTTCCACAAAGCCCTTAAAGCAGGTAAAAGTCTATTCACCTGGCCCTTGGGGCGCTTATCGATACCGGGATTTATGGGAAATTGATGGTTTGGAATGCAATGCATGGAATCGACTGGCTGGTCCAGACTTGGCCCTGCTTGTGCAGCTTGGTGATGTCACCTTTGAAGTTCCCACATTGAATGTGATGCAGTATGCCTCCAATTTTGTGGGGTCTTACATCCATGAAACTTACCCCGATCTCTTCCCCTTAGAAATTTGGTTGGATGATGGATACTTCCCAGAACCTCAACCAGCAGAAAGAACCAGCATGCCCATCCATAATCATCCCAGTACGGATTATGTGAATCGTCACTTCAATGAGCCTCTTGGACGATATGAGACCTACAACATTGTTGAAGCCTATGAAGGAGCAAACTCTTGGATGGGCTTTAAGGAAGATGTGAACCCTGAGGAATGGGAAACTCTTTGCCGCGAATCAGATGAGAAAAAGGAACCCATTCAAAATTGGAAGGAATACATTAAAAATTGGCCCACAAAAGTGGGAGATCTCTTTTGGATTCCTCCAGGTACCACCCATGCACATGGTGGTAATCAGATGGTATTGGAAATGGATACATGCCCCAGTGTTGCTGGTGCCGAGTATTCGTTCTTTACCTATGATTTTATGCGTCCCACATGGGATGATGAAAAGAAAACCATGACCGCTCCTCCCTGCAGAATGCAAATTGAGCATGGTTTTGATAACGAGCGTTGGTTCCGGGAGGACTATGTAAAAGAGAATCTGAAATCCAAAAGCGAGGTGATTAAATGGACCAAGCAATATTGGATTGAGCGCTATATTCCCATGGAACAAAGTCCCTTCACAGTGGAACGCATCTTCTTTGATGAGATTGGGGAATACACAACCAATGGGAAATTCCTTCATGCCATGACTCTCACCCAAGGAAAAAGGGTGACCGTTCGGTCTAAGTCCAATCCAAGTCTTTCCACTTCCATCGATCTTTTCCAAGCAGCATTGGTCCCAGCGTGTTTTGGAGACTATGAGTTGGTGAATGAGCATGAAGGACGAAGCATTGTGACGCTGATGCGCTGGCGGAAAGGCTAAATCACTTTTGGAGGGTTCCAACCCTCCAATCCCATTCATGAAAGAGGACAACTGATGGACAAGGAACGTTTCCAATCTCTATTCCCTATGGGGTCCCATCTCTGTCGAACACCCATGCCCGACATGAGTGAGATGAAAACAGATATGGAGAATCTTAAAAAGAACGGATTTAACCTGGTGAAAATCCAGGAGCAATGGTTCTTTGACGAACCCCGTGAAGGAGAATATGACTTTTCTCCTATTTCGGAGCTGATAAAATGGGCAGAACACCTGGATATGGGTGTTTATCTCGGACTCTCCTGTGAACAAGCGCCTTCCTGGCTATGGGAAAAACATCCGGATGCTGGGATGGAAACACGAGAAGGCATCAAGGTTCCCTACATTGCTCAAACGGCTGTCCCTGGTGATGGGAAACCTGGTCCTTGTCCTGATCATCCAGGTGTCCAAGAAGCCGAAAATGCTTTTATTACTCAGCTCGTAGGGGAATTAGGCAAACATCAGAATATTGTTGTGTGGAATACATGGCAGGAAATTGGTTATTGGGCCGATCGTTTGGTGGGTGGAGATGTTTGTTATTGTTCCCATACCATGGCTCATTTTCATCAATGGCTTGCCAAGCGATATGGTGATTTGGATGGTGTGAATCGGGCCTATAAATCCCGCTATGCAGAGTGGCGTTATGTCATTCCTAATCGAGGATCGGGACATTTCTGTAATCCCGTGGATATTGATTGGGCGCTCTTCCAAAATGATGCCTTTGTTCAACAAACTCTTAAGCGGAGAGAGCGGGTGATCAAAGCAGCCGATCCGTTCCAACGACCCGTGTTTGCTCATATTGATATTCCTCTCAATGGATCGGCCACGCCATGGATTTATGCGAAATCGCAGGATTTTCTTGGTAGCTCCTGTTACCCCACATGGTTTTCCATTCATGAATGGGATGATTTAAAGCAAGCCGAAAAGGGTGTTGAGCGGGAAGAATGCTTGCGCACAGAAGCATGGGATTCTGTGATGATGCGCTTTGATTATGTTCGATCAGCCAGTGCTCCTGATGCTCCAGTTTGGGCCGCGGAGTTGCAAGGTGGCCCTGTGAGTGTGGGGCTTCATTGGGGGCGTGTTCCTCAGGCTTCAGATATTCGTCGATGGGTTGGTTCGCTTCTTTTTGCGGATGTCACAGGAATCTCCTATTGGGTGACTCGTTCTGAAGTGATGGCCCATGAACTCAATGGATACAGCCTTCTCAACAGTGAAGGCCATGAAACAGAGCGATTTGAAGAAGCTGGACGCATCGCCAAAGCTCTTGAGGAGCATGCCTCTCTCTTTGCTACTCGGTCCATGGATGCTGCATCGGTTGGAATCCTTGTCAATGAGGAGCACTATGCACTGATGTCCTCTATGGGTGAAGAGGATTTAGAACTTCTTGGCTATGCGACTCGGGGGTGGCACCGTCTTCTTTGGGAGAATGGATGTCCTGTTGATTTTGTCTCTCTTGATCATGCAAAGCCCAAGGACCTTTCGCAGTATCAGTTACTCGTTCTTCCCTTCCCCATCTCTCTTTCGACAAAAAAATCACAAATGCTTCGGGATTATGTGCAACAGGGAGGCTGTCTTTCCATTGATGCCTGTCCAGGTCGAATCAATGAGAACGGATTTGCCACACGGGGAGAACTGGATTCCAACATCAGAGAGATGTTTGGCATCACCTCGAGTTCTCTCGTGATGGTAGAAGAACCGGAACAAGGGCATCGTTTTACACCAGAAGAACGGGGTTGGGGAGAGTTTGTGTCTCCTGAGAAGATGAAGGGGACGGGAGACTTTGAAGGTTGTTCTTTGGAAACAAGTTTCTACAAGCAAACCTTTGTTTCTCATACGGCTCAATCTGTCTTTTCTCTGGGGAATGATTCGACTGGGCTCATGGTACAAGAAGGGAAAGGTAAAGCCCTGATCATTGGTTCCTTCCCCTCCTTGAGGGCCACAGCGTATCGAAAAGAGGAGCATTTTGCCTTTGCTGCCCGTTTGATGGAATGGGCAGGGGTGAAGGCCAACAAACAGGGATCTGTGGTGTATCGGATTCGCCGACATCAAAAAGAATTGGCCTACATCTTCTTCAACCCCTCATCAGAACCGGAACAGGTGAAACTTCCTGTCCAACAAGGTTGCTCGTATACCGCACTTTTTGGATCACCCCTCCACATCAAAGATGGTGAACTGATTCTTGATCTTGAAGCACTGGGATCGGATGCCTTAGTGCAAACAACTGAGGGAGCAGAATAGCATGGGATTGAAAAAGACCAATCGGCATCTTTTACTCAATGATTTGAAGCAGAACCGCAGCCTATGGGCCATGCTCATTCCTGCTGCCATCTTTTTTATTGCCTTCAATTACATCCCCATGGGGGGAGTGATTCTAGCATTTAAAGATTTCAACTATGTGGATGGCATCCTTCGAAGCCCCATGGTGGGCTTTGAGAACTTTAAATTTCTGTTGCTTTCAGGGAAGCTTTGGAACATCACCTGGAATACGATTCGTTACAACATCGTGTTTTCAGCTGTGGGTTTAGTGCTTCAATTGTCCATTGCAATTTTTGTTACCCGAGTAGGAGGCCGACTCTATAAGAAATTCCTCCAATCGGTGATTTTTCTTCCCTACTTTATTTCCTTTGTCATCTTGGGTTCATTCACCTACAACATTTTTAACTATGAATTTGGGGCTTTAAATGCCTTCCTTACAAAACTGGGTTTGGAACGTTTGGATGTTTTTGGAAACCCCGATTGCTGGCTTGGAATCATGACCTTTTTTGCCAACTGGAAATGGATGGGGTGGGGAAGTGTCATTTACATTGCCACCATCACAGGTTTTGATCCCCAAATCTATGAAGCCGCGGAAGTGGATGGTGCCAGCATCTGGCAGCAGATTCGGAAAATCACTCTTCCCATGCTCAAGCCCACCATCATTGTGATTTGTTTATTTGATGTCTCTCGAATCCTGAAAGGGAACTTTGAATTGTTCTACAACATCATTGGCGACAATGCCACTCTCTTCAATGCCACGGATGTGATTGATACCTATGTTTTCCGGAGCCTCACACGCAACTTCAATGTGGGAATTGGTTCGGCTGTGGGATTGTACCAGTCCCTCTTTGGGCTTGTTCTTATTGTGACTGTGAACTGGATTGTTAAGAAAATCGACGAGAACTCAGCCCTGTTCTAGGAGAACTGTCATGAATCGAAATCAAAGTCATGCTGCCTTTAATATTGCCGGATACACCTTTTTGACTCTATTGGCTCTATTGTGCTTACTTCCCTGTCTCTTGGTGCTTTCTGGATCCTTTTCCTCTGAACGGCAAATCCTCACCATTGGGTACACATTGATTCCAGAGGAATTTTCTACAGATGCTTATCACACCTTGTTTAAGTCCATTGGTGAAGTGCTCAATGCCTATGGTGTTACTATTTTTGTGACCGTTTGTGGAACTCTTGCAGGACTGTTTTGTACAGCCATGACAGGATATGTTTTGAGTCGCCGGAACTTCCGTTATCGGAATCAAGTGTCCTTTCTTATCTTCTTCACCACCATGTTCAGTGGTGGACTCATTCCTTGGTACATCTTAATGGTACGTACCTACCATCTCAAAGATTCACTCTTGGCCTTAATACTTCCTTCACTTTTGGCACCGTTCTACATCTTTGTGATGAGAAATTATGTGAAGAGCATCCCTGAGTCGGTGATTGAATCAGCCAAAATGGATGGGGCTGGAGAGTGGAGAATCCTTGTTCGTCTCATCCTTCCCATGTGTGTGCCAGCTTTGGCAACGGTGGGACTTTTCATTGCCTTGGATTATTGGAATTCATGGATGCCAGCTCTGTTGTTTATTGATGATCGAGCCAAATACCCCTTGCAGTACTTCTTATACCGAATGCTGTCCAGTGTTCGGTTTGCCAGTGTGGTTTCAGCAAAATCTGGCGTTCCGACTCCAGACCTTCCGAATGAATCCATCAAAATGGCCATGTCCGTGATTGCAACTGGCCCCATTATTTTCCTTTATCCCTTTGTACAAAAATACTTTATCAGCGGAATCACCATTGGTGCTGTGAAGGAGTAATCTCGCTGGTAAATACCCCCAAAGGAGTTCAGTGCATGATCTGAACTTCTCGCAAATCATCCGTGTTGAACAGCTCAAAATGGAGTTGTATTCAAGATCTTTGACGGCCTCTTCCAACATGTTGAAAAGGTCTGATGAATAGATTTGGAGGAATTCATGAAAAAGACCCTGCAAACAATGGTGATGCTTCTTGCCATTCTCGCCCTGACAGGAATTTCCCCGGCTTTTGCCAATGGGGAAAAAGAGGATGGCATTGATGAGCTCACCATGTATCTCATTGGTGAGCCGCATCGCGATACGGAGACCGTACTTGCTGAGCTCAATGGCTACATGGCGGAGGACATTGGAGCCACTTTAAAGGTGAACTATCTGCCTTGGGGCGATTGGCAAACCAAGTATGGCTTGCTCTTTGCTTCTGGTGAACGCTTTGATTTGATCTATACCTCAAACTGGGCCTACTACTTTCGAGAAGCTCGGAATGGGGCCTTCCTCGATATTTCTGACATGGTCAAAGAATCCACACCAGATCTCTACAATGCCTTACCACCAGAGGCATGGGGAGAAACACTCATTGATGGTCGAAGCTACATGGTTCCTTGCAATAACCCGGAATATGATGGCTATGGCTTCCTTTATCGAAAAGATTTGGCTGTGAAGTATGGAGTGGATCCTGAGATTGATAGCCTGGAAAAACTGGGCGCCTTCCTCACAGCTGTGAAAGAGAATGAGCCGGCCATGCTTCCGTATAATGCCGGATCTTGGGACATTCAATTGATTGAGCAGATGTACCCTGGATTGAAATCCCAGGTTATGCTTCCCCTGGATCAGGACAACATGAATGTCAGTATTTCCATGAATGATCTTGATGGTTCCATTGTTGTGGATGCTTTTGAGGATTCCTTTATGGACTACTTGAAGCTGATGCGAGAATGGCAGCAGAAAGGATTCTGGTCCAAAAATGTGATGTCGAATCAGGTGGGCAGCCGTGATGCTTTTGAGAATGGCACCAGTGCCATTGCCTTGAGCAACAGCATCAATGTGAACAACCTGTATCAAAACACCTCTGAACGCCATCCTGATTGGGAATTTGGTTTCTTTGATTTCTATCAGAATCATCCCTACCGTGTTGTTTCTTCTTATCTTTGCAATGGAATGGGGATTAATCGTAATGCAGCCCATCCTGAGAAAGCGCTCAAACTGCTTGAAAAACTGCACACCGATGATCGCTATTACAACCTGACGCAGTATGGCCAAGAAGGTGTGCATTATGTGGTTCAGGATGGAAAATTAGGATTCCCAGAGGGCTTTGATCCTGCCGATGGCTGGTCCTTCACTTCCTGGGGATGGAACCAGGAATCCAAGGTCATTCCAAGCTCCAATGATTGGGACTATTGGCTGGAGATGCAGGCTGATTACTCCACCAAAAAAGCGTCCAATCCCATCGGAGATTTTAACTTCAACAGTGAAGGTGTTCAGAGTGAAATTGCGGCCGTTACCAGTGTGATGGGTCAGTATAAAACACCTCTGTATTGGGGGCTGGTTGATCCTGAAAAAGGCATGGCCGACCTTCGAACACAATTAGATCGCGCAGGCTTCCCTGCCATTTTAGAGGAATTGGAACTGCAGTATCGCGCCTATCGTGCTGAAAAATAATTCGGTGGGATGAGCGATTAAAGAATCAATCACATGGAGGACTCTATGAAAGGATTCATTACACGTTTCATGAGCATCGCTTGCGTCATCGCCGCCCTTGGCAGTTTGCCACTGTTTGCCAATGGTGAGGGTGAAGCAGAGAACATTGATGAGCTCACAATGTATCTCATTGGAGAACCACATCGGGATACCGATGCGGTCATTGAAGAGCTCAACACCATGATGGCAGAGGATATTGGGGCCACGCTGAAGGTCAACTATCTGCCTTGGGGAGATTGGCGGACCAAATATCCCTTGCTGTTTGCTTCAGGTGAGAAGTTTGATTTGATTTATACCTCAGATTGGGCATTCTATTTCCGAGAAGCACGGAATGGAGCCTTCTTAGACATCACAGATTTGGCCAAAGAGGTAACACCTGAACTCTATGGTTCTTTACCTGCAGATGCCTGGAATCAGACACTCATTGATGGCCGTAGCTACATGATTCCAAGCAACAGTCCAGAATATGATGGCTATGGATTTTTGTATCGAAAAGATTTAGCTCAGAAATATGGGCTCAAGTCTGACATCACAAGCTTAGCGGACTTGGAGCGCTATCTTGAAGCAGTGAAATCCAATGAACCCTCAATGATTCCCTACAATGCTGGAACATGGGATTTACGGCTCATTGAGTTGATGTTCTCTGGACTCAAAAGTGAAGTGTATCTTCCCGTCATCAATGAGGATTGGAACATCTTTGTGGATATGGCCAACTTGGATGGCCCACTCACCATTGATGAGTATGATCCTGAGTTCAAAGCCTTTGCTTCCACCATGCGTCAATGGCAACAAAAAGGTTTTTGGTCAAAGAATGTGATGTCCAATCAGATTGGAAGCCGTGATGCTTTTGAGAATGGCACCAGTGCCATTGCTCTGTGCAACTCTGTGAACTTTAACAATCTTTATCAGAACACCTCCGAACGTCATCCTGACTGGGAATTTGGCTATTTCGATTTTTATCAGGACAAGCCAGTGCGCTTAATTTTCCCCTACATCAGCAATGGTATGGGTATCAACCGCAATGCCTCCCATCCAGAAAAGGCCCTCAAGCTTTTGGAAAAACTTCATATGGATGACCGGTACTACAACCTGACTCAGTATGGCCAGGAAGGAGTGCACTATGTGGTGGAGGATGGAAAGATGGCCTTCCCTGAAGGATTTGATTCTGCCGATGGCTGGTCCTTCACAGCTTGGGGATGGAATGAGGTTTCTAAACTTCTTCCCAGCAAGAATGATTGGGAACACTGGTTGGAGCTTCAGGAAGCGTATGGTCATAAGAAAGCGGTGAATCCCATTGGAGATTTCAGCTTTGATGAAACTCCCATTGAAAGTGAGATTGCCGCCGTCTCCAACGTGATGGCGCAGTACAAAACCCCTCTGTATTGGGGACTCGTCGAGCCTGAAGCCGGTTTAGCAGCACTTCATGAGCAGTTGGAATTGGCCGGCTATTCCAAAATCATTGAAGAAGCAGAACGGCAGTATCGAGCCTATCGATCTGGAAAATAATTCATTATGTGGAGTCCTTGTTCTCAAATGAGAACTCCACCGTGCAACATCTCCCTGGAATCAATGGATTCCAGGGAATTTCAAAGACAGGAGTGTACTTACTTTGGCTGTTATTTCTTTTCTGGGTGCAGGAAGCACCATCTTTGCAAAAAATGTTTTGGGCGACTGCCTCTTAGCCGAGGGGCTGAAAGGTTCCACCTATCGGTTGTATGACATTGATGAGAATCGCTTAGCCGATTCAGAAAGGATGCTCCGTAATCTTGCAGCCAAGTATTCCTGCCAGGCTCAAATCATGGCAACCTTGAATTTGGAAGAAGCTCTTCAAGGGGCCGATTATGTGGTGAACGCTGTTCAGATTGGTGGTTATGAACCCTGCACCGTCACGGATTTTGAAATCCCTAAAAAATATGGTTTACGACAAACCATTGGTGACACCTTAGGAATTGGTGGAATCTTTCGAGGTCTCCGAACCATCCCCGTGGTTCTTGATTTTCTCAAAACCATGGAACGGGTTTGTCCCCATGCCTTCTTCATTAATTATGTGAACCCCATGGCCATTGTGACCGGTGCGGCCCTCAAGGCCTCTCCCATCAAAACCATTGGACTTTGTCACAGTGTTCAGGAAATGCTTCCAGAGCTTTTAGAACCAATTGGTATGGATTTGGATGGAGTGACAGCCGAGGTTTATGGCATCAATCACATGGCATGGGTTCTCTCTGTCACAAAAGATGGACAGGATTTATACCCGGAGATCCGGGAAAAATGCTTTGCCAGAGAAACACCCCATGATGACATGGTTCGTTATGAACTCATGCGCCGCTTTGGCTACTATGTCACTGAATCCAGCGAACATAATGCAGAATACAGTCCCTGGTTCATCAAATCCCATAAACCAGAACTGATTGAACAATTCAACATACCTCTTGATGAATACCCCCGGCGTTGCATTAAGCAAAGTGCAGAATGGAATGACATGCGCACTGAACTCCTCAATGGAGATACCTTGGAACATGAGCGCTCCAAAGAATATGCCTCCTACATCATCGAAGCCTTAGCAGGTGGAAGTGGTCCCTATGTTTTTGCAGGAAATGTGCAGAACACAGGACTCATCGATAACCTTCCTTCCCAGGCCATTGTGGAAGTGAGCTGCGTCGCAGAAAAGGGAAAAATCACGCCCTGTCATATGGGAACTCTTCCGGTCCAATGTGCCGCCCTCAATCAAACCAACATCAATGTTCAGCTTGTGGCCATCGAAGCGGCCCTGCAGAAAAAGAAAGACTTGGTGTATCAAGCTGCCATGCTCGATCCCCATACAGCAGCAGAGTTGTCCACAGATGAGATTGTTTCCCTTTGTGATGATTTGATTGCGGCCCATGGTTCCTGGATTCCTTCATTGAGCTAGGTTGTTTGAAAAACTCTGAATATGGACCTGGGGAATCCCTTCTTGAGGAAGGAACACAGTCCCAAACCCTCTTGAACGTTTTCGTTCAAGAGGGTCGATTTTGAAAAATCATCAGGGAATTCTTTGACAGCCCATTTCTTGAACCTTTTCTCATGCAACTGGCCGTGAAATGGGCCATCTAAAAAACTGAATAAAGGCATGAACGGGAGAATCTCATGGCAAAGAACGTATTATTCATCACCAGTGATCAACAGCAT
Source organism: Spirochaetales bacterium (assembly GCA_022360655.1). GTDB lineage: Bacteria > Spirochaetota > Spirochaetia > DSM-2461 > DSM-2461 > UBA2779. Next base: position 58,683 of record JAKSCK010000039.1, on the reverse strand, counting down.
TGGAACACCCTAGGGGTTCTCAATCCGGAAATCCAAACCCCCAATTTAGATAAACTGGCAGCTCGTGGTGCCCTTTTTGAACGGGCCTACACGGTGAATCCCACTTGCACACCCACACGAGCCTCTTGGATTACTGGACTCTATCCCTCACAGCATGGTGCCTGGTCCTTGGGAACCGCACTTCCCCAGGATGTCCCCACCATTGGGGACTCTATGGCTTCCAACAACATGAGTTGTGAGCTCATTGGCAAGGCTCATTTTCAACCCCTTGCATCCACACCAGACCATCCCTCATTAGAAGCGTATCCAGTGCTTCAGGATTTGGAATTCTGGAAAACATATACCAAGAAATTCTATGGCTTTAACCATTATGAATTGGCTCGGAATCATACCAATGAAGCGCATGTGGGGCAGCACTATGCTCTTTGGATGGAAGAGAAGGGTTGCAAGAACTGGCGGGAATATTTCTTGGCTCCCACAGGAACCATGGATGAAACCATTCGTCATACCTGGCCCATCCCGGAAGAATTTCATTATGACACCTGGATTGCTGAACGCACCTGTGCTCGGTTGGATGCGCATAAGAACACGGATACCCCCTTCTTCCTCTGGGCCTCCTTCTTTGACCCCCATCCGGATTACCTTGTTCCAGAACCCTGGGCCTCCATGTATGATCCGGCCACCATCACACTGCCTCCCTCCCATCCTGGAGAGCATGAGGACAGTCCTCCCCATATTCAAAAAACCCAAGAACTCCATCCTGATTTCTCCTCATATAAAGAAACGGGAAAGCAGATTCATGGATTTCACTGTCATCGAGAAGAGGAAGAAAACCTGCGAAAAGATATGGCCATCTATTATGGAATGGTTTCCATGATGGACCATTACATAGGAAAAATTCTGGATAGGCTGGAAGAAAATGGTCAGAGTGAGGACACACTCGTGGTGTTCACCACCGATCATGGTCATTATCTTGGTCATCACAATCTCACGGCCAAAGGGGCTTTCCACTATGATGATGGCATCAAAGTTCCCTTCATTGCCGCCTGTCCCAACCTTATTCCTCAGGGCGTAAAGTCCAGCCAACTCCTTTCCCTCATTGATCTTGCTCCTACCTTCCTGGCCACCATGGGAATCCAAGCTCCCCGCACCATGGCCGGAAAGGACATGACTCCTCTCCTTACCAATCCCTCCCAGCCCTTCCGAAACCGGGTGATTTGTGAGAATCAGCATGAGCCCACAACGGTGAATCTGCGCACCTACATTGATTCACGGTACAAAATCACCGTCTACTATGATCGGGAATATGGTGAACTCTATGATCTACAAACCGATCCAGGAGAGCTCACCAATCTTTGGGATCATCCTGAGTCCCAAGGAGTGAAAAATCAGCTGTTGCTTTCGGCCTTGTCTGCTGAAATGGACAAAGCCCCTCTCCCGATGGACCGCGTTGCCGAAGCATGATCACCCCACTCCTCTCCATGACCCTCATCATCCTTGTTGGTCATGGGGTATCCCGGTTGGGGATGTTCCGACCTTCCGTGCGAAAAGGAATGGCCCTCATTCTGGTGAACCTCACCACACCAGCCCTCATACTGGCCACCGTTCCCTCTGCATTGAGGGGCATTCCCCTTCAAAACCTCTCACAATTTCTCCTCCTTGCATTCCTTAGCTTGGGAATGCAAATCGGCATTGCGCATTCTGTGTTTTGTCATAAAAAACAACCGGAACAGGGCATACTCCGGGCCTCCGCATCTTTTGGAAATCTCACCTATGTGGCCCTGCCTCTGAGTGTGAGCCTATATGGACCCACCGGGCTTTTGTATTCCACCCTGTTTTCCCTTGTCCATGATTTGGCCTTTTGGATCTACGTGCCTCAAGTTCTCCATCAGAAATCAATCCAATCCAAAACCAATCCTCTGAAAACCATCCTCGTAGCCCTCTTTCAACCTCCACTTCTTGCCTTATTCATGGCCTTTCTTTTGGGACTCACTCCATACACTTTGCCACCCCTCTTCCAGAATGCACTGAGCAGCATTGGAAACTGCACCATCCCTCTGGCTCTACTCAGTCTTGGGGCCAGCGTGGGGCCCATGAAGAAACTCACTCAATCCATATCAGCTCTCATTCACATTGCCCTCATCAAAATGCTCCTCCTTCCCCTGGGACTTCTTGCCCTGCTTCTCCTCATTCCCCTTCCCAAAGAAGGAGCTGGAACCCTTCTGCTCCACATTGCCGCCCCCACCGCCACCTTCATCCAAATCGTGGCCCAACAACATCAGAGCGATGAAACTCTCGCCGCCAACCTTGCCATTGGAACCCTCCTGCCAGGATTCATTCTCTTGCCCATACTCATAAAACTGGTGTGTTGAATCATCTTCAGACAATCTTGGGCGATGGGCGCCCATCACTTTCCCCCAACAAATTGAAGAGAACATGAAAGGGCCTATCGCCAGCGCCCCCGCGCTTTCCGCTGCAAGTCCTCGCCCGCCTTCTTGGCCTGAGTTCTAGGGCTCCGTTCCCTCCGCCCCAACTCAGGCCCGCCGGTCTGCGGGCTTTTCGCTTCAATCGCTATCGCAAAAGCCCTAGGATCGAGGCCCCATTCATCTCAAATGAATTCATCTGAAAATCTTTACCTGAACAGGAATAAATGAAACTTCAGATTTTATTCACCTTCTTTCTCTGGGCCTCATGGACCATTTATGCCTATACTTCGGAGCATTATGAGAAGAATGACCCTCGGGAATAGTAATCTGCGGGTGCCCCCCCTTGGTTTGGGGTGCATGAGGATTGCCGGAATGGGGGACGCCAAGATTGACGCCCTCGTTTCTACGGCCATAGAGGTTGGCGTGAACTTCTTTGATCATGCGGATATTTATGGACAAGGAAAGTCAGAAGAGGTTTTTGCATCGTCATTGAGCCGTCTAGAGATTCCAAGAGATGCCGTTATTCTCCAATCAAAATGTGGAATCTGTGATGGCTATTATGACTCCTCTGCCAAGCATATACGCCATTCCACAGAAGGCATCTTAAAGCGATTAGATACCGATTACATTGATGTCCTGCTGATCCATCGGCCCGATGCCCTCATGGATATTCAGGAAGTGGCTCAGGCCATTCATCAGCTCAAAAAAGAGGGGAAAGTCCTTCATTTTGGGGTGAGCAATATGAACTCCTACCAGATGCAATTGCTGACATCCGCATTGGACACCCCCATTGTCACTAATCAAATCCAATTAGGTCTAGGCCAACCTCATCTCATAGAACAGAGCATGCGGGTGGGAATGGCTCCTCATGACGGTGTTTCGACACCGCGCAGCTCAACGGTTCCAGGTGATGAAATTGTGAACTATTGCCAATTAAATCATGTTACTCTACAACCCTGGTCTCCTTTAGGAGTGGGATTCTTTGAGGGCTGTGTGATTAATCATCCACAATACGCCACATTGAATCAGTCTCTCAAAAGGATGGGAGAAGAGAAGGGGAGCACACCTGAGGCCATTGCGATTGCATGGCTTCTGCGTCATCCAGCCGCCATGCAACCCATTGTGGGAACAACCAATGCTCAACGACTCATTTCCCTTTCACAGGCTGCAGAAATCACTTTGAGCCGTAAGGAGTGGTATGAACTTTATCGCGGGGCTGGATGTTCCCTCCCCTAAGTCCAAGGACTGGAGTATCCCCTTGAATGGATAAACCTATCTTGGACATCAGCTATAAAGAAAAGTTTCAAACAAAATTCTTGGAGGTTCGAGAGGAGAACCATGAGCGACAAATTAAAAGAACTCACCCAACGTTTGTATCGTGATGGTGTGGAAAAAGCCAAAGTTGAGGGGCAGAGCCTTCGAGACCAGGCGCAGAAAGATGCCATGAATATTCGTGCGCAGGCAGAAAGCGATGCCCAGCGCATTCTTCAAGAAGCGGAAAAACGAGCTGCCGAGTTGCAACTTCGAACTCAAAAAGAATTGGCCATGGCCGCACAACAAGCGCAGGCCATGGTGAAGCAAAATATCACCAATGCGCTTTGCCACTCTCTTCTTTCCCAAGGAATTGCACAATCGCTTTCCTCCCAGGAACTTCTGAGTGAACTCATCCTTTTGGCCATGAAGTCCTGGGGGGATGATGCTCATCACTCTGTTCCTGACATGGCTCTTGTCCTTGGTGAAGAGCATTCTGGCGTCTTTGCAAAGAAACTCGCGGATGTCTTGAAAGCCGAACTCCACACAGTGCCGGAAATCCAATTTTCCCCCCGTCTCGTGGCTGGTTTCCGCATTGAATCTCTGGATGGCTCCTATGTCCTTTCTTTCTCTGATGCCGATTTTGAGGAGTTCTTCCGTTCCTTTTTGAAAGGGCATATTCGCCACCTTCTTTTTGAAGGAGAATAAACCTTGGGACAATACTACTATTTGGTATCCAGTCTGCCTGAGCTTTCCCAGGTGGATTCTTTTTCCCAACATCCCTATCCTCTTTTTCATCAATTGGCTCAGGAAGAGCTGTCAGTTCCAGATTATAGAGCTCTACGCTCCATGTTCCTTCTTCATGATGTGTCAAATTTGGCCCAGTTCATTGTAGGGAAGAAACAGAACAACCAGATTGAATTTCAAACACCATCCTTGTATGAAATCCATGACTTCATGAATGGGGATGAACTGATACCAGTATTTGAAGATATTCTCTGGGAATATCAGGAGCATCCAGATTCTCCCTCCTTTCTCCATCCTCAAGAATTCATCCTCCAACGCTTGATGGAAGCCTTGGTTCAGGGAGAAGTCAAACCCCAGGATGATTTTGTTCAACAGCATCTGATTTGGGAAATGCGGGAACGGAATTTAGCCCTGGCTCTTTCTCGTCGGCAAGCAGGATTGCCCTATCATGATGACATTGTGGTGTTTGATGATTTTTCTCAGAAGATTGCCACAGATCCTTCCTCTGATTTTGGTCTGGGGGGGGATTTGGAACACTGCTCCATGATGTTGGATACCTTTGTTCAGAATCAGCCTTTTTCCGGGGAAAAAATCCTCACAGACCTTCGATGGTTGCGTTTGAGTGAAACCTTGGATGTGCAGCCTTTTCACCGGAACGCCGTGTTGTCCTATGCCGTCAAAATAGCGGATGTGGAGCGGTGGCTCTTCCTTTCTCCTCAGGAAGGGAAACAGCGGCTTGATGCTTTATTGAAGGGCCTGCATCAGCAAATACTCGATTTAACCCACCAGGAGGTGGATGCATGACTCAAGGCAAAGTTACAGGAGTGACAGCCAATCTCATCACAGTAGAAGTGGATGGTCCTGTCAGTCAGAATGAAATTGCTTATGTGATTTTGGATGGACAGAGATTGATGTCTGAGGTGATTCGCATCAATGGAAGAGTCGCATCCATTCAGTGTTTTGAAAGCACACGGGGGGTGCGAACGGGCCTTCCAGTTCATTTTGCCGGTGGAATGCTGGAAGTTGAACTAGGGCCAGGGCTCCTTTCGAAGAACTATGATGGGCTGCAAAATGACCTTGATAAAAAAGAGGGGCTCTTTCTTCAACGAGGTGAGTACACTTCACCCTTGGATGAGAACAAACACTATGAGTTTACTCCCCTTGTTGAATCAGGAGCCAGCGTGGAAGCCGGGGATTGGCTCGGAGAGGTGAAAGAAAATTGGGTGAACCATAAAATCATGGTTCCCTTTGCTCTCAAGGGCCAATGGACCATTGAGTCCATTGCATCCGTTGGTTCGTATACCATTCATGACACCATGGCCGTGGCTGTGAATGATGCTGGTGAGAAAAAAGAATTCACCATGACACAAAAATGGCCGGTGAAAGTTCCCATACGCTGCTATTCAGAAAAGCCCCGTCCCAATCGACTTATGGAAACCGGGTACCGCATCATTGATACCTTCAATCCGTTGGCCGAAGGGGGAACAGGGTTCATTCCAGGCCCCTTTGGATGTGGAAAAACGGTGGTGCAGCACACTGTCAGTAAAAATGCCTCAGCCGATATCATCATTGTGGCAGCCTGTGGTGAACGAGCCAATGAGGTGGTGGAAATCTTCACCGAGTTTCCTGAATTAGAAGATCCTCGAACCGGACGGAAGCTCTATGAGCGAACCACCATCATTTGCAATACATCCAACATGCCTGTGGCCGCCCGTGAGGCATCAGTTTATACCGCCATGACCATAGGGGAGTATTATCGGCAAATGGGCTTGAGTGTTCTTCTTTTAGCTGACTCCACCTCCCGATGGGCTCAGGCCCTGAGAGAAATGTCCAACCGAATGGAGGAACTTCCTGGTCCTGATGCCTTTCCTATGGATCTTTCTGCCATCATTGCCAATTTTTATGCCCGGGCGGGCTCCGTGATTCTCAACAATGGAGAACAAGGTTCCGTCACATTTTTGGGCACCGTTTCCCCTGCGGGAGGTAACCTCAAAGAACCTGTGACAGAGTCCACCAAAAAGGCTGCACAGTGCTTCTATGCCCTTTCCCAAAAACGGGCCGATTCTAAGCGGTACCCAGCCATTGATCCTCAAGAAAGTTACTCCAAGTATTTGGATAGTCCAGAGATTCGCGCCTACCTGACTCAGCGTTCAGGTCCTGCTTGGGTGGATGATGTTCTGTCTCTGAAAAATCGTTTGCTCCGAGGAAAAGAAGCCCAAGATCAAATTTCCATCCTGGGAGATGATGGAGTTCCAGTGGATTACCATGTGGATTTCTGGAAAAGCGAGGTGATTGACTTTGCACTGATTCAGCAAGATGCCTTTGATGCTGTGGATCGATTTGCCTCGGTGGATCGCCAGGAATTTGGTTTAAAAACGGTGAAAAGCATTTGTGACCAGGATTATTTCTTTGAGAACTTTGAAGAGGTTGCTCCGTATTTTAAGCGCATGATCAATGCTCTTAAGCAAATGAATTTCTCGGCTTTTGGATCCTCCGAATTTGCTGGATTTGAAAAAGAATTGAATAGCATTCTGGCAGAAACCCAGAAGAGAGGAGAGGTGGCCTAATGCAAGCGGGTGCATTTCGAAAGATTCATACACGCATTGATGAGATTACTAAGGCTACAGTGACCCTCCGTGCTCAGGGGGTTGGCAATGAGGAAATGGCCTATGTGGATGACCGCTTGGCTCAAGTGGTTCGGATTGCCGGCGAGCAGGTCACACTCCAGGTTTTTGTGGGAACAGAAGGAATCTCCACCAATGCCCAGGTGACGTTTCTTGGACGTCCTCCTGTTCTCCGTGTTTCGGATGATTTGGCTGGACGTTTTTTTGATGCCTTTGGACGACCCCTTGATGGGGGACCGGAGGTGGATGGAGAAGAACGGGAAATTGGTGGCCCTTCGGTTAATCCAGTTCGCCGTCAGCAACCCAATCAACTCATTGCCACCGGTATTGCCGGAATTGACCTGAACAACACTTTGGTGACAGGGCAGAAAATCCCCTTCTTTGCCGACTCTGATCAGCCCTACAATGAAGTGATGGCCAACGTGGCCCTTAAAGCAGAGGCTGATAAAATCATTCTGGGAGGAATGGGGTTATCCAATGATGATTATCTGTATTTCCGGTCTCTTTTTGAGAATGCGGGAGCCTTGGATAAAATCATCAGCTTCATCAACACCACAGAAAATCCTCCCGTGGAACGCCTTTTGGTTCCAGATATGGCCTTGGCTGCAGCGGAATATTTTGCTGTAGACAAGAATGAAAAGGTGCTGGTCCTTCTCACGGACATGACCCTTTATGCTGATGCTTTGGCCATTGTTTCCAACAAGATGGATCAAATCCCCTCCAAGGATTCCATGCCAGGATCGCTGTATTCTGATCTGGCAAAACTCTATGAAAAAGCGGTGCAATTTCCTGAGGGTGGATCCATCACCATCGTGGCGGTCACCACCCTTTCTGGAGGGGACATCACCCATGCCATTCCAGACAACACAGGTTACATCACAGAGGGACAGCTTTTTCTACGAACAGATACGGATATTGGAAAAGTGATTGTGGATCCCTTCCGTTCCCTCTCTCGTCTCAAGCAACAGGTGATTGGTAAGAAAACGCGTTCAGATCATGGTCAGGTGATGAATGCCGCTGTTCGACTTTATGCGGATGCGGCAGAAGCACGAACAAAAAAAGACAATGGATTTGATCTGACTGAATATGATGAACGTTGCATGGCCTTTGCGAAGGAATATTCGGATCAACTGTTAGCCATTGATGTGGATTTAGGAACCGATGCCATGCTGGATGCGGTATGGCGACTTTTTGAACAGCACTTTTCTCTCGAAGAACTCAGCATCAAAAAAGCGATTTCTGATGTGTATTGGAAAGGTGGCAATGCATGACTTGGTTGCCCTCCTTGACTCAGGCCGTTCTCCGTGACCAGGGGCGCCTATGGCAGTGAAATTTCAGTACAATAAAGTTTCCATGCAGGCTCTGCAGAAAGAGCTGAAGATTCGCGCTGTGGCTCTGCCTACTCTGAAAAGTAAAGAGGCCTATCTCCGGCTCACCATCAAGAAAGAGAAGCAGCAGCGCTCATCTCTTCAAAAACGATTGGAACAACTCAGAGCGAACTTGGGAGAGAATGAACGCCTCTTTGCAGAATTCCCAGAGCAGGTTTTGCATGCGAAGAATGTGGAATTTGGCCAGGTCAATGTGGCTGGGATTACCGTTCCAACTTTAGATGCAGTGACCATTGTTTCAAACCAAGAGGCTCCAGTTCTTCATCCCATATGGTTTGGATGGGGAGAACATATTGTCCGTGAATTGGCCAGGGCCCTGGCAGAAATTGATGTGGTGAATCGGCGTATTGCTCTTCTGGAACATGCTCGGAAGAAAACCACCCAAAAAGTGAATTTGTATGAGAAGGTGCAAATTCCTGAATTCTCTGAGGCGGTGTTGAAAATCAAACGCTATCTCGAAGATGTGGAAAATCTTGAAAAAGCCGCTCAGAAAATTACCAAAAGTCGGAAAACCCAATTAGAGCTTCCGGGGGGTATGCATGATTGAAACCATGAAAAAAGTGCACCTTCTTGCCCCTGCGGCTGATGGCGAATCGCTGGTGCATTCCCTAGAGTCTTTGGGGGTTCTCCACATCATCTCCCAAGAAGGACAAATGATTGATGCTGATGTGTCCCTTCTGGAGGACCGCATTCATGAACTGAGAAAAATCTCCCAAGAATTGAACAAACGTCAGTCACAGGGGGTGGCCATCCCTCCTGGCATCACCGCGCCTTCGGGAGTGGAAGCTTTGGTGGCAGAGGCCCATCAGGCCTTTGAGGAAGAAATCCAATGTCTTTCTCAACAAGATGCACTTTCTCGGGATTTGGACCTTCTGCAGCCTTGGGGGGAGAGGGCTTTGGAAGAGGAAGATTGGCTTGAGCAGGCCGGTTTGGTCATGAGTCGTCATCGACTTTCTTCGAAGGCGTTTGCATCAGCGGATTTTTCTCAGCGCACCATTGAAGTGATTCGTCAGGACAAAAATAACATTCTTTTTGTTGAATTCCGCCTGCGTGATGAGGTGGAACATCCTTTGTTCCCAGAGGAGCCTCTTCCTACCAAGTCCATCAGAGCTCTGCAAGATGAGCTTGATAAAGTCAAACGTTTTCACGAGTCGCTTCTTGGCCGTATTGCGGCATTCGCAACCCAAAATGCACTTCTTGAAGCGGAACTGGGTGAGTTAGAACAACGAAAGGAGAGGCGATTGGCCTTTATGGCTCTTGGTGAAGAAGCGGATGGTGCCCTTGTGCATTTGCAGGGTTTTGTTCCGGAATCGGCTCTTTACTCGTTGGAAACGGCCATGGCTCATCGAGATGTGGTGGCCGAGTTTTCCACACCAGAACAGGGAGAGGCTGTTCCGGTACGGCTTCGAAATGGTGCTTTTGCCAAACTGTTTGAACCCATCACCCGGATTTTTGGCCTGCCACAGTATCTGGAATTGGATCCAACACCATTTTTTGCCCCGTTCTTTGCCCTGTTCTTTGGGTTATGCCTTGCTGATGTGGGCTATGGAATGGTGGTGACCATGGGGGCCTTGGTGGCCATGCTGGCTTTGAAGGGGAAGGATTTTCGGCCTCTTGCCACACTTTTGGCCATACTAGGGATCACCACAATGTTGGGAGGATTCCTGTTTAATACGGGATTTGGTGTAAAAATCAATGGATTGCCACTCCCCCAGGGGATTCAACGGATGGTGGTTTTCACAGACTTAAATGCCACCATGGCTTTTGCTCTCCTCTTAGGTGTTCTTCAATTGATCCTGGGGTTTTCTCTTCAGATGGCGAATGCTTGGCGACGGGGAGGGATGGTGGAAGCGCTTCAACCCTTTGGCACGCTTCTCGTCCTTCTTGGAGCTGTGATGGCCGGAGTTGGATTCCAAGGCTCGGCGATGACGGTGGGGCCCATCCCTCTTGGTTTTTGGTTCGCTCTATTGGGAGAACCCATCAAAATAGGTCTCATAGTGGCCTTTGTTGGGGTGGTGCTCATCCTCTTTTTCAATCATCCGGCCATGGCCCTATGGAAGCGTCCTTTATTAGGACTTTGGGAAATGTATGGTCTTGCCACAGGACTCCCAGGAGACATTCTTTCCTATATTCGAATCTTTGCCCTTTCTCTTGCAGGAGGATTATTGGGCGGAGCCATCAATCTGATTGCCATGATGATTCGAGGTGAAAATCCAGGTGTCTTTTCTTGGATTGCCGCCTTGGTTGTGCTTGTTCTTGGCCATGGCATCAACTTTATTCTTGCGGCCCTTGGGGCCTTTGTTCATCCCCTCCGCCTCACCTTTGTGGAATTTTATAAATCTGTGGGGTTTGTCGGCGGAGGCCAACCTTATGCACCCTTCGGAGGTAACGCATCATGACCATCGCATTCATTCTCGCCGCCATTGGTATGGGCCTTATGGTAGGTCTTTCAGGAACCGGATCAGCCATTGGCCTTGTGATTGGAGGAACCAGTGCCGTGGGTGCTGTGAAGAAGAAGCCAGAATCTTTTGGCTCCTCCTTGGTTCTATCCGCTCTTCCGGCCACTCAAGGACTCTATGGATTTGTGGGGTTCTTTCTTTTTTCCAGCTATGTTTCTCCTGAAATGTCTGTGTTCCAAGGAGCTTTGATTTTTGGAGCTGGGATTGCTTTAGGCTTAGCTGCACTGTTTTCTGCCATTCAACAGGGGAAAGTCTGTGCTGCTGGAATCTCAGCCCTGGGCAGTGGCCATGATGTTTTTGGCAACACCCTGATTTTGGCAGCCTTCCCAGAATTCTATGCCATTCTGGCTCTGGTTGTGGCCATTTTGATGCGAAATCTCATGTAGTTCTGGAGAACCCTGAACAGGTTTCATCTGAAGTCTTGGTAATAAAAAAAGACCCCGCCGAAAGGCGGGGTCGATCTAGAGACTCCCTCTTCTGCATGGAATGTTGATGGATTCCTCAAGAAGAAGGAAAAGGGATTAGTAATCCCGTCGGTAATGGTCATCTCGGCGAGGGCGGGCCTCACTGATGTTCAAATTTCGTCCTTCGAATTCTTGATTGTTGAGGGCTTCAATGGCCTCACTTGCCTGACCGTCATCAGCCATTTCCACGAAAGCGAAACCCCGAGAGCGACCGGATTCCCGGTCCGTGATGATTCTTGCGGAGAGAACCTCGCCGTACTGGGCGAAATGAGCGCTCAGTGCATCTTCTTCGGTTCGGAAGCTCAGGTTCCCCACGTAAATCTTCTTAGCCATTCATTCTTCCTTTGCCAGTGGCGCGATGGTTTGCGGGGCATCGGGATGTTGTGTTTCAAACGCAGACATCCGTCAACCCTTGATGGTTTATCATAACCCAACATCTGGTGAGTCATAGGGGAAATTGGCTCTATTCAGAGAAAAAAGCGGAAAGTTCTGGGATTTAAGGGGAGAAAAAGGCTGGAATAAGAAATTCTTGGGAGCTGGACTAGGTGAGCACTCCAGCGCCTTCTCGAATGATGTGCATTTCATCATGTGTGAGATCAAGAACCGTTGTGAGAACTTTGGTAAGATCGTCCCCCCCATCCAGTACTAAATCAACGCCAGGAATGTCCTCAATTTCCCACCCCATGGAAAATAGGTTTTCTTCAGCAAAGACCGGATCCCACCAGCTTTCATCGTCCATGGTACGAGCCGCGGTGGTGGTGAAGAGAGGTACCCCAAGTGTATTGGCAAGAGCGGTGGCCACAGGATGTTCGGTGATGCGAACACCCACTTCTCGGCGTTTCATTCCGCAGCGTTTTCTGAGGGTTCGTGTTGCTTCTAAGATGAACACATAGGGGCCAGGTGTGAGACGACGCATCACCTTGTATTGAGGCGTTCCTATTTCCGCAAAGGCGGAGGCTTGGGAAATATCCGCTGTCATTAAGGTGAGTAAGCCCTGATTGCCTCCACGAAGATGTGCCAAGCGGGCAATTCCTTTGAGAGAGGATGAGGAACAGCTCACATGCCAGGTGGTGTCGGTGGGATGAGCCACAAGACCGCCGTCTTCTAAAATCAAGGCGGCTCGCTTAAGGACTCTGTCATCAATGTTCCCTGGAATGATGTATTCAATCATGCTTTCACCGCCATGAGTTGAGAGAGGTGGTTGAGATCCATTGGTTTCCCATGAAGAAAGCCTTGTTGATAAACACCTTCATATCCAGCTAAATAATCTCGTTGTGTGGAATCTTCAATGCCTTCTACGATAACATCCATTTCCAATCCTCGGGCCATCATCAAAAGAGCATTCACAATGGACTGGCCTTGATGTCCTTTGGAGAGACCTGTGAGAAAGGCTTTATCCAGTTTCAAAATGTCTACTGGAAGTTCCAGAAGGTACCCAAGAGAGGAGTATCCTGTGCCAAAATCATCAAGACTGAGTTTAAAGCCTAAATCTCGAAAGCTGCTGATGGCAGGAAGGATCTCCCGGTAATTTTCCATCAAAGAACTTTCTGTGATCTCAAAGCGAATGCTTTCAGGAGAAAGGTTGTTGAGTACCATGTCATCATTCACGCGTTTTACAAGTTCGGGGTCGCGAAGTTGTTTCACCGAAAGATTGATGGAAAAGTAAAAGTCTTCGGGGAGGTGGGAGAGGGCTCTTCGGTCGGCGAGAGCCTGTTCGATCACCCATTCTCCAACGGCAATGATGAGTCCTGAACTTTCTGCAACAGGGATAAAAGAATTGGGAAATATGAGTTTCCCAGCCTCTTCAATTCGCACAAGAGCTTCTGCACCCACCATCTGTCCCCGTCTATCTGTGACGGGCTGGTAATTGAGTCGGAATCGATTTTCAATCAATGCACTTTTGATGAGGTGGATGGCTTGGATTCGATGGGAGGCTTCTACGGACATATCAGGAGAAAAGGTGCGATAGGAATTGCGATGTTTTTTGGCCCGTTTAAGAGCCGCGTCGGCATGACGCATGAGATCTCTGGAGCTGGTGCCATCATAGGGCCAAGCGGCAATGCCAGCGCTGGCACTGATGAACAGAGGGGTTCCATTGGTCCAGGTGACAGGACTGGCAAACACCTCAATGAGCCGGGAGGTGACCAGAGAGGATTCATTTGAGTTATCAATATCATGAAGAATCACAGCAAACTCATCTCCGCCTACCCGAAACAGTTCATCTTCCTCCCGGAGCACTTCTTTGAGGCGTCGAGCTGCATCGCGGAGTAAATCATCTCCAGCCAGATGACCAAAGGTATCATTGTAGGAACTGAAGTCGTCGAGGTTTAAAAGAATGAGGGCTGTGCGACCAGGGAGGTCTTCAACGGGTCGGTCTACAAGCCGGGAAAGTGTTTCCCGAAAATGACGCCGGTTGGGAAGATTGGTGAGTGAATCAAAAAGAATTTCTCGATTGAGGGCCATTTGGCTCGCAGCGGCATCAGAACGAGCTTCTTCTTCCATTCCCGCTTTGATGAGAACATAGCGGAGTGCAGACATGAGCATGCCAATCGCAAAGAGCAGGAATGCAGCCGTGAAATAGGGAAAGCTGGAGATGCTGGAGGGAAGTGACTCTATTGAAACAAAATCAATAAAGAGTTCCATGGCAGCAAAGGGAAAAATGGCCACCATCCAGGGAATAAAGGAAGCTAAGAGACGCTGGGATAATTCGGCGTTTCGCCGAAAAATAGGGTACAACGAAAAAAGTCCTATCACCTCAAGGACAACAAGGATGCCAAAGATCTCAAGCAAAAGGGTTCTTTGTCCCCGAAATCCAAGGTTTTGATGCTTCAAAAGACTCTCAGGCCAAAGAACATTCAACAGAATGAAGAGAATCACAAGAACCCCTGATCCTCGGCGAATCTGGACAAGAAAATATCGGACTTTTTCTTCAAGTGGCTGAAGGCTCAATGCAAAATGTGGAATCACCCATAGGAGCGGAAAAAAGGTGATGAGCTGAAGATGCTCTAAGAAATGTGCCCCTTGGGAACTCAGACCTAAGAGTTGCTGATGCATCATAATGGCTTCGCAAGCAGAATGCGCCAGTATGGTGAAGGAAACAACAGCAAGGGCTGCAAAGTAGCTTTGCTGAAAACGTCTCCCCAGTGCAAAGAAGCCAAGGGCAGAAAACAAACTGAGACCCACAACAAGAGACGGGAGGAAAAAATCCCAGAATGTTTGTCCAGCATAGGGCATGGTGGAAGCATACCGAATTCTGTGGATGGAGCATAGCTGAATTTCTCCAAGCCATGGAGGCATCAAGTGGCAGTCACAGGTTGGGATGGTGGGAAGAAACCGGTTATTCTCAAGAGCATGCGAGTTTTTCCTTCTACCCTTTTGGCAATCGTCATTCTCTTTGTCTCCTGTGCTGGTGCCCCATATGATGCCGTGTTTTCTTCGGGAAAAGGCCCAGGTTTCACATCAATTCAGGAGATCCAACTTGATTCTTTCCGGGTGCTTCGGGGCGGGCATCCAGATGGGAAATGGGTGGCGCTTGTTTTCACAAAAGAGGAGAATCGACTCAAAATTTCCTCTCCAAAGAGATTACCACTGGAATCCCAACATGCCCCTTCCTTCTTTCAGGATGAGAATGTTTTTGGTGTGATGAGTGCATCTCCCCATGACCCCATACGATTCTTTGCTCATCAAGAGCAAAATGTGAGTGGATTCTTCAGAACCAATGGAGAAACCCACAGCATGCCTGATGGCCGGCATGATGCTCTGGGTTTGGATGGGGATGGAATGATTCACTTGCTCTCACCTGAACATCAAAAGGAATGGACTGAGGATGCGGTTGGCGGGTTTTATGCCCTTCTTGTTCAGGGGGTTCCCCAACAGCCTGTTTCTGTTCGGGATGCCCTCTGTGCCATTGGTTGGAATGATCATGAGGTCTTTCTTTTTGTCGCAGAGGGACGGGATGGAAAGGGATTGAGTTATGAAGAGGGAGGAGCTCTTCTCCATACGCTTGGTGCCATGGATGCCCTGGCCATGGATGGGGGAGGATCGGCTCGACTCATGTGGCGTGAAATGGGTGTTCTGAAGAGTTTTCCACCACGATTTGCTCATCGCGCCCTTCCCAATTTTTTGCTTATGACGCATGAGCCCCTCTCATTGCCATAAGATGGGAATGGAGGATTCTCCTTCCGTATCGAGGGGTTCCGCCGAACTGCTCCCGCTGGTACTCTAAAACACGATGAGTAGCTCAAAGAAATCAGTCATTGCATTCACTGGCGGAGGAACCGCTGGCCATGTTTTTCCGGCATTACCCGTTGCCGAACGTCTACGGAAGGCCGGGCATACAGTGTTTTGGATTGGGTCAAAGGGGGGGAAGGAAGAGCAGTGGTTGAACGATGCTCAAATCCCTTTTTATGGAATCCCTTCCGGTAAATTGCGCCGATACTTTTCCTGGCAAAATTTCACGGATATGTTTCGAATCATCGGGGGAATTTTTTGTGCCATCCGATATCTTCGACGGGAAAAACCAGCTCTTTTATTCTCAAAAGGGGGATTTGTGAGTGTCCCTCCCGTTGCTGCGGCAAAATGGCTTGGGATTCCCACCTTCACGCATGAATCCGATTTTGATCCGGGACTGGCCACACGTTTAAATCTTAAACTTGGGGCTCGTCCTCTGTTGGCCTATGAGGAAACAAAAGCGTACTTATCTGCTGCAAATCAGAAACAGGTCTCCGTGGTGGGGAATCCCATTCGTGATGCACTTTTTTCAGGTTCTGTAGAGGAGGGGCGCCGTTTGGCAGGGCTTGCTCCAGATGATTCCCGTCCACTTCTTTTCGTGATGGGGGGATCTCAAGGGGCACGGGAAATTAATGATCTCATCACCCAATCCCTGGATCAGCTATTGGAGCATGTGGCCATTGTGCATCAGTTTGGGGAAGGGAATTCTCAGGTGCAGGCTCGGCCTGGCTATCTTCCTCTCCCTTTCATCCATAATGAGTTGCCCCATTTTCTTGCCGCGGCCAATCTTGCTGTGGCTCGATCAGGAGCTTCTGCAGTTTGGGAACTTGCAGCAACAAAAACTCCGGCCATTTATGTTCCCCTGCGCAGTTCTTCACGGGGTGATCAAATTCGCAATGCCCTCCGAGCTGAAAAAGCGGGTATTTCCAAAACACTACCAGAGGGAGCCAGCTGGGAGGATTTTGTCTCTCTTGTCCTTGCTCTTTCTCAGGATCAGGTGCAACTGGAATCCATGACAAAGAATCTCACAGCCTATCCGGCCCGGGATGCGGCGGATACCATTGTGAAGATTCTTGGGACGGTTTTAACATGAATCTTTTAGACAGCGCTTTTGTTCTACTTGTCCTCATCTTTGGCATTTATGGCTCATGGAATGGACTTCGAGGAGCGCTGTACACCCTGGTTGCGACACTGATGGCTGTTCTTGCCATGCTTTTGCTTGGTCCATTCTTGGAGTCTTTGGTACTCATCCTTTCCGGAATATCGCCAAAAACCTATCCAGGAGCTCCAGGTGTTGCGGTGCTGATTTTGGAAGATCAATATGTCATGGCTCAGTTTGCTGCGGTGCTACCAGGTTTGTTTTCTCTCTTTCTTTTTGTGGTTATGTTGGTTGTGGGACGTCTCCTTCGGGCACGATTTCCCAAGCCAGGGCGAAGCCTCTGGTCGCGAATCCTGGGAGCACCAGTTGGTGTTCTCAGTGGTTTGGCTCTTGGAACCATACTGGCTGCAACAACTCTCAGGCTCCCTTGGCCGCCGGCTGTTGCTGTGGCAGGAGAGAGTCTTCTCTTGGCCCTCTTAGGTTCCTGGGGTCAACTCTTTATACCAACGCTCTCTGGAGTGATGTGATGTTTGAAAATCTCCTTCACCAAGATTTGGTGATTCATCGATTAGTGAAAGATGCCAGTGATGGTAGTCTTCCTCCAGCGCTTTTATTCTCTGGACCGGCCCATGCTGGAAAACTCACGGCTGCTCTTGAGTTGGCTCGTGTACTCTCCTGCGCAGAGGATGGGCGATGGCAATGTCCCTGTGCACATTGCCGCTCCCATCGTGCTCTGGCCCATTCCCGAACTCTTTTGGCTGGTCATCGAGACCTGCTACCTGAAATTGATGCAGCTGTTGATGTGCTTCTTCGCGATGGATCGGATGCTCCACGTTATCTTCTTGTTCGTTCTGCACGAAAACTTCTACGACGCTTTGATCCTGTCCTTTGGGAGGGGGATGAAAAAAAGCTTGTGAAAGCTCGAACCAGTATGGAACGGCTTGCAGAAACGGTGGATGTGCTTTTACCTGGTAAAGCCCTTCCAGGAAGAAGAGAACTAAAAAAAGCCATTAAGGCCTTGAAAGAGGATTGTGCCCTTCTTCAAAAAACCTTGCCCAGTCAACTTCCTGTTTCCCAGGTCCGACGCATCACAAGTTGGGCTGTTCATTCTGCCAGTGGTGATCATAAAACCATCATTTTGGATGGAGCAGATAAAATGCCCGATGCCTCCCGCAATGCCCTGTTGAAATTTCTTGAGGAACCCCCTGCTGATACCACAGCCATTCTCATTACAGATCGCAAATCTCTCTTGCTTCCAACCATTGTTTCCCGATTGAGAGATTATGCTTTTCGAGGAAGACGAGTGGCGGAAGAGGCCGATGTCCTTCGACGAGTCTTTCGTGAGGAAGAGGACCGTTGGGGAGGTTTAGGAGAGTTTTTTCGTTCCCGAAAAAGCGGACCTTCTCATGAACTCCAGAGCAAAGCTTCTCAGTTTCTTGATGGGGCAAAAGAAGGCATCCCTGCTTTACCTGAGGGGCTCAGTGGAAAGGATCATGGAGACTTTGTTGTCTTCTTGGAAGCCTTATTGCTGGAATTGAGGCGACGATGGGAACAGGATGACCAACCTGCTCATCAACAGTATCAACGGGAAGTGGCTTTGATTCGGGATGCACGTTTACGAACGGAGAGTCTCAATTTACCGCATTCTCTGGTTCTCAAAAGTCTTCATGTGGCTCTTGGAGCCCCTCATGCGTAAGCACATCCGTCGGGCACTCAAGAGTCTGGATCGTCTTGATCAAGATCGACTCCACAGTCTTGTGGGGGATTTGGTGAGTGACAATGAGCAATTAGAAATGGTTCTTTCTTCCATTCCTGGTGGTGTGATGGTCATGAATCAAGAGAATCGAGTCATGATGATCAACACCCCCGCTCGTCGATTGCTCCCTCTTTCCTATGATGATCCCATTGATCAATTGGCCTGGGAGGCCATCTCAAGTGGCGAACTTGCTCAAGCTGTAAGGGAGGCTCTGGAAGCTGATCAAGGGGCCCCCATGCGTGATTTTCCAATCATGCTCCGTGGTCGATCCCTGATTCTTGGATGTGGAATACTTCCACTTGTGGATCGAGGACGTATAAAGGGCAGCATGCTCTATGTTGAGGATGTGACAGAAATCCGTGCAGAGGCTGCACGACTGAAGAGAGCGGAAAGTCTGGCCTCTCTCACCACCATGGCCGCAGGTGTGGCCCATGAGATTAAAAACCCCCTCGCTTCCATGAGTATTCATCTTCAATTGATGAAAAGGCAGATGAAAGGGGATTGTGCTCCTGCTGAGGATTTACGGGATTCGGTTGAGGTACTTGAGGAAGAGGTGGATCGGTTGAATTCGGTTTTATCCGATTATCTCTTTGCTGTTCGTCCTCGAGATTCTCGGCCAAGTCATGCCGATCTGAATGGATTGGTAACGGATTTGCTTCAGTTTGTGCGCTTTGAAGCTCAGGAAGCACACGTGGCTGTGGTGCCTCTTCTGGATGACGAACTTCCCTTGATACCTTTGGATGAGGGAGCCATGAAACGGGCACTCCTTAACCTGGTGAAGAATGCAGTGGCCGCAATGCCTGAGGGAGGGGAACTTCGTGTGCAAACTCGGTATGAAGGAGATAATGCCTCCATCATTGTGAGTGATACTGGTACAGGAATCCCAGAAGAGCTTCAGGGCAAGATCTTTGAACCCTATTTTACAACTCGAGATACAGGTTCTGGATTAGGGCTCACGGTGGTGTACAAAGTGGTGAAAGAGCATGGAGGAGATATTCAAATGGATTCTTCTGTTGGCCGTGGAACCACCTTTCGTATTCTTCTTCCTGTTCCTCAAGGGGAACATAAGCTACTTTCAGGAGGTTAAACCATGCAATTTCGTTTGCTTGTTGTTGATGATGAAAAGAACATTCGTAGTGGTTTAGCCAAAGCCCTGGAAATGGATGGATATGAGGTTTATCAGGCGGAAGATGGGCAAGAAGCTCTGAAGGTGATGCTCAAAGCCGAGATTGATTTGATCATTGCTGATTTGAGAATGCCCAAACTGTCTGGAGAGGAGTTGCTGAAGCGAGTCACGTCCTCTTATCCCACCGTACCGGTCATCATCCTTACCGGCCATGGAACTGTGGATAATGCGGTTCAGGCCATGCGGGATGGTGCCTATGATTTTTTAACCAAACCCGTCAATCTTGATCGACTGGGGCTCCTTGTGAAGCGAGCTCTTGGACGACGAGAGCTGGCTCGAAAGCATCAAGAACTTCAGGATGAAGTGAGCCGCTTAGAGAAGAGGAAAAATGGGGCACAACTATTGGGAAAAAGTGCTCCAATGTCACGAATCTTTGAAATGATTGATCAAGTGGCTCCCACACGGGCGAGTGTGCTCATCACTG
Source organism: Spirochaetales bacterium (assembly GCA_022360655.1). Classification (GTDB taxonomy): domain Bacteria; phylum Spirochaetota; class Spirochaetia; order DSM-2461; family DSM-2461; genus UBA2779. Next base: position 38,629 of record JAKSCK010000039.1, on the reverse strand, counting down.
GGGAAAGTGGGACAGGAAAGGAGTTGGTTGCCAACGCCCTTCATTCTTCCTCTCCTCGAAAGGACTCTCCCCTCATCAAGGTTCATTGTGCCGCTCTCTCTGAATCACTCTTAGAATCGGAACTTTTTGGCCATGAGAAAGGGGCGTTTACTGGAGCCTCCTCCCAGAGGAAGGGGCGCTTTGAATTGGCCAATGGAGGAACCATCTTTCTTGATGAAATAGGTGAGATTGACCCTTCCGTTCAAATAAAGATTCTTCGCGTTCTCCAGGAACGGAGTTTTGAACGGGTTGGAGGCGAAAGCACGCTTCATGTGGATGTTCGAATCATTGCTGCAACAAATCGGGATTTGAAGGCAGAGGTGGATGCTGGCCGGTTTCGGGAGGATTTGTATTATCGTTTGAATGTGGTGAATCTTCATCTTCCACCATTGCGAGAACGACCGGATGATATTCCTCTTCTTGCATCACGATTCTTGGAAGAATGCGCAGAAGAGAATGGCAAAAGTGTGCAGGGACTTGAACCCAAGGCGGCCATGGTTCTTCGTTCTTATCGTTGGCCAGGGAATGTACGAGAATTACGAAATGTGATGGAAAGTGCGGTGGTGATGAGCCGTGGAGATTTTATTGGAGTGGAAGATCTTCCCTCCCATTTGAGCAAAGGTGGTGAGGAAAATGGTGTTCTTGTCCCTCTTGGACTCCCCATGGCAGAGGCAGAAAAACTCATCATACGAGCAAACTTGCATGCGCAATCAGGCAATAAAAGTCGAACGGCTGAGGTCTTAGGAATTGGTCGAAAAACCTTACATCGGAAAATCCATGATTTTGGAATGGAAGAAGAGTTCTTAAAGTCGCTTTGATTTATGGGGGCGTTCTTTGAGACGAAGAGGGCCTTTTCTCCAAGTATTTTTTAGAAGACAGTTCCAGAGAGTCTTGGTTCTAAAAAATGTTCTAAAAACTGTGATGTTGACGGGTTTGGAAGTCGGAATCTATAGTGGCCTTGTATGTATGATGATGTTGATCCCACGCCTTTGAAAGAATTGTCCCTTGCTCTGGCCGCAACGGATGATCCTGCATTAATTCATGCCTTTCTGGAAAGCTTATTCACAGGGAATGAAGTGGATGATATTTCCTCTCGTTGGACCCTTGTTCGGCTGATTGATCGAGGAATGTCTCAACGAGCAATTTCTCGTGAGCTTGGCTTGAGTCTTTGCAAAATCACCAGAGGTTCAAGAGAGCTCAAAAAAGAGGCTTCTCCGTTTGCATCCATGATTCGTCAATTTGAAAAAGGACGGACTGTTCAAGGCGAGGATAGATTGGAAAACTCATCCCAAGATGACAGCACATCCGCAGACTGAACCCGTAGAACAAGGTTCAGAAGATCTCGGTTTGCATCCAGAGGTTGAGAAATTAAACTTCTCCACACTCTTCGTTCTTGCCGTTCCAAAGGAGCATCCTCAGGAGCAATGAGATGGGTGATGCTTCCCTCTTCTAAACCCTCAAAACCTAATTGGACATTGAGGGATTCTAGTGGCCGAGTTCCCAAGTTGCTGATGCTCACATCCACCACAAGCACTTGACGATCGTAGGCTTCAATCCATTCCTGTTGCCGTATCTGAGCGTCTAGCATCGCACCTTCTGGAGGGGGTGTTTCCCAGAGCAGTGGGAGGGATTCACTTCTTAGAATTTGTGATTCATAGGGATTCCAGTCAGAAGGTATAACTTCTAATTGCTCAACCTGAGTTTCATCGGAGTTGAGCCAGTGAAAGATATGGAAGGACAGTGAATCTCCCGCAATGAGAGGAGCTTGAGATTCGTGGTGCACCGTAACCGGGAGCGTAAAGAGTATCTCTTCCTCTCGTCCTCTCCCAATCAATGACAACTCCATGTCCTGAATTCCTGAAGCCCCTGCTTGGACTCGTCCCAGGACTTTGAGGTAGCTCAATCCATTTTTTCTTCCCACTTCTGATGTCAGGATCTCCCCTCCGGGGAATGCACCTGAATTGGCTTGACTTGTAAATCCTGCAGGGATCTCCCGTTGTTGCACGGGTCTTCTTGGAAGAAATGATCGCTGAAGAGGGGGGAGGGGAGGGGGATCTATTACAGAAAGAATCCATTCTCTTCTCCACCATGCCAATATGGAAATGGCCAGAATAAGCACAAGGAGAGGAAGGCTGTACCGACGAATCTTCGCAAATCGAAAATCGGTATTCATCCGCCGATAGCTTTTTAAAAAATCACGAGCCTCTCGATTCCCAGGATGCAGGGTCAGGGCCGCACGTGCCATGGAGAGAGCTTTCTGGCGATCTTTGCGCTCATAGCCTCGTTCTAAAGATCGTTGGAGATATACATCAGCCAATTCCACTCGGGGACGAGGATCCATGGGACGCAATTGGGCGGCACGGGAAAGTTCGGCGGCCGCCTGATCATAAGAGCCAGCTTTTTGAGCCGTTCTAGCGCGCCGAACATGATTTTCCGCCAGCAAGGCCAACTTTTCTCGGCGGGCTTCATCTAAGGGGAATTGGGCTTTGAGTTCTCTATATTCTTGGGGTTGAGGGGGACGATGTTCCGGCCATTGCTCCAGAGCTGAGATGAATTGGCGTAGAGTGGATTCGGCGGCAATCTCTTCGTCGTTTCCCGCTTGCGGCATATGGGCCTCGGCTATAGTGTTGTGGGGATGATTATACGATGTTGTAGGCAAACATGAAACTGGCCGTGCTTTGTAGTACTGAGCGAATCAGTCAACTTCCAACTTTACGAGAAGCTTTTGATGGACTTCTGATTGAAACACTTGCTTGGTACCGTCGAGATGATTGGACCATGGAAGAAGCTGTTGCAGCCATGGAACAATGCTTGGAATATTCCTCCTATGTCCTTTGCCTCATATCTCCATGTGATGCCTTGGCCCCATGGTTGCATTTTGCTCTGGGATATCAACGTGGACAAAGTGATGGAATTTTGTTTTGGCTTCGCCCTGAGGATGCTCCTGCACTTCCGCCTTGGATGAGACGCTATCCAGTTGTTTTTGGCAATGAATTGGATGTGGCTCATTGTTATGAAGACATTGAACGCCGTTGGAATGAAGAGGCCAATGCCAGGTTAGCCAAGCAAGAAATCTCTCATCATGGGAGAGAGGTTTCTGCTCGAGCCTTTGTTGAAGCTGTCCGAGAGGGAAATCGTTTTCTGGTGGGGCAGTACCTTGAGGCGGGATTTTCCCCCGAACTTCGTGATGGGGAAGGAGTTCCTATTCTTAATCACGCCATTCGGTCTCGAAATGGTGAATTGGTTCCAGTCTTCCTGCATGCAGGTGGTGGCGTGAATGCCATCGCAAAAGACCGTGGGACCACTGCGTTGATGGATGCCGCATCTCTTGGAGATGAAACAACAATGCGCCTTCTTCTATCCCAAGGAGCTGAACTTGAGATTGTGAGCCATGAAGGACAAACGGCCGTAATTTTAGCTGTAGGGAATGGGAAGGAAGATTGTGCCGTGCTCCTTGTTGAAGCTGGTGCGAATATTGATGTTCAGGATCGTTTAGGAATGTCAGCACGCAAATATGCAGAACTGTATTCCAGAAGTTCTGTGCTCAAGGCGATTCAAAAAACAATTAGCGGAAACACATAAAGTTTTTCATCTTCATACATGACTGTTATTCGATGAGTGCATCCCGGAGTGTTTCACCATGGAGTAAGGTTTCTTGTGCGGTTTGGAGCATTTCTCGTGCCGGTTTATAACTGGGATCAAGTGCAAGGCAGTTCTCAAAAGTGGTGATGGCTTCCACAACTTTACCGGAAGCGTAAAATTCTAATCCTTCCAGGTAGAGCGCCTGAACATCATCTTTGATGAGCAACTGACGAACTGTATCCAGATCAATCTTAATGGAGACACTCATTCTGTCAAAAAGTTCCAATTGAGAAGCAAGGTCTAGGGTGTAGTTTGCGGAGATGGTCATTTTCTTTAGCACCACATCTGTTCCAATGGTGAAACGAGGCTTACCGGTTTTTATGAGCACACCAGTATGGGCGGAGAGAAATGACGTGATATCCGCGTTTAATCCAGTCGCAACACTCACCCCCTGAGCAGGGCTCCCATCCAGATTGAATGGGACGTTGAAATCAACCGCAATGGTTAAAGGTCGTAGAGGTTTGTAGGCCAAACCAAAACTGGCATGTGTTGGGAGAGGATCAGGATTTTTGATGAATTCTGCTCCAAGATTTTTAATGGAAGCCCCAATGGAAAAGTTCATGTCCCTTGCGGCATAAGGCTTCAGGAAGTTGAATTGGGTCATCAATCCCACATCACCCATTAAAGAAATGGCATTCTGGCCAGGTTCTAATGCAGCAGAAACTCCACGATAACCTGCTTTCAGGCTGGCTCCAATGGAAAGCCCTCCAAAATAGAAGCTTCGAAGAAAGTTGTAAGAAATGGATGAGGTGGCAATCAGTTCGGAATACCAACCACTCGCGGTTCCCCCATAACGCTCATATTGTGAGCCCCATTCATTGTATGCAGCAAAGGGAACATGGAGGTACTTTAAGTTGAACCCTATTCCCATGTCTTCCAATGACTCAGGCCTGAAGGTGAAGGTGAGATTTTCGAGTGCGGAGTTAGAAATCCAGTCCACGTGGGCCAAACTGATCATGGTTCGGGGGATGTATGATCCAGCCGCAGGATTGGCTTCCATGTATCCACCATCAAGGGCAACGGCTGTGTGGGCTGTGGCCATGCCTTCATACTTCCCTCCTCCGGGGATGAGAAGCGTGAGAAAGGAATTCGTACCGGCATTAGGATCTAATCCAAATAATGCAGACGTTTTGGAGTATGAATCATTCCCCCAAAGAATCGCTGCAAAAAAAAGTGATCCCAACACAAAGACATAGCGTTTCATCAGTACACCTAATATACCTCTGACTCAAGGGTTTATCCAGGTTCATGGATTCATTGATGATCATGCGTTCTTGAAGAAGAAATCCCGTTACACCCCTTCATGATGGTGCCGATATATATTGGTATGATCGAAAGAAAACGCGTTCCCCTTTAGGGAAACGGACCGTTGGGAGGACGGCCTACCGCAGGTGTTCAACGTATTTTTGCCATTATTCTACTCTCCTCTCCAAAGAAGTCTGTTGTGCACGACATTTCTTATTGTCGTCATCGTGGTTGGGATACCTGTGTCTCTTTGGGGTGGAGGGAGCGGGGAAGTCCAAGAAAATTTTGATCCCATACTTGCATTAGAAGAGGCTGAAGTCCTGATTGATGAGGGACGGTTAGACGAAGCCATCGCAGCTTTGGTTGATATTGCTCGTAAAGATCCGGAGCAAATCGAACGAGTTCAAGACCGAATATTGGTGATTCGGGGCATCAAAGAGCAGGTGAATACCCTTTTTGAAGAATTGAATGAAGCCATCATGAGTGGAGATGAGGAGCTGGCTGATGCTAAAATCCGCGAAGTCAAAAATGTGGATGCCAGTCCCAATCGAAATACTCTCAATAATCTGATTCTCGCTGCCATTGTTGTTGGTAAAGCACGGAATGATGCCATTCGGGATGATTTTTTTCAAAGAGGAAACCAAGCCTTGGCTCGTGGTGATTACACAGGAGCTGTGGACATCTACCGCCAAGGGTTCATCAATGATGACTATCTCGAATTTTATGATGACTTCATCATGCTGGCTCAAGATCAAGCGGAGATTGTTCGCTACATCGATGACCCGGAGCGCCAGGCCAAGGTCTGGGAGGCCTATGGTGAAGTGGGACCTCTTGGAAATCTTGTGATTGAGGAACTCTCCGTTGCTCTTGATCTTTGGCGTGATGTTTCCGGTGATATCCCACTTCTCAATTCTCGAGTTGCACAAATCTTAGAAACACAAGGGCCTGAACAATGGCCGGAGATACTGAACGTACTCACAACCACAATACAAGATGTTCAATCACGAACAGATGAGGGACAACGCATTGCTTCTCAGCTGGATCGTGTCCGAGAGCGCATGTATAGCATATTGGATGGCATTCCTGAAGATTTCCGTTATGAACGGATTGGTCAGTTCATGAGTGGCCGAGCCACTTTTGATGCGGAAGGAATCCTTGAAGCTCAAAGTCGGCAAATCCAGCAATCGTACACGGCGACGGAAAGCCAATTGGATGAGCGTATCATGGCCTTTATTGCGGAAGGGCGAGAGGCCTTTGCCGCAGAAAATTGGGATGGGGCCATTGAGTTCTTTGATTTGCTTGTTGAGGCTGTTTTGGCTGCAGAGCAGTTCTCACAGGGCTTTGATGCTCCAGCTCAGAGTTACCGTTATCTTGCAGAGGGAGGAGGCCAGACATGGGCAGAACTCAGTGCTTTGTATGCAAATCTTCCTCGTTTAGATTCGGTGAATTATGAAGTGTTGGGGGTTGAGGGCATTGATACTGTTGCCAATCCCGTACTGGAGGGAACACGAAGATTACGGGAATTGCTTGCAGAATGGAATGCCCGTGTGGTGGCCTCAAAAGAGCGGGCTGAACCTCAATCTGCCGAGTCTGTGATGCTGGGACGTTCCGTTAGAAATGATATCAATGATGCCATTGAGGTGTTTACAGATCGACGAGTGAATCTGTATGTGAATGCGGTCAAACCGCTTTATGAAGCCTTGGAGGAGGACATCCGTCAGGCCATCAATTTGAATCCAGAGCAAGTGGCTCAGCTCTTCCTCGCGGAGGCAGAACCTGGAGAAGAGATTCCCTTACGACGCCCCAGTTTTGCCATCACCAATGCCATCATTCCCACCTTGGCCGCTCTCAATGGAGCAGAAGAGGATATTGGCGATTTTCTGGATGTGATGGAAGAAGTTTTGCGTCGTGAACCTCCCATTGAAGATCCCCAACAGGTTCGCCGATATGTGGATTCAGGACAGGCTCTGCTGGGAGAGGTGGCACGATTCCGGGATGCTTATGCCAATTTACAGTCCCAGGCCGAGTCACAAGCTTCAGAAGCCCGTCGAGCCATAGCGACAGCCCAGAATGGTTTAGCAACAGCAGAAAGAGATCTTCTGGCCGCACAGGCTGCCGTTGACCAGGGGCGTCAGCAAAATGACATAGATTCGTTCTATCGTTCTATTGCCCTCTATGATGCTGTGGATGGATCTTTGGATGTTGTGGATCGGCTGTATCTGGATGTGCTCATCAAAGATGCGGATCTTGCCGCACAATCAGGATTGGATGAACAGCGTGCTGCCTTACGGGATCGAGTTCAAACAGACCGAAGTCGAGTGGCCGTTGTGGTGAAGCAGAATGCCGTGGATGAAGGGCGAAACTCCTATGAAGATGGCTATTACTCCGAAGGTTTGGCCGTGCTCATTCAATCTCAGGATTTTTGGGTTCAGGCCTATGGAGAAGAAGATCCAGAATTGGATGCTTGGATCATGCGTTTACGAAATGCCCAGCAGGCCTTGCTCCAAACAGTCATTGCTCCAGAAGACCCTCTTTATGCGGAAATGAACCAGTATTTGAACTTGGCCAACCGTTATTATGCCGAAGGAATTGAAGTGGCCCAGAATCGACCAGGAACAGCGGATGCTCTGCTGGCTTTCCGTTCCTCGGAAGAATTGGTACTTCAGGTTCTCAATACCTTCCCAGGGAATGAAGAGGCCCTGCTCTTGGAACAAAAAATCCTGCGTCAAACGGATGAAGAAGCTTGGAATGCAGAAGCTCGTCAGGTGGTCACTCAGTCTCGCAGAGCTGTATCCATCAATAACTTGGATGAGCTTCGGGGGGATGAACGCCGAAAGGGACTTTACGCCCAGCTGAAGGTGTTGGAAGGCATTGCTCCTGATTTCTCAGGATTAGCTGCAGTAATCTATGATGTGGAAGTGGCCCTAGGAGTGATCATTCCCCCCCCCGATCCCCGTGTGTTGGCCCAAAGCCGAGATTTGGCCAATCAGGCCACTCAGATTTGGGATAATCTGGGAAGAGCGGGATCCGATCGGGCCATTGAGTTGCTGGACCAAGCCCTGGCTCTGTGGTTGGAAAATGAGAATGCCTCTCAGCTTAAGAATGAAATACTACTCTCCACCGAACCACAACGTCTGCCTCCCTTGCCGGCAGAGTTGTTGAATCTGTTGAACTTTATTGAGGAGTACTACGCCCAAGCCAACTACATCTTGGCCCAAGCCTTCATGGACCGGGTGTTGACCGATTATCCCCGATTTGCCAATGATCCACGGGTGAAAGAATGGCAACAGAAGCTGGAGATTCGCCAGTGAGAATGGTGAAACCTCTCCTGCTGGGAATCCTCATTTTTCTGACCTTTCATGTCTGGGGGCAGGAACGGCTTTTTTGGGATTTCCCTGAGCCCATTCGTACGGCCTCCGATGGTCGTTTCCCAGTTCTCCTGACGGCCAACAATCAATTGGCTTTGGTTTGGCAGGAGTTTTCTGGAGAAAAAGGGAGTTTGGATTCCACCCTTTCTCTCAAGGCGCAATTTTCTCCGGATGGTGTGGATTGGACCTCTCCTGTTCTCACGATTGCCGAGGATATCCCCTATCTTTGGGCCAATGAGGTCCCCCTCTTTTCTGCTGTAGCTTTGGATGATGGGCGTCTTGTTGTGGCTGTTGCTGCCGGCACGGAAGGTGTGGCTGTTTTTGGTCAAAACGACCCCTTCGGGGAGTTTGAGACCTTTGATCTTGTTCCTAGTGGTCAAGGGGCGGCTGATGCGGCAGTGGCCCCCCGGCTGGCTCGGACCCCGCAGGGGTCGTTCTTACTTTTTCTCACCCGGCGAACCACCGTGGTTGGAGGTGCTCGCCCCACCACCCTGACATCCTTTTTGTCCCAATCGCAGAATGGGCGGAATTGGACCTCTCCCGAGCTCTTTGTTGATCCTGCTCAGGACCGGGCTGGAGATGGTACTCCCTTGGAACAGAATTTTCTTCCGGTCTATTTCAGTCAGGGGACAGATGAATATGTGGCCTTTCAAAGCCTCCGACAGGGAAGCGAAGGACAGGTTTATCAGATTTATACCAAAGTGAGGCGCAAAGGCGGAGATTGGAGTCCGGCCATCAGCATCACAGAAGGATTGGTGAGTTCTGATCCAAGAAGAACGTCTTTAGACTGGGACAATCAACGCCCAAGTCTAGGGGCTGATGAGAATGGACAAATTCTCCTGGCCTGGGAGCGGCGGGGCCTAAGGGAACGTCCTCATATTTCGCTTGTGGCTCTTCAAGCCAATGGTTCTGCTGAAGGCGAGCGAGTGGAAAATGTGGTTTTGGACCGTTATACCAGCGCCTCTCCCCAGATCACAACCATTCGTGGTGGAACCTGGATTCTCTGGTTTGACGACACGGGGATTCGTTTAGCGCAGCGAAACGGTGCTTTTGATTATGATATTCAAGCCGCCTCTTTGGATGCCCAGTCTCGAGGTGCGGATCGAGGGACTGCGTCCTTTCCCATGCCTGTGGTGTTTCAAGGGGCCACCTCTGTTCTCTGGGAAGATTTTTCTGGGGGACGGAGCCGCTCGGTGCTCCTCCGACCGGACCTCAGGGTGGATGCTCCTGGATTGCAGGCCACCAATTTTCGTTCTGGTCAACCAGGGAATTTCCGGGGCCTTTCGGTGGATTGGGGAGAGCCCGTGGACTCTTCAGGAATCCTCTCATACAGCTGGTTGTGGTCTCAAAATGCTCAGGATGAACCCTCTCGTCGTGAATCTGACCAACTGTATGATCAAACCCGTTCCTACTTTGAGATTCCTGGTCGGGAACAAGGCGAAGGGGAAGGACTCTGGTATTTTTCTCTGATTGCCCATGACCAGGCGGGAAACTGGTCTGAACCGTTGCGTTTGACCTATGTTCTGGATGAAACACCCCCTCCACCACCCCTTGTGGGTGGTCCTCCCACAGATTCCTATGGGTATTTGGATTCCAATACCTTTGAACTGAGTTGGACGGATGGCGAGCTGGAGGAGGCCGCCTTTTATCGCTGGAGAATGGATTATCTGGCCGCTTCTCCAGAACGGTTGGATCTTGATGTGCTTCAGGCCTTCCAGGTGGCTGATGGGCGTCAGCCTTTTCAGCGATCAGGGGCGGCAGAATCTTCGGAACGTCGTCAGTCTTGGGTGAATCTGGACAATGGAGTATGGGCCTTCACTGTGGTGGCGGTGGACCAGGCTGGAAACCAAGGCCCTCCCAGCACCCGTCTTCTTTTCACCAATCGTTATGTGGATGTCACTTTCATCACAGGAGCTTCGGCAAGCCGTGATGAGGCCGACCGCATCATTCTTGAAATCCTGGGACGTGGTTTTGCTGCTGGTGGGGATTTGGATGCGGTGGTTCTAGACCGAGATGGGGAAGAGCCTTGGGATTATTCCTACAGGGCTGGAGCCGGCGGATTGGACGTGCTCTCTGACCGATTGGTTCGGGTGGTGGGCATAGAGGAAATGGAAGCGGGGACTTACCGGGTTGGTGTGGTTCATCCGCTTCGGGGCACCGTGTTCTGGAATCGCACTATGCGGTTGGATGCCACAGGGAATGTGAAATTTGGTCCCTATGGCCTCTACGCCTATGCTCCGCTCTGGGAACCAGTGGCCCTGGCTCTTCGACTCACAGGGAATCAATTCTTAGATCTTCTACTGCTTCTCACGATTGCCATGGCGATGCTCCTATCGACTTGGCGCCTCATCTCCTTAGCTCGGGAGATGCGAGTGGCAGCCTACAATGCGCAAGCTCTCTTGAATGGTGGAGAGCTTTCTCTTGAAGCCCGTCAGGCTGCTTCTCAAAGTCTCAGGAGGAAAGGTATGGGATTACGAACAAAGTTCACTCTTTCCCTTAGCGCCTTGGTGATGATCACCATTGCCATGATTGCGAGTGTGCTTGGTGTTGTTTGGATTCGTATGGAGCGGGATGCCTTGGCTGAAGGCTTAGAGAATGAATCCCGTCTGTTAGTGGAAACTCTGTCCTCCAGTGCTCAAAACAGTATACCTGCGGCCGAGCGAGGGGATTTGTTGTTGCTTCCAGACCGAATCAGTGCCTTACAAGATGCACTTTGGACGACGGTCACAGGGCCACGCGGTGAGTTAGTGAATGGGGTTTTGGGAGCCACTTCTGAGGGAAGTGAATATGTCTGGGCCTCCAATGATCCCGATGTATTGAACAAGTTGGAGCTGCCAGATTCTCTTCCAGACTTCCAATGGAGGCAGTTGGCCGAACTTGCAGGCGATGAGGATCAGGAACGGATTGCCCAATCTTATGTTCCGGTTGATGGAAGTTATGTTCTTCGGCGTCCGGAGTCTGCAGATGAACGAACCATTCTCTCAGCTTATCTTCGGGAGCTGGGTATTTTGCCATCGGAAGCAGGCTTGGGGCAGAATCGGGTGGATGATGAGCTGAGTGCAGCCATAGAAATGATGCGCCGAGATGTGGAACAGGCGGCTCAGGATGCTGGTATTGCCCGGATGATCAGCGAATTGGAAGTGCTGGAACAGCAGTACACGGAATTTGCTCAACAGGTGGTATTAACCTTGGACTTTGAGAATCCTGCCTATGTGGAAGCGGAGCAGGCTGTTGCCGCTCAGAAAAAGGAAATTGAAACTCTGCTTCTTGAGCTCTCTGGTGAGCGATTTGCCAGTTATCCTGAATTCAACGCGGAATCGCTCCGCCCTGGTGGTCCGGAGTTCTTTGTGTTCTACAAACCACTTCTCTATCGGGTGGGGAATCAGGATGTCAACTTTTTCCGGGGAACGGTGCGCTTGGCCGTTTCGGTTCAAGACATTCGAACGTCATTGGCCTTGGTGCAGAATCGGATCATTCTCATCACCTCCCTTGCTTCTGCTGCTGCTCTGGGATTTGGTGTTCTCGTGGCCATGTTCATCTCCTCCCTCATGCTTCGCCCTATTCGAGCGGTATACAAAGGGGTGAGTCTGATTCGAGAGCAACCCGACATGCTGCAACATGAAGATTTTGATGTGAGTCTTCGCACCAAGGATGAACTTTCAGAGCTTGCAGATACCATCAATGATATGGTGCGGGGCCTGGTGCAGGCGGCCATAGAGCAGAAGGAACTCATTGCTGGTCAGGAAATCCAGAAAACATTCTTGCCCCTGGTCAAAGATGAAAAATCAGGAAAGAAGCTTTCCATTGGTGGAGCGGAAAATGCCTACTTCCGTCTCTTTGGTTACTATGAAGGGGCCGATGCGGTTTCTGGAGACTATTTTGACTTCAGGCAGTTGGATGATGATCACTATGTGATGATCAAATTGGATATTGCCGGGCATGGAGTGACGGCATCCCTCATCATGGTTCAGGTTGCCGCTCTTTATGTGGACTATTTCCGTAAGGTGAGGGAAAAGGCCAAACAAACTGGAAAGCTTCGTTACAATCTGCGGGAATTCACCTTTGGAATCAATGATCTCATCAACGAAGTGGGATTCAAAGGGCGATTTGCAGCATTTAACTTGTCTGTGGTGAATGTGCGAACGGCAGAATACCAGATGATTCATGCCGGGGATAATTTGGTGCATATCTACGATGCAAAGAAGAAGAAAATGAAGGTGGTGGAGTTGCCTGAATCTCCGGCCACTGGTCAAATTGATTCCTTCATGATTGAGATGAATCCCACCATGTACAAGGAAGTCAAAGGGCGTTTGAATCGAGGGGATGTTCTGTTCCTCTACACTGATGGTATTGAAGAAGCCCATCATATTCTTCGGGATGAATCCTTTGAAATCATCACCTATGAGAATCTGCCTGAAGAGATTCGTCAAAAAGATGCCCCCTTTGTGGAAGCCGGCTATAAACCCATGGATGAAACGCAGGATAATGAAGAGTTTGATCCAGTGCGCATTGATGCGGTGATTGAAGCCGCCATGCATCGGGGAGAATATGTATTAGAACGTCGCTGCGATATGACAATAGGAAAACCTCTTCATTTTGATTTCACCACACTAGAGGGAACCGGTGAAGATGCTGTTATGGCTCTGGCCTCGGTGGAAAAAGTATTCCGATTGATTCCTGATGATTCTGGTGGAGCCAACAGTCGGGTTCGTGTGGACCGGAAAATTGTGGAATTTCTGAAAAAGCACTTTAAAGAGTTTAGGGAGTTCTACAAGCATCCTGTGGATGATGATGGGCACTCTCCCTATGTGCACTATTCCCATCTCCGGGAGGATCCTCAAGATGATGATCTCACAATCTGGGCTTATCAGAGGCTCTGATGGGACGAGGTTTTTTTTGTGAAAGTTGTGGTGCCGCTGTAGGAACCCATGAATCGTCCTGTCCCCAATGTGGGAAAGCCTTTGATGGAGTGCGTTGTCCGCAATGTGGAATGGAAGGCCCAATGAAATGGTTTTCTCAAGGGTGCCCAGAATGCGGGTATACAGCGAAAGCTTCTTCACCATCATCACCCAAGAGGATTCATAAGAACCCATCTCCCACAAAAAATTGGCCAAGACGATATTACTGGATGGCCAGTGCATTCCTCGTGATTCTTAGCATCTTGATGCTGAACCGCTTTTTTCGAAGTTAATTTTACAGCAGGATGGCCTTAGAACACGGTTCCAATATCCATTCCTACCTGCCACCGGGGATGGGGTGACATCAGCTCGGCTCCCCCTTCCAGAGCCAAATAGGCCTGTTCTCCAGGAAGTCGTAGAGAAAGACTCCCACCTGTGTGGAGGGAGGCCGGAAGTTCTGAGCCTCCCAAGCCGGAGCTACGATAAGCTGCAGAAATTCCGGCTGTGATCCGTGTGAATTCCACATGGATACCAATGGCCGTAGAGAGAGTCACATGAGCTGGAAGGGTAAACTGCTCAAAATCGTCATCCAGAAACGTGAGTTGCATGCCAGGAGAAAATCCAATGATCAGAGGGCCAAAACGCCATTCTGAGGGGATGGTCAAAAGAATCCCAGGAAGTATTGGACGACTCACCACATCCACCATTTGAGAGTAATTCATCAAAAGAGAGTCATAGTTGAAACCCAGTGCAGCATTCACCGCAAAAGGGCCGGTAGGAGTCATGCGCCAGGACACGCCAAGGTCAAATCCAATACCCGTTTCATCAAATGGATCACGAATCACAACACGAAAGGCTGTATCAACCTCCCAACCCTGAGCTGGAGAGACTCTCATGGAAAGATGGGTTGGAATGCTGGGGGTGAAGGAGGATTTTCCATAGGCTCGTTGCAACATCACTCCAGAGGAGATTTGCCAACTCTTTGCAGGAAGAAGTGTGGCACCAGGAAGGGCGTAATACCCTGGTATACCTCCCACAATATGACGCGGTACAGAAAAAAAACGCCCATCCCGTTTCACCTCAGTATCACTTTGCTGATGACTCCCATCCTGGCCTGTTACATCCAGAACAAAGCGGTACACACGGGGAGCTTCCTGAGCATCATCCCGCCACTGAATTCGCCCCTTGCTTTCCTCCAATTGGATGGGGAGTGATTCTCGTATTCTTCCATCTGTATAGATATGAAGTTGTCCTTGCCCCTTTCCTGTGGCCCTCCACGGAATGGTGAAGAGGCGGGGAGAAGAGGGAGAGGCTTCATGCAATCGCACACGGGAGAGTTCTGCTTGAAACTCTGCTGTGTGTCCTGGGTAAACCCATTCTTTTTCCTCTCCTTCCTGGAAGAGAAGCACTACTTCTTCAGAGGTCCAACCAAACGCCTCTACGCGGATGTTTCTCCGTCCCACAGGCAGGGCAAGAGGTGAGGACAGCTCCACTGACTGATGATCCACATACACCCGGGCTTGGGGAGGAAGATTTTTCAGGTGGAGTTTGGCCAATCCCTTTTCCATGGTGACATGAACCACCACGCGTCGATCTCCTCGGAGAGTGATCCAAAAGGTTAAGGGGGCATAACCGCTTCGTTTTAATTCAACACGGTAGGCGCCTGGAGTGGTAATGTCCCGTTCCCAGGGGGTGTACCCCGCCTCTTCCTCAAAAAGCAGAACCTCCACATCATCCACATCTGCAATGATTTCCAGCCCTGGTGAAAATTTAAAATCCCGGCCCCTCAGCCGGTCTTCTTCCTCCATTCGCGGTGTTCTTTTGTATTCCTCTTTTTCAAAATCTTGAATCTTCAAACGTTCATCCAAAGATTCCTGAGCGCCAAGAACACCAGAGAGAACAAAGGCCACGAGCAGCAAATATTGACGATGCATGGCTTCATGATGGGGGTGAAAGCCTTCACTTTCAAGGCAGGTTCTCGGCAGAGGCCATGAAATCGCCGATAATAGGAACGCTATGGCACGAAATGCATCTTTTCTCATTCTTCTTTTTCTTTTTTTCACTCCACTTTTTGGACAAACAAATCCAAAAGAGGACACTCCATTGGTTGATGCCCCATCCAAGACCACCATTCCCAGGGACTATCGGGGGATAGAGCTTGGATCCAAGCCAGAGGTTGTAAAAGAACAGCTTCGTTTAGACGGGTGGTTCTATTACCGCGGTGAAGCGGATGTCACCCTTTTAGAGGGAACACAGGCCTCCCTCATTGATGCAGAAGGAACTTTATTTTTAACCCGCGGTCTCTTCCAATTTGAAGAGAATGGCTTGAGTACAATTGTTTTAGAACTCAATCCAGAAACAGTGGATTGGTACACTGTGTTCACCACACTCTCTGAACGCTATGGTGAACCCACGGAGATGAACCCACAGAGGGCCTGGTGGGAAGATGAGCAAACACGCGTGGCCATAGAACGCCCTCTTACAGTCAAGTATCTTGATTTGAATGTGTATGCCTCTTCTCAAGAGAAGACAAGCAATCGCCAAGCCTGGAGAGAAAAAGCTCGTGAGGAATTTTTGAATGAATTTTAGAAAAAATCATCTTCATCCATTCTTGTTTGTACTGACCGGATTCTGTTCTCTGTTCTCTTGCACACAAGGACTTGAAACCAAAGAGATTCTTGTTGGCAAGATACCACTGATCGTAGAGGTGGCAGATGACCCTGATGAACGGGAACAGGGACTCATGAACCGCCGGCACCTGAAAGACAATCATGGCATGCTCTTTGTCTTTGAATCAGAGCGGCAGGTTTCATTCTGGATGAAGAATACATCGTTGGAACTGTCCATTGCCTTTGTGGCCGCAGATGGAACCATTCGTCAAATGGAAGATTTAGAGCCTCACTCCTTGGCCTCCGTTCCCTCACGCCGACGCGTTCTCTATGCCCTTGAAGTGAATCGTGGCTGGTTTGCCGAGCATGGGATAGAAGAGGGGATGAAAATTCAGGGATTATAATACCAACCCCTTACGGGGTGGTTTTAACGGTAGGGATTGGAAGTTCTCCGTTGATAAGGTCATGACGGCGCTCTCAAAATGGCTGTAGGTCTGGTTCTCCTTCTCCATTTGGCGGAAGTTCATTCGCAAGAATTTCAATGCGTTGTTCAAAACCGCGTAATTCGGTCTCAAGCCCTTTAGCCAATTGGGAACCTTCCTCATAAAGGGCCATGGCCTGTTCCAAGGGAATCTCCCGATTTCGAATTTGCTCAGCCAGTTCTTCCAGTTTTTTGAGTCGTTCCTCAAAACCTTCCATAGGATACTCCTTCATCAGCTTTGATGATGTCTGATGGTCATGTGTTGTTTTTCAAATCTCTTCACGGTTCAACACCGTTTCAGTCTCAATCTCTGTGACCAAGGCTTTTGCCCGACCCTGGGCAAATTCCAACAAGATTTCGGATTGTGGGTGAAGTTCAGAGGCATCGCAGATGGTATGGCCATTGTGGCTTACTCGGGCATAACCGCGTTCCATAAGCGCTTTGGGTGAGGCATCATGCAAGCCTTGAAGAGCCAGTGTTAAGCGATGGCGAGCCGATTCTTTTCGATTGATCATTTCCTGATTCATCACCATGCGTGCTTCGTCTTCTCGGCGAATGGCCCATTCCAAATGCTCCCGAATGCTGCGCTCAAGTTGGATGGGGTTTCGCGCATCCCACCGTCCCCAGGCCTCTCTGAGCCGTGAATGGAGAATGTCGGCGGTTTCCCGCTGAAAGTTTTGAGCTTTTCCAAGAAGATCCTCAGACTTTTCACTCACCAATTCTGCTGCTGCTGAGGGTGTGGCAGCACGAATGTCTGCGGCTAAATCCGTCAAGGTGGTGTCTGTTTCATGTCCCACTCCACTCACAATGGGGATGGAGCACCCTGCAATGGCCCGAACCACACGCTCATCATTGAAGCACATCAAATCTTCTAGGGAACCACCACCTCGAGCCACGATGGCCACTTCTCCTAAGGCATAGCGTCCTACAGAGGTGATTTGATGGGCAATTCTTTCCGCAGCATCACTTCCTTGGACTGGACAGGGAAGAATCGTGATTTGTGGAGCCGCAGCTCGCCGTGAAAGAACACGAAGAATATCTTGAACAGCAGCTCCAGTAGGGGAGGTGATGATGGCCACACGATGGGGATAGGGGGGAAGCTTTTTCTTTTGATCTTGGCGAAACAGACCTTCTGCAGCCAATGCATTTTTTCTGGCTTCCAGTTCTTCCAGAAGGGCGCCACGTCCAGCCGGTCTGACCTGATCCACGATGAGTTGATAGGCCCCTCGGGGGGGGTACACATCAATTTTCCCTGTGGCAATCACCTGCAAACCATCGGCAGGCTGCACAGAGCACGTTGCTCGTCTACCCCGAAATAATGCGGCAGGGAGGAGTGCCCCTTGATCTTTGAGAGTAAAATACACATGCCCAGCCCCTGAGGGGCGGCAATTTGTCACCTCTCCGGTCACCATAATCCGAGGAAAATGACCTTGCAGTTGATTCTTTATGGCCTCTGTCAGTTCGCTTACGGTCCATATGGGGTTCATTCCTGCTCACCTGAGGCGTCAATGGCAGAGAGTGCATTCTGCATTTGATAAGCCGTTCTTGCAGTTTCGAGGAGAACAGAAGCCATCATCTTCTTTTCTGCATCCACCGGTATTCGTCCAAGGCGAACCAACACACGTTTTCCATCGGAGGTGATGCCTGCCAGTGCCCAGGTCCCCCAGGAACGGGTTCCCCAGCTGTCACTCATCAAGTTTTCAGCCAGACCATCTGGGAGTTCTCCAGGAATTCGGGCGGCCACGGCCCAGACATCACGAACGGCAAATTCGCCTTCCAAAATGGTGGCATGAGAACTGATTCCCACAGTGTGGGTACCACCAGATTCAAGAGGAACCTGAATGCGGTAATCCCCTTCTGCGTCTAAGGAATATTCCCATCCTAATTGCTTGACGACCTTCGAAAGTCTTTCATGGCTCATACAGCCCAAAAAAAGAAAGGGGAAAATCATCGCAATGAGAATGAGAAGGTGAGGAGGAAACGGGTTCCGGTGCTGCTTCATCCTGTTTAATATGGTGAGGGACCCTGGATGGGGTCAACCCAGGCTCTCGTTCAGCCGATAGGGGGAACATGGGAAATCTGGCCGTATTGAACATTGTGGGGCTTTCACCCCTTTCCCGGAGCCCCATTGTGGGCCGCTCCTCTGCGTTGGAGGGAGCACTTGCATGGGCTGCATCCGTTCCAGAGCTTGCTGGAATTGTGCTGATTGCGGGACCTCAAGATGCATTGCCTGATGGATTCACATCAGAAGGGTTGGTACAAGAATCATTACTTCACCAGGTGATTCTCCAAGATACATGGGATGAGAGTGCGCTTGTTCAGGCACTCACGGAGGCCGCTGCTCTGCCTCTCCCAGATGGAACCCTATGTCAGAGTTTGTTTTATGCCTGGGGTGATCAGCCACTTTTGGATTCTGCCCTGAGTGAGACTCTGTGGAAACTTCATCAGAGTTTTGGTGCAGAGTACACCTTTGCAGATGGCTACCCGATTGGTTTAGCACCCGAAATTTTGTCTCCAAGCTTTCCTGCCCGCTTGAATTCTCTTGTTCAAGACAAGGGACGGAAGGTGGGACGGGATGCTTTGTTTGAGATTCTGAGAAAAGATATCAATTCCTTTGATGTGGAAACACACCTGTCTCCGGTGGATTTGAGAATGGAACGAGTTGTTCTTGCTGCTGCCACGTTGAGAGATGTGGCCATAACGGAAGCTCTATGGGCCGCCGGAGGGGTTGATGCGGAATCGCTCTGTCAGTTGATTCCTCAACGACGGGATTTATTACGAGATAGACCCGCATATTTTCCCATTCAGATCTGTGATCAACGTCCACAGCAGGCTCTTTCAGATCTTCCACAACGTTCTGAGGATGGTAAAGACCGATTCATGGAATACCATCACTTTGAGTCATTATGTCACCAAATTTTGGACTTTGCTGGTGATGCTGTTTTGGATTTGTCCTTGGATGGAGATCCAGCTCTGCATCCTCAGGTGGAGCAGTTCATTCGTGGAGCGTTAAAAGCAGGTGAAGGGAAGGAGGGCGGCCCCTCCTCCCGTGTTCTTATTGAAACAGCCGGACTTGGTTGGGATCACAAGGTTTTGGAGGACCTTGCCCAGGATTGGGGAGCCTCTGAGCGACTCATGTGGATTGTGACCCTGGATGCCCATGATCCTTCCCTTTATCAGCAGTTAAGGGGAGAGGGGCAAATTGAAGCCGAGGCCACAGCTCTTCGACTTTCACAACTTTTTCCAACTCAATGTTGGATTCAAGCGGTTCGCATGGAAGAGAATGAGGAGCATCTTGAAGCGTTTTATTCCTATTGGACAGAAGCTGGTGCTCAGGTCATCATTCAGAAATATAATGCTTGTGCTGGTCTCCGGGATGATCATAGACCGGCAGATTTAGCTCCATTGGATCGATTCCCTTGCTGGCATCTGAAGCGGGATCTGCCCATTCGATTGGATGGAGAAGTTCCTCTTTGTGTTGTAGAACGGGGGCGAATCCCTTCCTTAGGAAATGCTTTTCAAGGGAAACTCTCGGAGATTTGGGCTGCCGCCGATTCTTGGCATCGCCACCATGTGGCTGGTGAGTATCCTTCGTGTTGTGAGAACTGTGATGAATACTACATCTTCAACTTTTGAGCGAGATTCCGTCACACCAGATGCCGGACCCTACACCGTGGTGGGAGGGAATGGTGTTGATACTGAATCAAAGAATAGACCAGGGCTCTCCATTGTTCTTGTGAATCGTGGTTCACGTCAGTTCCGTCGAGATTTGTTTGATGAACTCTGCAAAATTGGTGCTCGTGAGGTCATTTCACTCGAATCCAGTCCTTGTCCTTATGATGTGGATGCCTTGGTGCGTCGGCATGAGAATCTTCGGTTTATTGTCTTTTCCCGGAGCTCTAATACTGGAGCCCGTATTGATGCGGCATTCCGAGAGGCTGTGAGTGATCATGTCTTTGTTTTGCATGGTGATATGACCCTCAAAGCGGCAGACATTTCCTCCCGAGTCTTTGCCAAAATTGCTGACCGGAACCGTGTGTGCACCGTACCAGTGTTCCGGGATGGACGAGGAGAACTTCTCCCTTCTGTCATTGGCCCGGTCCCTGGTTCCAAAGGACAGTTTGATTTTCAACCTGTGCTTCCAGAATCCCGTGAGTTACCCACTCTTGTGCCCTGGGATTATGCCGGAATCTATAAAAAAGACCTTCATATGGCGGTGGGTGGATTTGATGCGCGCATAGAGGAATCCTGGTGGCAGGTGATGGAATATGGAATGCGATGTTGGTTGTTTGGAGATGGCCCCGTCACCCATCCTTCTCTTCGAGTTGGTTATCTTGACTATTCTCCATCCCTTGATGCCTCAACAGGGGCAGGATACCGCCGCTTCTTTCTCAAAACCTTAGCCATTCGATTTCGAGGAGGAATGGCTCGACTTCCTCGAGCTCGTTGGTGGGCTTATATGAAGTTTTCTGGTGAATCAGCCACAAGTTCACGAGAAACCTGGAAGGAAATTCGTCACTGGGTGCAGCAAAATCAGTATCGTTTTCGCCGTGATGCCGCCTCCTTGACGCGTCAATGGGATTGGGGGAATGGCGAATGAGAGGGATTTTTCTTCAAGTTCGGTTGGATTCGTTGCGTCTTCCCCAAAAAGCTCTTTTGCCCCTTGCAGGAAAACCTGTGGTGGCGCATGCCATGGAAAGCTTGAATCGGGTTCCAGCTGATCATCGTGTTCTTTTGACCACAGAAGATTCTGTGGAGCCGTTAAAATCCATTGCCCACCAAGAAGGTTGGGACATTTTTGTTGGGCCCAAAAGCGATGTTCTTGGTCGATATGTGAAAGCCATCCAAGAATATGGAGTCCAAACGGTTGTCCGGGCAACTGGGGATAACCCCTTGGTTTCTGCGCTTCTGGCACAAAAAGCTCTGGAGCATTTTTCACAAAAACAAGCGGATTACTGTGGATTGTTGGGGATGCCCTTAGGAACAGGTGTGGAGGTGGTCCGAGCTCAGGCTCTTGTTCAGGCTTCTCAGGAGACTTCTGAATCGTATGAACGGGAGCATGTTTGCCCTTATTTGTATCGCCATTCTGAACATTTTCAAGTGGAACAACCCATGGCTCCACCATCTTTTTGGGGGGATTATCGACTGACTTTGGATACTTCTGAGGACTATATGTTCCTATCAGAATTATTTAATCATCTGTACAAGGGAATTCCTTTAGACCTTCCAGAGATTCTTCCCTGGCTCCAAGAGAGGCCGATTCTTGCCCGTTGAACACATCAATTTGCTTCCAGTTTGGAAAAAGGGGAGTGGAAGTGGACATCTCCGGCGATGTCTGGGCTGGATGAAGCATTTCTCTACTCCCACTCATCTTTTGTCTTTACATAATGAAGAGTTTCCGGCACCCATGCTTGGCCGAGTTCGGGTTGAGCCTCCATCATCGTTTGATGTTCACGAACACAATGGGTTTCTCTCCCATCTCTTGGTTGTGGATAGACGAGAGTCCTCTGTGGAGGATTTAGAATCCATGAGTTTTTCCGGAACTCCCTTGCTGGTGGATGATGATGGTGATGCTCGGCAATGGGCTCCATTTGTTTTAGATACGATTCCTGGTCCCAGAAGAAGTATGCCAAACACCTTGCGTACCGATTTGTTGGGTTTGCCAGCTCGAAAAAGAGAACCGGATGTTGACGGGGATGTTCTGATCAGTTTTGGAGGGGAAGATCCGGCTCAGCTCACCCATCCTGTTCTCACCCACCTGGATGCGTTCCTTCCCCAGGAAAGACGGATCTGGGTGATCCCTCCTGGAGAGAGGAGCATCGATTTCCCATCACAAAGGGTTGAGGTTTTACCGCATCAAGAGGGATTCAAGCATCAACTGCATTGTTTTGGTCTTGTGATCACATCCTTTGGTTTAACAGCCTGGGAGGCATTGGCTGCAGGATGTGCCGTGATTTTAATTAATCCCAGTTCTGTGCATGAGAGTCTATCGCATTGGGCTCAGCTTCCCTCAGCCGGTTTTGTGAGCAGAAATGGATCAAACTGGAAGAACATTTTCAAACACCTAAATCAGTGGATGACTCAGGATAAGAAAAGGAAGCACCTTCATCTTGCAAGTCAGAGATGGAAGGAGGTTCTTCAAGAGGGAACAGAAGCGTCTATGGCTCAGTTTCTTCAGCCGCTCTCTGCTCCTCGTCCCCAATGTGCAGCCTGTTCTCATCCGTTCCCTCCAGTGATTGCCCGTTACCCCCAACGAAGTTTTTATCAATGTCCTCAATGCGGAATGATGGGGTTGTATCGGTTCTATGAGAAAGAGGATGAGTATGGTCCAGAGTATTTTGGTCAGGAATATGCCGCACAATATGGCCGAACCTATTTAGAAGATTTTGCGAGTATTCGCGCTTTGGCCGGTCCTCGTCTTCAGCACATCCAAAAGAAAGTACGGCAAGGGGATGTTCTGGATTTGGGCTGTGCCTATGGTCCCTTTCTTGATGCCGCACGAGAAGCTGGTTTTACTCCTTATGGGGCGGATGCCTCTGCTGAAGCCGTGCACCATGTTCAGCAAGAATTGGAGATTCCTGCGCAACAAATCCGGTTTCCTTTTGAGAAGAATAATGCTGTTTTTGAGGGGCGTACATTTTCAGTTGTGACTCTTTGGTATGTCATTGAGCACATTCCCCGGCTGGATGTCTTTATGGAACAGCTGGCGTCACTTGTTGAGAAGAAGGGTGTTCTGGCACTTTCCACTCCCAATGGTGCGGGTCTTTCTGGAAGAAAAAACAAAAAACGTTTTCTTCAGGCCAGTCCTGCTGATCATTACACCATTTGGACTCCCCGAACGGCAAAAAAGTATCTTCGCCGATATGGCTTCAAAACCTATCATATTCGGGTGACGGGGCATCATCCTGAACGGCTTTTTCCCTTTCTTGAAAAGCAGACAATGCTTTACCGGTTTCTTCTTCTTTTGAGCCGTTGTTTTCATCTTGGTGATACATTTGAAATATATGCAGAGCGGATTCGTTAAGGAATCGCAGGGAGAGGGCATTGAGCAACAATAACAAAACAATTCTCATTCTTGGGTGTGGCACAATGCAGGAACCGGCGCTCCAACTTGCCAAACAAATGGGCTGGCATGTTGCCGCTGTTGATGGAAATCCGGAGGCCTCTGGACGGGATTTGGCGGATCAGTTTTTTCCCGTTGATTTAAAAGATTTGGATGGTCTGATTGAAGTGGCCCAAAAGCTGATGGATAATGGTGGACTTGATGGTGTGTTCACTGCAGGAACAGATTTTTCCTTTGCGGTCTCTCAGGTTGCCGCTCATTTTGGATTGCCAGGTCACCATCCCGATGCAGCCTGGAAGGCTACTGATAAAATCGCCATGCGTCAGGCCTTCCTGGAACATGATGTTCCTTCTCCAGCTTTTATGGAAATGGGTGCAGAGGATTCTCTTCAACTGGTCTTAGATTCTGTGCCCGGACCTTGGGTTGTAAAACCTGTGGACAGCATGGGAGCACGAGGGGTTGTTCGCATTGATGATGTCCAGCAATTACCCCAAGCCTTAAGCACGGCCAGAGGCTATTCTCGAAGTCACCGGGCATTGGTGGAAACCTACATGGATGGACCGGAATTCAGCTTGGATGCCCTTGTTGAAGATGGTCGAGTGATTCCGTGTGGGCTAGCGGATCGACATATAGCGCATGCGCCATATTTTATTGAAATAGGACATACCATCCCGTCCTCCTGCTCTCCTGACGTAGAAAGGGGGCTCTGGGAGGCCTTTGAAAAAGGTATACAGGCTCTTGGCTTAACACGAGGGGCTGCAAAAGGTGATTTAAAATGGACCCAAGAGGGACCCATGATTGGTGAAATTGCAGCCCGATTATCGGGAGGGTATATGTCTGGATGGACTTGGCCCTTGGCCAGTGGTGTGCAACCCACCTCTGGTGCCCTTCGACTGGCTGTTGGGTTAGATGCAGGAGATTGCAGGCCAAAAAAATCGTTTTATTGTTCAGAAAGAGCTTTGATTGCCATTGATGGAACCCTAAAAAAGATTGGGGGTTCGCAGGAAGCACAGCAGCTTCCAGGCGTGGAAGAGGTGTTTCTCCGGTATGAATCTGGTGATGCAGTGCAATTTCCAAAAAATAATGTTGAAAAGGTAGGGAATGTTCTTGCCCTTGGAACCACAGCCCTAGAAGCCCAAAACCGAGCAAAAAAGGCCCTCCAAACCCTCACGCTTGAGTTGGATCCAAAAGATGAAAGAACAGGGTTCTATCTTGATGAGTCGAGTGAATTCCCTCCCTATGCTTTGAGAGCAAAGCAAGACATCACAGAACTTCCTTTGGCGTTATTAAAGCTTTGGGAGCGTTTTCCACCTCAACCATCTTTGGGACATCGAGGGAACGTTCTTGTTTATCAGCTTCCCTGTGAGGAGATTCTGGAATACCAAGATGCGGAAGGACGCGATGCACGCACTCTGTTGAATATTCTTGTAGAAGAGGGCCGAATCATGGAAGGCCGTGAACCGTTATTGGATTCTCAGCAGAACTCCAATTTCTGGAAAGCCTTATTCCGGGGAGGGTTAATGGGTGCACGTTGGTATCTTGATTCGCCATCCTTATAAGTTCCTCTTATTCCTAGGCTTGCTCCTCTTTTATTGTGCCCCTTGGGGGACTCTTTGGGCCCAACCTGTTTCCTTGGAACAGTTGTTGATACGAAGCGGTGCCACCATGCAATGGAACCCCTGGAGACGTGAGGGGCGACTTGTGAAAGAAGGGCGAGTGATTGTTTTTCAACCTGGACAACCTTGGTTTGTTTTGGATGGAGGTCGACTTCTCTCTGGTGGTACCGTGATTGAAAGGGATGGGCAACTTGTCTTCTCAACAGAGGCGGCATCAGCGATTTATTCGGCCTTTGGAATGGAGGATTCCCTTCCCCAGCCTTATCGACTCACCACCATTCTGATTGATCCAGGTCATGGTGGACGAGATTCAGGTGCTTCTCGAACATGGCCAGTGGATGATGTGCTCCATCCCTTACCGGAAAAAGATGTGGTTTTGGAAATCAGTTTGAGACTGGCCCAGGCCCTGCAAGAACGATATCCCCAAAAAAATGTGCTTCTCACACGGGATAACGATGTTTATCCAAGTCTTGAAGAGCGGGTTGCTATGGCCAATGGTGTAGAAACTGGGGTTCGAGAAGGAATGATTTATATCTCCATTCATGCCAACGCTTCACTCAATGCAAAAGCAGAAGGATTTGAGGTTTGGTATTTGCCCCGGGATTATCGTCGGACACTAGAAGATAAATCTGAAGGCTTGGATTCTCGAATAGCCCCCATTGTGAATGCCCTTTGGGAAGAGGAATTCACCCATGAAAGCGTTCGTCTAGCTGATATGATTTTGGATGGTTTTTCTGGAAATCTTGGTGACGATGTTGCTAATCGAGGAAGGCGAGAGGAAAGCTGGTTTGTGGTACGTAATGCTCGGATGGCCTCAGTGCTTGTGGAGATTGGTTTTCTCACAAACCCCTCAGAAGCTCAACGTTTGAGGCGCCCAGAATACTTGAGTCGCATCACAGAGGGTCTCTATAATGGCGTGGCGGACTTTGTTCGTTACTTCGAGAGCAAGGAGAGTTATTTTTGACTCCGAAAACACGTCGTATTCTCTGGGGGCCCAGTCTCCCCTTGGCCCTTTTGGTGGTTGCCTTCCTCATCTCCTCGCTATCACTTCTCATCTTTGGCCCAGATGTTGATGGTCGAATCTTTTATTTCCCCAGCAATAGTGGGGAGCGTGTCGGAACCGAGCGACGCTGGGTACCATCGGCTTCTTCCTATGAGAAGAGTATTGTGCTTTTTCTTGAGGAACTTGTGCTTGGGCCAGAAGCTTTAGAATGGGCGCCTCTTCTCCCACGGGAGAGTGAAGTTCGATCTGTATTTCTTCTAAATGATACAGTTTGTGTCGATTTTAAAAGCAATGTCTTAAAGAACGAAAACACAGGTGTCCCTGTTGATTTTAACAAAGCCTTAGCCATTCTTGAAAAGAATATACTTGACAATTTCAGGCGGGTTGAAGAGGTGATTTTCACCATTGAAGGGCAGCAAGTTCATGCCCCATATTTCCGAGCAGAGGTCCTTTAGGCCTAAAATCGGCAAAAAATTTTCAAAACCAAGCAAAAAATTCTTTAATTCGTTGACAGTGTTCGACGCCCCGCTATAGTTTTTTGGATAGGTTGATAACAATGCATTTTTTGGCAAAGGAGCCTTCTATGAAACGTATTCTCGTTTTCCTGGCCGCTGCCCTGATTCTCTCGGGAGTGGCTTTTGCTGAGGAAAGCGTCCTGATTGATTTTAGCGATCTTTTAGACGACTACCAGGGCGAACATCAGGCCACACTTGTGGACTTCAGCAGCGTGGCCGGCACGCGATTCACCGAGGAAGAGAAGGCGGCCATGAACACTTCCCTGTATGTTCCCAATTGGGATGTGCAGCTTTCCAGTTCCTCACGAACCGTAACCAATGACACCCTCTCTTATGTACGTCCAGTAACCGTTAATGATACTGCAAAGAAGTTTGCTGGAAATCAGGTCATGGGTGTTCGGGTTCATTACCCTGAGGGTTCATTTAATTCTTATGCTTGGGTTCGTCCTCCCTTCGCAATTCCTGCCTATGCCACCAGCCCCATTCTTGAGAATCCTCCCAAGGGTGATCAGTTCACTGGCTATGGTGTTGTGAAAAATGTGGGCGTGATTAAATCCCTTAAAGCAAATGTTTACGGGATGAACTACCCCATGGGGATGGCCATTGTCCTGAAGAATGAGATGGAGCAGACTCAGGAAGTTCCTCTTGGATACCTGGACTATGATGGTTGGCGAGAACTGACTTGGGTGAATCCCAACTACATCAGTGAAGTGCGTAATCGTGAGATTCGCCGCTACCCCCTCTATCCCCGCAATGCCCCCTCCATGACCTTGGATAGCTTCCAGTTTTTCCGAGATTCTCAGGTGGAAGGCGGAGATTTCATTGTGTACATCAAAGATGTCTCAGTGGTGTATGACCAGGCTGTCATTGTGGATGTTGAGTCTGATCTGAACCACGAAGATGTGTGGGGAATCCTCTCTGAGCGTGAGGAAGAACGCCGCAATTCTGAACTGAGCCGCCTGGGGAACATGCAGGTTCTGCGTTTCCTTGAGCAGCAGAAGATGCATCAGGATCCTGTTGGAGCGGATGCCGTTCAGTAGGAGCATTTTGATTTTGCACCTTGAAGACCCGGCCAAAAGGGCCGGGTCTTTTTTTACTCAGAGAAACTTGGGAAATAGTGGTGTAGCCAAGAGCATTTTTCACCTATAATGGGCTCGGAAGTCCGTTTGAGGCGGTTGCAATGAGTGATTACCTGGATCCGAACAACGAAGAATTACTGAAGGATTTCTATTCCGAGGCCCAAATGCAGGTCGAGGCAATGGAGCAAAACATCCTGGCCCTGGAAGATGATCCAGCAGACCAAGATGCCATCGATGAGATCTTTCGAGCGGCTCATACTTTGAAAGGTGGTTCTGCGACAGTGCAGATGGAGGAGTTGTCCTCCTTTACCCATCAGCTAGAAGACCTTCTTGATGTTATCCGTAGCGGGAGAGTCCGCATTGATGGCGAGCAAGTCGATGTTTTACTGGCATCCATTGATGTGATTAAGAGTATGTTAGAAGCGCGGCAGGATGGGAGTACCTATGATGGGGACTATTCTGCGATTGCGGCAAACCTGGAGGTTCTTGCCAATGGTGGATCCATGATGCCCACATCGGTATCACCACCTCCTGAGCTACCTTCAACTCCTTCTCCCACACCCTCTTCTCTCGGCCTTTCCGCGGGAGAACTCTCCTCTCATGCTCTTTCAGAGTATGAGATGTTAGAAATGGCTGAAGTGGCGAAAGAAGGAGAATCCGTTTATCGGATTCGCGTGCATTTTGATGAATCAAACCCCATGAATTCGGTAGGTGGTATTCAGATATTTGCGCGAATGAAGGATCTGGGACAAATCCTTCGAACAATGCCCGATTTTGATGCCCTGTATGAAGATGTGTACCATCCCGTTGTTGATTATTTTTTGTCGACTTCGAAAAGCGAAGAGGAATTGATTCAGGGTGTGTCCATCAGTGATGTGACAACAGAAGTCCTGGTATCAAATCTTGAGAATCTCTCCACGGGAGCTGAATCTCTTCCACCATCGGTGCCTTCAACGCCCACTGAGGTTGCTGTAGAAAAGCCCCAGATACCAGAGGAAGATCTTCATGCAGATGTTTCCGCGGTTAATTCTCAGGGAGATGCTGCTCTTCCGAAGGAAACAGAAGGAAGTAAATCTTCTTCAAAAGCACCGTCTAAACGTGATGGTGGAGGTTCTATTCTTCGGGTTGATAGTCAGCGAATTGATAATTTGCTGAATTTGGTCAGTGAGTCGGTCATCAATAAGGCCACATTCAATCAAATCAGTTCCCAATTCTCTGAAATCCAGAATGAGTTTTCTTCTGCTACTGTGGTATTTAAGGAGCATTTAAAGAATCTTTCTGAAGCGTTTCCTCAGTGGTTGGATGCTCTACAGACCGGTCGGCCTGCAAAAGAACTCAAAGAAGAGTTTTTGAACGAATATGGGGAATTGTCCTCCCAATATGATCGATTTGAAGCCGATTTTAAATCAACCGTGGCATCGTTTAAAAATACTGCAGCCAATCTTGGGCGTAACACAAGTGATCTCCATGAGGCCATTTTGCGGATTCGCATGGTGCCCATCAGTCAGATCTTTAGCCGATTCCCTCGTTTGGTTCGAGATTTGTCCAAGAGTCTTGATAAAAAGATTGACCTCATCATTGAAGGTGAGGATACCGAGTTGGATAAGTCGGTTACGGAAGAACTTCTTGATCCCTTGATGCATTGTGTTCGGAACTCTCTTGATCATGGTATTGAAACCGTGGATGAGCGCCGAAAAGCCGGTAAGGATGGAATGGGACGTCTTCTTCTGAAAGCATCCAATGAAGGCAATATGATTGTCATCGAAATTGCCGATGATGGTGCTGGAATTGATGTGGACAAGGTGCGTCAAAAGGCCATTGATCGGGGCATTATCCATCCAAGTAAGGTTCTCACCGATATTGAGGCCTACAATTTGATTTTTGAACCCGGATTTTCCACTGCGGGTGAGGTAACAAATATCTCCGGACGTGGTGTGGGCCTGGATGTGGTTCGGAAGCAAATTGAAAAACTCAATGGAAGTGTCACTGTGTGGTCCAAGCTGGGCGAAGGAACTCGATTCACAATCAAACTTCCTCTGACCTTGGCCATCATTCAAGGCTTACTTGTGCGTGTGGGGACAGAAGTTTATGCCATTCCCATCACTAGTGTTGTGGAGAGTCATCGAATCAAACCTGAAGACATCAATGTCATTGACAACTATGAAGTTTTCAATGTCCGTGAGGATGTGATTAGTCTGTTGCGTCTCAACAAGCTCTTCCGCATTGATACAAAAGATGATGCGGAATACAACTTTATTGTCATTGTTGGAAGTGGTGACAAGAAGATGGGGCTGATGGTGGACTCTCTTATTGGAGAGGAAGATGTGGTGATCAAGCCACTAAAAGATCGCTACACAAATTCTCCTGGCATTGCTGGGGCCACAATTCTTGGAGATGGTACCGTATCGTTGATCATTGATGTGAGTCAGTTACTGGAATTGGGCGTTCGCACAGAGCAGGAAGCCCGACAAAATCGCATTGTCCAGTAGGGAGCAAGGATGAAAAACGCAGTGCATGAGCCTCCTGAAGGCGAACAGACCAGAGTCGATTATAAAATGGTAACCTTTACCCTTGCTGGTAAAGACTATGGCATTGATATCATGAAGGTGAAGGAAATCTCCAAGGCCTCAAAATTCACCTTTGTGCCCAATGCCGCTCCCTTTGTCCGTGGTGTCTACAATCTTCGTGGAGACATTATTTCCGTGATTGATCTTCGAACCTTTTTTAATCTTTCCTCTGAGGATGAGGAGGGGGGAACTCCAGTCAACATGATCATTCTACGACTTGATGATCATGTTCTTGCTGTGATTGTTGATACCATTGAAAAGGTTGTCGGGATTTCATCAGAGGCCGTCCAACCTCCACATCCCCTTTTTGGAGACATCAATATCAAGTACATCAGTGGTGTTGTGGAGCATGAAAAAAAGCTTTACGTCGTACTGGATGTGGAACGAATCTTTGGCACAGTCGAAGAGGAAGAGGTTCAGGAGGAGCGTCCTCAGGTTGAAGCTGTACAGACATCACTTCCTGAACAGCCCTCTATGGAGCCCATCCTTCGAGAAAATGTGGACATTGGATTCATTGAAGAAACCTTGGTGACCTTCATGAACTTCCACCCCAGTGGGGTGAATCAAGAGTGGATTCATGAACGGTTTCGAAGTTGGAAATCACAGCGAGGTGATGATGTTCAACTTTCCAATACTGCCGATGCTCAAGCGTTTTTAGCACCGTTTACCTCTCCTCATAGTCAGACGTATTGGTCGGCTGAATACATGGATGGCATAGCCTCATTGCTTCCAGAGGAGAAAACTGGAAATCTCCATGTTTGGAATCCTGGTTGTGGTAGCGGCCATGAAAGTTATTCCATTGCCACTGTGTTGAAAAAACGATATCCCCAGGTCAATCTCAAAATCATTGCCCAAGATCATGATTTGATTAAGATTTCCACAGCACCAGGATTGACTGTTGATCCTGGGGTGAGCTCGGGATTTTTTGATCCGTTCCTTGTCGATGGAGATGGTTCCCGACAGTTTGGTAAGACCATTAAGGATTCTATTCTGTTTGAGTATCATGATATCAATCATGAAATCACTCTTCCTCGCCTTGACATGGTGGTAATGCGTGACACCATTTCGTATTTGCCTGCTGATCGACAGCGACGAGTCTTTTCTGCAATTGGTGAATCCATGAAGAGTGGAGGAATTATGATATTAGGGAGCCATGAGGTTCCTTTAGACCGCGATAACTGGACGCGTGTGGAAGCATCTGGTTTTGTCGCTTATAAAAAGAATTGATACGGAAGAGGAGAGCGTCATGAGGGTCGAGTACATCAATCCGTTCGTTGAATCGGCGTTCGGGATTATACAGGAAGTTCTTCAGTCACAAATTGTGCGAAAAGACCTGTACCTGAAAAAAACTTCCCAGCCTGTGATGGGTGTTGCTGCCTTGGTTGGTTTGGCAGGGGATGTGGAAGGACGAGTGCTCATTGATATGAGCCAGCAAACTGCTGTCAAAATTGCATCAACCATGAATGGTGAAGAGTTGACAGAAATGGATGAGTTAGCAAAAGCCACCATCACGGAGCTTGCCAACATGATCACTGCTCAAGCCGTGACCAAGCTTTTTGATTTGGGTTTTAAGTTTGACCTCACCCCCCCATCTATCATCACCGGCGACAATATGCAGGTGTCCAATGCCGATGTGGAAGCATTGATTGTTCCTTTAGAACTTCCCCAAGGACTTGTGGAAATCAATGTGGCCATTCGGGAGCGCATGTAGGAGGCGTCACGTGAAAACGACGAGTGATTTTCCCACCATTAACGAGCGAACCCCCGATGGAAAGCGGGAGGACGGTGCTCCTTATCGTGTTCTTGTTGTAGACGATTCCATGTTTGTGACAAAGCAGATTGGACAGATTCTCACCTCAGAAGGCTTTGATGTTGTTGCAACAGCCACAGATGGTCTTGAAGGTGTTGAGAAGTACAAAGAGCTTTATCCCAATGTGGATTTGGTCACTATGGACATCACCATGCCTCGAATGGATGGTGTCAGTGCTTTGGAAAAAATTGTTGAGTTTGATAAAGAAGCACGAGTGGTGATGATCAGTGCACTGGGAAAGCAGGATTTGGTTAAGAAGTCCCTGATGCTTGGTGCTCGAAATTACATTGTAAAGCCTTTAGATCGAAAGAAAGTGCTTGAACGTGTTGTGAGTGTGCTCAAGAGTTAGAAAAAAAATTGCTACTGGTTGACACTTCTCCAACGATGGGTAGAATAGGGCCTCGTTGGGGCGGTTAGCTCAGTTGGTTAGAGTACGTGCTTGACATGCACGGGGTCACTGGTTCGAATCCAGTACCGCCCACAAAAAGGACTTGGTTTTTACCAAGTCCTTTTTTTTGCTTTGCAGAGGACAAAAAAACTCGGTTGTTTATACTGGCTCTGCTTGTGCTAAAATGCCTTGCAAAGCCGTGAACATCCCGATTTCAAAATGGTGATCCGCGGCGGGGAGCCGCGAGCGTGAAATTGTCTCTCAAAGAGTTGTATGCCCACAAGGATTTTGATGTTCGTTTAAAAGTTCAAGCGATGCAGCGTGTGAGCTTTGTGGCCATGAGCCTGCTGAGTGTGGCTGTAGTCTTGTCATTTACAGTCACAAAAAACTATGCCGCTGGAACTATTAATCTTCTGGTGATTGGACTCTTTGCATTCTCACTCTTCCTCCTATATAAAAGGGCTTTTGCCGCGGCATCCCTTCTCAATGTGGGCACAATCTTCATGGCCATGGCGGCATTGGGTATTCTTTTAGCGTCTGGCAGTTCAGGGGATTTATTCAAAATTGCAGCCATGATGGCTCCTGTGATGATGGCAGCGGCCTTGTATGCTTATGCCTCTTGGGTACTCGTGGGTGTGGCTCTTGGCTCATTAATCTATGTCCTGATTTTTTTTCTCACTCAAAGAGGGCATTGGGAGCAGGCTGGGGTGAGTGATGTCACCTCTGTTTTGATTCTTTTGATGCTTGGTGGGATCCTTTTACTGTCCACAATGAAGAATTCTGCCCGGGTGCTACGGCAATCTCGAAAGGACGAACACTTTGCAACCCAAAACTTTGATAAACTCACATCTTTGATTCGATCCGTCCGGGAAGGGCTGTCTGTTGGATCAGCTCTCAATGATGCCTCACGAAATTCTTCTCGTTCAGCAGAGAAAATTCGCTGTGATATGGATGAGATTCAAATGGCCTTGGACTGCCTTCATCAAGAATTGGAAAGCGCAAGAAGTGATCAAGAGAACATCGCTTTGAGTCGTGAAGATGTTGTTAGCCGCATTGATGAACAGAGTGTCGCTATGGCCCAATCTTCCGCTTCTGTGGAACAGCTCACGGCTACTGTGCACACGATGAATGAAACGGTCATGCGACGAGCAAAGGCCGTTGATGAACTGGTGAGCTCCTCTCGAGAAGGAGCATCCCAATTAGCTCATTCTCGAAAATCCATGGCTATGGTTGCGGAGAATTCAGAGAAACTGTTGGATGTGATTGATGTCATTGAGGATGTGGCAGGACGAACCAATCTGTTGGCAATGAATGCCGCCATAGAGGCGGCTCATGCTGGCGATTCTGGAAGAGGCTTTGCCGTTGTGGCTCAAGAAATCCGAAAGTTGGCAGAAGAAACAAATTCTCAATCCTCTGTGATTAAAGCCAGCTTAGAGAATAACATTGCTCAGGTTCGAAACTCTTCGGTTGAGAATCAACGAACCATTGAGATTTTCGATGATGTTTCCCAACGAGCCGATGAAGTGGGACAGGCCATTCATTCCATCCTAGATGGCTTGTCGGAATTTTCCTCAGGAACGGGAGAAATTACAGCTGCCATGGGGCATTTGAATCAGTCCAATTCAGCGGTTCGGGAGGCCTTGGCTCAAATGGAAGCGGCAACCGGACGAATTGAAGAAAGCCTTTTGTCCATTGGTGATGCGGCTGTTGGTGTAGATGGTCGTATGTCCTCACTTGTTGCTGTTTCAAAGCAGATTGTCGAGGGAGGACGAGAGTTAGAACGGGCCGGTGAAGAGAATGATTCTCATATGAAAAAATTGGAATTGGTGATCAATTCCCTGGAATAAGGCAGGTACAATGGACGCATATCTTGGTTTCGCAGCAGCTTCAGGTTTGTTTTGGACCCTCACCTATATAGGCATTATTCGACGGGGTTTTAAAGATCAACGTTATGGAATGCCATTGGCGGCCTTAAGCCTCAATATTTCCTGGGAGCTGATTTACAGTGTGATCATTCCCCATCAAGGACCACAAAGGTGGATTAATCTGGTGTGGTTCTTCTTTGATGCCGTGATTTTATTTCAGGTGTTCCGTTATTGGAAAAATGAAGGTTTTGGGCTCCAAGCGAAAGCCTTTTATTCCTTCTTTCTTCTCCTCATTGCCACCAGTTTCTTGGCTGTTCTGTTCATTCAAATGGATATGATGAATCCTGAGTTCTTCTCTCAAAGGAATCATCCCTTAGGTATGGGGCGTGCCTATTCTGCCTTCCTCATGAATCTGATGATGTCTGTTCTTTTTGTGGTGTTTTGCCATCAACGAGGAAGCCTACAGGGACAATCGCTGTACATCGCCCTGTTCAAATTCTTAGGAACAATTTTTGCGGATATTCCCTTCTTGATTGCCCCCTTCCCCAATGCAGCTCATCCTGGGACTCCTGCCCCTGGTGAACTCTTTTGGCCTTTTGTGTATGTGGCCATATTTGTATTTGATTTGATCTATGTGATTCAAATCTATGTGATGAGTCGAAAACAAAAGATCAATCCCTGGAAGCGGTTTTAGTGATGCATCGAGGTTTCAGGTCTTTTGTGATTCTTGGAGCTCTGATGCTATGGAGTTCCCTCATGTCTCTTGGCAGTTTGGAATCTTCCACCAGTCATCCAGTTTTATGGGTGACTGCGGATGTGCAAGGTTACCTTTCTGGATGCTACTGTCCGTCGGGAAATTCTGCCGGACTTCCTGCACTGGCGCAATGGCTGAATGATGAGCGGCAAGAAGGGGATTTGCTGATTGATGCGGGCGGATTTCGGGAACCGCATCGTTCCGATCCCCTCCTTGAGGGGATTTTGGATCAGGTGGCTCTGGCCATGGAGTATGATGCACTGTTTCCTGCAGCCAGTGATTTGCGGGATGGTTGGAAGGCCTATAAAGATCGACGAAACACCCTGCCGCTGAAGGCGGCGGGGTCGATTTTGAAAAAAAATCTTGGAATTCCCATCACTGTAAAGCCCCAGTATTCCGCATTTGAGAATGTGGCACTGATGTCCTGGTGGGCACGTGACGAATGGAAGGAGGAGGGAAGACTTCAGTCTCTCTCAGTGTTGGAATCCGTTCGTCAATGGAAAAAGCTGGAACAACAGGATTTTGATTGGCAGGTTCTGTTGCTTCGGGGAGGACTTGAGGATTTAGAACAATGGCTTGGAGCTCTTGGGGAGGCTCGGCAACCTGATGTTGTGATATTAAGTGGTGCCTTGGCTCCCGGGGCCTCTCTGGATGCAGGGGGCGTTCAAGGACGGGTGAATGATGACATTCCTTGGGTTTCTTTGGCTCCACGGGGGAATGGCGTGCTCAAGGTTGATCTTTCTTCTTCCCATCCCCAATTGGAATTGTCTTCACTTGTACGAGGAGAATCTCCTGAGAGCAAAGTGGTACTTCGTTGGGCTGGGGCCTATGAAGAAATCTTGGCGGATGCTGCTCAAAAAGCTTCTGGTGGAAGTGGCTGTCTTGGCTGTGATGAGTTGCAACGTGTTGTTGCAGAGCAGCACCGTCGACGGGATTTTTTGGAATTGGAGTACTGGTATCCCTTTGGTTGTCGTTCCTGTGAACGATTCCTTTCACGAGATGTTCCACGCTTGGAAGGGCAATACCTGAGGGACATACGAGTTCTTCGTTATGATTCAAGTCTTCCTCAAGAATTCAATGAGTTAAAAGAGCGTTTGGATTCGATGGGAATATCATTGAATCAGTTGCCATTGATGATTTCCCATCATGGGGTATGGCAGGGGGATGAGGAGATTTCCCAATCCTTGGAATTGACCCTATCGGGTTTGGATGCTCCCGAGAGGACGCCCAATGCTTCTCCACAAGGAATGCGCTGGGAGCCCAGTGCCGTATTTCTTGCAGGACTTTTGGATGGCGTGAACCCCTGTGCGTTTTCGGCCATGGTGTTTTTGGTTTCGGCTCTTGCCCTTGCAGGAGGAGGTCGAAAGCGCATGCTCGCGGTGGGGCTTTGTTATGCCTTGGGAGTTTTTATCACCTATTTTGCTGTAGGGGCTGGGTTGTTGGGTGGCTTGAGACGAATCACAGCTCAACCAGCGGCTTCTTTGGTTTTGAATATTCTCTTGATTGGTGTGATGCTTATTCTGGCCGTTTTGAGTGCTCTTGATGGATGGCGCTTATCACGGGGACGCCAGGATTTACAGCTTGGATTGCCCAAGGCATGGTCGGCTCGTGTGCGGAGAATCCTTAAAAGAGGGGCGGGCGCGTCGATTCTTGGGGCCACTGGTCTGGGATTTGTTGTGGCTCTGGTGGAATTGGGATGCACTGGACAGGTGTATCTTCCCTCTATTGCTTGGATGATTGATCGGGGGACCGAGGGCGTGACCCCTTGGTTGTGGCTCCTTTTGTATAACATTGCCTTCATCATTCCATTGCTCCTCATCTTCGTTGTATCATTGAAAGGAGTTACCGCTACTCGACTTGCCCAATGGTTTCGAAAAAGAGGAGCTCATACCCGGTATGCTATGGCTCTCCTTCTTCTTGTTTTGGCCTTGGTAGCGGCTTTTGTTTGATGAGCCGGAGGGCTTGATGGATTACCAAGGACTACAGGTTTTTATTGCTCATTCCAATGCGGATGTTGGCCAAAAGCTTGTTGATGAATTACGTCGTTGTGAGATTGAGGCCTATGCTGTGGATGCTTCGGGCCAGAAACATTACGACCGACGCCGGGAGGCCATTCTTTGCATCAGCAACAAGGATGAGAATGAAGCCTTTGTTCGTGAGATGGTAAAATCCAATTCGGCCCTTCATTTGATTGCGCTTGGAACAGAGAAAACTCCGGTGGGTTGGGATCAAAGTTTTCCGGAGGATGATGAATCCGTTCTTGATGCTCTTGTGGAGTATTTGGATTCTCAGTCTGTTCGCGGGCACCGGAACTATGTCCGTTTTGGTCAGCAAATTGCCTCCATTGCAACATTTGCATTTCAGCTCGGCGATCATCGTTATGCGGGAATTGTTCATGATATGAGCACGACGGCCATTTCTTGTACATTCAAACCGGAACCACAGGGAATGAATCACCAACCCATTGTGAATCTGAAACTGAATATGGTGGATCGTTCAGTGACATTGTCCGGTCGATTCACCCTTCGTCGCTGTGTTTCTGGTCAAATCATTCATGTTTTTCGATTTGATTCCCATGTTTCTTCTGAGAGCATAGATTCCCTTCGACAATTTATTTATGCCTCTCTTGAGCGTAAGTTGGGTGATTCCTAAAGCGCAAAAGGGATGACGATTTCTAGAATATTGCGCTTATTCACGGCCATGCTGTTTATGGACCTTTGAACCATTCGAATGGAGTTTTGATATGAGAAGTGTATATAAGCGACTGGATCCTGCAATCCAAAGTCATTTGTTGGTTATACGAGAAGGGGCGGGTCTACCAGAAGGGGCTTCTTCTTTAGAAGCTCTTGCCCAGGATTGGATGAATAAGGAAAACGCATTCCAGGAACAACGGCAGGCCATGGGAATGGAAGAGGCTACAGAATGCCGTCATTCTGGACGTGGGATGCTTGCCCTGACCTATTCTGGTTCGCTTGTGGCCATTGGTCCACAACAGGATGGAAAACGCCGGGCGGTGTATGTGAGCATTGATCGCAGGAGGGATGTCCCTTCACGAGTGGAGCATGAGAACGCCATTCTCTCTGGATCTGTCCAGGTTGGATGTGAAATTGTTTTTAATCAAGGTCCTGTGAAACAAAGCTCTGCAGTGTACCGATTGGCCTTACTTCCAGAAGACCTCCCTGCCCTTGATCAGAATACCCGCTTGGATGAAGCCACTCTTGTTTTAACACGAGAATTTGCCGCAGTTGACGGGACAAGGATGACGGCTGAGTGATGGATTTTGGGCAGATTCAGGCCATCCGACGTGTGGTTCGTCGCCTTCATGTTGGTCTTCATCCTCCCCAGCGAGATGACCTCTCAGAGATACTCTTTGCGGCCCAGGATGCCTTAAATCACGAAGATCCATCCTCCAGGCCCAGGGACCATCAGGGACGTCCTGGTGGTTTACTACTCCTCAATCCTCACCTCTACACCATTGTGGTTCCTGATTTGCATGCTCGAACAGGCTTTCTTGATGCCCTTCTTGATTGGTCATGGGAGGGAGCCACTTTGCTAGAGGGTTTGGCTCGAAACAAGGTTCAAGTGCTTTGTGTTGGCGATGGTTTTCACAGTGAGGCCAGAGGAGCGGAACGTTGGAAACTGGCCTGGGAAGAGTGCCTCGGCGGCTTTGCTATACATGACCACATG
>JAKSCK010000187.1 GCA_022360655.1 Spirochaetales bacterium | reverse complement strand
TATTTGTGGTTCTTTGCAAGCACCGTACGGCAGCATAGGGAGTCTTCTGTGTGTGGATCAAGTCCTCCTTTGGGTGGTTCCCCCCGTATTACAGCTTTCACACTGTCTGACTGGCAGCAAAGAATCCGAAGCCGATCACGCCTAGAGCCGTGCCTATCAGCATACCTAAGTCTTTAGAAGAAATTGACGGTTACGAAGGTTTTGAGGCTATTACATTCGATGGTGACGAAGTGTACCTGACCATAGAAGTTGATAGACCCAACAAGATGCTCGCGTATATTGTGAAGGGAATGGTTACGCCAAATGGGATAGTCGTCAGTCCAAAAGCTCTTCGCGTTGATGTTCCGGAACAATACGACAACATGGGACTGGAAGGTTTGACGATGTACGACAGGAAGCTTCTGGCATTGTTTGAAGTTAACAATGAGCAGCTTCCCTCTGCTTCGTCAGCTTACCTGTGCCCAAAGAGTTTCGAAGAATGTACGCCCATTTCTATGCAGAATTTGGAGTATAGAGTGACAGGGCTAACGCGCCCAAGCCGCTCTGGTGAGATATGGGCAATAAATATGGTCGTAGAGTACTATAGCGACATGCTGAAATCGAATCGCAAGAATAACCCATGCAATGAAATTTCCGGAGCAATTAAGAACTACCCAACTCTTGTTCCGCTTAATATCTGTACTGAAGGTGTCTTCAGAGACATGACGTACCCCGTGTTGTGCGTAAAGCCGCATCCAGCCATGGGCGATCAACCTAACTTCGAAGGGCTTGTTCGATTGGACGACAAGGGCTTTCTGATTATTACCGATCAGTATCCTACGACCGTCTTCGGTTTTGTGCGTGGAGTGGAGTAGTTAATATTTACTCATAATGGCGTCTAATTGAAGGGCTCGTAAGAATAGTTCGCTCGTGTCTCTTTCGTAGATATTTTTTCTTTTGCTTGCTGATCTTCTAAGTAGTCATACAGGTAGAATGCTTTAGGTGTTATCTTTGGACAGACCATCTTCGCAGCTCCTAATGCTTTTTCTTTACTTTTGAAAAACATATTTATTTGTCGTGAGTTTACATACACTCGAAATGACGAATCACTAGCAATAATTCCCACGGGTGTTGATAGGAGAAAAGATCTAAACTCAACCCTTTCCCCGTCGGGACGGATAGTTACGATCTTATCGTGGTCAGCAAATTTTTTATACTTTGAAGCAGATTCAGGCTTAAACCAAAAAGT
>JAKSCK010000059.1 GCA_022360655.1 Spirochaetales bacterium | reverse complement strand
CGCCAATGTCCTCACCGAATAGACGAAGCAAGTGTACTCGCTAACTCCTCCGTTGTGGCTGTTAGAGCGCTTTCAACGCACCATCACAGTCCACTCTCGCGTTCGCGGGTTACAGTCGCCATATGGGGGTCCAGCGTCAACGCTCGTCGTACAACGTGCGGTTCCCAATTTCACACACGCCCTACTCGCGCCTGCAGCATTTCTAGGACAGGTCGACTATTGCGCTCGAGTACGCACAGTCCTAACGCTAACCCACGCGAGAACAATAAAACAGCAGCTGGTGGACCCGGCAGAGTTCTGATCGTGTCGGCAAGAACGATTGGAGAAACCAAAAACCCTGTGGCGGACGCGCAAACTTTCAGTCCGACCACCTGTAAACTTGCAGCCCTATATATCCTTGACTAAAACCTCGGATTTCACGCGCGTGCACTCGCATGTCCTACGGATTTCGCCAAGAAAAACGCCTAGA
Organism: Spirochaetales bacterium; assembly: GCA_022360655.1. Lineage (GTDB taxonomy): Bacteria > Spirochaetota > Spirochaetia > DSM-2461 > DSM-2461 > UBA2779. Next base: position 744 of record JAKSCK010000059.1, on the reverse strand, counting down.
AGTGACTAGGATCTGCAGATTTACAGTGACACGTAGGAATTTCAGCGAATGGATTCAGCGCCAGAAACCTAGTGATCCTCAGATCATCCTAGGCATACGGGTAATGCGCCAGACTGGAATCCAACACAGTGATGACATAATGGGTTACCCGAACATGGGCACTCCCTCGCTATCCCTGTGCATACTCCAATATACATTCAATTCCATCGCTTACTTCCCATCCTAAAAGAATCTCCTAACAGATTAAACCCCAACAAGCTGGAAAAAACTATTACAGGTCAGAGGTTAACAGAAAAGGAGTTATTGTTCATCATATCTCAGCATACTCAATCCCAGTAATGTCCATTCCTTTTGTTATAATCAAACAATGACGACATACTTTGAATCCTAGTCATGATACAGCTGTCAATGGCTCTTGGCCCCAATTACTGTTCCTGACTAATGATGAATATCAATACAGCTATTGCTGCATGATATCATCATAGTCGGAATCAGTGGCCTGATCCTGCCAATTTATCTCGTCCCTGAGGTCAGACGTCAAAACGTTCCAGACTCGAGCGCACTCCACTATACGCATCTTTTCAATAGGAACTCTTTCGTTGAATTTTCGGTAGTGAAGTACAGCTCGGTCAAGTCGATCCTCCTCCTCCATGTCCGTAGCCAATTCCCGGGGTAGTTGCCATCGTCGCCAATATTCCCACTGGCCTATCGTCCACCTGAGGATTTGTCTCTTCCGCCTTAATT
>JAKSCK010000241.1 GCA_022360655.1 Spirochaetales bacterium | reverse complement strand
GCAGAATCGGCTTTTGTGACCGTCTTGTTTGTGTGGGGTATTCACAAAACACTGCTTAGACTCCAAGTGGGTTACGAACGGCGTTCCCTTTCGAGTTGGTGGGCCAGTCAACACTTGAATTGTTAGGAATCCATTTTGTGGTGCATGGCGATAGGGGCTGTGAGAAAAAAGTGTGCATTGAGCCATCAAAGGGAGATGTTGGACTCGTTATATTGGACGGTTATTTTGCATGGTAGAAAAGTGCACTGAGCAACGCAGCTTACGAAATGGACTATCGTCGCAAATACTCTTGCTTTCTGGAGACTCAATGGTCTTTGTTCGCTTGTCTCCTAGTTGCTTCACTACTCTAAACGTGTGTAGTTCCGTTGCTCTGACGTTTCTAGATGTCCTCGCCTTGTCAAGTCACTTGCATCGCCAAGGGAGCTTCACATTCTTAGGCATGTTTCCTGTCTAGCCAGTCGAAGGTGAGTTCATCCTGTATTCTACACTCTTCCTACTAACCGCTATAACTCGCAGCTCTTAATACTGCGCCCAGTGGCCAACCTTCTGGCGCTTTCCAGATGTCGCCCACTCGGCCAGGCATCGCCACAGACGTCGCTGATCTCGCAGCACCATCGTAGGACCCCTGGATGGACTCCCTCACCTTTAGTGTTGGTCAGGAATCTGCTTCCATCGAAGGCGTCGAAAAACTTGTAAGTTAGGGATTCAGTGAATGGGGTTGATGGCAATGGACCTGAAGGAGAGATGGGTGTGCTTGCTACTTTTGACTCTTAAGGTTTCTTCTGTAGCTAATCCCACTGTCATTCTTTTTTAGGTACTGAACCTGTTGCCTCATGTTCCAGCCCTCACCAGTTCACGTGTCTGCTACAATAGTCTGTCATCACTGGGCTGTTTGGACAGAAACTACCAAGTGCTGCAGAATTTTACAGGTAAGGCTGAAGACATGTTTGACCTGGTTCCTTGTGTTCAATCCAGCGTGACTTTTTGGATGCCTTGCCACTCGTGCACTGCTCCCTACTATGGACAGAGGGACTTTCAATGCAACAGTTGTGCTGGACATTGTGACTAGCATCTGGATGGCTGGAAACTGCATCCAATACTTCATTGCTAGTGTGAGTGCTGGGTTCTTACTGAGAAAGCCGAGCAATTCTGTCTGTGACACTTTGCTGCAAGGGTGTTTGCAGCACTTAAACGAAGCTCTTGTTTTGCAGTCGCTATTTTAACTGAACATTGTACCTGTCTATCACAGGGTGCCAGATATGGGACTGTTCAATAGGTCAACAAAACAGCTGCAGCAAGAAGAAATGGGCACTCATTATCGGTGCGACGTTAGTCCTGCAGAGTTCCCTTTTCAACGGGTTCAACTTTGGACCACAAGAGAGGGACTCATTTGAATTGACCATAGAGAGACTGAGCAGCTGGGCTCATAGCAGGGCCGTATGTATCTGCAGGTTTGGTGTTTTTTAGGGGGATTTTTTGTCTGTCCTTTGTATCTGGAGAATGTTGGTCTGGTGCAGCTGAGAACTGCCCTTTATAAATTCAATTTGATTTTCAAGTTCAGTCTGCTTTGTTTACAGTGATTCTGTGCTGCCATTATTCTGTTACTGATCTGTGCTGTGGTGTTTCTATGCAGAAGCACTCGTGGCCAGTTCTTTGGATTCAAACTTAAGCTTCCATTATTTGGGTCCAAGGATGATGATAAGCGTTCCAGCGGCTTGGTGCAGTCAACCAGAAGCGAAACCTTTTGGTGGCGCTGCTAAACAGCTTCCGACACATCTGACGATGTAAGTAAGACTGAACAGCTGAGCGCATAGCAGGGCCGTATGTATCTGCAGGTTTGGTGTTTTTTAGGGGTTTTTTTTCTGTC
>JAKSCK010000194.1 GCA_022360655.1 Spirochaetales bacterium | reverse complement strand
TGCACATGTTCCAATGAGCCTGGTAGGGCGAGGACTGTTGTGTATGGCGATGGTGAGAGATGGCACCTGAAAAATCCAGTGTGAGCGAAGGCTGGATGCTACCTCGCAAGGCACTCCAACACTCCGGCCCAGAACTCGATTCTGGGTCTTTTGACGCAGAGTTTTATTGATACGCTGGTTGGGCCATTTGGGACGCTGTGTGGGTACCAGCTATCATGCCAGCTTTTGTTGTGGTTGCGCTGTTTGTTCTGGCTGCGTTCTGGGACATTTGATTGTGAATAACGATGTACAATTACAATTTCCATTATATTATCATGATGTTGCGGTTGTGATGATTGTAATTTGCCTTTGTGTCTCCTGTACGTCTCTCGTGTGAACATCGATCCAGTGGGGAGCCACGCCCCACATCATTTGGTTTCGGAGCTAGCTGTCTCCCCCCCCACCCCCGCTCCTCTCTGCTCGGAGGCGCTCCCTGTCGCCCTACAGGGCAGGGATTGGCGAAAGTGTGACCTGCGCCACGCAGGTCGACACGCAGGACAATGAAGAGTGACGCCGACTGCAGATCGCCCACCAGGGGCGGATTGTGAAGAGTCCGCGCCGGTCATTGGACCGTGCAAGCGATATAGCAGACAACCAGCGATGGTTACCGATGTCCAGAGGGCGATGGGCGCCCAATGCTGCAGGTGGATTCACAGCACGCGATGTGCAATTACGCGAGCGCCAAAAACCATTAGGTAATGGCGTAATGGCGGCCAATGCGGGTCATTTGAAGTGATGAGCGCGACCAGTCAGTGGAAGTAACCTCGTCCGAGGTTTCTGGCGCGCGTGATGAACCCGCGCGCCTAAGTCGATCGCTGCATTACCCCTGAGCGATCCGTGGCGTTTGGCGAGCCAGTGAGCGTGCGTGTGAGCAGCAGACAAGTGAAAACAGGTAACCATCGTCGGCGACAGGGCCAGGGGGCCCAGAACATTCTACAGGTTGACGCCGATGGGCAGAGAGGAGCCAAGACCGAAGATCAGCAGATGACCTGCAGCAGTGAAGGCAGCCTGCAGCCAGTCGAGTGATCCAGGACGCCAAGACCAGTGACAGTGACACCATCGTGTTTCCCCCTCTTGGGAATGCGATGCAGGTTGGCGTCTGGGGATGCTACTAGGTTCAGGAGGATTCTGAGGGAATGCCTTGAGGGTATCTGCAACCGGTGGCAAACAACGCGTTCTTCTACCAAGGTTCCCCCCCCTCCTTG
>JAKSCK010000014.1 GCA_022360655.1 Spirochaetales bacterium | reverse complement strand
GCGTGAAAACGGTGACGAGCTGCCTCCGGGCGTTAATGAGCTTGTTCGTGTTTACATCGCGAAGAAGAGAAAGATCCAAGTCGGCGATAAGATGGCCGGTCGTCACGGTAACAAGGGTGTTATCTCCATCATCATGCCTGTTGAAGACATGCCTTATGATGAGAATGGTAACCCTGTAGATATCGTGCTGAACCCTCTGGGTGTACCGTCCCGTATGAACGTTGGTCAGGTACTGGAAACCCACCTGGGTGCCGCTGCCCGCGGTCTGGGTCACAAGATCAACGAGATGGTTCAGTCCCAGCAGGCGATCATCAAGATCCGCACGTTCCTGAACGAAATCTACAACGTTGTCGGCGCAGGCAAGAACAAGGAAGATATCGACTCCTTCACTGATGAAGAAGTCCTCGACCTGGCTCGCAACCTGTGCAAAGGCGTTCCCATGGCTACCGCCGTATTCGACGGTGCCAAGGAAGCTGAAATTAAGGCGCTTCTGCGTCTGGCCGATCTGGATGACAGCGGTCAGATTTCCCTGTACGACGGCCGTACCGGCGATCAGTTCGAACGTCCGGTGACTGTCGGCTACATGTACATGTTGAAGCTGAATCACCTGGTAGACGACAAGATGCACGCGCGTTCTACCGGTTCCTATTCCCTGGTAACCCAACAGCCTCTGGGTGGTAAGGCCCAGTTTGGTGGCCAGCGATTCGGTGAGATGGAAGTGTGGGCACTGGAAGCATACGGTGCCGCTTACACCCTTCAGGAAATGCTCACAGTCAAGTCGGACGATGTTGCCGGACGTACCAAGATGTACAAAAACATCGTCGATGGCGATCACCGGATGGAGCCCGGCATGCCGGAATCCTTCAACGTACTGGTGAAAGAAATTCGCTCGCTTGGCATCGATATTGAGCTGGAAACTGAGTAATTCGGGCTTAAGGGTTAATGATTCGACGGGCTCCGGCCCGTCGGCTTCTGCGAGGAGAAGCGATGAAAGACTTACTTAATCTGCTGAAATCCCAGGGACAATCGGAAGAATTTGATTCTATTCGTATCTCCCTGGCAAGCCCGGAGATGGTACGTTCCTGGTCTTACGGCGAAGTGAAAAAGCCGGAAACCATTAACTACCGGACCTTCAAGCCTGAGCGTGACGGTCTGTTCTGTGCCAAGATTTTCGGCCCCGTAAAAGACTACGAGTGTCTTTGCGGCAAATACAAGCGACTGAAGCACCGCGGTGTTATCTGTGAAAAGTGTGGCGTTGAAGTTGCACTGGCCAAGGTGCGTCGTGAGCGCATGGGTCACATCGAGCTGGCCGCTCCAGTTGCACATATCTGGTTCCTGAAGTCCCTGCCGTCTCGTATCGGTCTGCTGCTGGACATGACTCTGCGTGATATCGAACGGGTTCTGTACTTTGAATCCTATGTCGTTATCGATCCAGGCATGACGACCCTGGACAAGGGCCAGCTGCTGAACGACGAAGAGTACTATGAAGCTCTTGAAGAGTTTGGCGATGACTTTGATGCCCGCATGGGTGCTGAAGCTGTTCAGCATCTGCTGGCTGATATCGATCTGAAAGAAGAGATCGACCAGCTGCGTGAAGAAATTCCGCAGACCAACAGTGAAACCAAGATCAAGAAGCTGACCAAGCGCCTGAAGCTGCTGGAAGCTTTCTATCACTCCGGTAACAAGCCAGAGTGGATGATCATGACCGTTCTGCCGGTTCTGCCGCCAGATCTGCGTCCTCTGGTTCCTCTGGATGGTGGTCGTTTCGCGACTTCTGACCTGAACGATCTGTACCGTCGCGTTATCAACCGTAACAACCGTCT
>JAKSCK010000156.1 GCA_022360655.1 Spirochaetales bacterium | reverse complement strand
GTTGCTGACATTTGACCAGGCTGAAAATGAAAAACTGGTGCAGCCAAGCCTGAATATCTATGCAACCAGACTGATATGGCAAGAGTTTTCCGGACACTTTTTTACGCTACCTCGGCAAGTTGCTGTTCATAACTGAACGGTGCCAGGTAACCATTGGTTGAGTGCTTTCTCTGACGGTTATAAAACACTTCAATGTACTCGAATATAGCTTGCTGGGCTTCTTCCATGGTCTGAAAATCCTCATGATAAATTAGCTCAGTTTTCAGAGTGTGGAAGAAGCTTTCAGCCACGGCATTGTCCCAGCAGCAAGCTTTTCGGCTCATACTGCAGATAAAATCATTATCAGCCAATAATTCTTGGTAACTGCCTGAAACATACTGGCTACCGCGGTCACTATGCACCAGCAAACCCGCTTTTGGCCTTCGTTTCCACATAGCCATACGCAATGAGTCTGTTACCAGAGTTGCAGTCATTCTGTTGCTCATTGACCATCCCACTACCGCCAACAGAGGTCAATAAAGACAGACAGGTAAAGCCAGCCTTCCCGGGTTGGAATGTACGTTATATCGCCAACATAGGCCTTGTCAGGCTGCGACTGCCGGAACTCTCGATTCAAGATATTATCCGCCACCGGCTTATCGTGCCGGGAGTTAGTTGTAGCCTTAAATTTACGCGTGGTCTTGCAAACCAGGTTCTCTTCTTTCATGAGTCGGTTGATACGCTTGCGGCTCACGACTTTGTCCAGATCCGCAAGGTCATCTTTAATACGGCGCTCTCCGTAAAGCTGACGACTTTTCTGATGGATGATTCGAATATCGGCCTTCAATACCAGATCTTCCCTGGAACGCTTGGATTCAGGGCGAGAGAGCCATTCATAAAAACCACTGCGAGATACCGACATCACCCGGCACATGGCAGACAAGCTGAACTGCTCCCGGTTGTCACTGATAAACTGGAATTTCAGTGACACTCCTTGGCAAAGAAGGCGGCTGCCTTTTTTAATATGGCCCGCTCCTCTTTAAGCTTTGCAACCTCTTTGCGTAAGCGTTTCAGCTCATCGTATACATGTTCGTCATTATGTTCTTGTCTACCCGGTGTCTGCTGAACTTTGGGGCGATGCAGCTTACCAATCCAGGTGTGGAGTGTATTGACATTAACCCCCAGCTCTCTGGCGGTTACAGTAACGGGCTGATCAGATTCTACAGCCAATTTAACAGCTGACTCTTTGAATTCAGCGGTATAAGATTTCGTTTTCTTTTCTGACATTTGGACACACCTTAATGGGCTTGGATATTACCCGTATCTGTGTGTCCGGAGAACTATAACCACTACGAACATCACTTTTTTCACCAAAGATATACCTTAATGAAATTGTTCGAATTAATTCCAGCATGGCAATTTTTTGCCCTAGTGATAGCTCTTGTTCAGGACACTTCTTGTACAAGC
>JAKSCK010000086.1 GCA_022360655.1 Spirochaetales bacterium | reverse complement strand
TGGGCCGCAGAGCCCCAAAAATAGTTATGTGGCTGGGTATGTAGTTCTGTCTGCAATAGGGAACTTGTGACTGTCTTTCCTTGCCATGATTGTATTATATTGATCGACTGATTGGTTCTGGCTGGCTGCGTGAACTGGCTGTACAACAATGGTGTTCTGTAGGCTCCCAAACCCGCTGAAGCGAGGGAACAGGCAGATGCCATATTGTGATACTGCAACACATAGAATACCAACAATGCTCCGAATAAACTGAACAGCATTTCTTGAGGGATGTTGATATATTCAAGGGTAATAGCCACAATGAGGCCACCTTGGTTCCCTCTTTTCGATGCATATAGAACATGCTCTTGTGGTTCCTATTCGCCAGATTTCTCCACAAAATGTTCCACTGCTGGCACACGCAGCTTGGCGCGCCCAGCACGAAAGGACTCAGCCACCCGAAGATCATGAGCATCAGCTCATTGGGTGCGATCCTCTGTATTGCCGCCAGTTCGGCGGTCGGGAGAGGTTTAAGAATCGGCGAATGTAGCTGCAACCCGTACAGCGTGAGCCACGGCCTGTTTGCTCGAAGGTAGTGAAGAACAACGTGCACAGCATTTCTGGCACTTGACGTGCCAATGAAACGGGGTTGCGAGGGTCGTCGCAGCCATATTGCTCCAGCACCGCACACTCGCAATCGACAGTGGCGCCGCGGCCAGACAGTATCTGTGCACTGACCTTGCACAGCGAGTTGCTCTTCTGCAGAGCAGACGTATCCAGGCGTTCTTGCCGACAGAGATACCTGATTTTCTGTGACAACCCGGTTCTGCCGTCAAAACGCCAAACTGCCAGCTTGCAAGCTGGACAAGGGCTAAGGTTATTTTTTGTTTGGGTGAGTGCTGAAGCGAGTAAATAGTGCGCAGCATGGACGAACTGTTCTGCACTGAGCTCTTTATCCCTGAATGGGTTGGAACCGGCACGGCAAACTTTGCAGTGACCGGTTTCCACTGCTGCCACACAGTCTCACAGCACCCTTTCCATTTCCGACTGTCGTGTTGTCTCTTTACTGTTACTCGAAACGCACCAGGGGTGCGTTTGAGCCTTTTTCTGTCGCCGATTGTCCCCAAACCCCCTTGCTCAGG
>JAKSCK010000273.1 GCA_022360655.1 Spirochaetales bacterium | reverse complement strand
CGATAATTTTTCAACATTACCCGGTTCGGGCCTCCAGTGCGTGTTACCGCACCTTCACCCTGGCCATGGATAGATCGCCCGGTTTCGGGTCTACTCACAGCAACTATTCGCCCTATTCAGACTCGGTTTCCCTTCGGCTTCACTAATCGCTTAACCTTGCTACTGAAAGTAAGTCGCTGACCCATAATACAAAAGGTACGCCGTCACTCCGCGCCTCAAACACTCTGTGTTTGCGGCGCTCCGCTCCAGATGACAGATTGCAGATGACAGATTGCAGACTCATCGTGTCGCAGCAAAGCTGCGACGCTGTTCATCTGCTATCTGTTGTCTGCTATCTGCAATCTGCAGGCGGGGCGTAGCGCCGCAAATGCAAAGCATTTGAGGCGCGGAGCTCCGACTGCTTGTACGCACACGGTTTCAGGGTCTATTTCACTCCCCTCAACGGGGTTCTTTTCGCCTTTCCCTCACGGTACTGGTTCACTATCGGTCAGTCAGGAGTATTTAGCCTTGGAGGATGGTCCCCCCATCTTCAGACAACATAACACGTGTGCCGTCCTACTTAATACGTCGATGATCGTGTTCGTGTACGGGGCTATCACCCACTATGGCCACACTTTCCAGAGTGTTCCACTCACGCCTATCGCTCGGCTGGTCCCCGTTCGCTCGCCGCTACTAGGGGAATCTCGGTTGATTTCTTTTCCTCCGGGTACTTAGATGTTTCAGTTCCCCGGGTTCGCCTCTCTAAACCTATGTATTCAGTTAAGAGATACCTGCCTTATGACAGGTGGGTTTCCCCATTCGGACATCCTGGGATCACAGCTCGTTTATCAGCTTCCCCAGGCTTTTCGCAGATTTCCACGTCCTTCATCGCCTCTGACTGCCAAGGCATCCACCGTGTGCGCTTAGTCACTTGACCATATAACCCAAAAAGATCTGGTTTATACATTCAAACAACGCGTTTTTGATACTTTCGACTAAGAAAGTATCTGGTAACGATTCGCCACACACTTGATTCAATAGTCCGCCTCGCTCTTTATAAAAGAAACGGGGTGCTTCTATTGAAAGATTGTTCAAAGAACAATCTGAGTGCTCAGCAACTAAACATATTTAATAAATAAATATGTGTTGACAGATTCCATATTTTTAAAGATCAGTAAAACAAAGACACAAGACCAAAGT
>JAKSCK010000007.1 GCA_022360655.1 Spirochaetales bacterium | reverse complement strand
TATCATAGCAATCTCTGAAACCAAGTTAAATGATACCACTAGCGCAAATTTACATATTCCTGGTTATTTGTTTATACGCACTGACTCTAAATCTCAAGCAGGTGGAGAAGTCCCCTGGTGGGATTTGAACCGGAGCAAGCCTTAAGAGCGGCACAGGATGTGGCGCAGGCGAGCGGAGGCGGCCTGGAGCATGGAGCATTTATCAAGGAAGGCTATTCTTTCACGAATAATTCTTACTTTGATAGTATTACTACTTGACCGATAGTATATCAAAAAGCTAAAAAAATATCGATATAAATATTACGGAGGTAGTCATGAAAGACTACACGATGAAGATACTGAACGGTCTGAGTTTAGGCATCGTCACAGCGCTCATACCTTCAGCCTTGTTAGGCGAACTTTCTAAAGCTTTGGGTTGGGCTCCCATTGTCCAACTCACTGCTATTGCAGTGAGCATGGTCCCCATGGCCATTGGTGTGGCTGTGGCTCATCAATTTAAATTCAATCCTCTCCAAACCATCTGTTTAGCCATTGCTGTTGTCATTGGATCTGGAGTGGTCAAATTCACTGACGCGGGCATGGTGATTAAAGGCACAGGTGATGTCATCAATGCTGGTTTAACAGCAGCTCTAGCCGCTGGTGTTGTTCTGATGTTAAATGGAAAAGCAAAAAACTTTGCGATTCTGATTACTCCCATTTTTGTGTCAATCCTTGCTGGAGGAATTGGTTTACTTCTCCTTCCCTTTGTGGTGAAAATTACGGCCGCCATTGGTTCCCTTATTGCTCATATGACAACATTGCAACCGATTTTGATGGGGATTCTTATTTCTGTTTCTTATGCATTCCTCATTGTTTCACCGGTTTCTACTGTCGGCGTGGCATTGGCTGTGGGATTGACGGGAATTGCTTCTGGAACAGCAAACCTTGGCGTGGTGGCAGCATCCTTTGGATTGGCCATTGGTGGTATCTCGGTGAATGGACTAGGTTTATCACTTGCTCCGGTCCTTGGATCACCCAAAATATTTATGGGAAATCTGGCAAAACAACCCAAGATTCTTCTGCCCATCCTGGCCAATGCTGCGGTTCTCGGAGCCTTAGGTGCAGCTTTTGGTATTCCTGGAACTCCCTTTAGTGCAGGTTTTGGTATCTCGGGTCTGATTGGTCCTATCAATGCCTTAAACATCATGGGATGGAATTTTGGAAGTATTGCAGTAGTGATTTTTCTTTTCCTTATTGCCCCCATTGCTCTTGGTTTTCTCTTCCGATATTTGCTCATTGATAAAGCTCAGCTGGTGGAAAGGGAAGACTACAAGTTGGAGATTGTGTGATGAAGGTGGTTGCATATGCGGCTCGACCTGATGAATATGCGGCGTTTGAGCGCTATTCAGAAGAGTTTGGATTTGCCATCACCCTCATTGGGGACCGATTAAGCCCTGAATCCGTCAAAGAGGCCAAAGGGCATGATGCGGTCACATTCTTGGGGAACTGCCAGGTCGACCGTGAGGTATTGCATACTCTTGCAGAGTATAAAATTCAGTACATTGCAAGTCGAAGTGCAGGGTTCAACAATGTGGATCTTGTTGCCGCATCAGAATTGGGTATTCAGGTGAGTAACGCCCAGTATTCACCCAATTCCGTGGGAGAATTTGCTATTCTTTCCATGATGAACTTGCTTCGTCGTATGCCAGTGTCCTATAAGAAGTCACAAATCAATGATTTTACCCTGAGAGGTCTTCAGGGCAGAGAACTCCGAAACCAGGTTGTTGGCATCATTGGTACAGGAAAGATTGGTCAAACAGTGGCTCAGGGTTTGCAGGGTTTTGGATGTAAGGTGATTGGCTATGATCCCTATCCCTCCCCCCAGCTGGATGGGCTTCTCAACTATGTTGAGCTCGATGAACTTTATGCCCAGGCCGATATCATTACCCTTCATGTTCCCTTAACTGGTGAGAATCAGGGGATGATTGGCGCACAGTCCATTGCAAAGATGAAGAATGAAGTTCTGATTGTGAATAGTGCTAGAGGTGAGCTGGTGGATACCGTTGCCTTGATTGCAGGTTTACGATCCGGGAAAGTGGCCGGCGCTGCCCTGGATGTTTTAGAGAATGAAGTTGGTACCTTGCATATGGACTGCTCTTTAGAACCCTTATCCCATGAGCCTTTGGCTCTATTAAAAAACATGCCCAATGTGCAAATCACGGGTCATTCTGCCTTTTATACCCGTCAATCTGTTTCTGATATGGTTGAGGCTGGTTTGGGGAATTTACACGCTTTTTTCACAACAGGAACAGCACCCAATTTGCTGAGTGCCTAACATGAAATAATTCAAAAAATGCAATCATCACAGGGACTGTTCACGGGCAGTCCCTGTTTTTTAAAGGACAAGAACATGTGTCTTCTCCTCCACTTTGCTGCCTGGGATTGCCTTTGTGATGAATATTCTCGGTTTCTTTATATACCTGGAATTAGGTTGTCCAAATGGGGGCAGAGTGGACAAAGTGAAGGAAATATGATTAAAATGCGAATGATTGATGAATCCCCCAAGGATTCTTGAAATCAAAGTCTCTTTGGCTATTTTCATGAGGCTCATTTACCTTCACTTGAGGTTGCGCCGATGATCAAAAGGTATGATGAACTGTTCCTCCCTTCGAAATCCTGCGCTTTGCGCTGCTCTGTTGTTTTCTACTGTTCTCTCGCTTGGTGCTCAAACGCGTCATACCCTGGCCTCAGGTGAAACCTTGTATTCTCTTGCTCGGCGCTATGAGGTTTCTGTGGCAGATTTAGTCCAAGCCAATTCCATCGAAGATCCATCTGCTTTGTCGATTGGAATGCAACTTCTCATTCCTGGTGATGAAGCTCTCCCCCAAGAGAATCCTTCAACTCATCCTCAACGTGTTTCTCAAGAAACTCCGCGATATTACTTGGTTGGGAAGGGAGACACCTATTACGGTATTGCACGAAAGCACAACATTACGGTCTCTCAACTTTTAGAGTGGAATTCCCGCTTAGAGACACAAGTCCTTCAAGTCGGGGAAAGGTTGGTGATTGCCTGGTCTGCCCCATCACAGCCCATCACTCCTAATCCCATCGAGGATCCCAACCCTGCTGTCGTTGTCACCCCGCGCACATCCACTGCTCCTCCCTCTCCAGATCCTGTACCTCAATCCTTACCAACGGGGATTCGGGTGACAGGAACACCCCAATGGCCAGTTGCCGGGTATAAGCATCCCTTTGATGGAAAGGTTCCAGGTGTGGCCATTGAGGCTGAATCATCCAGTTATGTTCATGCGATTCGTTCTGGAAATGTGGTGTGGACAGGATTGTATCGAGGCTTTGGCAATGTTGTTTTGATAGATAGTGGAAACTATATTTACTTATACGGCGGAAATGAAGACCTGTTCGTTAATGTTGGAGAATCGGTTTTACCTGGTCACCGGATAGGACGATTAGGAGAATCCGATTCCTCTGGAACAGGACCACGGATGTACTTCTCGGTTTTCCGAGAAGGGGTTCCCATATCCCCAGAGGATGCACCCCGGGGCTAGCCCCAATGGAGGAAGAATGACAGAAGTTGAGGATTCAGGAGTCCTTTCAAACCGTGCCGAGCAATCCGAGGCCATGGCGGAGACCGATCCCCTTGCCCTCTATCTCAAACAAATTTCCCAGTACAATTTGCTCACCATTGATCAGGAGCAGTCCATTGGCAAGGACATTGCCCAGTTTAAGAAGGAACTGGAAGGACTTGAGTCTGAAAATGAAGAGGGAAACCTTGAAAACAACGTCTATGTAGAAAAGAAAACCTACATAGAAGAGGTTTTATTTGAGAAAAAAAACCTCATGATTAAATCCAATCTGCGTCTGGTGGTGTCCATTGCCAAGAAATACCAGAATCGTGGAATGAGTCTGTTAGACCTCATTGATGAGGGCAACATTGGCTTGATTGAAGCGGTGGAGCGTTTTGACTACAAACGAGGTTGTCGTTTTTCCACCTATGGCACCTGGTGGATTCGCCAAGCCATCATCAAGTCTTTGGCGGATAAAGCCCGGGTGATTCGCATTCCCATCCACATGCTCAACACCATCAAAAAAACCTTTTTTGTGTCCAAGCAACTCACCCAAGATTTGGGGAGGGAACCCACAGAGAAGGAATTGGCCGAATACATGAATTTGACCGAGGCCAAAATCAAAGACATCAAGCTGCTTTCCCAAGAAACGGCCAGTCTTGATACCACCGTGGATGATGATAATGTCACCAGACTTTCGGAACTCATCAAAGATGAGAATTCTCCAGAACCGGTGGAAACCGTCTTTAATGCCTCTCTACAGGACACCTTAGAGCAGGTTTTGGATGGTTTGAGTGAACGTGAAAAGCGCATCATTCAGCTTCGATATGGCCTGGCTGGTGAAGGGCCACTGACCTTGGAAGAAACGGGAAAGATGCTGGGAATCACCCGGGAACGAGTACGCCAAATCCAAGAAAAAGCCATTGCCAAGCTCAAAACTTTCCCGGTGATTAAGGAACTGAAAGACTACGTCTAGGGAGGATTCATGCCCCGCCCACCCCTGTTTGCTGTGCGACTCAAAGATGAGGCTCATCGACGATTGCAGGAGGGGCGGGGATTGTTTCAAGAGCTTGAAAATCCTTGGGAAACAGCCCAGCACCATTGTACACCTGGACGGGTTTATCCGGTGATGGATGTGGATTCAGAAGGGCGTTTTCTCACCATCATTGATGATGATGGTCTTCTCTGGATGGCGCATGTGGCTTTGTTTAAGTTTTCCAGTCCACCTTAAGTGATTGTGCATCCTTGAACCCCGCCGTAGGGCGGGGTCGGTCTAGAACTTCAAAAACATGGAATTTTGTGTGAATCAAGGGCCAGGAAAAGATGTGCCCAAGAGCCCCCACTCCCTCTATAATAAACAACCATGAATGGACATCTGGATGAACTGGCTCAGGCGGGAGAACGCTTAGCGCGGCATGGCGATTATAAGCATGTTGCAGCAGCCCTGGTGGAACAGGCCGCTGACCACTCCCATTCCGATCTCACAGCCCTCTATACTCGTCAAAAATCCAAATGGAATTTGTTTCACCGCCGTGGAAAACGGGGCATCCCCAAAATTCTTGAACTGAGTAAGGAATTTGAGAGCTTTATTGAGGAATGCCAAAAGTCCATTGTTCTTTCTCAGCCTTGCGGGGGACTCTTTGATCAACTTTTTCTCCTGGCAGAGATGACCAGCGGAATGCTTCTTCCCCTCAGAGGCAAGGAAGGGGTGGAGGCGTTACTGATTCTCAACAGTCAACATCAACACCATTACCAGGCCAAACGCTTTCATTTCCTGGATTCACTCTCCCGTTTGGCGGGGGGGCTTTTGGAGAATGCTCTCATGGCCCAAGAGGTGAAAAAACAGCTGCAAACGGTGGAGTCTCTGGAGCGATATCAGGGGGCCATCTTTTCTTCCATGGAAAATCTCTTGGTGACCACAGATGAAGCGGGAAAAATCCAGTACTGGAATCCACGGGCTCAGGAGGCCCTGGGCTTGATGGAGGGGGATCAGGGGACATCCTTTGCGCATCGATTCCAGTCCTCCCTGGATGCAAAAGAGATTGATGGTTTGTCCAAACTGGAAAAAGAGGCCTTTATCACCGAAGGAATCTTTCGCCGTCACGAAGGAGAGGACATGGATTATGCCCTCACTGCCACACCCCTGCGGGGAAAGCGAGGAAAAAAGGAAGGCACCACCTTGGTGTTTGCGGATCAAAGTCGGGAGAGGGAATTGCGGAATCAAGCCCAATCCGCGGTGGAAGAACGGCGCATCATCAAGGACATGTTTGGCCGTTATCTTTCTTCGGAGCTGGTGTCCACTCTCACGGAAAATCCTCAGCAGGTGCGGCTGGGGGGAGATGAGCGTCATGCCACCGTCTTATTTGCGGACATCACCGGCTACACGGCCTTTTCGGAAGGCAAAGATCCAGGCTATGTGATTGAGGTGCTCAATGCCTTCTTTGAACAGGCGGTAGAGCTGGTGATTTCCACCGGCGGCTTCATTGATAAGTTCATTGGGGACTGCATCATGGCGGCCTGGGGTGTTCCTCTGGAAAAGGGGGGGGAAGATGCCGTGGGAGCTGTGAAGGCGGCTTTGGGCATTCATGAGTTGGTTCGTTCTCAATCGCGCTCGTTTTTCCAGGGTGATGCCTCCGCTCTGCGCATTTCAGCCGGTGTGGCCTCAGGTCCTCTGGTGGCGGGTAATGTGGGTTCCAGACGTCGAATGGAATACACGGTGCTGGGGGATACAGTGAACACAGCGGCCCGGTTGGAAGGTTTGGCCCAGGCCGAAGATGTGCTCATCACCCGGGCCACCCGGGATTTGCTTGGAGAGGGTTTTTTGATTGAGAAACGAGAACCAGTGCGGGTGAAGGGAAAAGCCCAACCCTTAGAAATATTTAATGTCAAAGGATTTGCATGATGAATGAATGGATCACAGACCTGTTCTCCCAATTCTCTTTTCCGCTGTCCTTGCCCTGGCTACTGGCCGCTGGGGTGGGAGTGCTCCTTGGACTTGTTGCATTGGTCTTTTTCCTCCATCGGCTGCTTTTTTTGCGTAAGGCCACACGCTTGTATGCCCAGGGAGAATTTGATGAAAACGTGCATCGACGACTCGCAACTCATCCAGCCCTTGTGGATGCTTTAGTGGCACGTTTGGGGGATGGGCTGATTGCCCATTTTCAGGTGGCTGATGCGCTCAAGAAGCGTTTGATTCGGAAACGTCGTGCACGGGATGCCCAACGACTTCTTGGGGCCACACCACAAGAGGGAGCAGGCACCGTGTTTCAGGTGGCCCTATCATCTCCTTCCGTTGCTCGGGTGTACAGCCAGTGGCTCCAAAGTCAACAAGGGCTTTGGCTTTTAACGGCCGCGGCTCAAACTCTGGGAGAAGGGGATTTTAACAGTCAAAAAGCCGCCCAACTTTTTCAGGGCCGGGAAGGGGATTTGCGAGAGCTTTTTGGGAATCCTCATTGGATCATTCGTCTTTTTGCTCTTCGCATTCTTCTCCATGATGATTCGGAGGCCTCCCGGCGTTCGGTGCTGGAATGCCTTGCTGATCCACATCCACAGCTGCGCATGCTTTCCGCTCTTCAAGGTCAACCTCTTTCTGACCAAGAGTTCCTCCTTCCTTCCTTTCAGGCCTCGGGGTTGGGGCCGGAAATTGAGAGTGACGAAGAGGGTGCTATGGATGAAGCCAGCCTTCCCACACCTTTGGGAGAGTCCACGGGAGACCATCTTCCATCCCGGCTCTTGGCCCTGGCCTCCCAAGATCCCATGGTCTCTGTGCGCCAGGCTGCCCGAGAACGGCTCCATAGGGATTACCCCTCTTGGTGGAATCCCTCCTTCCCTGAGGCCACTCCTTTGGAACGAGCTCATCTTGTGGCCCTTGCCAAACCCGAATCCTCCTCAGATCTTCATTTTGCCTATCAGGCCCTCGAAGATGAGGATGCTCTGGTGCGACTTGCGGCCTCTCGAGTGCTGGAAGCCAGTGGGCAATTCAAGCTCATGCTGCAGCAGGCCAACCTGGGGGACCGGGAAGATTGGGCCCGGAGAGAGCGTCTCCTCAAAACGGCCGTGGATGTCGGAACCACCTCCTTTTTGGAGGATGAGAGTCTGTATGACACCACCGATTCCCTTCTCTTGGCCCTTCGTGCCGGGAGGGCCCTACCTTCGTCTTTAGGGCGGGTTGCCGGCAAGGTGTTCTCCAAAACCACCTTTCCCCAGAGTCCCGAGGAATGGCAGCTCTATCGGGAACTTGTGGTGGCCTGTGCCCGTTGGGGAGACCGACGTTGTCATGAGGCCCTGCATCTTCAGCTCAAAGAGCGAAGAGAGGATGGACGGCTCCTGGGAATTCTCTTGCCCCAACTTGCCCCGCAAGAGGCCGCAGTCTACCGTCCCACCCTCATGGAGTTTTTGGCGCAGGAGAACTTCATTGCCCATGAATCCTTGGTGACGCTGCTCCGAAGCTTTCCCTCTGATGTGTATCTCCATGGAGTGATGGATTTGATGGAAGATGAGAATCAACCCCAAGTGGTGCGCGCTCGCTGTGTGCGTGTTCTGGCCGGTTGGCACCTCAACATCACCCTTCAATCCCTCTTAGAACATCTTCCTCTTCTCTCACCCCAAGAATGTGAAGCTTTGGCTCCTGATTTTGAGGCCTTAGACCCCTCCCTGTTCACCCAACGGGCCACCTACCTTTTCTCCACCCCTGATGCGCCCATGCGGGCGGCCCTTATGCGTGCTCTACCCCATTCCTTTGTGTCTCAGTTTGAAACTCCGCTCAAAGAGGCCTTGATGGATGTGAATTCGGAAATCCGCATTGCGGCACTTGGTGTTTTGGTGCGCAGTGGGGAATTGCATCAGCAAAAAATGGCCCTTACTCTGCTCAAAGATCCGGTGGAAGAGGTACGCCGAGAAGCCTCTCTCATCTTGGCTCATCGCGGAGGAGCAAAAATTTTCCAGGCTCTTCAAGAGTTGGTGCTCAATGAGGAGGAGGTGCGGAGTGTACGCCAAGCCGCCCTGGATGGTTTGGCCGCTTCCTCTACACCCGAAGCCATTGATGTTCTGGTGATGCTTCTTGACACGCCTGGAAGGGAAGAGGAAGCAGAACAGGCCCTCTCTCAGGTTCATGGTCAGGCAGGTCTTCGCTCCCTTGTGGAACATTTTCGGGATGGAGAAGCCCCCAGACGGGAGCGTTTGGTGCGGGTGTTTACAGCCATGGGAGGCGTCACAGAATCCATTTTGGTGAAGCTCTTGGAAGAAGGGGTTCCTTCACTGGAGAAACCCCTTTCTTCCATTCTCACTCAATGTGGCTATGTGGATGGCCAAATCCGGAAGCTTCATCATCGAGATCCCTTAGAGCGGCAAAGAGCGGCAACCCGCTTGGCTCAGATTGCCACGGCCCCTGCCTATCGGGGCATTGTGATGGCTGCCCGTGACCCAGATACTCGGGTTCGGGTGGAGGTGAGTCATGCCCTTGAAGCCTTGGCGGAACCGGAGGGGCGCGACATTCTCCAAGCCTTGAAAGAAGATCCAGAGCGAAAGGTTCGCCACTACGCCCTTTGGGCCTCGGAACGCCTTAAGGCCAAGGGCTGACGACCCTCCTTCTCTCGGAAGGTACAATGCCTCAATGGCCCGAGAGCATTGCTCCGATCGCTCGATATTGAATATGTTCTATGAAAGTACTAATAGCAAGAATTCTCCCTTTAGGAGATGCTGTGTCTCACAGGAGTGTCTATGTCCTTTTTCTTCCGCCCCATCATCATTCTGGGATTCATTGCCATCATTGGCCTACTCATCATGGCTTGCCAAACGACGTTCCCTCCAGCCTTTCTCCAAATGCCTCAAGAAGGTCAGGGACCTTTTGGGGCAGACAACGGAGAATTGGCCCATTTCTCTGCTCTCGCCTTCGATAGTCAAAATCGGCCCTATGGGCTTAATGCCAAAGAAGACTGGGGATATTTTCGGACTCTTCGCCAGGGGCAGTGGGAACAGCGGAGTTTCCGTTCTTTTCTGAAAAATCTTCATCCACAGGACCGTGTCACCACAGCACATCAAGACAATGGTCATCAGCAGCCCCGTCTCTCCATCACCAGTGATGATCATCTTTATCTCACCTACAACTACTTGGTGAATGATGAGCCCCATTGGGCTCTCATCTATCTGGATGACTTAGACACAGAGAACTTCCAAATCATTCCGTTTCCTGGAGCGCGTCAGGCTGTGGTGGAAGAATTCACAGGTTTCAATCTGCTAAACGGAGAAACACCTGCCATCACAGTGGATTACGTAGGGGAAAGTTTTTCTGACTTAGGCTGGCCGGAACCAACGGTGTCTTGGACGGTTGGGAATGTGAATGTTGTGGATGTGGTTTTTCCATTCCGTCGTGATGATGGAAAAATTGAACTCAACTCCTTCCGCCTGGGCAACAAACTTGGCGCTCCCACCATTCATTCGGGGGGGAATGCCACCATGGCCACCCGGGGGAATCTCAGTTTTGTGGCCTATTCGGGCTACGATGAAGAAAAAGCCCTTGCGGGAGTTCGGAAAGACGCCAACATCGCCTATCTGGCCCAAATCACTCGACCAGAGACAATCACCGGTCAGGCCTCCATGGTGACCCGCTCCATGGGAATCCAATCGGTGTACCAACATCTGGACTCCCACAGCCAAGGATCCGTGGTGATTGACGCTCAAAATTTCCTCCATTTTTTTCCAGGGAATCATGCTGCGGCAGATTTTCATATGCGCAGTCGTTTTCCTCTTGAAGGGAACGAGTTTGATTTTTCAGGGGACCAGCAATGGGAAAACCTCGGGCTCACCACACCCAAAGGGGATTTTAGTTATGACACGGTGGTGGTGGATCAAGAGAACACCCTCCATTTTGCCTACCGTCAGCGAAACGCCGGAAAGGGGCGGGGACTTTTTGTGAAAAGTGCTCCCGCCACAGTGAACAAATGGGATCAAACTCTTGGGCAGCGCCTCATTGCTCCACCCCCACCCTGGGATGAGAATGGGGAGTACATCATTTTTTACCACCGCCTTCTCATAGACCGTCTGGGAAATTTGCACCTCAGTGGCAGCTTCTTGGAATTTGAACATTATGAGAAAGGCCGTTATCCCCGCCTTGGACTCATTCGTTCCCAAGAGAATGGGGAATGGCAAGAGGCCAGCCTGGAACTCTATAGGCAAAATCTCCTGGTCAACTGAGACTGAAAAGAATCTTCTCAACGTCGAAGGGGTTGAGAAGATTATCCGCTCCTTCAAGGAAGACGTTTTTTTGAAAGTCCATTCTCAATGACTCTCAGATTGCATTGAAAACTCCATGAGCTCGACAGGAGCCCCATCCATTTGCACCATGGCCACTTTCAATCCGTTCATGGGTTCATTGGGTGCTATGAGAATTTCTAAATTCCGATTTTGTATCTCATCCTCTAAATTTTGAACGGTAAACGCCAAATGGGGGATGTTCTTGATGATATTGGGAAAGGGAGAGTCCTCATCAAACTGCATCCATTCAATTCCAACAGGAGATTCGTCAAAACCATGAACACGGAATCTGAATTTTTCGATGTATGTTGAATTCTCAGGGATTTCCTGTGTGGGTATTCCGACATGATGGAATCTCCATCCCCATTCCTCTGTTGCAACCGGGAAGTCCTCTTCTTTTCTGGGCATTATTATCCTCTTTTTTGATGAATATGGAGATTCTCTCGCATACGAATCTGCCAGTGAGAAATAAGTATTCTGGAATGACCTTTCATCCCAGAGCTGGTCCTATTATAAATTCCTTCATGAGATCCTCGGGCATTTCCATATCAGGATCTCGGAGTTTGTGTAAAAAAAGACTACTGAACAGTAAAACGTAAGACTGTTTTCAGTTTCTCTGGTACCACCTTACGGGCATCGGAAAGGTAAATCTCCCTATGCTGTTTTGAGGATCGCACGAGTCCATTCTGAGCACAAAATTCTTCCATTTGTTGGAAGGATGCACGTTCCGTGTCATAGCTCCCAAGATGAAGCATTTGGACACAGCGCCCTTCCTTCAAGGAGCAAAATCGCACCTGGTCTAAGAGGGAATGGGGCTTTTTCTTTTTTGTGCGTTCCAAGGCTTCTTCCACAACAGAGGTTGTGATGAAGTTGGGCTGACGAATCATGAGCCGATACACCAAATCATCCTTCGACCATGGAATTTCTTTGGACTGTTTCACCTCTTCTCGAAGATCCCAGATTCCCTCCAGGGGATACACGGCATATTCAAAATAATCATGGGGGGCATAACCGCCTTTATGAGACATTCTCAAGGCATAGGAGATGGAGTAGAGCACTTCCACGCAGTGGCTGAAATGCTCCTCATTGGGATTCCCCTCTCCTGTGATTTCCAGAAACTGGAAAGAGGGCAGTTCCACCACAGTGGGCTGCTGCTTGGGAAGATAAAATGTTTTCTCGGATTTTCGCCATTCATGTTTCATTGCTCTTCTCCTTTCGTGTGCAAGGCGTGTTCTTGGCATTTTTTCTTATGGGCTTTGAGCTTTTTTATGGCCCAATCGTAGTGACTGGCCAGAGCCGAAACACAATAACTTCCAAGATTTGTGTTTCCTGTCCAGGAAAAGTATTTTCTTGTAAACAATTCTTCATTGGTCAAGGATTCCACCAAGGAAAACACGTGATGATGGCTCTGATGCAACAACAATTTGGATTGTTCTAAAGGGGTTTTCTGGTGCTTTTTCCAAAACTCCATGTTCATCTCACCATAGGTTTTCCAGTTGTAAGGATGGGGGAGAAAGCTTTGGAGCGTTCCACCCATGTTTGCCTTAACCCAAGTGATGAGGAGTTGATGCCATTCATAGAGATGCACCAACACATCACGGAGATTCTTATCGCGTTGCCAATGGTTCTGAGATTTTTTCTCATCCTTGGAAAAGTCCATTTCCCTGGCCAGCACTTCTTTGGGAAGAGTCTGCATCAGCTCCGTAAGCTGTTCATACTTGCGCTGGGCATCCTTTAACAGATCCTCTTTTGTCTTTGCTCTTGGCATTTGAACTCCTTTTTTTGATATTAGACCAGGTAATACGACAGCCCTATGTCGTTGATTCCTAAAAAATAGTTCAGGTGAAAATCCAGCCATGGAGCATGCGACCAGGTGTGAAGGCAAAACTTCCAGCAATGATTAAACCACCAAAGTACAAGGCCATCATGGTGAACCGATGCCCCTTGATGTTTTTTCTTCGGGCAAAATTCCAGGAAAGCGGCACCGTGATGATGGTGAGGATGCTCAAAAGATGAATCCATCCAAAGTGATGGAGAAAACGTGGCCCCACTTCTGCAGACATGAACATGGTGACCCAGGAGGTGATGAACATCAGAACAAGATACACTGCACCCAGGCGTTTGTGCCTTGTGCTTCCCTTTCTTGCAAGAAGCAAGAAGGTCCCAAGAATAAAGGCTGGAACCACCGTTGCCAAATGAATCAGAGCCAGCTCAAAGTATGTCATCATCACCTCTCTTTTCAGTTATATTCATTGGTCTAAAAAAGAACACTTATTTTTCGTTTAGATCGACCCCTCACTTCCCTCGGGGGATGAGGGCGTCCACTCCATCATCCAGAATCTCTGTGGCAAAGCTCCAGTCATAACGCCCCATCCATTGCTGCAATTCCTCACCAAGGGCCGTCTTCTCCTGGGATGTTAGGGAAAGAAGATGCTGAAGCTGAGGCACCACATCCTGTTCCTGCAACCAAAAGCATTCAGGTTTGTTGGGAGGCATCACCTCAGGATAGGCCAGAGCCTGGGGAAGAAGGGGGATGCATCCGGCGCTGACGGCCTCCACCACCGCAATGCCAAAGTTCTCATGACAAGCGGTGCTCAGCACCACATGGCCCCGAGCCAGCCATTGCCAGTACTCCTGACGAGAAGGATAGGCATCCACAAGAATCCGTTTCCCCAATACGGCATGCAGGCGTTCAAACTCCGGTGGACGCTGACTGTATCGTTCTCCCAGAAGGGCCAGTTGAAAATCCTCCCCCTCAGCCGCTAACGCCTCCAAGGCCTCACAGGCCAGTTTGGGGTTTTTATCATGCTCATGGCGGTGGTTCCAAATAATCAGGGGGGTGGTGGAGGGGAGCTCCACTCGTAGGTTTTGCACAAAGGCTTGGATTTCCTGCACGCGTACTCCTGGATGAGCCACATCCGATTTGGATTGGGCCAGGTCCAAGGCCTGACGGGGGAGAGCATCCGGGAGCCGTTTGAAAAGAGTTTGAGCATGGGAAAAAAGAGACTGACGATTGTACTGAGAGTTAAAAAAGGTGAAATCCGCTACCATGGTGTTCACCAAATCCACCAGACCATAGCGGAAATCCACGTGTTCTCCCGGGGAGAGGGGATAATCAAACTGATTCTCATGAACATAGAGCAAAATGGGTGGTAAATCGGGCCGAAGAGCCTTGAGATGAGACAGGTCCACCATTCCGCTCACAAACAGAGCATCAAATTTCTCGTGGGCTTGGAGCGGGATGTGCTCGGCTAACCAGAGGGCGCTCCCGGCCTGACGCCATTTCCAATGCCTTCCTGGAAGGGTGAGCGTTTCATGCTCATGACGGGAATGGGAGATCCATTCATCCAGAAATCGGCGATGAGAACCGGCATAAAACGTTTCCACAGAAAGCAGGCGCATGGGGCATCATAATCTCTTGGTTCCGGGAGAGCCACACCAGGCATTCTGAAATCCCCGAAGGGGTCGATATAAATCCGGAAAATCCCCTGGCCTTGCTCCCCGTGAGGGAGCTTCTGTACACTCATTCCTGATGAGTTTCTACAAGCATGTGGTTTTTGACCTGGACGGCACCTTGGTGGACAGCCTTCCAGACATTGGTGGCTCCATCAACACCATTCTTGAGAGGGAGGGCCATCCCTCCCATCCCATTGCGGATTATGCCTCTTGGGTGGGATGGGGACTCAAGCGCACTTTGGAACTGGCACTGCCTTCCCCAGAGTTCTTGGAATCCTTGTATCCGGCCTTGTTGGAAGAATATATGCGCCGACCCTATCGGGATTCGCAAGTCTATTCCGGTGTGATTGAGCTGCTTTGTTCCCTCCAAAACCTGGGAGTGACCACAACCATTTGGACGGCCAAGAATGAAAGCATTGCCCAGGCCGTGGTTTCCGCTCTGCTGCCTCAATTCTCTGGGACAGTGGTGGGGCAACGGGAGGGGCAGCCGGCCAAACCCTCTCCTGAGCTGGTTTTTGAAGCGTGGGGCGCTGACAGAAGTGCGCAAAAGCCTATACTGATGGTGGGAGACACGGTCACAGACCTGAAGTCTGCCCAGGCCATTGAGGCCGAATTTGCCGGTGCCTTGTGGGGCTATCGGAGCCGTAAGGAACTGGAATCCGCAGGATCACAGAACAATTTCACCACGCCGATGCATCTGTGTCGGCAGTATTTCGGGGGAACACAATGACCAATGACGCCATTCGTCAGAAAGCAGAGGCCTATGTGGCCATGGAAGAGAATGCCCACTTTGCCGATGAGATTAAAACCCTCTTGGCCCAGGAAAACTGGGAGGAGCTCTCGGATCGGTTTTGGAGGGATTTGGACTTTGGCACGGGTGGTTTACGCGGAGTGATTGGCGGTGGAGACAACCGCATCAATCCCCGGGTGATTCGCAAGGCCACCCAGGGCTTGGCCAATTACATTCTCACCCGGGTTCCCCAGGGGGAGCGTGGTGTGGCCATTGCTTATGATAGTCGGCTTTATTCGGATTTGTTTGCCCAAGAAGCCGCTCGGGTGCTGGCAGCCAACGGCATCAAAGTCTGGCTCTTCACCTCCTTAAGACCCACCCCCGTTCTGTCTTTTGCTGTGCGGCAATTGGGTGCTTGTGCCGGCATCATGGTGACGGCCAGCCATAACCCCGCCATCTACAACGGCTACAAGGTGTTCTGGGAAGATGGAGCACAGGTGGTGCCTCCCCATGATTCTGGGATCATCAGTGAAGTGCGCCAGGTGAGTGGGGATGTGCCGGCACTGGACGTTCAAGAGGCCCAGGAGAAGGGGCTCATCATTCCCATTGACAAGGAAATTGATGAACCCTATCAGGCCATGGTGGTGAGCCAGGCCCTCAACCTTCCCCTCATCAAAGAGAAGGGCAAGGATCTGAAACTGGTGTACACCCCCCTCCATGGAACTGGTTTGGTTCCAGTGGAAAATGTGATGGCAGAATTGGGAATTCCTGTCACCACGGTGCCGGAACAGCGAGACCCTGATGGCAACTTCCCCACGGCTCCCTATCCCAATCCAGAAATGGCCCCAGCTCTGGAACTGGCTCTCAAACTGGCCAAGGAGAAGGATGCGGACCTGGTGATGGCCACCGATCCCGATGCCGACCGTCTTGGAATTGCCGTTCCGGATGGCGAGGATTGGGTGCTGGTGACGGGGAATCAGTTGGGCGCTCTGCTCACCGATTACATCTTCCGCACCCAAAAAGAGGCTGGAAGTCTGCCGGCTCACCCCGCCTTTGTGAACACCATTGTCACCTCCCTGTTCCAGAACCGCATTGCCGAATCCTATGGTGCCGAAAGCTTCCGAGTGCTCACAGGCTTCAAATACATTGGTGAAAAGATTCGCCAGTTTGAAGCCGAAGGGGACAAAACCTACATCTTTGGTGGTGAGGAGAGCTATGGCTTCCTGGTGGGAAGCGCTGTGCGGGATAAGGATGCGGTTTCCGCAGCTGCCATGACCGCTGAAATGGCCCTTTGGAACCGCAGCCGAGGCAAGAGTGTGATGGACCACCTACGAGAGCTCTACGGCAAATTTGGCTTCTGGAAAGAAACCCTCATCAGCCGGGAATTTGAAGGTCAGAAGGGTGTGGAAACCATGGATGCCCTTATGGCCTCCCTCCGGCAGGATCCTCCCAAGAGCATTGGAGAGGATGAGGTGGTGGCCCTACGGGATTACCGAGAAGGCAGCACCACCCATCTCACAGATGGCACGGTGGCTAAAGACATTCACCTGCCTTCCTCCAATGTGCTTCAGTTTGAATTTTCCGATGGTGGTATGGTGACGGCTCGTCCCTCTGGTACCGAGCCAAAAATCAAGTTCTACGCCTCCCTCTGCGGAAACGGAGAAGGTGCCGCTCAAAAAGTGGAAGAACGCATTGCCACCATTGAGCAATGGGTGGGTGAGCGCATCAACGCTCTGAACGCTTAATCTTGTCCAGGGTCATCTGGGAGAGCTCATCTCTCAGGTGCCCCTCATCCAGCACCGCCCGGGACAATCGATCATCCCGGTCCCGGTGCCACCGCTCTTCCATATCATAAAGCTCATCGCCCAGAGCCCCACTCCATAGATTCTGACACAGCCCTTCCGCACCCTTTGTTTCTGCCAGATGCATCAACGATTCCGTCAAACGGCAACACAATGACCACCGCACATCATCGGTAGACAGTCCATATTCTTCTAAAAGGGCATTCACATTCATGGGCCCATTCTCCGTTTCCCCTCCCTCTCTGGCAAGAGCATGGTACTTGTACTGGACCACAGCCCTCTGCCCACGCCACAATAGGCCCAAAAGCCGCAGAGCGGCTGGAACAAGATGCCCCCTGATTTTCTCTCTTCCGCCAGGGGCATCATGAGCCCAAGGTCAACACACCAAGGGGCTGTCAGAAAAGATAAGGAGAACATATGGCCCAACGCCTGGATATTTACACCGATGGAGGCTGCACTGGAAATCCCGGACCCGGAGGCTGGGCCGCCGTCATCCTCACCCCAGGAGAAGATCCCCTGGAACTTTCCGGTGGAGCCGATTCCACCACCAACAATCGCATGGAAATGGTGGCCGTTCTGGCCGGACTCAAAAAAGCCGTGGAAATCCATGGCATGACCATCCCCCTGCGCATCCACACCGACTCCCAATACGTTCAGAAAGGCATCACCCAATGGATGAAGGGCTGGGTGGCCAAAGGCTGGCGCACCGCCGCCGGAAAACCCGTCAAAAACAAAGACCTCTGGCTCATGATCAAAGACGCCAACGACCGTCTCGACATTGACTGGACCTGGGTGAAAGGCCATGCCGGCAATGAATGGAATGAGCGTTGCGATGTACTTGTGGGGCTACAGCGGGAACTTTTCTCTACAAAATAGCCTTTAGATCGACCCCCTTCCGCCGAGCCGGAGGGGGTGGGGACCAGGGAACACCCCATAGGAGATTCCATGAAAATCCTCCACACATCAGACTGGCATCTTGGCCGTACTCTCTATGGACGGAAACGCTATGAGGAGTTCTCAGCGTTTCTGGATTGGTTGGAACAAACCATTGAAGAAGAACAGGTGGATGCCCTACTGGTTGCTGGTGATGTGTTTGATACCAGCACGCCCAGC
>JAKSCK010000003.1 GCA_022360655.1 Spirochaetales bacterium | reverse complement strand
ATGGGGACGTGGATCTTGTCCGCCAGGGATTCGATGCTCGCGTCGTCATGATACTGCATCGGCGCGGCGGTGTAGACCACCCCTTCGGCGCTGCGGCGGGCCCGGATCGACTCGTGGTGGGCGGCGGCCAGGTCCACGAAACCCTCGCCGTCCTCCAGATGGATCCGGCCGTTGCAGAGGCAGAAATAGGTGTCGTCCGGGCTCTCGACGTTGGCGTAGTAGACCGTGCCCCGGACCGACGCGATGATGGTGGGAGTCTGAAGGCGCCAGTCGTCCTTTCCCGAGAGCTTGCGGGCCTTGGACTGGAGAACCGCCAGCCCGCCGGCATCCAGGGTCATCAGACCGGCGGCCGAATCCAGGGACAGCCGGCTGTTCTCCTGGGCCCGGAGAATCCGGTAGTCCCCGAAGGTGAGCTCGGCGACGGAACCCGGCCCCGTGACGATCAGGTCGCCGTCCATCACCGTGTCGCCGATCCCGGCGGCCTCGCCGTTCACCGTCACCTGTCCTTCCAGGAAGACGATCTCGGCGGCCGCCCCGGGAGCCCCGGGAGCCCCGGGAGCGCCGGAGCCTCCGGATCCGCCGAAGCGCCCGGCGAGGTCTTCCAAGAATCCGCAGGATCCCAGGAGCAGGGCCAGGGCCCCCGCGGCGATGAGAACCGATTTCCGTGCCGTTGTTCCAATGTCCATAGTCGACTCGCCTCTTTGGTTCAGCTTACTTAACTTGTCGTCGGCAGGCCAGTGAATTCCACCGAACCCGCATCCTTCCCCCAAGAGCGCCGGAAGGGCTAGAATGACCCCGCCATGTTGGATCTGAAATTCATCAAAGAGAACGCCGAGGCCGTGAAGGCCAACATCGCCGCCCGGTTCATGAACGCCGATGTGGACGCCGTGATTCGCCTCTATGATCAGCGCAATGCTCTCATCACTGAGACCGATGCCTTGCGCAAAAAGCGAAATGATAATGCCAAAGCCATGAAGGGCAAGCTGGAGCCGGAAGAACGACAGCGCCTGATTGCCGAGGGCAAGGCCATCAAAGAGCAGATTGCATCCAAGGAAAAAGAAGAGGCAGAGGCCAAGTTGGCCTTGGAAGAGGCCGCGTCTTGCATTCCCAACATGGCTCATCCCGATGCTCCAGTGGGTAAGGAAGACAAAGACAATAGTGAGGTGGCCCGGGTGGGTGAACCCACCGTTTTTGACTTCCCAGCCAAAGACCATCTGGAAATTGCAGAAGATTTGGACCTCATTGATTTTGAACGAGGCGCGAAAGTTTCGGGAAGTAAATTCTACTTCTTGAAGAATGAGGCGGTTCTTTTAGAGCTGGCCCTCACCCGCTATGCCCTGGATATTCTGCGGAAACATGGATTCATCCTCACCGTGACTCCTGACATTGCCCGGGAAGAGATTGCCGCCGGTATTGGTTTTAATCCCCGGGGAGAAGAATCCAACATCTATGCCCTGGAAGGAACAGGAACCTGCCTGGTGGGCACGGCCGAGATTACTCTGGGCGGCTATTACGCCGGTGACATTGTGGATCTGAGCAAGGGCCCCATTATGATGGCAGGTCTTTCCCACTGCTTCCGGCGAGAGGCTGGGGCGGCTGGACAATACTCCAAGGGATTGTACCGGGTGCATCAGTTCTCCAAAGTGGAGATGTTTGTTTACGCCAAACCGGAAGAATCCGATGACATTCTGATGAAACTCCGCTCCATTGAAGAAGAAATCTTCTCTGGTTTAAACATTCCCTTCCGGGTGGTGGACACCTGCACCGGCGATTTGGGTGCTCCAGCTTACCGCAAGTTTGACTTGGAAGCCTGGATGCCTGGTCGTGGAGAAAACGGGGGTTGGGGTGAGGTGACGTCCACCTCTAACTGCACCGATTTCCAAGCCCGCCGTTTGGGAATCCGGTATAAGGAAGAGGGGAAAACCCGCCATGTTCATACCCTCAACGGTACGGCTGTGGCCATTTCCCGGGCCATCATTGCCGTGTTGGAAAATGGCCAGCAGGCGGATGGGTCCATTGCCATTCCGGAGGCCTTGGTCCCTTACTGCGGTTTCTCCAGCATTCCTGCTCAAAAATAACAATGTTCCCCGGCGTCATGCCGGGGGTCTTCTCAAGACGATTCCCTCAATCCAGCCTATAATGCTCCCATCATGACTCACCAGGAGCCTACTTTGGATTTTCATACCCTTCTCACCTCTCCACCGGCCCAACCGATTGCCGTGGCTGAAATTGGTACAGGTCATCAAGGGGATTTGCAACGCGGCCTGGAACTCATCGATGCCGCCGCAGAAGCAGGGGCGGATGTGGCCAAGTTCCAGGTGGTGTTTGCAGATGAAATTCTTCCGCCAGAAGCCGGTGAAGTGCCTCTTCCTGGGGGGATGACACCGCTCTATCAGGTCTTTCGAAATTTAGAACGACCCCTCGATTTCTATCTTGCCCTAGCCGAGCATACAAAGGCTCGGGGATTAAGCTTTTGGGCCTCCCCCTTTGGGAAAAACAGCGTGCAACTTCTCCAGCAAATTGGCGTGGAAGCCTGGAAAGTGGCCTCCCCGGAACTCAATCATGAGGAGCTGGTGGAGCAGTTGTCCCAAACCGGTTTACCCCTTGTGCTTTCCACAGGAGTCTCCCAGCTTGGCGACATTGAACGCGCCCTGGCCATCCATGCCGCAGCTTCTCCATCCTCTCCTGTGGGTCTGCTCCATTGCGTCACCAGTTACCCTGCCCCTGAGGACAATGCCAATCTGCTCTGCATTCCTTCGCTACGGAATATTTTTGGTGTGCCCGTGGGCCTCTCCGACCACAGTCTCAACCCCATCCTTCTCCCTGCACTGGCCTCAGCTCTGGGCGCTTTTATGGTGGAAAAGCATTTCACCCTTCCCGGTTCCCAGGAGGGCTTGGATGATCCGGTGGCCCTGAAACCCCAAGAGTTTGCCCAGATGTGTGCGGCCATGAAGCACTTTGCACCCAAACCTTCCGCTTCAGAACGCAACCTTCATGGCTTCAGCAACTCTTCTTCTTCCCTGAATCTCCAACAGGCGGTCCAAGAGCTCAGTCAAGAGTTTGGAGCCCAACGTCTGCGTTCCTGCCTTGGAGACGGCATCAAACGCCTGGCCTCTGCAGAAGAGGCCAACTACGGACGCACCAACCGTTCGCTCCACGCTCGGAGGGCTCTCAACGTTGGAGATGTGCTCACTCCTGAAAACTCGGCCTTCCTCAGAACAGAAAAAATACTGCGTCCAGGACTCCCTCCGCGGGAACGGCACCAGGCCTATGGACGCACCATCATCCATCCCATTCCTGCTGGAGAAGGCATACGCTGGGAAGATTTGGGCGCTCCCCCCTCAACCCTTTCTTCCTCCTAAGCTATGATGGGCCCATGATTCAACCCGTTCTTCAACGGCCAAACCAGGCCCTCCCTAATACCGTCACGGATTCCCAGCTCCAAGAAGCCCTGAGTTCTATGATTCTTTCTGCCTCAGGATGGCGAAAAGTTTTTGCTCCCTCTGGGGATCATGGAGAGGAAACCCTCCCCTCCCCCCAAGATCGTCTGTTGGCTCTGGCCATGGGACAGGTCTGGGGAAACCTTCTCCATTCCCATAAAAATCTGTCCTCTCCCATTACCGTTCTTGTGGCCACAGACACCCGTCCCACAGGCCCAGAGCTAGCTCATATGCTCATCCGAGGCCTTCTGGCCACCGGTTGCCAAGTTCACATGGCTGGAGTGGCTTCTGCTCCTGAGGCCATGGCCCATTCCGCCATGGACGCCAACATTGATGCCTTTGCCTACATCTCTGCCAGTCACAATCCCCTAGGACACAATGGCGTTAAATTTGGCATTGGAGGAGGCGTCATTCCTGGAACCCAGGCCGCCCCGCTTATTGCCATCTACCGCCAACTCATCCATGAAGAGGGCGTGGCCCAGCGTCTCATGAAAGTGGCCAGCAGTATTGATGAAAACACTCTTGACGCCATCTATGCCCAAAGCCCTCTAGTGAAAGCAGAAGCCTTGGCCCATTACCGGAAGTTCCTCCAAGAAATTGCCGGTGGCCCCGGTGATGAACAGGCTCAACAGAACACTCGGGAAGCCCTGGCTCAAGCCCTCCAATCCAACCCCATCACCGTCCTGGCCGACCTCAACGGCAGCGCTCGTTGTACCTCATCGGATTGGGATTATCTGAAGGATTTAGGCGTTGATTTTCAGCCCTTCAACACTACACCCGGCCAAGTGGTTCACGCCATTTTGCCAGAAGGTGAATCCCTCGAACCCTGCCGTCTGGCCCTAGAAGAGGCCCATGCCAAGAATCCCTCCGCCCTCATTGGTTACGTTCCAGACAATGATGGTGACCGGGGAAATCTGGTGATTTGGGATGAATCCATTCAAGGTGCACGCATCCTGGAAGCCCAGGAAGTTTTTGCCCTTTCCTCCTTGGCTGAACTCTCCTGTGCTGTTTGGGCAGACAAAGAACACTCACCCAAAATGGCTCTCGCCGTAAATGGTCCCACCAGTCTTCGTGTGAGGGAGATTGCCAAGGCCTTTGGCGCCGAAGTGCATGAAGCCGAAGTGGGGGAAGCCAATGTGGTGAACCGCGCCGCTGAACTCCGAAACAAGGGTTACCGTGTTCGTCTCCTTGGGGAAGGCTCCAACGGAGGAACCATCACCCATCCCGCCGAAGTGCGGGATCCCCTCAACACTCTCACCGCCCTCATCAAGCTTCTTCGCCTGCCAGCCCAAGCCAACAAGCCCTCCCCCTTTGAAGATTGGTGCCAAAAATCCGGCCAAGATTGCCCCAAAGAAGCTCCCAAAGACTGTGGAACCCTGGTGGCCACCCTCCCCCCATATTCCACCACTCCCGCTTCAGCAAAACGGGCCTTGATGCAAATTCACTCTCCATCCCATGGCTCACTGAAAGCCTGCTGGGAAGAGGTGTTCCAAGAGCAATGGGCCCTTCATTCCTCCTCATTAGCCAAGGCCTATGGCTTTTCTTGCTGGCGGGAAGTCAACAATGAAGGAACCACCAGCCGAGTAGGCGTTGGACCAGAGCAACGAAGCGGCGCCATGACAGGAGGGTTGAAGGTTATATTCTCCACCAAAGAAGGTCAGGATGTGGGGTTCCTCTGGATGCGAGGAAGTGGAACGGAGCCGGTCTTCCGCGTGATGGCTGAAATCAAAGGAACACAAACAGAAGCAGAACAACTTTTGATTGAATGGCACCGAACCATGGTGGCTGAGGCCGACCGCCGCGCCTGCGGCGGTTCTGGGAATGCCATTGTGATGGCTTCTCCAGTCCGTTAATTGTTTAAATCGACCCCTTCCTCTCAAAGGAAGGGGTCTAGCCGTAAGATCACACTTTCTTCTTTACAGAACGTTCCATCCAAACAAAGAACAAGGCCACAAAGAGCCCTCCTCCTACAATGTTTCCCGCTGTAGCTCCTGCAATATTGCGAAGCGCGTTGCCAACCGTGAGAACTGTGGGCACCTCTCCAAAATGGGCCTGAGCAATAAGACCTGCCGGCATGAAGTACATGTTGGCCACGCTGTGTTCAAAACCGGAGGCCACAAAGGTGAGCACGGGAAAGAAAATGGCCAAAACCTTACCCCCGGCCTCTTGGGCTGAAAGGGCCATCACGATGGCCATACACACCAACCAATTGGCCAGGATGCCCCGCACAAAGACTTGCCCTAGGGGAAGAGACGCCTTGGCCGCAGCCACATATACTGCTGTATGGCCCACTTTCCCATCAAGAAGTCCAGAAAGCCCCGCAATCAGAACCGCGATGAAAAGGGAGCCAAAAAGATTCGCCACCCACACAAGAGCCCAATTCTTCAGCATGGCTCCCAAACCAATCCGTTGTT
>JAKSCK010000272.1 GCA_022360655.1 Spirochaetales bacterium | reverse complement strand
GGATTTTGCTGTGGTTTTATCAGCTCTATCTGGCGACTTCTTGGTTTGGGCCCATTCCCCTTCAAGATACCGAGGATAGGAAAGAATATTGGCAATGTTCACCACGTAAGGAAGGGTGGACAGGGCAAAAACCACCGAATAGTTTTGGGTTCCAATGACGGCCAAGGCGGCAAGCAGTGAGGACACCGCTGCTCCAACCTGACTCCAGCTGCGGGTGATGCCATACACCTGGGTGCGTTCTCCGCTCCGGCCTTCCTTTTCAAGCCATTCAAAAATCATGGCCTTGTGCGTTCCGGTACGGAAGGCTTCTCCGAGGGCAAAAAAGGTCATGGCCAGAAAAAGGCTCCAAAGTGGAGAGGCAAAGGCAAAGAATCCAAAGGAAATGATGTATGCCCCGAAAGAAAACACCATGGCTTTTCGGCGACCAAACGCATCGGCGGCAAAACCGGAAGGAATTTCAAAGAGATTGACAAGAACCTGGCGGAACCCCACCAACAGACCAATGGTGAAAAAGTCCAACCCCCGTTCTCTGAGGGCCAAGATGAAAAAGGGTTCATAGTATTTTTGATTCTTCAGAAATCCATAGAGACAGAAACGGGGAAGCATTTTCATGGTTTTACGATAGTCCATTCTTGGGGATGTGGCATCTCTGTCATCCAGGTCTTCATAAAATTGCCTTAAAACAGGAGATTTTTCAAAACAGTTGATCAGAGCTCTCCAGGGGCGTATCGTAGTTCCACGGGGAGGACTCTATGATTCAAAGAGAATACAAAGGACGGCCCACAACGGCCCTGGGATTTGGTGGCATGCGCTTCGAATCCCCACATGATTTGGATAAATCAGCAGCTACAGTGCTTCGAGCCCATGAGAAGGGCATCACCTATTTTGATACAGCACCAGGGTATTGCGAAGACCAATCGGAAATCATCATGGGTGCGGCCATCAAGGAAATGAAAAAATCCGGTCGTCCGTTCACCATCTCCACCAAATCCAATAAAGCGGATGGTGCGGTTTTACGGGAGGAGTTAGAACGCTCCTTAGAGCGACTTGGTGTGGATGCCATTGATTACTACAACTGCTGGTATGTTCTCACCCTTGAGGATTGGGAACGACGGAAAGCGGGCGGGGCCGTGGATGCGATTTTGAAAGCCCATGAAGAGGGGCTGATTCGTCATCCTGTGTTTTCCACGCATTTGGCAGGTGCTGATATTCGTAGGGTGATTGAAGAAGGCTATTTCCATGGGGTGACTCTGGGATATTCCGCCATCAATTTCCCCTTCCGCCAAGAGGGAATTCAGGCTGCCAAAGAGAATGATATGGGCGTGGTGGTGATGAATCCCCTGGGTGGGGGATTGATTCCCCAGAATCCAGAGACTTTTTCCTTCCTCAAGGACCGCCCCGAGCAGTCCATTCTAGAGGCGGCTCTTCATTTCCTCTATTCCGATCCCAGAATCACCGTGTCCCTTGTGGGATTCCGAAACGATGAGGATGTGGATACGGCAGTGGCCACTATGGAGAGTTTTGAGCCTTATTCTGAGGAAAAGATTGCCACGATACGGGCCCGGGTGGAAGCCGAATTTGATTCCTTATGCACCACCTGCAAGTATTGTGATCTTTGTCCTGAGGGCATTCCCGTTTGGGCTTTTATGGAAACCTGGAATCATATGAAATTGGCTGGTGGGGAATCCGCAGCGGCTCGGCTCAAATGGCATTGGGCCACTTCCATTGAGGAGTTGGATAAGTGCATCTCCTGCGGAGCCTGTGAAGATGCTTGTACTCAGCATCTGCCCATTCTTGAGCGCTTTGAGGAACTCAAAGCGGCTGTTGCAGCCCATCCTGCGTGATTTGTACAATCCCGGCCGCAGGCCGGGGTTGTTCTCACCATCCCAAGGAGTCCCAAGTGCCATATGATTTCCCATCCATTGTGATTCTCACAGGAGCTGGCATTTCTGCGGAATCTGGCCTGCAAACCTTTCGGGGGGATACGGGGCTTTGGGAGGATCATCGGGTGGAGGATGTGGCCACAGTTCAGGGATTTCACCGCAATCCGTCTTTGGTTTATGAATTTTATAATGCTCGACGGCGACAACTCCAAGATGTGACGCCCAATGGGGCTCATGATGCCTTGGCTCAATTGGAGGCGGAGTATCCTGGTTCCGTGACACTCATCACCCAAAACATTGATGATCTGCATGAACGGGCGGGAAGTCAAAATGTGGTGCATATGCATGGTCAGGCTTCATCAGCCCTTTGTTCCCATTGCGGTGCACGATGTTCCTGGAAGGGCGACATGAAGGAATCCAGTCTGTGTTCCCATTGCCAAAGGGCTGGGGGATTGCGACCGGACATTGTATGGTTTGGTGAGATCCCCTATGAAATGGAACGGATTGAGAAGGCCTTGGAAGCCTGTGGGATTTTTGTTTCCATTGGAACTTCAGGGAATGTTTATCCTGCTGCAGGTTTTGTGAATTTGGCTCGCCAGGTGGGGGCCCATAGGGTGGAATTGAATTTAGAGGCCACATCTGGGGGCGCTTTTGATGAGGGGCATTATGGTTTGGCCACCCAGGTGGTTCCCTCTTGGGTGAAGAAGGTACTCAGCCGTTAATATTCCCCATCAAAATCACTTTGGGACATATGAATTGGATGATTGAACTTTAGAAATGCGATGGCCATTCTCAGAGATTATATCATGAATTTGGGAGCGGTGTTTTCTTTTGAAAAATGAATACCAAGTGGTCATGCTTGTCGCTTCTGAACACCCATGCTAGGGTGATTGTGATCATGTTAACGATCAAAAAATGAATTTTAAAAGGGAAAAACATGAAACGTCTTGTTCTTCTTTTCACAGCTGTGATGCTTTCAGCGCCAGTTTTTGCCGGATTGATGGATTCTGTGGCCATTGTTCGAATGGAATATCCAGAGGGAACCATTGATCAATTTGCTGATGTGATTGAAACCTATGATGACACCGCTCTGGATGCTCTTGCAGAAGGTCTCAGGCAGTTTGACGGTGGTGGACATGGGAGTGGGTTCTGCATTCAAATCCCCAATGATGATGAGAATCTTTACCTCATCACCAATCGACATGTGGTGTCCTTGGCTTCCACCGTGGATGTGGAATTTCAGCGTCGCGATGGTTCTGATTCCATTGTGTTGGAGGACTGTCCAGTCATTGGTGTTCTTGATGATGAAGATCTTGCCTTAGTGCGATTGGAAGGTTTGGAAGACTCGGCCATTCGTCCCTTGGAATGGGATGGTGCTTTGGTAACGGATGGTACCGAAGTTTGGACCGCAGGTTTTCCTGGATTGATTAATGGAAATCCAGAATGGCAGTTGGCCAAGGGAAATGTATCCAATGAACAATCCCGTGCCCTCAAAGAAGTGGCTCCTGGTCTGGACTATGTGATTCAGCATTCTGCACCCATTGATGGGGGCAACAGTGGCGGTCCTTTGCTTGTGAAAGAGGGAGATGCATTTCGAGCTGTTGGTGTGAACACTTGGAGTGCCCGATCTCGAGAGAATACCAATTTCGCTGTTCCAGGAGCCGTGATTGGGGAGATGACCCAAGAGCTTCTTTCCAAGCAGCGAGAAAGCCGTGATGCGCTTCGAGAACGTTGTGATTTGTTTGCGGACGAATTGGGGAAAGAAGAGGCCAATGTGTGGAGCCTTTCCCGATTCATTTCTCATGAAGCAGTTTTAGAAACAGGTTGGGATGCAGCCTATGCTTTCCGTCGCACCCTCTCACGAGAGGGCCGGAGGGATTTTGATGCCGATTTCTATGCTGATGCCTTTGATACCATGCAGTACTCTCTGATGCGCCTCATTCTTCCTGAGGAATTGGAAGAATTAGAAGGTGATGTGGAACTGATTTCCTGTCAATTCTCTGCTGAGAATGAGAATCAGGCCACCAGTGTGATTCGCCTTCTCGAGGAAGAAATGGAGTTCACCTGGGCTGTGGAGCAGGGGAACTGGCGCATTGTGGAAATGCCAGAAACCGATGCTCTGATGGAAGCGGTTAAAAATCGGAAGAAAGCCGCTGGCGACGATGAAGATAAGAGCGATTGGACGGGATGGGCCTATGGAGCTTCCATCATGTACCGTCAGCCCTTATTTGGGAATTACAAGGTTGCAAACTCCGTTGGTGCAGAGGGCTACATGAATGTGTATACCCCAGGTCCTGTGGTTGTAACTCTTGCTTTGGGGGCTGCGATACCTTTCAGAGGAGGAGATTCTTTCTCAACATCCAGTGTTTTTACAGCTTCTGGTTGCTGGCTTGATCTGTGTGTTCGCTATGAGCCCATTGTTAAGCAAACAGAAAAAATGTCCTTCTTTGCCCCATATGTAGGACTTGGTGGTGGTGTAGAAATGGCTGTTGGTGATGGTGGATCTCTGATGGCCTACCCCATGCTCTCAGGTGGAATGGAAATGCTCTTTGGAAAAGGGCGAGGTGGAGTTTTACTCACCATTGACCTCACAGCTAAATACAGCATTACAACTAATCTTTTAGATTCTTCCATGGGCAGCGATGTAGAGAGACTTGATTTACGTTATTTGAGCCTTGAGCCCAGCATTGGCTTGGCCTTCTAAAGGAATTCATAATGAGAAAAAAAATTGTCTTTGGACTTTTGCTTTTGACAGCTATAGGTGCAAGCCTTTTTGCTGAAACAGGAACTTTGACCATTGCTCGAAGCAAATCAGTGATTACCTATCTCAAAGATATGGAAGTTGTGGTGAATCAGCAGCTTGATTACAAGTTGGGTATTGGAGAGTATTTCCAGCAGGACATTGAGGCCGGAGAATATCTGGTACAAGTTCGGTTTCCTGAGGATTCGGATATTCGTTCATGCCCATTTCTTGTCACTGTGGAGCCGGGAAAAAATTCGATTTATGTTTTGAACTGCGACACTTTTTTAATGAAGCGAATCACGAGTAAAGCTGTGGATGAGTTGAATCTTGATTCCTACAAGCCTGCTGAAGAATGCCAATATTTAAGAGGAGCTTCCCATGAATCATAAGTTTTTGTTTTTCTTCCTTTTGGGAACCTCAATGTTATTTGCCTCCTGTGCCACACAATATGGTGGAGACATTTATGTGGATGGAGAACTTGATTTGAGTAAACCCATGCTGGGATTCTACTGTTCAGGTTTTAACCATGATTTGATTTTCGTGAATCTTGATGATTCTCAAGAGAAAAAAGTTTTGAGATTTAAGGCTGGAAGTTCGCCCTCTCTTTGTACTCTTCCTGAAGGGCGATGGGGACTTGAACAAATCCAAGGCACCACTCATGGGTATCAATCGACCACAAAGTATTATGTTTCTATCCCCTATGAAATGATGACGGTGATTGAGGCAAAGCCAGGAACCATCGTGTTCCTGGGGCAAATCAAGTATGATGAGAGTGAAGAGAAGGACTTCTGGGGGAGAAGTGACACGATTATCTCCTATCAACAGCCTTTTGATGATTTCTTGGATTACTTGGATTTTGACGCGAAATTTGATTCCAGCGCCTTTGATGTTGTTCCGCTAAAGAGGATGCCCTTAGCTCTTTAATATCACCCCCATCCTGTTGTCTCGCCAAGACAACAGGATGGTTCCTTTCCCCCGGCCGGAAGGCCGGGGTCGATTTTTAGGGCCTCTCCCCTAATAAAGGACCTTTCTATCAAGATGTGATGAGGACTGTGGAGTTGGTGAGGAGGGGGGGTGAGGCTTCAAAATATGCAGGATGCCGTGCATTGAGAATCATAAAAACACGTGATATCTTATTCAACCCGAAGGAATAAACCCACGCCCCTTGGATGTCACAATGAAAAGAGCTTTATGTTCATGTTTTCTGTTTCTTGTCATTTCTTCCTTATGTTTTGCGGAATTGCGCGATTCGATTGCATTGGTTCGGCCTCATTTCTTTCTTGAATTTACTCAAGTGAGTCGTGAACGGGCGACTCTTCATGAGGGCACCTTGTATCATTCCATGGCCTTGGGGCTCTCTCATCTCATCAAAGAACGTTATGGTTCTGGAATTTGCCTTCGTGTTCCTGGTGATGATGAGAATCTGTATGTGCTCACCAGTGGAAAGTTGCTCCGAATGGCCCAATCGGTTGATGTGACATTCTTGGATAGGGCGGGGCAGCGTTCATTGTTTTTTAAAAATACCCCCATTGTGGCCGTCTCAGAAAAAGAGGACTTGGCGCTGCTTCGATTAGAAGGAGGGGATGAGTCCAAATTGACTGTACTGAAGTGGGAATCCATGGCTCTTCAAGAGGGAAGTGAGATTTGGGTTTCTGGTTTTGGTGAAGCCGATGGTGGTCCAGAGTGGCATCTGGCTCAAGGGAAAATGCTTTCCTCCACGTCTCTGACCTCGTTGAAAGGGGAGGGACGTGTGGAGCACGATTCCCCTATTGCTGGACCATTTGGTGGGGGAGCTCTCCTGGTCCGTCAGTCTGATGGGACATTTGTGGCTGTTGGTATGATGCTTTCCGCATCCCGTGGTTCTGAAGGTGCCCAGGCCCTGCTGGAAGAGCAGGTGATGGATTTTGTGACGCATGCCGCCACAGGTGGATTCACGCAGAAGGATGCACTAACGCATCAAGTGAATGCCTTTGTGCAGGGCATGATGGAACAATCACCAGAAAAATTGCAGTCCTTGATGTCTGATCAAGGGATGATGGCATTGGGGTGGAGGTCTGCACTTCAGTGGCGCGGGGAACTGATGAGGGATGAACGC
Organism: Spirochaetales bacterium; assembly: GCA_022360655.1. GTDB lineage: Bacteria > Spirochaetota > Spirochaetia > DSM-2461 > DSM-2461 > UBA2779. The sequence goes on along the minus strand of JAKSCK010000272.1, from coordinate 26,024 downwards.
CAGAAATGGGATGAAAACTTTCTTCATGATTCATCCCAGATGATGCGTGCTGCTCTGATTCATAATCAAGTTTTACCTGAAGTAGAAAATTCCTCTGGTTTTTCTCTTGAGGTAGAGGATGTTCGCATCACCAATTCGGATAGAGGTGATGGCATTTTATTGCTGAATGGAGAACGAGTCCTCACCCATTGGGTCTTAGAGCAGGGAATGTGGCGTCTCCTTCCTCAACACAAAACAAGGCCTCTTCTGGGGGAAGGAAAGGCTGGTTTGAATGTTCTTTTGAGCGGTTTTTCTATGGTTTACCGACAGGGGGCAGGTTTGGGGGGAAAGAAGGCTCAGGCCCCCTTCCTGGGTGGAGAAATCACTTTGGCAAAAATTTGGCCCAAAGGATTTGCCCTCTATACCGCTTTTGGAGGAGGGCATAGTGTGATTTCCAACACAAAGTACCTTCATGGTGGTGCCCTTTGGTTGGATGGAGGATTGCGATTTCAACCTCTGGCCCACCAGGGAAATGTTTTTGGATTTATTGCTCCCTATCTTGCTGTTGGAGCTGGTTTTGAATGGGACTTTCTCCCTCAAGTGTTCCTTCTTCGTCCCCAAATAGCGCTTGGATCAGACTTTCAAATTGGGCATTACCGGGATTGTCCAGTGCTCAATCTTCAACTTGGAGTTCATTATCCTGTGGCTTTGTCTTCTCCAGGTTTGTACACATCTCAAATTGTGTTTGAACCTCGAATTGGTTTGGCCTTTCCCTAGGAGAAAATTGTGCTTTCATCATTGAAACGTTTGTGTTTTGTTTTTCTATTGGGTCTCTTAGCATTTTCCGTCTTTGGGAATGAGGATGGAGGATCTGTGGTGTTTGTCCGGCCTCGCCAGTTCCTGGGGACCAGTGCCGATTTTTATGTGGTGATTAATCAGCAGCTTTCCCTCACCTTAAAACCAGGGGAATTTGCCAAGCTTTCTCTTGCTCCAGGAGAATATCTAGCCTATTTAAGTTTTGATTCTGAGAAGTCTGTAGTGGAAGCTTTTCCCTTTCTTTTGCAGATTCAAGCGAATCAAGAGCATGTGTATCGATTGGAATCTCGATTGGCCCCCTTGCTTCCTAAAGCAATGGAGGTTCCGCTTTTGGATTGGACAGCGCTGACTCCAGCAGAGGAACCGGAGAATTTGAGGAGTAATCCATGAAATGGTTTTATTCTGTGTTGAGTCTGCTGATCTTGAGTGCTTGTTCTACAACATCTCGGGAGATGAGTCGATTTTATCCCCTCAACAATGAAGAGGCTTATGTGGGAGCCTATTGCACAGGTTTTGATCATGTTCTGACCTTGGTGAATTTGGATGATGGACAGCGAATCACTTGCCGCTTTGATGCCAAACCTCTCCCCAGTATTGTTTCCCTTCCTGCAGGTCGATGGGCGGTTGTTGCCGTTCAAGGATTTGCTCCATATTTGGGAGGAACGGAGCATTTTGCGATTCAAATTCCTCTTCTCCTTCAAACCATTGTTGAGGCTGAACCTGGTCGTGTGCTTTTTCTTGGTGAGTTTTCTTATCAATTTCAATCCATTGAGGAAAAGCCAGAGAATGATACACAAGCCAAAGTATTGACTTTTACGTATCCCTATGAGGAATTTGTGGCAGATTTGGAGGACTATTATTCCTCTGAAATGGTTTGGGTTGCCCCCCTAAAGGTGATGCCAGCTCTCAACTTTAATCCATAAGATATTTCCCAGACTGTTGTCTGGTGGATATTCCTTTAATCAGGTAGAAATCAATGAAACAATTTTTTATGATTGGTCTAGTTTTTCTTGCCCTCATGGGCTGTAAACTCCCTTCTTCCACCCTTATTTTTTCAGAACCACAAGTCTTCTTTGTTGGGAACAGTATTACCTATGTTCATGATATCCCTGGCAAAATGCATTGGCTTGCACAGCAAAAGAATGCGTATTCAGATGGATATTTTGGATATGATCAGCTCACTCGTGGTGGAGCTACATTGAAGGATTATCTCACGTTCCAAACAAATACCAACCATGTTGCCAGTACCATTTTGACGAAAAAACCAAAGTACATTGTTTTGCAGGAACAGAGTGCAGGACCCTTCATCCATGGAACACGAGGCATTTCCCAATACTATGAGTCTTTGGCCTCAGCAGTGGGCAGTGAATTGGTATTTTACCAGTGTTGGCATGGGACTGAAAAATCCTATCGCGATATGGCCAATCAACGGGAGCTTGCCATGGTTCCCATTGGAGAGATATGGGAGGAACTCAACTCCTTGGATTCCCCTCCAATTTTGATACAAGATGTTGTGCATCAAAACAATCTCGGAGCAGGAGTGAATGCGCTAGCCTTTTATTATTTCCTTTTCCCTGATACGACTTTGAAGGGGAATGAACTTTCTCGACTTGGTTTTCCTGACACTGCAGGAAAGGGGTATGAATCGGTTCTCTATCGGCATATTCGAGAGGAAAAGGACACGGTTTTAAGAGGACCAAAAATCCACAATATGAGTTCTTTGGATGCTGTTGGAAATACTTGTGAGGATGCCTATCTGATCCCCCCTAGCCCAAAGAGTCAAGAGTATTCCGTCAACATAGAACCATGGGATGTGGATGTGTACCGTTTTGCACCATTGCCACCAAACCACTTTTATCGAATCACTCTGGATCGGACCAATTCTAATGGGAATTTCTCTCGATTCTTTGATGGACTTTCTTCCTATGCCCTCTTTGATGAAAAAGGAGCAGCTCTTCCTTCTCGGATTTCAGCAGATAAGTGCAGCATTGAGTTTTCCTCGCCACAACGGGATGTTTTTTTTGCCATCATTGGGGATGGGGTTTCCATTTCCTATTATGATGACTTCACCATGAATATTACCCAGGTGCAAAGCTCATCTCAGTCTTGAGGATACTCCTGTCCATGTCTCTCTTTTCAGTGGATTCTGTGTTGATGAGAATAGAGCGCATTCCTTGCAAGTGAAGAATCTCACAGTGATAGGGTATGATTTTTTCTTGGCATGGACGTGGGACTTGAGGAGAATCCGACTTCCTTTTGTTTGAAATTTTGCTAGGATCTGGTGGCTTCTCGGCGTAGGATGTTCAGGCGAAAAATCGCTTTGGAAGGAGATTTTAAATGAGTTCAAGTGCAATGCAGGGATTGGCCCATATCGGTGTTTTTGTTGCTGATGCAGAGGCCTCCCGACGATATTACACGGAGAAATTGGGTTTTGAAGACGGCATTCGCTATCAGATGGATGGAGATGATGGCCCGGTTGAAATTCGGTTTGTTTCTCAAGGGTCTCTTGTGGTGGAGTTTGTGCAAGATGGGGGAGCTTATGCAGAAGCGAATGCGGCTTCTCCTAATCATATTGCCATTGCATGCAAAGATATTGATGCTCAGGTTGCAGCTCTTCGAGAAAAAGGGGTGGAATTTGAGACGGAGAAGCCCATTGATTTGATGGATTTTGGTGCCAATGGCTGCCGTTTCATCATGTTCCGTGGTCCTGATGGAGAGCGACTCGAGCTCCAAGAAATGCTCTAGTAGAGGAGGCATTCACAGACAGGAGAATGTCTCATCTTTTCACCATGCCTATTTTGATGAGAGGAGTCGGTTGGAGCTGTTGCTAATGGAAAATGGTAAACTTTTCCATGGCCCCGGGCTGCGTCAGGGATACCTTCGGTTTCCCTCTCCTTGTTTCGGCAGAATGAACGTTTGCACTTCTCCTCTGCTCTCAACTGCGTCAGGGATAATAGGGGCGGCGGAGCCGGTCCGAGGAACGAGGACGAAACCCCCGAATAGCCCGACCCCCGGCCTGCCGGGGGGGACGCCCAAATGGGGAGGAAAAAGGGTTCATTGGTAATCCAGGCGATCAGAGGAATAGAGGAGCATGAGTCCTACTGGACTTTTCCAACAGTCTCATCTTTAAAAAAATAGATAAAATTTTACTAGCTCCATAAAAACTTCGCATTTTTAAAATATTTTAAGAGGACATCAGGCTTCTTCAGCTGGGGGTTCCATGAACAAAAAGCGTTTTCGTCAGAACATTCTTGATCAGTTGGCTTCATCCACGGCAAAGCAGTTTTCGTGGGCCATGTTCACCACCACGGTTTTGGTGTACATGACTGGAGTTCTGTTCATGGGACTTGCTGAGTTAGGGTTGTACCATGCTTTCTACGGAAGTTCGAGCGTTGGGATGTTCCTTTTTGAGCTGCTGTTGGGACTTCTTTTTGTTTTTCTTCCGGTCACCCTCATCACCGGGATGATTGTGGCTGTTCTCATTCGTCCTATTTTTCACATCATGAAGCGAAGAGAGCGGGGAGAGGACGTTTCGGAGAAAGAGTATCAATCTGCGCGGAAAAGAACGGCGCGAATTCCTGTGTTGGTGTTTGTGATCAATACTCTCATTCCCATCTCCATGCATGGTTTGAGCATTGTTTTTGATTCTACTGCCGTCTTTTCTCTCATGTTTGTGATACGGGATTTGAGTGTGTATTTGCTCATCAGTGTGGTTCAAGTGGCTGTGTATCAGAAGATTCTGATGCGGCCCCGGGCCATTCTTCAAATCCACTCGATTGATGTGGAAGAGCATCACTGGTTTTCTCGAAACATGGACCGTGTTCAGCTCTATGCTTCAGCACTTTTTATTGGTGCGGTTTTACTTCACAGCGGCCTTTCTATGCTGGAATTCATTGATGGCGGAACCCTTCGAACCATGGGCATTGATGTGGTGCAAGAGGCCCTTGAGGATGCCGCTTACTATGGTCATAGCACTCCAGAAGACGCTCTAACGGTGGATGTGGAAACGGTTGTGAAAAGAATGAGTGTTGTCGCTGGCGGCATCCTCCTGATGCTTGTGGCCATGGTTGTGGGAGCCGATTATCTGGTGACCCGGACACGCCGTGCCCAAAATGGCATTTTGAAATCCATTCTCCGTGACATGGCGGAGGGGGAAGCCGATTTGACATGCCGAATCTTGATTGTTCAGCCCGATGAGATTGGAGAGATCTCAGACCTCTTGAATCGGCTGCTGAACCGATTGCAATCGATGTTTCGTGCGGTTGTGGATGCTTCATCACGCGTGGCGGAATCCTCGGCAGCCGTGGGGGGAGTGCTGGCCCAAACTGTAGCGGCAGCGGAACAGATGGCAGCTTCTGTGAACCAGATTGATGGGAATGTGGCGCGAAATCAGCAGGTGATTGATGAGGCACAGAATTCTCTCGAGCAAACGTTGGGTGCTTTGGAACAGATTGGTGAAAATGTTCATTCCCAGGCGGCATCTGTGGATCAAACATCAGCATCCATGACTCAGATGGTTGCAAGCATCAAATCGGTGAGTTCTGTCACAGCTCAAGCCGATGATTTGGCATCATCACTCGCTGGAATTAGTGACCAGGGAGGGCAAGCTGTTCAGGAATCCATTCAGGCTGTGCGAGAGATTGAATCTTCTTCCACGGAAGTGCGTGATTTGGTGGATGTGATCACAGACATCATTGATCAAACCAACATATTGGCGATGAATGCCGCCATTGAAGCCGCTCATGCTGGAGAAGCGGGACGGGGTTTTGCTGTGGTGGCTGAGGAAGTACGAAAACTGGCGGATACCAGTTCGGAGAATCTGCAATCCATTGCGAGCAACATGGCCGATGTTGTGAACAAAGTGAACAATGGGGTTTCAAAATCAGAAGAGGCTGGTCGTGCACTCATGGTTGTGGGAGAAAAGACACAGCGCACAACTGAACTCATGGGCGAAGTGGCTCGAGCTATGGATGAACAGGCGGTGGGGGCTGGAGATGTTTTGGAATCGGTTCGCTCTCTTGTGGATGCGTCTTCTGAAATCACCTCTCTCGCCGAAGCGCAACGGGAGAGTAATCGAACGGTACGGGCCAATTTAGACCGAACGGTGGATGCCTTCCATGAGGTTCGCCAGGCCACAGGAGAATTGGCTGCAGGAAATCGTGAGATTCTTGGAGGAATTGGTGAGCTCCAAGAGGTGATTGCCAGAAATGAAGATGTGGTTGCTGAACTCGAGAATGAGCTTTCAGGATACCGATTCTAGTGGGTGTCAAACCTCATTGGCGGGAAGAAAAATCAAAGCGTAAGATCGTCTTCTGCGGATGGAAGAGTCGGGAGATCGGGAGGATATTCCAATGGTGCTGAATCTGGTCCAACAACCCGATTGCGTCCAGATTCTTTTGCTTCATACAAATTCCGATCTGCACGCTTCACCACTGTATCCACGGAGTCTTCATCTTCCTTGGGAGTCGCACAACCAAAACTGGCTGTGACGGTTCCCACTTGGTCAAAGTCATGGACTTCTAGTGCACTGCGAATTCTTTCAGCAATATGGATCTGTTTTTGGGGAAGAGAAGAGGCCAGAAGAACAAGGAATTCTTCCCCTCCCCATCGGGCAAGCACATCTTCTTCTCGGATTTGTTTTCCAGCAATATTGGCCACATCTTGAAGAACCCGATCCCCACAATCATGTCCATAACGATCATTCACACTCTTAAAATGGTCGACATCAAAGAGAATCACACCATAGGGAGTGGAGTATCGTTTATGCAGGGCATGGGCGCGGTACAGGTCCTCATTGATTTTGAGCCGATTGGCTATTCCTAATAAGGGATCTGTGGTGGAGAGTCGAACCAGACGTTTTTCCGCTTCATTTTTTTCTGCAATTTTTTTCCGGAGTTGAGCATTGCTTTGTTGGAGTTGACGAGTGCGTTCTGCCACTTCTTGTTCCAGGGAAAGAGCCAGGCTTTCTGCTTGGAGAAAGGCCTCACCATGGTAATGAGAAAGGGTAAAGACATGGGTGAGCAAGAAGATCATCAAACCGAGTTGGCTGAGGTTAAAGGGGAAATCTAATCCAAGATAATAGAGAGAATCCATGGCGGAAAATGTGGCTAGGACAAGGGCGGCAAAGGCAAAAGGAAGGGCCTTTTTTCCACGTTCGTACACTCCTTTGATGAGCAATGCCAGAATATAACCAAGAGATAAGGCCATGTAAATTTGGAATCCATAGATGCTTGGACTCAGGAGTTTGATTGGAATCATGAGGGAGAGAAGAGCAAAGAAGATCCCGATAGTTGAGAGGATCTTCATCCACAGGCGCCAAGATCGGCCCACCACGGAGTGGTCGTTATAGGTATAGAGGATTAATCCTGAAAGACTGCCATACACGGTAAAATACTCCAGACCATAGTCCAGCTCCCATGGAAAATTGGGAAGGAAAATACTGATGATATTTTCTCCAGCAATGAAGCCTCGGAGCATGGCCATAGCCGCCGCAAGAACCAAATAGACCGCACTGCGTTTGATGTAATGGCGGGAGAGCTGGAAGACATGGTAGATGGCAATGAAGAAGAAAATCCCAATGTTGAGGGCTTCGATGAACATTCGGGAGAGTCGATAGCGGAACACTCGCTCATAGGTGCCAATTTGAGGAGCATGAATGAGTCCGCCCTTTCGAAACACCACATTTTTGAGTTTGAGGATAATTTCTGTTTCTGGTTGAAGACGAATGGGAACCTGCTGGCGTGTGAAGTGGGTTTGGTTCATTTCCCAGTTTCCAGAACGAAAAACCTCTTCTCCATTCACAAGAATCACAAGGATTTGAGAGAGTTCTGAGAAAAGCAGGGCCCCGTTCATTGGAACATTGTCTGGAAAGAGAATGGTTAGCCTGTATTCACCGGCGGTGTAGGTTTCTCCCGTATGAGATTTCCAGGAACCTGGGACTGGAATGAGTAATTCAGGCATCTCGGATTGAGGTGTTTCTAATGACCGAAACCACCATTGTCCTTTGAGGATGGTGAGCTCATCACTTGGTGTTTGACGAAGATCAAGAACGCCTCGCAATGCTTCTTGAGCACCAAGAGTTGGAAACAGAAGACACAGAGAAAGTCCAACAATGAGGGTATGGCGGTGATAGCCCATCGATACAAGTATAGGAAAAGAAATCGCAAGGTCACAATTCTTGGTAGGAATATGGGAAAATGTGAAAAAAAGTGTCACATTGCGGCATTTCTGATTGCCCATGGCTTGGTTTTTCTGTGAAACACACTTTTTTCATGAATGAACCGTGATGAATGGTATGCTGTGTTTATTTCTAAGCTAATTTTAGGAGGACGCATGGCTGTTCTGATTCTTGGTTTGCTGGTGACTGTCCCTTTGACCATCTGGTCAGAGATGACCGGTCATCAGGCCCTCCTTAAAGGGGCCAAAACCCTGTCCACTCTCATCGTGATTGGCATGGCTTTGATGCAATGGTTTCCCACAGGGGGGAGTTATGGACTCCTTGTGCTCATTGGATTGGTGTTTTCCCTGATTGGGGATGTGGCTCTTCTCCCCCCTGATACCGAGAATCGATTTACACTTGGACTGATCAGCTTTTTTCTAGCTCATTTGGCCTATATTGTGGCATTTTGGCCCCAGGGGGGATGGAGTCTTTGGACTGGTGGGATGGCCATGCTGATCCTCCTGTTACTCATGCTGTTCTATCGTCTGTTACAGGCCAATCTTGGAACCATGAAAATCCCTGTACTGGCCTATATGGCCATCATTGGTCTGATGCTGCATCAGGCATTGAGTATGGGATTTCAGGAGGGATGGCAGATGGGAGGACGGGGATTCTATGCGGCCCTTGGAGCCATGGCCTTTTTTCTTTCCGATGCCCTTCTTGCCCTCAATCGATTTTGGAAGCCTCTGACATGGGAGCGTTTTGGGCTGGTATTTTACTTTGGTGGTCAGGCTTTGATTGCGCTTTCCATTTGAGTTTCCTTCCTTTGTCTTTTACCGGGAGTAGAAGATGAATCCCCTCCCAGCGTAAATCTTAGAGGAGTCCCTTCATAAATTTCTTTTTCATAGGACCATAGACATTGGGGGTATTCAGTTCCTCAGGCGTCCAGGGGAGCAGTGAGGCTTGCGGTGTTTCTTGATACCACCAGGAAAGGGAGCTGATGTAATCCCTTTGATGCAAGTACACGCGAGGTTGAATGGAGTTGTCCCAGCCGAGGGACTGAATTGTGGCCCTAAAATTCTCATGAAATGTGATGGGATCGGTGAGATGAAAGCGGTAGAGCCCAAATTTTTGGTACCGCTTATAGATTTTTTTTCCTGCTGAAACATCATGGAAGCCTTGGTAGGGGTGGGAGAATTCTCCATATCGACCCTTCGGGTGTTCAAAATTCCAGGCTCCCCCAAAGTAGTCTTCTGTACCGGTGGTGCAGATGGTGGGATGCGCTCCATCCCCATCAATAAAAAACTTCATTTCTCCTTCTCCCCACCAGCCTGGATTGGTGACCTGCCAGGCCACATAGGTCCCCAGGAAGTGGCCCCTTCCTACAACCTCATTGAGAATGGTGTGGTTGGCCAATGGCTTTAAGGGGGCGGAGAGTTGGAACTGGCAGTGAAGATACATCTCATCAGGATGGATTTCCTCTCGTTCATAATCAATCTGGTAGTAAATGTTCAGACTGTCCTGGCCAGTGTTTTCCAGTTCTATTCGGGCGCTTTTTCGGAAGGGCATGGGAATCCAAAGATTGTGACCTCCCTTGGGTGCGACAGAGACAGCGAGGGATTGAAGGTTGGGAGAAGAGGCCCAGGCATTGCAAAACACATCGCCGAGGGGACTGTGAATGCTGGGTTGATCCATGCCATCCCAGTAGATGCGAAGACGGGCATGACGCATTTTATGCTGTTCGGTGGCACACCAGATGTGGGTGATGCGACCTGGTCCCTGGATTTCACCAAGGAGGACAGTTTTTCCTGCTTCAAGAGAAATGCAGGGAGCCACCTTCCATCCCTTTCCCAGTTTTCTCGCGCAGGACCAGGAATGACCTTCTTGCTGAGCAGGGTCAGCCATGGCTCCCTGACCTTTCGCTCCTGTGGGATTTTCTGCCGATATGCTTCGAGTTTGGACCTGGCGTTTCATGGCAATATTCATGATTAATCCTTTCAATGTACAAAATCGATTCTATTCTACCATAGATGAGGTGCATCTTCATTTGGGGTTGATTCAGATGAGGGGAAGCGTTCTGAACTCTGTATTCAATTTAAAGATTGAAAAGAGGAGGTTTTATGATGTGATTCCCATTCCTTTTTCTGGACGGGTATCTGAGTCATGCTATCATCATTCCATGAACAAAGTGCGTGGAATGGATGATGCCCTCGCGCCAATATGTGATGGGATGCGGGTGATGGTGGCCGGTTTCATGACGGTGGGGACTCCTTTGGGGTTGATTGAGGCCCTCACCACACGAGGACCCCGTCATTTGACGGTGGTTTGCAGCGATGCAGGGACTCCTGGCAAGGGGGCGGGCATGTTGGTGGATGCCAACATGGTGGATACCTTCATTGGAAGCCATGTGGGCCTGAATCCTCGAATAGGGGAGCGCATGGCAGCCGAAACCATGAATGTGCACCTTGTTCCCCAAGGCACTCTTGCAGAACGCATCCGCTGTGCAGGAGCGGGGCTGGGAGGATTTTTCACTCCAACTGGTGCCGGTACTGAATGGGCGGAAGGCAAGGAATGTCGAACCATTAATGGAAAATCTTATGTCTTTGAGAATCCACTTCCTGGGGATGTCGCTCTGATTCGTGCCCATCGAGCAGATGCTTCTGGAAACTGTATTTTTCGGAAAAGTGCTCGCAACTTTAATCCCTTGATGGCCATGGCCTGTCAGTATGTTGTGGTGGAAGCCGACATCGTGGAAGAGCATCCACTTGATCCTGATCAGGTGATGCTTCCAGGTGTTTTTGTGGATGCTGTGGTGCACCGAAAGGAGATGGCTCATGGATGCTAAAGCTGCCATTGCCCGACGCATTGCCATGGAACTCCACGATGGCCAGTTGGTGAATCTGGGTATTGGTTTGCCCACCATGGTGGCTGATTATTTGCCGGAAGGTGTGGAAATTCTGCTTCAATCGGAGAATGGATTTGTGGGCTTGGGACCCTCTCCGCAAGAGGGGGAAATCGATGAAGATCTCATCAATGCTGGTGCTCAATCGGCCACCATTTTGGATGGTGGTTGCTTCTTTGATTCTGCCACCAGTTTTGCCATCATTCGGGGCGGACGTCTTGATGTGACTGTGCTTGGAACCCTTGAAGTGGATGAAGAGGGAAACATTGCGAATTACATCATTCCTGGAAAAATCGTTCCGGGAATGGGAGGAGCCATGGATCTTTGTGCTGGGGCACAGCGGGTTGTGGTGGCCACCACCCATTGTGATCGGCGAGGGAACCCCAAGATCCTCCAGCGTTGTCGTTTGCCTCTAACAGCTCGTGGAGAAGCCGATTTGATTGTGACCGAACTCGCTGTGATTGAGCGGCAGGGAGGGAAACTTGTTCTTGTGGAACGCGCTCCAGAAGTGAGTGTGGAAGAGATTCTTCAAAAAACAGAGGCCACTCTCGAGGTTCCATCGGAAGTGGCTGTTCGTTCGTTTTAATCAGATATCAAAAAAACCTCTTGGGAACCCTTTTCCCAAGAGGTTCGATAATCATCAGGTGGCTTGAAGTTGCATCAATTCCTCATCCAATTCCTCAATCAGGAGTTCGGTGAGCTCCAAAGAGGCCTCCACAGCTTTGGCATCCACAGCTTCTGGTATATCCTTAGGGGTGTGATAGGCCGTTGAATGGGTGGAATGATCCCAACCCATGGCCACGAGAGTGGTGGAATGCATGCCGCAACGAGCGGTTTCACCCGCGTCGGTTCCTCCAGAAAGAAAAGCAATGGGATGCACCTTCGCGGGTCGTCCTAACTTCTGTTCCAGTAAATAGTGACAGCGTTTCGCCAAATCTTTTGAAAGAGTCACACTGCCATTCACATCCGTTGTGAGCAAGGTGAGGGCATTGGCATCATAGAGGCACTCAAAATTCAAATTCCATACTGGATGAGTGGACGGTTTTCGTCCCTTGCACCAGGCTCGTGATCCTCGAAGTCCAGCTTCCTCCGCATCCCAGCTCACGGCCGTCACTTTGAGGTGCTTTAACCCGTTTCCCTCATCACGCCGCCTGGCCACCGACTTGATGATGTCGAGCGCCACAAGGGAAGAGGCCAGATTATCGCCAGCTCCAGGTGTATGTTTCCGGGAAGCAAAGAACCAGAGCGGAAGAACAAAGAGCAGTTGAATTGTAAACAGAACAGAAAAATAGGGGGTCAGGATTTCCATGAAATCCCATCGATTAAGTCCATAGGAATGGAGTCCTGAAAGAAGGCTCATGATGCCAATGGAAGCAATCCCCGAATTCACCAAGAAGGGATAAAGGCGGGGATAGCGGTCCAGGAGGGTAAAGATGGGGGCGCTGTCATGATGTCCACTCAAGATGAGTTCTCCCCTGACCTCACCTTCTGGATTGAGCGATGCTTCAAGATTGCGTCCCTTTCGTCGGGGATAGAAGGGATCGAGAACTTCCCAGTAGAGAAAAAACTCGCCTACAAGAACAAACAGAGAGAAGACCATCAGAAAGGCTGTGATGGTGCTGTATCCCATCCAGAAGAGCGCGACACCGGCGACATAGAAGAGCACGAGTACCCGTATCCAGCCCAAAAAAGCACCGGGATGGGCATGGAAATCTTCGACTCGGGTGGAGTCGGCATCATGACGGATTTCATCCGCAAGGGCATCTGCGGTTTCTCGGGATTCAGAGCTGGCTGGTGGGCGGGGCCCAAAGCGGTGAATCAATTGGGCTGTAGAAGCAATGATTTTCTGTGCACGGTTGTTCATGAATCCATTGTAGTTATTGCTCTGTTGCTTTGCGATAGATTAATAATTGCGATTTTTTTTTTGGGGATGAGAAGGGAATGATAAAATGCGTCATGCATCGTCGTGTTCTTCAAGTCTGGGGACTTTTTTTTGTTCTCCTTTCCACCATTCAAATCCTTGGGATTTTTTATGGTCCCATTCGTTTTGTGCATCAATCCAGTTTGGTACTTGCCCCCATCTATGCTCCTGGATGGGAGGATGAAGAGGTAGGGCATTTGCGTCAGGTTCTGGAACGAGAACTGGCAACCCTTGGGCCCTATTCACTGTTTCCCAAATCCTTGATTGAAAATTTCTACCTTGAGCGAGACAACGCCATTGGGGTTTTTGATGGGAAATTTACAGGAAAAGAGGCCGCGTTTGATTTGGCCAGAGAACTGGGAGTGGAGTCTGTTGCAATTGCCTCTGTTCGCCAGTATTCCCGCAAAATTTCCCTCATCATCACGGTGTATCATGTGGACACCAACCAAAGAGTTTTCTCTGTTCAGAATGAATTTTCATCCCTTGAGGATGTCTTTGCCTGGCAGAATGAAGAGGGATCTTCCATCAATCTTTCCGATTCCACAGGAATGCCTACGCTTGGTTTAGGAACCAGTGGATGGCTTTATCTTCTGTTTCTGCTTCTTTTTCTGTTCCAAGGCCTTCTCATGGGCTTAGGAGGGCAAGAGCATCCTCAGCTCTTGGAATGGATTTGGAGCAGTGGTTTTCTCCTGGCTCTCTTCTCATGGATTTATGCCCTCAATGGAGACATGGATTATGTGCAACGATTCATAGCCACCAGTGGCTATCTCCAATTGGAACATACAGGATGGGAGCGGCGAGCCACACTTCTTCGCTATCTCCCTCCTCTCCTTGTCAGCTTTGGACTTTGGGCAAGGATGCGAATCTTCCACTGGAACAAATGGGGCTCTACGGTTTTCTCTCAGGATTTTTTGAAAAAGATTCTTAGAGATGGGGCTCCATTATTGGCCCTGCTCAGTGCCTTTCTTTACGGTTTTGCCCTGCCCAACTTTGCTGTACTGGAGGGGATTCCCCTTCTGGCTTGGGTGGCCACCATTCCTTTGTATTTAGCCTTGGCTTCTGTGAATTGGAAACGGGGAATGGGAGTTCTACTCTTTTTTGTTGGCGTTCAATCCTTGGTGGTGAACTGGTGGCAGGGCACGTTTAGTTATGTCTCGTTGCCCTTCACGGTGACACTTTCCATTGTTCAATCTTTGCCCTTTGTTTTTTTGATGGCCCAGCTCTTTCGTCTTCCTGGGATTCTTCCCTTTATTCTTTCTCCTCTCACCTGGGTGTGTTGGGATTGGATTCGATCTTTGGGATTTTTGGGTTATCCCTGGGGGATTTTGGGGGTGGCCTTCTATGGGTGGACTGGATTGATTCAATCGGCCGCCTTTGGTGGTGTTTGGCTTGTGTCCTTCTACCCGCATCTCCTTGGTGCTTTGGGGGCCTGGGGTGTTTGGGACGGGGGATTACAGAAGAAGACGGCATATCGACCCCTAGCGGGGGCTGTGCTTGGAGTGGCCCTGGTGACTCTTCTGGGTTTTGGTATTGTGCACTGGAGAGATGCCCATGAAATGGAGGGGCAGGAGGTGCACATCCTGGCTCTTCAGCAAAATACAGATCCACGGAAACATGATTATCATCGGAGTTTTGATAGGCTCTCAGACCTCACACAACAGGCTTTAGAGGAATCTCCAGTAGACTTGGTGGTGTGGCCTGAAAGTGCCTTTGTTCCAGACATTCGATTTTGGCTCCAAGAAAATCGCCGCCAATGGAAACGAGGGCGTCTGGTTCAGAGATTCTTGGATTGGCAGGCTACAAGACAAATTCCCCTTGTGACAGGAACCCAAGATCATGATTATGCTCCGCTCTCAACAGGGGACGAAGAGGCTGTAAAACGTATTTATAATTCTGCTATGTATTTAGCTCCTCAACGAATTTCTGATGAGCAAAGAGAATACTACTACAAGATGCGCTTGGTACCTTTTACAGAGAATTTTCCCTACCGCAAAGAATTCCCTTGGGTGGCCCAGCTCCTTCATAATTTCAGCACCACGCAATGGACACCTGGAACCCAGCGACACGTCTTTGAAACACCACGATTTTCTTTTGCCACCCCCATCTGTTTTGAAGATGTCTTTCCCAATCATGTGCGAAAATTTGTTCAGAATGGTGCACAAGTTCTTGTGAACATCAGCAATGATTATTGGGCCAATACTCCTCTGGAAGGGTTTCAGCATGGTGTGCATGCCATATTCCGGAGTGTGGAGAATCGCCGTCCCATGGTACGGGCCACGTGTTCGGGATATACCATTGCCGTGGATGAGGAAGGGCGAATTCAAGAAGGGGCTCTTCCCTTCTATGAGGAAGGATGGTTACGGGCCAAAATCCACATTCCCCAGCACCAGGAAACCACTCTCTATGGGCGTTGGGGGGACTGGTTCCCCATTCTTTGTGGTTTCCTGGTCGTTCTCACTCTTGGAATCTTTTTGGTGCAAAAACGCCGCTTGGACTTGCGGGCAGATGATTGTGGTTTGATGGTTTAAAGGACGATGAGCAACGAGGAGAGAGCATGGGCACAGATGATTGGCTCTGGTGGAAGCATGGGGTTCTCTATCAAATCTATCCCCGAAGTTTTGCGGATGGTAATGGTGATGGCATTGGAGATTTGCAAGGACTGGTTCAAAAGCTGGACTATCTTCAAGAGTTAGGAGTGGATGGTTTATGGCTTTCCCCCATTCATCCCTCACCCATGAAGGATTTTGGCTATGATATCAGCAACTATCATGATATTGATCCCGTATTTGGGGACATTGATTTGTTCAAGCAGTTTGTTGAGGAGGCTCATCAACGGAATCTTCGCATCATCATGGACATGGTGTTCAATCACACCTCGGACCAACATCCTTGGTTTCAAGAGTCCCGTTCCTCTCACAAGAATCCCAAGAGAGATTGGTATATTTGGCATCCCGGTAAGAAGGGAAAACTCCCAAACAACTGGCGAGGAGCCTTTGGAGGACCTGCCTGGACTTGGGATGAGAAAACTCAAGAGTACTACCTGCACCTGTTTCTGCCGGAACAACCGGATGTGAATTGGAGAAATCCAGAAGTACGAGATGCTCTTTTTGGTGTCTTAAATCATTGGATGGAACTGGGGGTGGATGGGTTTCGTTTTGATGTGATCAACTACATTGTTAAGGATGAACAGTTCCGAAATAACCCTTACCGCTGGCATCTTGGAGTACCAAGACGCCATGATCAGCAGGACCATCGGTTTGATCGTTGCCAACCGGAATCCCATACTTTTCTCAAAGAAATGCGCAAAGTACTGGATGCTTACCCACAGCGTATGAGTGTGGGGGAGGTGTTTCCCAATGAGGGTAGGATTGATCAAAAGGCCAGTGCTGCTTATCTCGGAGATGGTTCGGATGAGCTGCACATGGTGTTTGATTTTTCCGCCAACTTTGCTCCTTTTAAGGCTTCAGCTTTTGCTAAAATTTTGAAAGGTCAATATGCATCCATACCTCCTCACGGATGGCCGGTGCATGTGTTTTCCAACCATGACCAATCCCGCATGCCCACGCGATTGGCCGGAGGGAATGAGCATAAAACCAAACTTCTGCTCACCCTCTTGCTCTCCCAGAGAGGGACTCCCTTTTTGTACTATGGTGATGAGCTGGGAATGGTGGATGGCAAAGTTCCCCGGAATCAAATGCATGATCCTGTGGGCCTCAAATACTGGCCGCTCTATCCTGGACGGGACCGTTCTCGAACCCCCATGCCCTGGGATTCCTCACCTCATGCCGGATTCTCCTCCACCCAACCCTGGCTTCCTCTTCATCCTGCACATCGTCATCAATCGGTTGCGATTCAAGAACATCAAGAGAATTCCATTCTTTCTCATACCAAGCTTCTGATTCAGTTGCGTCGACAGCGTTCCTCTTTAAATCGGGGAGATTGGACATTACTCACATCGTCCCATGATGTACTGGCGTATAAGCGAACATATCAAGGAGAGCAAACTCTGGTGTTCTTAAATTTCTCCAAACAACGAAAGATGTGTACTGCTTTGCAGGAACTTGAGAATTCAGAAACATGGATCATTCTTTATTCGTCATTGCCTGAGAGAACCAGCATATCATTGACCCAACGCCAGGGATTTTTAGATTCCTATGAGGCCCTTCTCCTTGGAAGAGACCCCTAATTTTTGATTTTTATATTCGGTAATCTTCAGTACTGTTTGTGAGAAGAGGGCGTTCCTTCTCTCCGACCTTCTACTAGGAATTTTCCTTTGATCTTGCCATGATGGGCGGATGTCTCAGGCTTTAGAAGAACGGCCATTTGGCCAGCAAAAGCTTTCTCTTGCTCCCATGGTGGATAAAAGTGACCGGGATTGGCGTTGGGTGATGCGGCGCATCAGCCGAAAGACTCTTTTATACACCGAAATGATCACTGCTCCTGCTGCCCTAAGGGGAAATCGAGACCGTGTTCTGGGTTTTGATCCAGAGGAAAAACCTTTGGTGCTCCAATTGGGCTGGGATGAGGCTGATAAGCTGGTGGATGCAGCGAAAATCGCAGAAGATTTTGGTTATGATGAAATCAATTTGAACTGCGGTTGCCCTAGTGATAAGGTGCAACAGCATGACTTTGGGGCCTGTCTGATGGCACGCCCCCAGCATGTGGCCCATTTAGTTGAGGCTATGGCATCGGCAACGAGCCTTCCCATTACCGTCAAAAATCGAATTGGTATTCGTTCTCAGAAACGGGACATCAGTCTGGAACGCTACGAAGATCTTTTGGATTTTGTTGATCAAGTCTCTCAAGCGGGATGTCGGAAATTTACGGTGCATTCTCGCATTGCCATTCTAGAGGGTTTAAGCCCACGGGAAAATCGAGATATTCCCCCTCTTCAACCTGATTTTGTGTACCGATTAAAGGAAGAACGTCCAGACTTCTTTATTGAAATCAATGGTGGTTATAAGAGTGTGGAACAGATTGACGATGCCCTCCATCATGTGGATGGGGTGATGTTGGGACGTGTCGCTCTTGATCAACCTTGGCTCCTGAAAAATGCCGATCAAAAATGGTTTGGGGAATCCACTCCTTCTCTAACGCGCCGGCAGGTATTGGAGGCCGTTTGGCCTTATTATGAGCGGCGTTTGAGTGAAGGGGCCTCCCGAGGGCTCTTGGTGCAACCCTTGATGAATCTGTTTGCCGGTGAGCCTGGAGCAAAGGCTTGGAAACGTCACCTCACAGAGGCTTTAAGTGGCCCAGCCAAAGACTTTCTTGCCCATGCATCCCAAGCCGTTTCTTTTATGGACCCTAAGCTCCTGGATTCCTGATTTGCAAGAGTGGAGCTTAGGGATAAGAGCTTGAAGAGCTAGGCTCCTTCTGGAATTTGGAGAACGGTTACTGCACCATCTTTGGAGCTGCAGGGTTTCACCAATCTGGTTCCATTTCCTGTGCTCACCATTTCCACCTTTTTGGAATCGGAAACACGGATGGCATCACTTCCAGGAGCGAGGGAAAGGTCTTCCAATACCACGTCCTTCAGACCTTTGGATAAATAGATGAATAAATCTTTATCTTTACGCACATAACGTGCTGTTCCATTGTCTGTACGTGTTCCTTCTGCTCGCTTCCAGGGACGGGTTTTCTTCACAGCATTCTGATGAAGGTCCATCCAGGCTCCCAGTTCTTCTAAAGGCCGTTTCTGGCATTCCGGAAGAGATCCATCGGCTTTTGGGCCAATGTTGATGGCCAAATTCCCATTTTTACTCACAATGTCGGTGAACAATAGAATGAGTTCGGAACCGGTGATGGTGTTTTTTGCATTTTCTGCACGATTGTAACCAAAGGATGATCCGAGACCACGCAGAGTCTCCCATTTGTAGTCCACAGTCTCTTGAAGAGTGAGAAACTCTGGAGTGGCAAAATCTCCAAAGGGAATGCTCAAATCTGTAGAACCCCAGTCCACAGCCATAAATTTGTCTTTGAGCTTGAGTATCCCACGCACAGCGGCTCGAATCATGGGATTATCAGGAATACGCCAGCGAATCCAACGATTATTGGCCACACCATCTGGAACCGTGTTGTAGTAATGGGCCAGGAGTTGTTCCAGTCTTCCTCGGGTGGGGTAGCCAATGTCATTGTACAGCACTTCTGGTTGGTAACGATCAATCAGTTCTTTGAATTGGCTGTGGCAGTAATTGGCATACTGTCGGCTGCCATCTCCGTTTGTGAGCATGGAGTATTCATCTTGGATGGGGTATTTCCCTTGAAACGACCAGTCCCATATTCCGGAGTAATAGGCTCCAAATCGGAGACCTCGGGTTCGTAAACCGGAGGCAAATTCACCAATAAAGTCACGCTTGGTATTCCAATCCGTGACACGGGGGTGAGGAACTTCAGTGGGATAGAGGCAGTAGCCATCATGGTGTTTGGTGGTGATCAATCCATACCCTGCACCAATGCGTGCGGCCCACTCTGCCCATTCAGCAGGATTAGCCTGAGCTGATTGCTCTAAAAAATCTCGACGGAAGTCCGCATAGGACATGGCATGGCCATAAGTTTTTTTGTGATATTCCCAGGTAGGACTTCCTTTGATTTTCATGGAGTTGGCATACCATTCGGCATAGGGGGTATCGGTGTTATCGCCAGGGATTCCCTGAAGATTAACCCGGGGCTTGGCCCAACCAGGAACAGAGTAGAGTCCCCAATGCACGAAAAGTCCAAGTTTGGCATCATCAAACCACTGAGGAACGGGATGAGCTTTGAGGGATTTCTTTGTTGGCTTGTAGGTCATGAAGCAAGTGTCTCCTTTTTTATGATTTCACGTGTTCGGGAGGGAATGACATGATTGTGACAAATCTCGGCATAGAGATGTCCACTGGGGCGAATCTGACGTTCTTGGGTGTCATAGTTGATTTCAATCAGCCCAAACCGAGGCCCATATCCATCATTCCATTCCAGGTTGTCCATCAATGACCAGTGGAAATAGCGTTGGATATCCACACCCTCCTGGATTAATTGAGCCACCTGTTCCAGGTGATTCACAATAAAACTGGCCCGACGACTATCAGCCGCATCAGCAAGGCCGTTTTCTGTGATGAATACAGGGAGTTTGTATTGGTTCCATGCCTGACGAATCACATGACCAAGCCCTTCAGGATAGATTTCCCAACCTAAGTCGTTCTTTTGCTTGGCAGAAAGATTTTTTTCTACATCGAGTTGTCCAAAGAGAGTGGCAGGATTCCAGGAACTTCGGACTATGTGACGAGAGTAGTAATTGATTCCTAAAAAATCACAGTAGGTTTTGCCCCGTTGTCCAAATCGACCTCCCCATCCAATGGGAAAAGGTTTCTTTCCTTCCACCATGCCTTTGAAAAAAATACGGTGGAAACTATAGTCCATGAATCTTCGGCTGAGACTAATCAAAGGGCTTTTGGATTTTTGGTCAAAAAATGCAAGATGATGGGCAAACCCCACCCGTGTCTTTCCTGTAAATCCCCGCGATTTTCGAAGCTCATGAATGCAGGTATAACTTTTGACATGGGCTTCGATCATGTGACGAGCCGCTTTGAAATACCCCATAACATCATTCTTTCCACCACCTGGATAAAGCCCATCCATATAGGTGTCATTCACAAAGACATTGGGTTCATTAATGGTGCAATATTCCCAGGCTAAATCGCCAAGTGTTTCGACCACCTTTGTGACAAAACGGACAAAGAGTTTGACGGTTTTCCTCTTCTTCCATGCCCCTTGTTCTTGGAGCCATTGAGGACAGGAAAAATGATGGAGGGTGACCAGAGGGATGATTCCAGCCTCTTTGAGTAGTTGCATTTCATGGAGGTAATGCTGGAGTCCCTCATGGGAAAACTGCCCTTCCTCCGGTTCTACTCGGCTCCACTCAATGCTGAGACGGTAGCATTCCTGATTGAGTTTTTTCATGAGATTCACATCTTCTTCAAGACGGTTCCAGTGGTCTGCAGCTTTGATGCTTCGGACTCCACCAGCAATTTTGCCAGCAGCGGCCCAATGCGACCAGTTGCATTTTCCATCATCGCCTTCAATCTGAGTCGCAGCTGTTGCTGACCCAAGGAGGAGCGTTCTGGGAAGTTGTAAATCGGTGTTTGTACGTCCCAGGCTTTGCTTGGGGATATTATGTTTCATCGTGCCTCCGAAAGACCGGCATATACTGCGGAAACTTAAATGGTTTTTTGAGTTTCCAATGATAGCATGATATCCCACAGTTGTAAATCAAAGCCTTTAGTGACGAGGAATTTCGTAACCTGTGAAGAGAATATCCACACATTCGCGTGTTCGCTTCTTTTGTTCCGCTTCATCGCGAGTGAGGAGTTCTGTGAAAAGTCCAAGCAAAAGGATTCGAAGATTCTCTGGATCGATGGGATGGATGCGCTCTTGCTGAATGGCCATCTCTAACACGGTCAAAGTATTTTCCCAATTATCTTGGAGTTCAGAAAGTATGAGCTTGTAAACCTGAGGATACACAAGTTGGATGTCTGCCATATGCGCAAAGTTGATCTGCTGGGTGGGAAAAAGACAAAGAATATCTTTCAATCGTTCAACAATATCTCGTCTTTCATTGGCAAGAATGGTTTTCTCTTGGGATCGGATTGAAGAAAACAGAGATTTTACCACTTCTGTGATGAGATTTTCCTTTGAGCCAAATTCCTTATACAGGGTTTTCTTGCTCATTTTGATTCGCTTTGCCAAATCATCAACAGAAAACCGGATTCCCCGCTCGTTAAAAAGATTGATGGTGTGATTCACAATAACGGTGCGTTCCATAAAGAAATCTCCTTGCTTCCTGCGGATCAGAGAATAACCGAGCTCATCCATGTCGTCCAGAAAGGTAGGCCTTCCCATAGGGTGGATTTGTTATCGAGAAACGCCTCTTTTATGATTGAACCAGTTTCCTCTTGAGGATTTGGTTTGGAGGACTGAGGTGGACATTCTCCATGTTGAAATGAGCCAGTTCTTTAGTCGTGTTATAGAGAATGCCGCTCGTTCGGAAGGATATGGTTATGCCAATGTCACAAGCATAGCTCAAGCCATGGCCGCACTTGATGCTGGAGGTGTGGATCTCATCATCACAGCACGCATCCTCGAAGACGGAAATTCTGAAACCATGCTAACCTCCCTCATGCAGGGGCCTCATCGAAATGTACCCATCATCGTGGTGACTTCGGATGATTCTTTGGAAAATCGAGAGCGTTTCTTTTCCTTGGGAGTGATGGATTACCTGCTAAAAAGCGACTTGGTGCCAGGAAAGCTGACGCAATATTTTTCGCTCATTGGGAGGGGTGGAGAACTTTTGGATGCTCTCCGAAATATGAGAGTGGCCGTTCTTGATGACAGCTCCATGAGTCTTCGAGTGGTTCGGAGCATCTTTCATAGTCATGGTGTGAAACAATGCCAGTATTTTCAAGAATCTGAAGAGATGTTTAAAGCGGGGGATTTTGACCTGTACATCATTGATTTGGTGATGCCGAAGCGCAGTGGAGAAGAGGTTCTTCTCCAGGTTCGTACCATGAATCCCCGTAGCGGGATCATCATGGTGTCAGCGTCATCAAACCGTGTTTCTCTTGCCCATACATTGGTCTTAGGTGCCGATGATTATGTCTCTAAACCCTTTGATGCTCAAGATTTCATCACAAGAGTCAAAGGTGTTGTACGTCAAATGGTACTTCTCCAAAAGATTGAGGAGAAAGGTCGTCAGATGGAAGAGATGGCCAAGAGGGATAGTCTGACAGGCTTGTGGAATCATGGAAGCATTCATGAATATCTCCATGGATGCTTGGAAGGTGATGAGCAGGTGGCGGTGCTCCTTTTTGACCTTGATGACTTTAAATCCATTAATGATACCTTTGGACATCAAAGTGGCGATTCGGTGCTGATGATGACAGGGAAGTCTCTTCGAGATGGCATTGGACCAGCTGGTGAAGTAGGGCGTTATGGTGGAGAAGAGTTTATGGCTGTTCTGCCAGGAATGGATGGAGAAGGGGCTGCTGAAATTGCAGAGGCACTTCTTGAACATCTAAGGCAGATGCCTTCAGGGCTTAAAGAGAGGCAAATTACATGCAGTTGTGGGGTGGCTGATGTGCGGGATGGGAGAGTGGCACCAGAAATTGTGGAACAAGCGGATGCCCGTCTCTATATGGCCAAAAGCGCTGGGAAAGATCAAGTTGTGGATAGAAATCATGAACCGTCATCTCTTGCTTCAGAGGAAGGTTAGGGGAGGTTATTGCTTGCCCGGTTCACGGGGAACGGGCTATAGTTCAGCCCATGCCTCCGATGACTTTTGAACTCCCAAAATCCATTGAGAAATGGTCCATTCACCTCATTGGAATTAAGGGAACTGGCCAATGTGCTTTAGCTGAACTTCTCGTTGCTGCCGGTGCTTCCGTCACGGGTTCTGATGTTGATGAGAGGTTCTACACTGATGATGTGCTTGAACAACTTGGCATCACTCCTCTTCCCTTTGCCTCGGATTCTCTTCCACAAGATTGCCGCCTTGCCATTCGTTCGGCTGCCTACGACAATGACAATCCCGTTGTTGCAGAAGTTCTCCAACGGGGAATTCCTCTTTTGGATTATCCCCAGGCCCTTGGACAGTTATCTCAACGTTATGGGGCCTGTGCCATCAGTGGTGTTCATGGAAAAACCACCACAACCGCCCTCTGTGGTTCTCTTGTGCGAGAACTTGGTCTTCCTGCAACTGTTGTGGTTGGGAGTGCTGTTGCCGCCTTTGGAGACCGATCCACTTGGCGGGAGGGTGATGATTTTCTCATTGCTGAAACCTGCGAATACCGCCGGCATTTTTTGCACTTCCATCCTCAACGCATCATTCTCACCAGTGTGGAAAGTGATCATCAGGATTATTACCCCGATTACGCCTCTATTCGAGATGCCTTTGTTGAGTTTGTCTTAACATTGCCAGATGGGGGAGAACTGATTTACTGTGCCGATGATGTTGGGGCATGTGAGGTGGCAGAGCATGCTGCTGCGGAACGATCAGATCTTGTGCTGACACCATATGGAGTCAAGGCTCCAGGGCTTTGGGCTCTGAAATACCTTGCACCTCAGTCTGGTGAAAATCGATTTCAGGTGAAGGCCTATGAAAACACGGTTTTTTCACTGTCTGTTCCAGGTGAGCAGATTGCATTGGATGCCGTTGCCGCATTGGCGCTCTGCAAATCCCTTCTTTCAGAATGTCCTCCAGTTGATCAGGTTGCGCAAGCCCTCTTGTCCTTTCAAGGGAGCCGCAGACGAAGTGAACGCCTTGGTGAAGGCCATGGAGTGGTGGTGATGGATGATTATGGTCATCATCCCACAGCCATCCAATTGACATTGGATGGTCTGCGAAAATTCTTCCCTGATAGGCGAATCGTGGTGGATTTCATGCCCCACACCTACAGTCGTACAGAGGCTCTTTTTGAGGAATTCTCTTGTGCCTTTTCCAATGCCGATGTTCTTCTACTTCACCCCATTTATGCCTCAGCACGGGAGGAATATACAGGAACCGTTTCGGGGGAACAGCTCTACCGTGCAACAGCAGAACAAAGAGGTGATTTACCCACATACTTTTGTGAAAACTTTGATGTGGCCTATGAGAAACTCCTTTCAGAATTAAAACCGCACGATGTTTTGTTAACTCTAGGTGCCGGGAATAACCGTGGCTTAGGAATACGAGTGCTCGAATTTTTACAAGACCAAGAGAAAAAAAACTTGGTTGAGGATTCAAATCAATGAATAGTATGACAGGCTTTGGTCATAGCGAAGCAGAGGGCGCGGGGGTTCGTATGTCCGTGGAACTCAAAACCCTCAACACACGATATCTGGATATCATTCCATCGCTTCCAGGTCCACTCACTTCTTTAGAGGGCCCCATACGTTCCTTTCTTCAAAATCGATTTCTTCGTGGACGCGTTGAGCTTTCTGTTCGAATGAAAGAGGTGAGTGAGGAGTTACTGGTTTCTGTTGATACAGAAGTGGCTCAAGCGTGGACAGGTGCCCTTGAACACTTGGCACAAACACTTGGCACTGGTGAATCTGTTGGGCTTGAGATGTTGGTTCGTCAAGAAGGTGTGCTCAAGACAGAAAAGAAGCGTGATGTTGAGGCGTATTGGTCTGTTCTGGAACCCTTATTGATTCAGGCGGCTCAACAAGTCGATACTGATCGAGCACGGGAAGGAAAACGACTTGCTGCTGACATTGAAGATCAGATGAAGACCTTGGAGCAATCTTTAGCCAATATTGAAACTCAAGCTCCTTTGATGCGACAGGAAATGGAAGATTCCCTTCGGTTGCGTTTTGAGGAAATTCTTGGGGATGCTTCCGGTGAAGCTCGAGTTCTTCAAGAGATTGCTGCTTGGATTGTCAAAACAGACATTAATGAGGAAATTGTTCGTTTGACAAGTCACATTGTTGCGTTTCGGGATGAAGCAAAGCAAGAAGGTGCTGTAGGGAAAAAACTGGATTTTCTGGCCCAAGAAATGGGACGGGAAATCAATACCATAGGATCAAAGAGTCCCCGTTCCGAGATTAGTCGGGAAGTTGTGGATATGAAGGATGCGTTAGAAAAAGCACGGGAGCAGTTGCGCAATGTTGAATGAGAAGGAATTACGAATTGCCATATCTGGCCGTAGCGGATGTGGAAATACCACGGTGAGCCGCATGCTTTCAGAGCGCCTTGATTTAGAGATGGTGAACTATACCTTCCGCAGTATTGCGCAAGAAGATGGCATGAGCTTTGAAGAAGTGTGTCTTCGTGCGGAGCAAAGCGATGATGATGATCTTCGTGTGGATAGAACTCAAGTAAAAATGGCTCGTGCTACCCCCTCTGTCCTTGGCTCCCGATTGGCCATTTGGATGCTAGATGATGCGGATTTAAAGGTGTTTTTGACCGGATCTCCTGTCACACGAGCTGAGCGGATTCATCAGCGGGAGGGAGGAGATCTCAAGGAGCAAATGGCTGTGACAGCTGCCAGAGATAAGCGGGACCATGCTCGATATCTGCGCCTCTACAATATTGATAATAACGATTACTCATTGGCTGATTTAGTGATAAACACAGACCGACTCAATGCAGAACAGGTTGTGGATGTGATTGAAGCGGCAGCCCGAACCATGGTGAGGGGGAAATAGAACGTGCTTTGGGGCTGAGCAAAAGTCAAACTGTAACAGTCCCATTGCTCTCAGCTGCGTCAGGGATACCTTCGGTTTCCCTTTCCTTGTCT
>JAKSCK010000128.1 GCA_022360655.1 Spirochaetales bacterium | reverse complement strand
AGTGTAGGTTTGACAATTGTCGGCAGCGATGCAGTGCCGTGTCGACCTGTGAATTGTTGGCGTACGATTGCACCTTGCTGTTGCACGATGCACAGCCTGCATGCTGTGCTTACGTCAGCGCGACACAGATGTCGTCCAAGGTGGGATTGAGTGTGTAATGCGACGCCAATTACATCGTCCAAGGTTAGGACGATTGTCTTGTGCGCAAAGGACGATTGTGATCATGAAATCACATGGAATCGCGCCAAGCGTCTCTAGAGCTCAATCGGATGAGTGCGCGCAGACAGAAGGAAGCCGAGTTGACCCAAGATACGAGGAATGGTCCTACACAGGCTTGAGGAAGCGGGAGGAGGCAGCAATCGTAGCGTACAACCCCGCCAGGTGAACCAGCAGATTTACAGTGTTGGGGGCCAGAAGTAAATTGGAATTTGTGACATTGTGGCTAATGAAGGAGACGTGGATCATTGTGTGGAGGCTTACATGAATGCTTATATTGTTTTGGAAGCTTTGTGTTGATGCTGAGGGGTAGGTACACATTGTCTAGTGAAACTGGGCAGTTTTATGTCTGGGGTGCTATTGTGAATGCATTTTATAGCGTACCGTGAGCCCCAGGGGGGCTGAGCAACCCCCCCAGACCCCCCTAGATGGGGTGGGCTGCGCCCCCCCCCCCCTCAAACACCCCCCCCCCCAACCCCCCCCTGCGATGCGAAATTAAAGCACATTCGCACTGTTTGCAAAAAGTCCATGGGGGTGGGTGTTATGATTAGCATTTAGAAGGGAATGCCTTTAAGCAGTCATCTAACGCAAAGCTAATTAAATTGAGCTACACAATGAGTCCAAGATTGAAAATGCATAGTGTCAAATTGCAAAAATGAATGGGGGTGAATTAGAATTAATTGGAGGAACAGAATTCTTTATGCCAAATATGCATATACTTAACAAATGCAAAATCACAAGTGCTGGAGTATAGCACTAGGGCCAGGCATATTGTTTTGTGTATTATGATTGTGGTGGAGGTCCAGTGTCTGTAACATGCCTTTGTTTTTGCTTATGTTTT